>NZ_JBOIUB010000005.1:0-399485 GCF_050749885.1 Zooshikella sp. RANM57 | reverse complement strand
GCCGGATTGATCATGGACCCACAGGCACCAGCACGACCTACTACCAATCGGGTATCTATGAGAAGGTGGTTAGTGATACCGGCAAAATACAGCATAAGCATTACATTGCTGACGTCGCCATTATCACCAAAACGGAAAATGCCGGCACAGAAGATGGCACAAAAACCAATTACTTCCATCGTGATCACTTAGACTCACTCACGGCCATTACCGACCAAAACGGCCAAGTGGTTGAGTGCTTCAGTTATGATCCCTGGGGTAAACGTCGCCAGACAGATTGGCAAGCCGCGATTGATTTTACACAGATCACCAGCACCATCACCAAGCGAGGCTTCACCAACCACGAGCATTTGGATGGTGTGGGATTAATCCACATGAACGGGCGGGTGTATGATCCTAATGTGGGTCGGTTTTTAAGTGCTGATCCGATTATACAAATAATAAATAATATTCAAAGCTATAACCGATATAGTTATGGTTTAAATAATCCATTAAATGGATCTGATCCAACGGGCTTTATCTGGGAATCTATCAGAAACTTTTTTAGTGGTGGTGGTAAAAAAGATAATGGAAATGATAGTAATAGTGGACAAGATAGCTCGGATACAAAGATGGGATATGCAGGACCATTACGTCCAGAGTACCAGCCAAGAGAACCTTTAAACTATGGAGAACAGATTGCTAATGATGTAATGGATCACTACAACGAAATAGGGCGTGGTGAATCGAATCAAATAGATGGTAGTGACCGTAAGTCAGTAATGCAAAGCAATCAAAGGCAAACAACTCCTCTACGGCGAGAACACTTTGGCTATGATCCTTATAAGAATAATGGAAATGGATTCAAAAACGCAGCTTCAAAGGTTTTGAATACAGTAGTAGATATTTTAGGGAAGCTCTGGACTCTACCAAATACAGCTGCAGGTTTAGTGGTTGGATTTACTGGATATGTCGTTGGTAAAGTGGGCTATTGGTTTGGTATTACAGATATTAATCCATCAATTAACATTGGGCATAATGCAATAGAGTTTATTAATAATCCGTTCATGAATAAGTGGATGGCTCTAACTTTAGGTAATACAGTGCACTACGGTTCCGAGTCTCCCCCAGAAAAAAACTTTGCTTATGGTGACCCTACTGTAAACATTGGTGAGCATGAAGAAGCCCATACATACCAATACCAGGCTCTAGGTCCTTTTTTTGCCCCAGTATACTTTATAAGTGGTGGGCTTTCAGGCCCACAAGGAAATTCATTTGAAAATGCAGCACAGCACTACGGAAGATCACCTAAAACTGGAGGTTGGTGGCCATGAAAAGAATTATAACAATCATTCTTTTGTCTGTTTTTATTTTGGGGTGTGATACTTTTTATTACCCGAAAATCAGAAATGATTTTGATACAACTATTAAAGTTAATATAAAATATTCAAGTGGAGAACAATTGACTCATGATTGGCCTCCTTGTTTAGTTAGCTTTATAGGTAGAGAGAATAAAACTATAAATGAAATTAAAGTTTTTAAAGGTGATAAGAATATAATAGTATTGAGCAAGGAAAAAATTGCTGAAATGGCGGAGTTGGAAAATAAAAATGCGGGAGGATACTCTGTATGGGGTATAGGACCAGACGGGGTTAATTTTTATACAAAAAAGAAAGAATGTTTTCAAAATACGGGAAGTATTAACTAATACATTCTTATGGAGACTAGGCCAGTGTATGAGAGAGCTTTATTATGGCATTTAAAAGACTAAGTATCATTTTTTGTATTGTTTTTTTTCTGACGGGTTGTGATCATTTCTTTTATCCACCAACAATTAGAAATGACTTTGATACTAGCATAGAAATAAAGGTGAAATATTCTACCGGAAAGCAGCTCTCCCATATTTGGACCCCTTGCCTTTCTGGGCCTATCGGGGCTGGCAATGATATTGCTGTAGAAGAAATTCATGGCACTAAAAATGGAAAAACACTATTTATTTTGGATAAAGAAAAAATAAAAAAAATGGTTGAACTTGAAAGTAACAATGAAAATGGTTACTCAGTATGGGGAATAGGTCCAGATGGAGTCAATTTCTATACAGAAAAGAAAGAATGTTTTCAAGATGCAGGAAATTAACTAGGATATTTTTATGCAGACTAGTCCAGTGAAAGAGAGAGCTTTATTTTGATATTTAAAGTTTTACTAATTGTAACCGCTTCGGCTCTCTTGGCTGGTTGTCCTGCATTATTAAAGCTATCATTAAAAAATGAGACTGAGAATGAAATACATCTATATTCGATATACTCTGGTGGAGTGTTAACCACTATAAAGCCAGGAGAAACTGGCAGTATCCCCTATACTTATGACTGTTTAAAAGTTGGTATAGAAGACAGTATTGTTGAGTATAAAGAAATTGTGACTACATCAAGCCTTATAAGAGAAAATGGAATATTCTCAACAAAAATTGATGTAGTGATAAACAAAGACAAAATAGTATTTTTGAAAGAAAAAGATGATGGAAAAACTGTTATTTTAGATCCGAAGTGTGATTAATAAGTCAAACGAATTAGAATAGTTCTCAGCCACCCCAGCCTAAAAAGCTGGGGCTATCTATTTTTACGAATCGAATTAACAAATGAATTAAGTTATATAAATGAAGAAGTTATTTGCAGTAGTTTTATTATCAGTATTAGCCACTGGTTGTGGCATTAATGTCAAGCGTGGCGTTGAAGATAACGTGCTGACCTCTAACGTATCGCCAGCTATACAGCTCAACATACCTAAGTCTTATGAATTAGTGGATTCATTTTCAGGTAAAGAGTTTAACCAGTATCAAGATGGTTTTAGTGGAGCACATAACAAGCAAGAAATATATTTGTTCCAAGGCAAAAATAATAAAGGGTATGTCAATCGTACTTTATCGGTTAGTTTTATTGAAGCGGGTGTTAGTACATACTTTAGCGATGACATTGAAAGTAGGAATTTTTTCAATAAAGATAACATGTTTTTCAAGGGCCTTAATTATAAAACATATTTTCGTGTAAGAAGGCTTTCTAAAAAGCAGGAGGATGTTTCTGTTTTTGGGTGTTTAATTGAAAAATTACATCTCAAAGCATTACCACCCCAACAGCGTCGGATGTTCATCATCACGTATGGCGAGATGATTCCCTGCGATGAAGTCATGACAGATGAAATCAGCCCTCGTGTGATATCAGGTGTAAACATGCGGGCTATTGAGTTTATGAATCGTTTGTAAGTTTGTAGGCACGTTTGGATTATGAAAAAAAATATTGAAGTGAGTGGTAAAACACTCACTATTGGTAAAGATAGTTACCAACTGAGTAAGATTATCGATATATATGCTTTGGAGATGAAAGTTAAAGATCACTTGGTTAGAGTGCTCACTTTCTCATTTCTCTTCTCTGCGATTGGCTGGGCTTTTTTCCCTTTACTGGGTTTTGGGCTATTTGCCATTGGCTTTGTAATTTCCATTTTAACTATGAAAAAGTATGAGTTGAGAGCATTACACAAAGGCTCTGATGAAACGGGTGATCAGGTCGTTACCCTGTTAAGATCAAGAAAAGCTGAAGATTTTGAACGCTTTAAGCAAATAGCTGATGATGTAAAATCAACTAAGATGGCTTTGAAATGATGCAAAATATTCTCGTTACTTTATTTATCATAATAACCAGCCTGCTTACAGGTTGTAACTCAGCATCAACTAAACGGCAAGTTTCTTCAGATTATTATGCACAAAGTATTCGCAGCAAAGTTCAATCTTTGGATTGCATTAAGCAAATAGCTCCAAACTCACGTATATTGGTAGCAGTTGCTTCTGATGGTGTTCTTTATAATATTGTTCTACTTGAAAGTCGCACTGATGTTGTTTCAAGTTCATTACAACAGTGTATAGCGGATATATTTCCAGTTAAGCCGTTCCCTGAAGGTATGAACGATATTGATATCTTAGAGGTAGTTATTCAAATTGGAGATGGGGGTAATCAAGACAATAAAAATCTTGCTGATGAAATAAAAGAGTTGGAAGATCAGTTTGATAAGCAGGTTAAGGAAAAAGAAAATTAGAGGCTTCAAATAGCAACAATCATCGAGAATATATAATTAAAGAAGGAAAGGGGGGCTTTATTCGTGATGAAGTATTTTTTTATGTGGGTGATTAAATAATTGAAATGAATAAAATTATAGTAATATTTGTTGTTTTAATGTTTGTTACAGGGTGTGCTGTAAATTTGGCTCGAAACGTTGATAGTAATACTTTAAATAACTTTGATTACAGTTTGAGGGATTATTTAGTCAAAGGAGAGAGTGCTAATCGAGTTTTTACTGTAGCTTTCGGTCTATACAATTATATTGCAAATGCAGATAAAGTTGAGATGGTAGCGCAGTAGAAATAAACTAAGTATTTGTATTATTTGATGGTTAGCTATGAATAGCAGTGAAATATATCAGGCTCCTGAGGCTGAGTTAAAAGAAAATCAATCTGAAGACTGTAAACTTGCTTCGTTGTCAAGGCGTTTTTGGGCTACAGTTATTGATAAAATTATTTTTCTTAGTGTTATAACGATTCCATGGTTGATTTTTGATTGGTTGGGGGTTGATAACTCTAAATTTCAAGATGAGCATTATATTTCAGTATTAATATTGCTTTTGTATTTTGCATTAAATGTATATCTACTAGTTGTTGGTGGTCAAACGATTGGGAAGAAATTGTTAAAGATAGCAATTGTTAGGTCTGAAGATGGTGAGAAGCAAAATATATTTATAATACTAATTTTTAGAATGCTTCTATTTTGGATTGGGTGTTTTATTATTAATTTTCTATTTTTAATAGATTCATTGTTTATTTTTGGTGGTGGGCGTAGATGTTTGCATGATCTGGCGGCAAGCACAAAAGTAATTGATTTGAAAAAATAAGAAGTTTTGTTAATGAAAAAGTATTATCTATTGCTGGTTTTACTAAGTGCTGTATTAACTGGTTGTACAAGCTTTCAGAACAAAGTGGTGGAACCAAAAAGTGAACAACGGTTGGATATTAATAGCATATCATTTCTAATAAGCAAAAGAATTACAGAGAATTGGAATAAGCCTCAATCTAGTAGTCAAAGCTTACAAGTTAAAATTCAGGTTAAGACAAAAAAGGATGGCTCACTAGTTAATGCTAAAGTAGTTGAGTCGAGCGGGAATGAAATGTTTGATAGAAGTGCTTTAGAGGCTTTAAGTAGGGTTTTTCCTTTGGAAGAGCTCACTAAACTGAAAAGCGAAGAGTATGAGAAAAATTTTAAAAAGTTTAAGTTATTTTTTAAATCGGTGTAAAGGATTAATAGTTCCCCTATTCATTCCCTGGTTTTAATAGTAGAAAGGCATAGCCAAAGGAGCTTGCTATGCCTCAATCCATGTTAATTCTCACAAATCCTCAGCAACAAGTCCGTTTTCGGTTTAGTCGCGATACGGCTGTTTATCAATCCAGTCAGCAAACTCACCATTACCGGTGTAGTAAGCAGGAGCGCATTTCAAACGCTCCTACCTATCAATACATCGGTCCAGAACGGCAAAGTTTAATACTCAAAGGCGTGATTTATCCGCATTACTTAGGTGTAGGTGGACAGGAGCAGGTAGAACAGCTCCGAAAGGAAGCGGGGAATGAGTACCTGAGATTTTACTGGAGGGTATGTTAATTAATTTACCTGAAGTCCCTAAGCTGCCAATGAAGCCACAGGTGTAACTATGGGATTTTAATATTCTACCTAGCGAGCAAGCTATTGGAGCCAAGTAATCCTTGAAAAAGTGAATGGTTACTTACGAGCAAAGTATTTTCAGTGAAACCATGGCGTTTCCTATAGCAAATTAGAATAAATATTGATCAATTTATCTTTATTTGTGTGATTGCTGTCACATATGTGTTGCTGCTATCTGGATAAAATCCGCACTTTGGTAATGGAGACCAATTGGCTGCTCATTGGAATAGCATCTATGGATTTCTAGGATATATCGCTAGAAAAGAGAACCTTGAAGACGAACCCTGGCTTGAATTATGACGGGGTGTTAGTGAGAAGAGATGGATTAAGTATGCACAATAATCAACAGACAATGCTCCTTCAGGATGCTATCAATGCCTACGAGTTAGATGTCATGGATGAGGCCATTAGTAAATTTTTATTGTTAGCTGATTCAGATAACATGCCTGAGGTTTTTCAGTACTTATATTTTATTTATAAGAATGGTGATGGTGTATCGGTAGATATTGAAAAGGCTGACACTTTTAGAAAACGCTATACAGATACTGTTAGACGTTTAGCTCTGGCTGGTAATAAAGAATGGAAGCTTAAGTTAGCGTATATGTATTTCTATGGTGATGGGGTTCCTCAGGATAATAAACAAGCAATGGAAATGTTTAATGAATTAGCTTCAGTAGGGCATACAGAAGCTCAATTTATATTGTGGAAAATATTTAAATCAAATCCATCAATGTCTAGTGAAGAGGGACTTTACTGGTTACAGGAAGCGGCCAAGCAAGGACATACAGAAGCAATGTATACAGTTGCGAGCTTAATGCTGATTGGCAAACTGGGCGCTGAGAATGCTCGCAATGAGGCTATTTGTCTATTAACACAGTCTGCGGCAAAAGATTTCTTGCCAGCAGAAGAGCTATTAAGAAAAATGCGCAGTCGAAAACTAGAGATGCTCAGAATGAAAAAAACTGCGTAGTAGTGAGCGGTATTAGCAAATAGGTTGTATTAAATTTAGTTGTTAATACCATCTTGCTTTATGATTTTGTCAAAAGTCCCTGATAGTTTTATTTTTTCTAATCCATGATTGATAATAAAGATTTTTTGCTGCGGTGCTGTTGTTTTTTTTGAAATGGCAATGTACTGAGTCATCATTGCTACTGGAGGCGTGATAACCGTAAAGGCATCTTTATAACGATGATGTTTAACCCTGATTAAATAATTTAGGTAGTTTTCATCTAAAAGGGTAAGGTTAATTCTGCCTGAAAAAAGCTTTTGTAAATTCTTTTCATCATCAGCAACAAGTTCAATATCATAACCTTTTTTTTTGACAGACTCTGGAATATAGTAGCCTCTTACAGTACCAAGTCTGTAGTCGCTTGAAGTTAGGTCAATTTCTGCGCCTTTCTTTTTAATGAGTGACCATTTATTGCTCATCACAGGGTCAGAGTATAAAAAATATTGAGTACGTTCTTCTGAATACCAAACCCCCATTATACCATCTACTTTTTCTCCTGATTTGGCTTCTTCAATGGCTCTATTCCAGGGTACAAATTTAAGCTCAAGAGTGTAGCCCGAAAGATTGATTGATGCAGATATGATACGGGGAATAGGACCATATTGCTCCATACTTCGGCTGTGATAAGGGGGATAATCCATCACAGACAGGATGATGGTATTGAGTTTATTGGCTGCTAAAACCTGAGTTGACAATAAAGTGAGTATTATCAAGACTAAATGTTTTACTGCGAACAATCGTTCCATAAAGTTACTCATTAATGAGTACGGCTAATATTAATTAATAGTGTAGCTACTTTCAAATCCTGTGTAGTTAAGTTACGTTTTTTCAAGGACTTTGCCTATCCTGGTTTAGATGATTTACGAAATGACTATTCAAAAAATCTTTATTATTTTTTGTCATACAGTCGTTTATCTGAGAGGTTTTGAAATATTGCTTAGTTATCTGATAGAGGATTTCATGACATAAATGTCTTGGCTAAAAGGATCATTTTTTGAGAAGGTTATTGTCAATAAAAATTCAGGAAAAATAGGGATCAATTTATCGCGTGCTTGGTATAGTGTAAGTTAAAGGATGACTTAATATATGGAAATATCTCACATGGTTATTTGATTATTAGCTAATAAGTGCTAGAAATAGACGGATATTGAGTGTTATTTAGAGTTCACTTTTTTGTAAAGCTATAAAGTTTTTTATGACTTAAAACAGCAAGCACTATACTGCTTGTTTTGCATAACAAGGAGTGGTTATGTCTTTGAAAAACATGCTTTCACGAGTATTTTATTCTCCAAACTTTTCTCTTTTTGATAAAACATCTGTCATTTTCTTATATTGTTTATTTGGTAGCAGTTCGATGCCAGTATTTGCAATGGATACGGAAGAAGCTTTCTGCGTTGAAGAAACAGCAGGGTTTTCTGTTCAATGCTCTGCAAACGATGTAAGAGTGGCAGGGGTTGCAACTAATTCAGATGGCACACCTCAATTGCAAATACTGGATGATGGTTGTGCGTATCAGGGTGATACCGTATCTTTTACCGCAACCTTTGAGGTGGAGGCTTCTGCAAAAGAGCGGCATGATATTGGTATTTACTTTGTTACCGATGGAGACCCAAATAACGATGGAGCCCAAAGTGGACGCTGTAGTATTTCAACGATGCCATATCAACCTAATCCTCCATGGCTTGATTTGGATGGCACCAATGATCCTTTTCCAGGCACAACTGACCCTTCTGGTGTTCAAGACACTTGTGGTGATATTGATAAACCGGAACACAACCCTCTTTATCCAACAATCACCTTAACTGCAGTATGTATTGACCCAGATAAAGATGGGAAGTTAAATCTTCCTTATTGTACAAGCTGGCGACAAGCGGGTGCGAATGAGCTTTGTGTTAAACCAACCGATGCTTTCCCAGGTTCACCCTCTAAGTGTAAGTGTGATGAGACATTTAATATTCCGATTGATGTACCTCCTGCTGAATTATTAGTCAATAAAACTGTTAATCCAACGGAATTAAACGAGCCCGGTGGAGAAGTTACGTTTACAGTGGCTGTAACCAATGTGGGTATTGATCCTAATAATGATGTGACATTAAATACATTAGTTGATGATATCTATGGTGATATTACACAGTCAGGTCATGACAATATCCTTAATACCACATGTAGTACGCCTCAAACAATTCCATCTGATGATAGAAATCCAGGTGGAATAGATACCTACTCTTGTCAGTTTACAGTATTGATAGTAGGTAACGCTGGCATGGTTGAAACGGATACAGTTACTGCTCAAGGTACGGATGATAATGGTAATAGTTTAAGTGGACAAAATAGTGCAACGGTTACGTTACTTGATGAATTACCTGAAATTGTGGTCAGTAAATCAGTATCGCCTTCTGAACTTATTGAACCTGGTGGCAATGTAACTTTCACCGTTTCAGTCAATAACGTCAGCAGTGCCAGTAGTGACCCTGTAACGCTATCAACACTGGTTGATAATATTTATGGTAATTTGAGTGGGTTGGGGACATGTAGTACGCCGCAAACTATTCAACCTGGAGCAACGTATACATGCTCGTTTACCATGAACGTGACAGGAAATGCAGGTGATGCTGAGACTGATACAGTAACTGCTTCAGGAAGTGATGATGATGGTAACGCAGTGGCCGCAAGTGACTCCGCGACAGTCGTCATACAGAATGTACCATCAGCTATTTCGTTGGTGAAAACTGCAAATCCTGTGCAAGTATATGAACCTGGCGGCAAGGTAACTTATACCTATGTTGTGTCGAATGACTCCAGTGTTGATTCGGTAACAATTAATAGTCTTACTGATAACTTACTGGGTGGACTTAATGGACAAGGTACCTGTAGCTTGCCTCAAACGTTAGCGGCGGGTGCTAGTTATACGTGTCTTGTGACCAGTGTCGTGAGTGGTAATGGGCATGATTCTATTACTAATGTTGCTGAAGCAAAAGGTATCGACGATGATGGTGAAGCTGTTTCTGCAATGGACGATGCTACAGTGAATATTAGTAATGTACCACCAGCAGCTAGTTTATCAAAAGTTGTAAGCAGTGCATTGGTGACATATACAGTGACTATTTCAAATGACTCTGATGCTGAGCCATTAACAGTGAATAGTTTAATAGATGATAAGTTTGGTGATATTACCCAAATACAAGGTAGTATAAAAAATACATCATGTATTGTGCCGCAGCAGCTGCAGCCTGCAACTCAACCAGGAGATAGTTATACCTGTACATTTGAGGCGCTGGTGAATACTGTACCACATACTAATACTGTGGAAGGTTCTGTTGTTGATGATGATGGATCTGCTCCAGTAAAACCAACAAGTAGTGCTACGATTTCGTGGGAATAGTAAGTGAAGTAAATAATAAAGCCGAGCGATGCTCGGCTTTTTTTATATTGAATAATATTGATAATAAAACATAAAATTTATACTGCTTCGATAATGACCGTTTGTTGAAGGAAACAATATGAAGGATACAATCCGTGTATTAAAAGATAAAAAATTACGTCATAAGGAAAGGTATACGCCACTAGGGTACCAATATGTTATTGCAGATAACATCAATTTTTTAAAAAAAGATGACTGGAATGAAATAACGAAAAATAAATCAGTGTTTATGAGTATCGCTTACTTACAGGTTTTAGATGCGTTTAGTCCTGAAAATACTGAACAACGTTACACTTTAGCTTATCATGATGGAAAACCCATCGCTGCATTTGTTTTTCAACTTGCGGTCATTGGGGGAGAACAGTTGGTGTTACCAGATAAAAAATTAAAAGAAAAGGTTGTTAAACGCTATCAAGAGCGTGTACTCGTATGTGGTAATTTGGTCTCTAATGGTTTGCACGGGATTGCTATTAGTGATGAACTTTCTGTTGAACAAGGGTGGCGCATTGCTGCGGAACTGATGTATCGGATTCGTCGTGGAGAGAAAATAAATGGATCAGTTAATTTTGCATTAGTTAAAGACCTCAATGAAGCTGAGCTGGAAGCATCCATGGTTATGGAGCGTTACAGTTATCGGAAGATACAAACGGACCCGGATATGGTGTTACATCTCACTAAGCGTTGTGACTCGTTTGAGGATTATTTGCAACTATTGACCTCAAAGTATCGAAACCGGATTAGAAAAGTCATAAAAACACTTCAACAGGCCAACATCACTGACCAGCAAATCGTTGATTTAGCTCCTTATGAGGCTATTATTCATCGCTTGTATTTACAAGTGGAAGAGCGAGCAGAAGTCAGACCCGCGACATTACCTGAAGGTTATTTTTCAGCCTTAGCGAAGGCATTCGGCGAACGGTTTTGCTGTTCGATAATTAAACAAGATAACGAGATTGTAGGCTTTGTTACAACCATAAAAGATGGTGATATTGCTAAAGGATATTATGTAGGGTTTGATGCCCAAATTAACCAAAAATTTCCTATTTATTTTAGACTGCTGCAGTTAGTGGTTGAGCATGGTATTAGTATGGGGTGTCAAGTCATCTCGTTTGGTAGAACGGCATCTGAACCAAAAACAGGGTTAGGGGCTAAACCATTTTCTACTTTTGTCTGGGCTCGTCACCGATTGCCCTCAGTGAATTTTATTGTGAGAAAATTGTTTCGTGTGATTCCTTATGAAGAAGCACCTGATCGCAATGCGTTTAAAAAACAGGAGGGATAATTTTGTTTCTAAAAGAATAAAATGAATGATCTATAATATTAAAGTTAAGTTCTATTGAGTTGTAAAATTAGTAGTATTTTAAGGTGTACTGTCATGAATAAAAATTATGTGGGTTCATTGGCAGTGTTTATTGCAGCACAGTTTTGTTCTACACCACTATTAGCCAGCAAATCGCATTACGGGGAACGGTTTTGTGATTACGAGACAATTACCTGTTACAACGTGAAACGCGGTGATAGTTGGTATTCCCTTTTTCCTGACCCGACGCGGCGTGATTTAATTCAACGGTTTAATCGTATGAATGTCAGGCTGCGTCCAGGAATGAAACTTGCCGTCCCAAATGAGCTTCACTCTTTGTCAGTTATGGATATTTCTCCATTTAAGCCCCAAATAACTAACTCAGGTGAAAAACTCATAGTGGTTAATTTAGATGTATTAGCCTGGGGAGCATACAATGAGCAAGGCAATTTAGTTCACTGGGGACCGCTGTCTGGTGGCAAGGATTGGTGTCCAGATGTAAAACGTCCTTGTCGAACGGTGACGGGAACTTATTCTATAAAACGTAAATTAGGCTCTAGTTGTAAGTCTTCTAAATATCCTCTTGGTAAAGGTGGGGCACCCATGCCTTACTGTATGTTCTTTTTCCGTGGATTTGCATTGCATGGCTCACCTTATGTGCCTGGTTATAATGCAAGCCATGGCTGTGTTCGTTTGTTTCCTGAGGATGCTCGCTGGATTAATCAGGAGTTTGTAGATCCTCCATCATCGCCATTTGGTGGAACAACGATCATCGTCGAACGTTCTTAATATTCCTAATATAAAAAAGGCCAACTAACACACTGGCCTTTTTTATATTTAATACTGAATTTCTTGATACGATTAACTTGGATTTTCTGGAGGAACTTCTTCTATTGCCGTTGGTGTTACTGAATCAGTACCTTTTTGAGAGTTTAGGTAAGTAATTTCGGAGTCATCAATAATGGTGGTATTACCGGATATATTATCTATTGTCACAGTAAAAATACCTGCAGCTGTTGCTACTGTCATATACGTTTGTTCTGTACCACGACTGATCGATACTGTTTCAAAGCTTTCTCCATTGACTTTTTGACCTGTCCAAACATTGACATCATCAAGAGCGTTACGTGTACTGGTAAGCTTCATATCGACCACATCATTAATATGAGGTAATGGTAGGGTGAGTGTTTGGCCAACAGCAAAATTTTCAATAACACCTGTATTTATTTGAGCATGAGCAACGTGGAGACCATTTTCTTCAATGATGGGCTGTTGGTCGTTAATTTCCCACGCGGTTATGGGACCATAATCAATTGAACCTTGTTGCATAAGTGCTGGATCTATTTCTGCGACGTTAATGGGGTTTAGTTCTTTTAAATTCTGATCTTGTTTTGTGGTAGCAGCTGCTGTTTCTGTTTGTTGTTGCGTTGGTTGTGTTTGTGACGATGGTGTTGTTGCTTTAGGTTCTGGAGCTTGGGCAACAGGTTTGGGAATTGCTGAGTCGTCACTGGGCTGATAGAAAATGATAACGGCGATCGCACCCACTATTAAGGCAACAACGGCAGTGGTTAAATGTTTAGACATGGAGTCACCTCTTGAGCGATGTAGAAGTTTGTTTATGAGTTTACTTTTGGGGTGTTAGACCAGATGAACTTAGTCTAAAAACGTCTGTAAATGCTTCGCCTTTTAGTATTTATAAGATGCTTGCAAACAGTATAGTCGAATATAAAAATAAGTGATTTTTAGGTTTGCCAGGGAAAATATTTTTTTAGTATTTAAATTTATTTAGTTATAAAAAAAAAGGGGGCATTTCATGCCCCCTTTTTTTTCAGCGATTATTATTTTTCTACGACTTTAACATTATCGATATTAAATTTAATACCAGCGTTAGGTCCAAAGAAGAAAAGTTTCTCGTAGCGAAGCTGACCTACAGGTTTGAAGGTAATATCGCCACTGATAGCTTGCCATTGGCCTGCAGCGGTTGGTTGACGCTTGATGACAACCCAGTGATGGCCAGCATCATCAATATAGTACAGTCTCATATCAGCATATTGAGTGCCTGAAGAAGCAGAATCAAGTCGGAAGTCTGCTGATACAGTGTAAGTTTTGCCTGATTTGATGATACCTTTAACATCATACAGTGCACCAGAGTACCAGTAGGGACGGTAAGTAACCGCTAAGCTGTTATAGCCTGTGCCTGCTGAAATAGGCGCTAATTGGATTGAGCTTTGGAAAGCAGCTCCCCAACTTTGTAAACCATTTTCAAAATCACTGTAGAGTAATGATGCTGGTACTACAGGTTTTGGCTGTTCACTGGACTTGGTTAGCTTAACTTCATCGATCAACAGTCCAGTATCATTGTAAGGTGAATGAATGAACAGGTAGGCTGTTTCTAATGAGGTTAATGTTGAAGTTTCTTCAATATTCATACGCTCAGAAATAATCGTAAATTCCTGATCAGTCACTGATGCTACTTTGATGGTTTTATAACGCTGTCCTGGTATAACGAGAAAGATTTGTACGTCACGGCGAACGTTTGCAGTACTATCAATTTTGACTTTAGCGGAAAAGTCGTAGTTAGTATTGAGCTGTAGCCCTTCGATAGGCTGATAAGCACCGTTGCTGTAACGACCATTGCTAGCGTGTAAGACATTATCAATACAGTCGTTTGTGACTTCAGTGATCTCTAATTGTCCGCCGTATGTAGACCCCCAGTAACGGGTGCTATTTTCATTGAAATCACCATCTTTAACCAAGTTATCTGCAACAGGTTGTTTTTTACAGGCTGTTTTAGTGACAGTCGTTTCTGTTGTCGTTGTTTCTGTGGTGGTTTCAGTTGTGGTTGTCTCGGTAGTGGTTTCTGTAGTTTCAGTGGTTGTTGAGGACGTTTCATCAACCACTTTGGTTGGCATAAAATCAGCTAGTTGAGTGGCTAAGCGGTTAAGTGCTTCAGCGGCATTTGCTGATTTACTGTCTGTGATGGGTTTACCACAGGCTAAGCCTTTACATGCATAAACATTGGGATTAGAGAAATACTGTAAACGGGGAACATAGCTACCGCTTGAGTAGGCTGATTGGTAGGCCATTGTTGTTACAAAAATATTATCTTCACCATGGCCGCGAGCCCAGTCGTAAACACCGCCTTTACTACCTTGCGCATAAGAGTGTCCAAGACTCATGTTATGCCCTAATTCATGAGCATAAGAGCTAGTACATTGAATATTTACCCAGTTGAAGGCATAAGACTTGGCATAACTGTAAAGTTTGTTGGTTTTCTCATCACCCATACCAACATAGCCTAGGCCGCAATAACCGGTTGCTGGGCCTACTAAAGAGACAAAGTCAGCACCATATTGTGCACGAAGTGAAGCAACATATTCGCTATTTTTTAATTTTTCCAGGTCGCCATCACCAATGACATCGCCAAAACCTTCACTCGTGGGTAACGCACTGTGGTGTACTAAGCGTAACCGCATATTGATTTTACTATTGATATAGCTTTGATTGGCATATTCAACCAGTGCATTGAGACGTGCTGCCATATCATTGCTTTTTTCAGTGTTGGCGGTATATACAGCCATTACGTCGATGACAACAGGCTCAGCAATAGCAACTGTCGATATTGATGCTACTGCAAAAGCCACTGGACTTAGCAGTGCCTTACCAAGTGCGTTCATAACTATCCTCTTTATCCCTAATCTAACGTCGCTAACGTGATTTTGTTATTTATTAATTTTCAAAAACAAATAACAAAACCATTTATTTTGGTGCATAGGATTTAATGGTTGTGTTGGCCGTAAAGCCTTTTTTTAATTTATTGACGCTGAGTTGTGGGAGAGAAATTTACCTCATTGAAACAATAGTATGGTTTGAAGTTTGTCACAAAAAAACTTTGTTCGTGAAGTAAATCAATGTAATAAAGATAAACGGTTAACTATAGATATGTATTTTTTATCTTGTTTATAGTGTGATATTGATTGGGTTTATAATGCGTGGTGGGTTGGTAATGATGTGCTAATTTTCGTGGTTATTTGAGATGGAAATAAATTTATCTAATAGCGAAATGTAATAGAAAAACAAAAAATGAGTTTAAAAATAAAAAATGGAGAAATGCTGGTGGTTTCTCCATAAAAATAAATTAGACGATTTAAAGCGTTTTAAGAGGCAAAAGGTAGCTGAAAAAAAGATGCTGCCACTTGCTTAGTCTCAGTAGCCACTTTGACATAATCAACGTGTAGACAGTCTGCAATCGTTTTAACTACTTCAGGTAAAAAGGCGGGTTCGTTGCGTCGAGATTTTGGTTTTGGATGCAGAGTTCTTGGTAAAAGGTAAGGTGCATCCGTTTCAACCATGAGTCGGTTACTGGGAATACTCGGTACAAGCGCTAAAAGATGTTGTCCTCGCCGCTCATCACAGATCCAACCTGTTAAGCCGATGTGCAAATCTAAATCCAGGTAGTTAAACAACGCATGTTTTTGTCCAGTAAAACAATGAATAACACCATTAATAAGATGATCTCGATAGTCTTTTAGTATGGCTTGCATACGCTTATCAGCATCTCGTTCATGTAAAAAAACAGGTAGCTTTAACTCACAGGCAAGTTCGAGTTGTTGAATAAATACTTTTTCTTGCTGAGGGCGAGGTGAAAAGTCTCGATTAAAATCCAGGCCCATTTCTCCCAAAGCCACTGCTTTTTTATTACTTGCCAGTGAACGGAGCTGGCCAATGCTATGAGCGTTTGCCTGTTTGGCATCATGGGGGTGAATACCCACGGTAGCGAAACACATATCATCAAATTGGTTTGCAAGTTCCAGTGCTTTTTCGCTGCCATTAACAGAGGTACCCGTAATAATTAGGGTGTTAACCCCTGCTTTTTTTGCTCTTGTAAGTATATCCTCTCTGTCATTAGCAAATGATTTATCTGCAAGGTTAACACCAATATCAATTAAGGAGGGTGCTGATGATTCCACAGTTGAATAGACCTCTTTTACATGAAAAAACCTTATATGGCTTTTTTACAAAGATGCTTTTAATAAAAGCAATAAGGGGGTTTTAACGAACTTGTCGTTGTATACGATGGGGTATATCACAAATTTTGCCCATATAAAGTGTGTTTACATAAAAGAGATAAGCTTACAGCTTTTGCAGCTGGTGTGCAGCACTTAAACTGGCAAGGTAGGCATCGCGAACAGTAAAATCGCTAATATTGAGTTGGAGTAATCGTCCCCAGTTGATTTTTTGCCAAGCCGCTTGTTCATATAATATTGTGGTTGACAGAATAAACCCCATGATGCCTTTATAGTGTAATGCGGCATCAATATGTTCATCGGGTAAAGCCAGACTTGATAAGACACTCTCTAACGTTTGGTCAAAAAAGGCATCGAGCATTGACAGTAACCCTACCAGAAAATATTGAGAAGGATCGCTGCCTTTAATATGGCGAGACATCAGTTGGCACATCAGCGCGCGCTGTAAAGCCAATACGATGAGTTCATTAGGCTTATCGACCAGGGTGCTTAACTTAAGCATGATCACCAGGTTGCGTATTTGGGTAATACCCAGCATCGTGATGGCTTGTTTGATACTTTCAACTGTTCTTGTCCGGCGGTAATAGGCGGAGTTTACAAGTCTTAGAATTTTGATAGCAATCGTAGGGTCTTTATCAATAATGGATTCTAACTCTGAGACTTCTACATCAGGATTTTGCAGTTTTGCTAGCAGCTGCATCACGATCGCTTTATTCGACTCAAGTCGATGTCCATGGACTTGTTCAGGCTTACATAAAAAATACCCTTGAAATAAGTCAAAGCCAGCCTCGCGACAAAAGCTAAGCATGCCATAGGTTTCGACTTTTTCGGCCAGGGTCTTTACGTTATATGCTTTTAATTCGGTCAGAATTTGGGGTATTTCTTCTTTAGGGGTATCTAATACATCAATTTTTACAATATCAACATAGGGCAAGACAGAAGGTTTATCTTCACTGTGTTGGTAATCATCAAGGGCAATGGTGAAACCATCATCATGTAACTTTTTTACTGCAGCAACCGTTTGTTCATCGAAAATAATATCTTCTAACACTTCTATGACAAAACGATTTTTGTCGATGACGGGCGGGTTAAATAAGAGTTGATGGGTGAAATTAACAAAGGCAGGAACGTCACCAATTACATCCTCTAATTGTAATGAACCAATCACACTATCCAGTAAGTTGGATGTGGCGGCGTTTCCATCCTCAAAAATGGCTTGATGATCATTCTGGTCTCTAAATAATAACTCATAGGCTTTGACTTTTTTTTGTGTGTCAAAGATAGGTTGTCGAGCCAATAAAATTGTCTTTTCTGCCATGATGATAAGTAAATATTAGCTGTGAGGAATCCCTTAATCCTTTCTAGTCTAGTTGAATGAATATAGCTTGGGTAGCTTAATAGCTGTGCTTTTTGGCTTGAGTAAGACGGGGAGGTGAGTAGAAGAAAGCTTCGCCAATAGACTGCAATTCTATCGGCGAAGTTTGACGTTGAGGTTATGACGAGTGAGTGGCAGGTTGTGCGACTAAATCATCTGTCTCTGTGTCTTCTTGGTGTTTGCGAGCAAAGAAGGTGTACATAGTGGGTACAATGTATAAGGTGAATAATGTACCAACAGTCATACCTGTGGCTATAACCAGGCCAATATTGAATCGGCTAATGGCCCCAGCACCATCCGCTAACACCAGTGGTACGACACCCAGAACCATAGCACCGGTGGTCATAAGTACTGGACGTAACCGAATGGCTGTCGCTTCCAGAGCGGCTTGATGAACACTGTAACCACGCTCTTTTTGTAGCTGATTGGCAAACTCAACGATAAGAATACCGTGTTTACTGATCAGACCAATCAGTGTCACCAAACCAATCTGGGTGTAAATATTCATGGTACTGACACCCAAAAACAACGGTATTAATGCGCCGAAGATCGACATGGGTACACTGATCAGAACCACAAAGGGATCGCGGAAGCTTTCAAATTGTGCAGCAAGCACCAGGTAAATCACAATTAATGCAAAGACGAAAGTAATGAGTAATGCGTTACCTTCTTGCATAAATTGGCGTGATACGCCTGAAAAATCTCGGCTGAACCCTTGTGGAAATACTTTATCAGCAGTTTCATTCAAAAATGTCAATGCATCCCCCAAGGCAACACCAGGCATAACAATACCTTGGATCGTGGCAGCATTGAGCTGTTGAAATTGCTTAAGCTGATTGGGTTTACTGATTTTCTTAGTCTTAATCACTGTGCTCAGTGGAATAAGGTCATTCTGCTGGTTTCTTACGTAATAACGTTTAAGCCAACTGGGATCAATACGGGATAAGGCATCGGCTTGAGGAATGACTTTGTAGCTTCGACCATCAAGGGTAAATCGGTTGACTCGACCTTCACCCAGCATGGTGGCTAGAGCATTACCAATAGCTTCCATACTCACCCCAAGTCGTGCGGCTTTATCCCGGTCAATCCAGACTTGCAGCTCGGGCTTATCAAATTTGAGATCACTGGTGATCATCATGAATTTACCGCTTTTTCTCGCTTCAGCTAATACACGTTCAGTCACTTGATGAAGTGTTCTATAGTCGGCAGTGGTATTTACAATAAACTGGACAGGTAAACCTTCACCAGAGCCAGGTAATGGCGGCATATTAAATGAGAAAATTTCTAAACCAGCAATGCCATTTAATTTTTGCTGTAGTTGAGGCTGTATTTCCAGCTGACTGCGTTCTCTCTCATCCCAGGGTTTGAGAATCATACCTGCAATAGAGCTATTGACACTACCCATGCCATTGACCAAAAACGAGCTATCATACTCAGGGAATGAGCTAAAAATAGACTCGAACTGTTCGGTGTATGCATTCATATAATCAATATTGGCATATTGCGGTGATGAAGAAGAAATAAACACAATGCCTTCATCTTCATTGGGTGCGAGTTCACTTTCAATGAATAAAAACATGATGGGTAAACTGCACAAAATAACAATCGCAAATACAACAGTTGGCGCACGGTATTGTAACACGCTGGCCAGAGAACGCTGGAAACGTTGTTTAAGCTTATCAAAAAGTTGATCTAATTTTGCGGCTAATTTACTTTCATGACTGGCATCCTGTAATAGTTTGGAGCACATCATGGGGGATAAGGTCAGGGCGATAATACCTGAAATAATCACAGCGCCTGCCAGGGTGAAGGCAAACTCGGTAAATAATTTACCGGTAAGTCCTCCCAAGAAACCAATGGGGGCATATACCGCTGCTAAGGTAATTGTCATTGCAACAACCGGCATGGCAATTTCGCGTGCACCTAAAATGGCTGCTTTAAAAGGACTTAACCCTTCTTCAATATGACGATGAATATTTTCCAGTACGACAATCGCATCATCCACCACCAAACCAATAGCGAGTACCATGGCTAATAGCGTAAGCAGGTTGATGGAGTAACCCATGACCAGCATAAAAAATAACACACCCACCATGGATAAGGGGATGGTTACAACAGGAATGATGACAGAACGTAACGCCCCTAAAAATAAGAAGACAACAATAATAACAATAACCGTTGCTTCAACCAGGGTGTTGACCACTTCATTGATAGAGGCTTCAATAAAGCGAGTCGCATCATAAACGACATCGGCTTTCAAAGTGGAAGGTAGTTGTGCTTTGACTTCAGGTAATTTATTTCGTACGCGTTGAATCACTTCCAGAGGGTTGGCTGAAGGTGTTGAGCTGATTGCCATATACACGGACTGAATACCATTAAAGGCAACATAGGAGTCAAAGTTTTCAGCGGATAACTCAACACGCGCGACATCCTTAACACGTACAAGCACATCATCACGGCTGGCAATAACAATATTGCCAAAGGCTTGAGGTGAGGTTAAATCTGTTTTGGCATTGACGCCTGTAACAATAAAATCACCTTTTGTTTCGCCGGCAGCAGAAAGAAAGTTATTAGTGCGGATTGCCTGATTAATATCTTCGCTCGTAATTTGGTGGGCTGCCATTTTTACAGGGTCCAGCCAGATACGCATGGCAAAGGTTTTTTTACCTAATATTTCCGCTTCTGCAACACCTTCAATCGTGGCTAATTTTGGTTGTACGACACGTGTCAAGTAATCTGTTACTTGCTCATTATTCATTTCCTCACTGTAAAAACTCATATACAGTAAGGCTGTACCTCGTGCAGACTCTTTGGCGACCACAGGCTTGTCAGCATCTTCAGGTAGTTCATTTTGAACTTCTGCTACCTTAGCCATAATTTCAGTTAAAGCAGCGTTAGCGTCATAACCTAAATTAAGATTCGCTTTTACCGAAGATACGCTTTGTTGACTGCTTGATGTGATGTAGTCAATACCTTCTGCACTGGCGATAGCCTGTTGGATAGGTGTGGTAATAAAGCCCTGAATAACATCACTACTGGCACCAGGATAAGTGGTGGTAATACTGATAACCGCATTTTCAAGTTTGGGATATTGTCGAATACTGAGGGTTTCAAAAGCTTTAAAACCTAATAATAAAATCATCATGCTCACGACAGTGGCTAGCACCGGTCGTTTAATAAAAACATCAGTAAAATGCATGGTGTAGCTCCTGCCTACAACTCAACATCATTATTGATAATGATGCGGGTACCATTATTGAGCTTTAATTGTCCAGAGGTGACCACCTGCGCTCCAGTTTCCAGACCACTGAGTATAGCCACTTCACCATTTCGTTCTTCACCCGTTTTGACATAATGGCGGGTGACGGTCAGTAAGGGGTTACCATCATCAGCTTTTCCATCCTCTTTAATTAAAAATACTGAATCACCATACAAACTATAGGTAATAGCGGTAAGCGGAACTGTGATGACAGGTTTGGTCGTAGGTAATAACACACGTAAATTAGCAAACATACCTGGTAAGAGTTTGCCGTGCTCATTACTGACACTGGCACGGACTAATAGATTACGAGTTTCTTCATTAACCTTTGAGTTAATTGCAATTAATTTCCCTCGGAAGACATCTTTATTATGTGCTTCAACTGTAAACTCAACAGTTTGATTAATTGCTAATTTAGGAAAGTCCTGTTCAGGTAAACTGAAGTCAACATATAAAGGGTCAGTGTCCTGAAGGGTAGCAATCGGCGTTCCTGGAGAAACATATTCTCCTAAGTCGACCATACGAATACCTATTTTTCCATTAAAGGGTGCACGAATTGTTTTTTTTGCAATAACTGCTTTCGTACTTTCTACACTGGCAACCGCTTCTTCTAACGTTGCTTTACTACGATCAAACGTCGTTTGAGGAATTGCCCGCTTTGTTAGGAGCGTCCGATCACGTTCGTAATTAATTTTGGCCAGTTTTAATTGTGCTTCAAAACGTTTTAAATCGGCCTGTTCAACTTGATCATCAATTTTGATTAAGATCTGGCCTTGAGAAACATCTTCCCCTGATTTAAATAATATTTCTTTAATTGTACCGCCCACTTCAGTACTCACCTCTACACCATTGACGGCTGTGAGCGTACCAATTGAGTTTAAATAAGGTTGCCAGTTTTGTGACTTTGCTTTGTCAGCAGAGACAGTCACAGGAGGTGGTGTATAGTTAGCAAATGCTGCCATACCTTCAGTTATTTGCTGGTATTTCAGGCCAAAAATAGCACCAAATATAATTAACAATATGATAATGACAATCATCATGCGTTTAAACATGAAGAATTCCTTGCTTAAGTGTTAGTGACTTCAATGACCTGAAAACAGGCATATACCATTTATAAATAATATTAAATTTATGGGGTTTAATAACCCAAGTTGTATACGGTTTTATTATACGTAACGTTATGTACGCTTTATGAGTGAATGATTAGCGTTAATTGTCCATTATAAAGTGATTGTTGGTGTACTTCATTGTTGATTTTTGTCTGTCATTGTGTGCAGTAAAAAAATGTAAGGTTATCAATTCAATGTTGGCGGCTCTAGCGATGTATTCTCGCAAAGTAGTTTTCTCCAATAGATGAGGTTAACCAGGAGATCGTGCTAAAGCGAATTGGGCTAATCATTAGCCGGATGAAAAAAGCTCATAATGTATGGTTAATTTCAAAAATGTCCCAAAGCCAATATGTCCTTCGCGATAGCATTACAGAGCGCTGATAGACTAAGAACAAATAGCCTCTTAAAGAGAAGCGATACTTAATAAGCGTGCATGATCTTAAAACTGATCTCTGTTTAAGTTTTACCAAATTAGCGTATGATGCATGGTTTTCTACCATACTATAACGTATGTTTTTATTTTCATGCAATCATTCTTGCTGAGTTCAGCATAATAGTAAAATCTTTGGGTGAGTGGATAGATAAGGTATGACTAAAGCGACTCATGAAGATTGGCTCTACGCCGGGTTTCGTATTCTGGTTAACAAAGGACATAGTCAATTAACCATTGATAACTTGTTATTATTGCTTGGGGTTACCAAAGGGTCGTTTTACCATCATTTTAAGAGCCGCCATGACTTTACTGAACAGTTATTAGGTTATTGGCGAGAACATATCGCGACCAGTGCTATTCGGGAATTACAACAACGTCATCTGTCGCCTTTGGCGTGTTTAGATGAAGTATTAGTGGGGGTGGCCTGTAGTCGGGATGTAGGAATAATTATACCGCAACTCCAGGGAATTGATGCTTTGGTTTTGGAAATGGCAATACGTGCTTGGGCACAACACTGTAGTTATGCAGCACATCATCAGCACAGTGTTGATCAAGAGCGAATGGCATTTTTACACAACATGTTTAGCCAATTGGTTAACGATCAGACACTAGCTAAAAGTTTTAGCTGGCTGCTAATGTTAACCTGTGTGGGTGAAAAACATGTACCTATTGAAATTAGCAAGCAACAGTTTCGCCAGGTTCTATTATTAATTCGGCAATTAGTGGTAGAGCAATCAGTTGATGGGGTGGGTTAGTGTATTAACCCTGATAGTGTTTTTGTCATTGCTTTTACCATAGTGTTACCTGCCATGGAGATAGGCATAGAGCAAACTATTTGCGAAAAAAGGATAGGCAGCTGACATGACAGAGTTAACCGTCAGGATGAATAAACTCAAGCAGCAGATAGCGGAATGTGAGCGTAAAGCCAGGGAATATGAACAGCAAGCACGAGAAATATCAGTTTATCAACGCTTTGATAACCGACGGGCAAATTTGTTAAAGCAAAAAGCACGCGCAGAGCGTCGTAAAGCTGAACAGTTAAAGCACGAATATGCTCAATTAAGATAATAAAACAATGATAACGGAAGGTTGGGGTGGTATGGTGTGATTGCATGAGTATAAGATGAAGTGATCATAAGGGTGCTGTATGGTTTGTCATATTGTATTGTTGAAATGCAAATCCACTGTTTCTGAAGAAGACTTTCGGCAACTTGAAGCGGCATTACAGGGTTTAGTGGGGAAAATACCTGGTTTGCAGCAAGTAATGTTTAATAAAAACACCAGTCCTGAGGGTAAGCACCAAGGTTATACTCATGGCTTTTATATGATGTTTGAAAATTTGACTGCGCGTGATGTGTATTTGACTCACCCTGAGCATCAGCAGGTTAAGCCATTTATCCGGAACGTGTTGGCTGATGAGTCAGAGGCATTATTAGTTATTGACCTATGATCATCAGTGGTAGATAACTTACCTACGATAAGCATTAATAAATTGTTTCTTTGTTTGAGGCTTGAGGTTAGTAACATACCAAACAATTTGATCCACATGATTTACCGGTTAGCTGACAGTTCACTGTCTGAGTCCTTTCCTATAAAGCGATAGCCAATTCCAGGCTCAGTTTCAATAAAGCGTGGCTCTATGGGGTTATCTTGCAGCTTTTGCCTGAGTCGCGCGATAAAAATACGTAAATAATGCGTATCATGTATATGATGCTCTCCCCAAAGCTCTTTGAGTAAATACTGTTGTGTCACTAGACGTCCTTGGTGATTAAGGAGTGTTTGCAGTAGTGCAAACTCTTTTTTAGATAAGTGAACGGGTTGATCATTGACCAGCACTTTTCGTGAGGCAAAATTGATGTATAGACCCTGTTGCTGATGTTCAACAGTGGGGGTTGATACATTAGCAAAACATTGCAGCAGGTTTCTTACGCGGGCTAAAAACTCTTTAATGCCAAAGGGCTTTTCTACATAATCATTGCCACCATGATCAAAGGCCATGACTTTTTCATGCTCTTGGTTTCTTACAGAAAGTACCAAAATAGGCTGTTGAGCAAACTGTCGTATTTCCTGAAGGACCATTTGCCCATCCATGTCCGGCAATCCTAAATCAAGTACGATTAAATCAGGTTGCTCTGTTGCAGCTAGATTAATGCCTTGCTGTCCATTTTCAGCCTCAATAATTTCATATTGTTGAGACTGTAAACTGATGCGTAAAAAACGGCGTATCTGAGGCTCGTCATCAATGATCAGAATCCGCGCCATCGACAGGCTCCTCTGTTGGCTGTTGAGTTGGGAGTGGGATATGGAATACTAAGGTGGCACCATTATGAGAGGCTGGAGGATCACTGACATCAATTAAGCCGCCATGAGCACGAAGAATACTTTGGCTAATTGCTAACCCTAAACCAGTGCCATGTGGTTTACGATCACCTCTACTCACGGTATAAAACATATCGAAAATTTGTTCTCGCTCATCCTTCGGAATTCCAGGTCCTTCATCAATCACACGCAGCAGTAAGGTATTTTCTTGCAAGGCTGTTTGCAGTTCAATTGCTCCGCCGGCAGGAGTGAATTTGATGGCATTTTCAACCACATTAAAGAGGGCTTGTTCGATTAAGGCTGGGTGTACATAAAGCAGTGGGGTTGGTTGAATGCCTGTAACATGGATTTGTTGCTGGTGTAAGAGGGGCTTGGTACGTTTTAGTGTGACATTAATGATATCTTCTATGGTGACCCAATCTCTTTCCAGCTTAAGTTCACCATGTCCAATTCGGGTCATATCCAATAAATTTTGAACATATCGGTTTAACCGTTTAGCTTCCTCTAGCACGGCAGTCAGGAGTTCTTGTTGGTCATCGACACTGAGTTGCTGGTGAAAGGCTTGCAACGTACTTACCGAGCCAATCATGGTTGCCAGTGGAGTACGCAAGTCATGTGATACAGAAGACAGTAACGCAGAACGTAACATCTCACGTTCTTTATTCATTTTTTCTTGCTGCAGACTATTCATCAATGTGCACTGGCGTAGCGCCTGCTCTGCTTGTTGAACAAACGTGTGGATGAGAATAGTGGTTGGCGGAAAGGGCGATGTTTCTGCTTTAGCTGATATCATGAGTACCGCAATGACACTATCTATTTGTATGGGAAAAAACAAATAGGGACTTTGACTAAAACTAGAGGCACCCGCACCACAGGGCTGTGCATGTTGAATGGCACTCTGAAAAGCAGTTTGTGCAGCGGGTTCCAGTGTTGGTGTTTGGTCTGCTAGGTAATGCTGGCAGTTGACTTTTAACACCTGATTAATATGTTGACATAAGGTATCAAGAACCGCTTGCTGTGATAAACAAGACGACAAGTGTTGGGCAAGTTGGAGCTGGTGATGCAACATTTTATCATTGCTGTGCAGTAGCAACATTTGTTGTCGAAGGCGTCCGCCAATTCGGCCAACGACGAGTGCTATAAACAGAAAAAAACTGACAGTTAGTATTTCTTCCTGGTGGATCATTTCTAAGGTAAAGCGAGGACTCATAAAAAAGAAGTTATACGTCAGGAAGCTTATGAGCGCACACAAGATTGCAGGTGTGGTATGGGTGTGAAGCGCCGTGAGTAAAACCGCGGTTAAGTAGATAAGTGACACGTTCGCAATAGGCAAATAGTTTGCCACGACTGTCGCCAGCAGTGTGGCTAAAATGGGGGTGGCTAGTGCTAACCAATAAGGGTGGTTAAGCCACTGAGGTGGAAACAAATTCATTATTAACGACGCCAGAAATCGCGTGAGAATACCACTAGTACACTCAATAACTCCAGGCGTCCAAGAATCATCGCAATGGCTAATAGCCATTTAGCACCTGCAGGTAAGCTGGAAAAATTACCTGCTGGACCAATGGTATCACCTAACCCTGGACCAACGTTAGCCAGAGCGGTGATAACACCTGTCAGGCTGGTCAGAAAATCAACACCCAATAAGCACAGCAAAATAGTAAATACAGCCAGGGATAAGAAAAAGATAAAGGCAAAGGCTACCGCTGAGGCAATAATGTCATCACTCAATTTACGGTTATTGTAGCGTCGACTGACAATCGCATAAGGGTGGACAAGCTTACGTAATTGTTCTCGAACCAAACACCAGGAAATTTGAAAGCGGAATATTTTTATTCCACCACTGGTAGAGCCTGAACAACCACCAACAAACGTAATAATAAAGAAAATTGCAATTGGAAACTCACCCCAAAGGGTATAGTCCGTTGAGGCATAACCTGTCGTGGTAATGATTGATACGACATTAAACGTCGTAACAGTAATCGCCTGAAAAAAGTTGGTGTCAGTCTGCTGAGCTAAAAAAACAGCTAGCATGACTGAAGGAACGGCAAACGAGAGAAATAAGCCTTTTATTTGTTGATCGTTAAGCAAACGAAAGTCATGACTATGCCAAAATCTTACCAGTACGGTAAAAGGTAAAGCAGCACATGCCATAAACAATGTACTGATCCATAAAATGGTTGGGGTTGCAAACTGTCCCATAGACTGATCGGAGGTTGAGAAACCACCTGTAGAGATCGTCGTCATTGAGTGATTTAAGGCATTAAACCAATCCATTCCCGCTAATCGATAACACAAAACACAGGTGACCGTGAGGGTTAGATAGAGGAGTACGATGGTTTTTGCAACTTCACGAAACTGGGGTAGCGCTTTATCAGACCAGTCGGACGACTCTGTTTGGAATAGCCGCATACCACCCACACGCAAGAATGGTAAGATGGCTACGGCCATACCGATAATACCAATTCCACCAAGCCACTGCAGAATGGACCGCCAAAGTAAAATGTCACGTGGGAGATGATCTAACCCTGAGATAACGGTAGACCCTGTTGTTGTAATACCTGATATCGTTTCAAAAACAGCATCCGTTACATTTAACCCTTGCTCCACCAAAATCAGTGGTAAAGAAGCAAAGGTACTTACTACGATCCAGCTAAAGACGGTTAACAGGAAGAGCTGGTTTGGGTTTAAGCGGCTAATGGGTGTTCGGCACACGCCTATCGCAAGAACGCCACAGCCTGCTGTAATCGCTGAACACATTACAAATACCTTCCAGTCCTGGCTTCCTGCTAGAAGGACTATGGGCATTAGCATTAAAGCTGCGAGTAACAGCAGAACAATACCAATGATACGAATAACTGGCTTGGCAAATGACATGGTTGATCCTGTGTTTTTTAGGCTCAGTGGAGTAGCTGAGAGCATTAACAAGCTCTCTGTTGTGAGTGGGTGAGTTCACTGAGCACTAGAAGCACTTGGTTAGGTTGCAGAACCTATACCCTCCACAAATGATTTTTATAGCCCTATAAGACGGCTGCCCTTATAAACCATTCGTTGTGGATATAACATTGATCCTGCATAAAATAATCAATTTTCCTGTAAAAATAACAGTTATTTTTTTGCTTGTATCCGTAAATAAAGCGTAAATATGTGTCAAATATTTGCAATCTACATCAGATCGGTATAATAGCGTGCAATTGACATCGTCATTGCGCGTTATGTGTTGTACATCGCTTAGGCACAGTGACTATCAAAACATATCAAGTCTTCTATCTCGTCGAATGAGATGGCCATTTGTTCAGTGAAGAGGGGATAGAAGACATTGAGATAAGCGTACTTTAGCCTGCGCTAGGGTAATTTTAGCTGAGATGGTTAACTTGTTGTGACTGAGTTTTTAAGCGTCAACCAGTTAGTATGTGAGCGTGATGAGCGTCTGTTATTTCATGGACTGAGTTTTACGCTTAATGCTGGAGAGATTCTTCAAGTAACAGGTGCCAATGGCAGTGGTAAAACTTCTTTACTGCGTATTTTGGCTACGCTTACAGAAGACTATGAAGGTGAGATTAAATTTATAGGTGAATTGATACAACATGTATTACCTGAGTACAGGCAGCAACAGTTGTATATTGGGCATTCTCCAGGTATTAAGGGTCCTCTGACGCCTATTGAGAATTTGCGTTGGCTCCAAGGCTGGTATCAGACATTATCTGAGCAAGCAATAGAACATGCGCTTGCTGCTGTGGGCCTATACGGTTATGAAGATGTTCCTTGTTATAGTTTATCTGCGGGTCAGCAGCGACGGGTTGCACTAGCCCAACTGTACTTAAGTCATCAGGCGTTATGGATTTTAGATGAACCTTTTACGGCAATAGACCAGAAGGGGGTTCAACACCTTGAAGCGTTGCTAGCAGAACAGGCCAGTCAAGGTCGAACTATCATATTAACAACACACCACCAACTGAATGTGCCAGATGGTTTCATTAAAAAACTGGATATCGCTGAATATGGTGAGTGAAATTAATGCACCTGCTTCAACAATAAAGCCGATGGTGGTAAGTTCTGGTGCTGCTGCTTGGGTAACACTATGCCGTGATTTACGTCTTGGCTTTAGACGACAGGCTGAGCTGATTAACCCGCCATTATTTTTTTTAATTGTCGTTACTCTATTTCCACTGGGTATTTCTCCTGACCCTGACTTTTTAGCCAAGCTTGCCCCTGGCGTAATATGGATTGCAGCCTTATTAGCCACGCTTTTGGCTATGGACTCCTTGTTTCGGGGTGACTATGAAGATGGGGCATTAGATTTGTTGCTGGTTGTGCCTCAGCCACTCTTTATGCATGTACTTGCCAAAGTTTGTGCACATTGGCTCTTGACTGGATTACCTTTACTGTTATTAGCGCCAATGCTTGCGTTGATGCTATCTCTGCCCTCTCAAGCCTATATGACACTGATCGCCAGTCTGGCACTAGGAACACCTTTACTGAGTCTGTTAGGTGCTATAGGTGCGGCACTAACAGTCGGCATTCGGCGGGGGGGCATGTTATTATCATTGCTTATTTTACCCTTATATATTCCTGTGCTGTTGTTAGGCACAGGGGCTGTTGTTGCCGCTAGTGAGGGACTGCCCGCTGATGGTCAGTTACTGTGGCTGGCTGTGTTGTTAACATTGGGGTTAACGTTGGCTCCATTTGCTATCGCGGCAGGATTAAGAATTACCGCCTCGGGATAAGCCTGGAAAAGTGTAGAGTTTAAATAAATGAATTGGACGTGGTTTCACAAGCTTGGGTCACCCAAATGGTTTTATGAGATTAGCAGTCGATGGTTACCCTGGTTGGTTATTCTCACCATCGTGTTATTAGTGACAGGTGTGGTGTGGGGATTAGCCTTTGCTCCTGCAGAACGGTTTCAAGGTAACAGTTACCGCATAATTTATATTCATGTACCGGCCGCTTTTTTGGCGCAAGCAACCTATGTGCTAATGGCCATTGCGGGTGGCATTGGACTCATTTGGCGAATGAAGATGGCTGAGTTGGTAGCCAGCTGTTGTGCGCCCATTGGTGCCTCTTTTACGTTATTGGCATTACTCACTGGTGCCATATGGGGGAAGCCAACTTGGGGAGCTTGGTGGGTATGGGATGCCAGATTGACATCGATGCTGATTTTGTTGTTTTTGTACCTAGGATTTATGGCGTTGCAGGCTTCCATTGATAGTATGAAAACAGCTGCCCGTGCCTCTGCTGTATTGGCGCTTGTTGGTCTGGTCAATATTCCCATCATTAAATATTCCGTTAATTGGTGGTTTACGCTGCACCAAACAGCATCAATTAAGTTGACAGAAAAGCCAGCCATGCCGGCTGAAATGTACTACCCACTTTTTATTTGTCTTGCCGGTTTTTATTGTTTTTTTACCGTGGTTTTACTTTTAAGGTTACGGGCAGAAATATTACACCGAGAGCATAAAACAGGTTGGGTAAAAGCGTTGATGAGCAATAAGCGCTGATCAGGGCTAAAGGAGACTTATCATGTATTTTGAATCCTGGGCCGACTTTTGGGCAATGGGCAAGCATGGCCTTTATGTGTGGAGCTGTTATGGTATAGCAGCGGTGGTCATGATTTACAATATTTGGGCACCGCTTGTACAACAAAAAAGATTTAAACAGCGCTACTTACGCCAGTTAAGACGGGAGGCTCAGCAACAATGAACCCAGTCAGAAAAAATCGCTTGAGGATTGTGTTGTATATTGTGTTTGGATCAAGCCTGGCTGCTGTTTTGGGACTGTTAGCGCTGGATGAAAACATGAATTACTTTTATTCACCAATTGAGTTAGCTGCGGGGAAAGCACCTGTTAATAAAACGATTCGTGGTGGTGGACTCGTGGTTGTAGGTTCTCACCAGCGTGATACTAAGTCTTTAGCCAATACATTTTCGATTACTGACGGGCAGGCAATTATTAAGGTTCATTATACGGGTATATTGCCGGACTTATTTAGAGAAGGACAAGGTGTGATCGCGGTTGGCAAACTGAATGCGTCAGGTGAGTTAATGGCTGATCAGGTATTGGCTAAACATGATGAGAACTATATGCCTCCTGAAGTAGAAGGTGCACTTAAGCAAGCAGGCCACCCTGATTATTCTTCTTCTCCAGCAACTGCAACGAACTAAGGGTGGAGACCAGAAATCATGATTGCTGAGATTGGTCATTTTGCCGTTATTCTTGCCTTTTGTTTTTCGCTGGTGCTGGCGATAGTGCCACTAACGGGTACTCTGGTTAAGCAGGAACTGTGGGTGGCTATGGGTAGGCCACTGGCTGTGGGGCAGTTTTGTTTCCTGTTAGTTGCATTTATTGCTTTAGGCTACTGTTTTGCAACGGATGACTTTTCAGTGGCTTATGTTGCTCAAAACTCAAATAGTCTACTGCCCCTGCCTTATAAAATAAGTGCAATTTGGGGTGCTCACGAAGGTTCTTTTTTACTGTGGTGTTTGATGGCTGCTGGTTGGACTCTGGCTGTCGCTTTTTTTAGCCAAAGTTTACCTCGCTACTTAGTTGCCAGGGTGTTAAGTATTCTGGGGTTTTGTAGTGTTGGTTTTTTAGCCTTTTTATTATTTACCTCAAATCCATTTAAGCGTTTATTACCCCATGCACCTATTGATGGTCGCGATCTGAATCCATTATTACAGGATTTTGGCCTGATTGTTCATCCTCCCATGTTGTATATGGGGTATGTTGGATTTTCTGTGGTTTTTGCATTTGCCATTGCTGCATTGTTAGGTGGACGCCTTGATGCTGCTTGGGCGCGTTGGTCTCGTCCCTGGACAACAATCGCCTGGAGCTTTTTAACAGTAGGTATTGCGCTGGGCAGTTGGTGGGCATACTACGAACTTGGCTGGGGTGGCTGGTGGTTTTGGGACCCTGTTGAAAATGCTTCTTTTATGCCCTGGCTGATGGGGACTGCGCTGATCCACTCTTTGGCGGTGACTGAAAAACGTGGCGTATTTAAAAGCTGGACCGTTTTTCTTGCCATTGCAACGTTTTCTTTGAGCCTTTTAGGTGCATTTTTAGTTCGTTCTGGCGTTTTAACCTCGGTACATGCATTTGCCACGGACCCAGAACGTGGCGTATTTATTCTGGTCTTTTTGTTGCTCGTAGTGGGTGGCTCTCTTCTGTTATACGCACTTCGTGCACCTGCAGTACAAAGTAGTACTCAATTCTCATTGTGGTCGAGAGAAACACTATTGTTGCTGAATAATATTGTGTTAACCATTGCCACTGCCTTGATTCTTGTAGGGACTTTGTATCCGTTACTGGCAGAGGCGCTTTCGGGTAGCAAGTTGTCAGTTGGCCCACCTTATTTCAACCAGTTTTTTCCTTGGCTCATGGCTGCACTCGCACTGCTTTTAGGGATTGGTATTACGGTTAACTGGAAGCAAAGCCGAATGCTGCAATTGTTTAGCTATTTACGTTGGGCTTTGTTAGGGGCATTACTTTTGGGTTCGGTCCTGAGTGTTTGGCATACACAAGGTTGGTTATTACCCGTGTGGATTGGACTGGTAGTCGTTCTGTGGATTGCCTTGTCAGCATTGACTGATTTATTCCGTAAATTAAAGCATCAGACATCAGCCTGGCAGGGACTGCGGAAATTAACCTTAAGTTATTATGGTATGCATTTGGGCCACATTGGATTTGCGGTTTGTATTCTTGGTGTTGTGTTAACCAGCTTTTATAGTGAGGAGCGTGATTTACGCATGGCACCCGGTGATCGATTACAGCTGTCAGGGTTGATGTTTACTTTTATGGGGACTCAACGTGTAAAAGGCCCCAACTTTGAAGCGGATCAGGGAGAAATTAAGGTTACAACCCCTAATGGTGATTATGTCACAACCTTGCACCCTCAGAAACGTCGATATGAAGTACAGCGCTCAATGATGACAGAAGCAGCCATTGATCCAGGCTTAACACGCGATCTCTATGTAGCACTGGGTGAGCCTTTGGGTGATGGCGCTTGGGCGGTACGTATTCATTATAAAGCCTTTGTTCGTTGTATATGGCTTGGTGCGCTAATCATGGCTTTAGGAGGCATGTTAGCAGTGCTGGATAAGCGTTATCGACGGCGACGGGTTGTGGTGCGTACTGAGCAAACCTCTGAAACTGCCTATTCTCATGCGTAAAGTATTGCTATGAAACGATTCAAGTTATTCATCCCGCTGTTAGTGTTTTTATTACTGGCTGGTTTTCTCTATCGGGCTTTGTATCAGGACCCCCGTACACTACCATCCGCATTACTCAATAAGCCATTTCCCGTGTTTTCTCTCCCCGGTTTAGGAGAAAACCAAAAAACACTTGATACTTCACTGCTTAAGGGTGAAGTGACTTTAGTGAATGTGTGGGCAACCTGGTGTCCTTCCTGTCATGTTGAACATCCTTTTTTATTGAAGCTGGCTCAGCAGCAGGGGGTGCGCATTGTTGGGATTAATTATAAAGATGATACCCAACAGGCGAAGCAGTGGTTGGCGAAGCTGGGTAATCCCTATCAAGCTACTGTGATTGATGTCTCTGGGGATTTAGGCATTGAATTGGGCGTATATGGTGCTCCAGAGACTTATGTCGTTGATCATCAGGGTATCATTCGCTTCAAGCATATTGGGGTTATTGATGAACAGGTATGGCGAGAATCACTTCAGCCAATTGTCAGACAGCTGCAAGCAAAGGGGAATCCGTCATGAGTCAGGCATCCTGCATAGCCTTACTCAGGTTTATTGGTGTGTTGTTTATTGGCATAAGCTCGATATCAATGAGTTGGGCGGCCATTGATACCTATGAGTTTAGTTCTGATCAGCAGCGAGAGCGATTTCAGCTATTAACAGAAGAGTTACGTTGTCCAAAGTGTCAAAACCAAAATATTGCAGACTCTAATGCACCTATCGCCGTGGATCTGCGGCGGAAAATCTACACAATGTTGCAGGCTGGTGAGCCTGATGAGGCCATTATTGACTTTATGCAGTCGCGCTATGGTGATTTTGTCCTTTACAACCCACCCTGGGATCATCGTACTTGGCTACTATGGAGCTTACCTTTTATTTTGCTGGGGGTTGGGCTTACTGTATTGGGGCGACTGCTATGGCGACGACGATCTCAAGCACAACCACAGGCACTGTCTGAAGAAGAAAAGGCTGCACTAACTGCGATTCTTAAGGAGTCAGAAAAGTCGTGATGATGTTGTATTGGATAAGTCTTATTGTGCTTGCCTTAGTGGCTGTTTTTTTTATCTTGTCGCCATTATTACGTAAAACAGTGGCTACAGTAGATGCAATAAGCACGACTGATGACGTGGATTTAGCGCAGGAAAAGCAACAGAATCAGCTTAATGTGACCTTATACCAGCAACGGTTAGCAGAACTTAACACTAGCCTGGAATATGGTGATATTTCAGCCATTGATCATCAAAAAATGGTGGTTGAGTTACAACGACAACTGCTTAAGGATGTGCAGGGGAAGGCAGAACTTGAATTAACCCAAGGTATAACATCAAAACGAGCCAGGCTGAGTATGTGGGGTATGGCGATTATTGTGCCGTGCCTGGCACTGACTATTTATTGGCAACTCGGTGCAAGTCGGGAACTTGCTATGGTTGCTGCAATGCCTTCTTCTGCAGAATTGACCAACTTATCCTTGCCTGAACTCACCAAAAAACTGGAAAGTGCGGTACAAAAGCAACCAGAGAACAAAGACGGTTGGTTTTGGCTGGCAAGAGTCTATGCTGCACAGCAGCGTTATTCTGAGTCTTTAAAAGCTTATCAATCATTACAGTCACTCGTGCCTAATGATGCAGAGGTTATGGCGAGACTGGCTGAAACGCTATATTTGGCAAAGGGTAATCGGATGACGGATGAAGTGGTTGCCTACGCTAAGCAAGCTTTACAGCATCAACCTAAACAACAAATAGCCCTTGGCTTACTGGGGATTGCTGCATTTGAATCAGGAAAATATCAGCAGGCGATTGATCATTGGCAGCAAATTCTTGACTCAGGTATTCCTGAGGGTGAAGCTCAGCCAATTCAACAAGGTATCACTAAGGCAAAACAACTACTTGCTGAGCAGCAAACAGGGTCAACAACGTCAGTAAACACTTCATCTTCGGCCCAAGCAGAAATAGACAGTGGAACTTCATCTGCTACAACAGCCGCAGTGAAACTACAGGTGCTGGTTGAAGTCGACTCAAAGCTGTTAACAACACTTCCAGGAACAGCAAAAGTGTATGTTTTGGCGCGTCCTGTTGGGGTGAAGATGCCTGTGGCGGTAAGCGTTTTACAATTATCAGACTTACCCAAGTTAGTCACTCTTGACGATAGACTGAGTATGATGCCTGATATGAAATTATCACAGCAGACCACTGTGGATGTGGTGGCACTGGTTTCAGCCTCAGGTGATCCTAAACAAGTGAATGGGCGAATGGTCCAGCCAGGGATATCTGTTAAAGATCAGGATGATGTCATAAAACTAAAAATACCTTTCGTGCCGTGAATTCGCATTACATTGCTAGTGTTGTTTTTTGTATCGTGTTATAAAGAGAAGTAACATTTGCTGTGTAGTTGTTAATATCATGCAGTTTGTGTTAACAATCTATTAAGTAATTTAAATGTTTAGTAAGTACCGTAAAGGAACAAGAAATAAATATTAGGTTGCTGATTGATGCGGGGTGTTTTTTGTTAAACGCGTTAAATTGGTAACCTAGTGGTTTTGGCGTGTGGAAGAAATACCAGATACCAATGGGCCGACGGGTGAGTGATACCTGTTTATACGTGACTTGTAAGTGACTGGTAGTGGATGGATATTTTGGCCAAGGCCTGGCTCACGTAACACAGTCTGTTTTCCGTTAATCTTGCTCTGTTAGCCAAGCCTCACCCATCTAGCTGTTCGCCATACGCTGTATTGGCTGCTTGATCTTGCTTTATTGGGGGGACTGTTTTCGATTATGTTTTTCAAAGCTGCTGATAGCCTCACTGAGCAGATTGCACAACACTTAGCGAATAAAATTATCACTGGTAAGCTTAAGTCTCGTGAGCGTATTCAAGAGTTAAAAATAGCTCATGAGCTTGATGTCAGCCGGGGGTCTGTTCGAGAAGCATTACTGTTGCTGCAACGTCGTCACTTAATTGATATTTTGCCTCGGCGTGGCGCAATGGTAAGTGACTTAACGGAGCATAAGATTCGCTGTTTGTACGTAATGGTGGAAAACCTTTATACCATGTTAGCAGTAGAGTTAGCAGGAAAGTGGAAGGAATTACACCAACTGAAGCCTTTTGAAGTTTACCTTGAACGGCTAAAGAATCTTGCTCGTGAGGGAAATATAGAAGAGTTCGTCAAATGTAGTTTTGTGGTGATTGATTTAGCAAATAACATTGTTAAAAATCCTTATTTAACCCAGATTCTTAATAATCTACAACCTGCCATTCACCGTACCTACCATTTAGCGCTATCACGTCGTGAAGAAGAATTAGAACAATCACTTAACTTTTTTAATCAAATCCTGATTGCGATTATGCAGCGTGATATTGCTCGTATCGAGCAGTTAGTACGAGATTATGCACATAGTAATCGCGACTTGGTTTTAGCCATTATGTCTAATGAGCATTGTGTATCAGAAGTAACGCCTGCCTAAAGTGTATCCGCTTAATCACACTTAGCTGTGAAATTTTTTAGCGTGCTAGCCTCCAGGGCTAGCACGCGTTGTTTTATGACGGAAGTGACGGGTTATTTTGCAGTGTAAAACACCTCTTTTATGCGATAGATAGTACCCATGCTTATGTGCTGGTTTATTAGCACTGTTTCAGAGACTGGTATACAAAATGCTTTGTAAATAAGTAGTTTTGGCTGACTAATGTGTATACACATAGATTAAAGCTGATTACACTAGGCGCTGTTTTGCATTAGTAGATGTTATGTGTGAATTATATACCGCACTATAAAAGGTATAAATGTGAACAAGCACTGGAACTGTAGTGGTTAATTAACAATTAACAACAAAAAACAATTCACTGTAACGGATAAATCAGGATAATGGCCCGATTGTTTCGCTAGGACTTTGACTCAAATTGTTGTACTTAAGGCAAGCAGACTTCCATGCGTCTTAAATGTATTAAGCTAGCTGGTTTTAAATCTTTTGTAGATCCTACCACCGTACCATTTCCCACGAATATGAGTGGGATTGTCGGGCCGAATGGCTGTGGCAAATCAAATATCATTGATGCCGTACGTTGGGTAATGGGCGAGAGCTCCGCAAAAAATTTGCGGGGCGAGTCAATGACGGATGTTATTTTTAATGGCTCCAAAGGACGTAAACCTGTTGGGCAGGCATCAGTAGAACTCGTGTTTGACAATAGTGATGGTACGCTTAAAGGTGAGTATGCTAAGTACAGTGAAATATCCATTCGCCGAAAAGTAACACGTGATGCGAAAAATTCGTACTACCTTAATGGGGTTAAGTGTCGTCGAAAAGATATTACGGATATTTTCTTGGGTACAGGTTTAGGCCCCAGGAGCTACGCTATTATCAGCCAGGGAATTGTCTCTAATTTGATTGAGTCAAAGCCTGAAGAGCTTCGAGTATTTATCGAAGAAGCGGCAGGTATTTCTAAATATAAAGAACGACGTCGTGAAACCGAAAACCGTATTCGTCGTACACAAGAAAACTTGGAGCGATTAACCGATTTACGGGAAGAGCTTGATCGGCAGTTGCAGCATTTACATCGTCAAGCTCAAGCTGCAGAAAAATACAAAGAATATAAAGCTGAAGAACGTTTGAAAAAAGCGCAGTTGCAGGCGTTAAAGTGGAAATCACTTGATGAAAAACTTACTACCGAACGTAAGCAGGTGAGTACGCTGGAAGTTGAACTGGAAAAGCACATTGCTGGACAGCGCTCAGTCGATGCAACGTTGGAAGAAAAGCGACAGTTTCATATCGAAGCAACCGACCGCTTTAATGAGGTTCAAGGCCGATTTTACAGTTTAGGCAATGAAATCAGCAAAATAGAGCAAACAATTCAACACAGTAAAACGCGCGCTCAAGAGTTAAAGGCTGATTTACAGCAAACTGAAGCTAATCTTGTAGAGAGTCAACAGCTGTTAGAAAGTGATCAAAGTTTAGAATTGCAGTTGACGGATGAACTGGCGGGTCTTGAGCCGGAGTTGGAGCTATTGCGTGAAGCTGAAGAAATGTCTGCTCAGGCACTACAAGAAGCTGAAGAAGCCATGCAACGTTGGCAGTTTGACTGGGAGCATTTTAACCAGCAAGTGGCTGAGCCAAAACGCCAGGCAGAAGTTGAGCGGTCTCGTATACAACAATGGGAGCAGACAATAGATCGATTACAGGCGCGTCAACTACGTTTGCGTGAAGAGCAAGCGGGTGTGCAGATCGATCCTCTCGTAGATGAAATTGAAATACTTGCTGAACGTATTGCTGAGCGCTTACTTGAGCAAGAGCAAGGGCAAGAATTAATTCAATCACTATCAGAGCAAATTACCCGTCAACGTCAGGTTATTAATACACATCAACAGCAGCTTAATCAGCATCAGCAAACTTTACAGGAAGCACGAGGTCGTTATGCTTCACTTGATGCATTACACCAGGCAGCCTTGGGTGATAATGGTGAAGAGCACCAGCAATGGTTGGTTGAACACAAATTAAATGAAAAGCCTCGTTTAGCTGAACGTTTAAATGTTGTCCCTGGCTGGGAAACGGCAGTGGAAACGGTGTTGGGTGACTATCTGCAAGCGTTTGCGGTTGACCAGTTTGAATCGTTTAATGAAGCATTAGCCACATTTAGCACAGGCTCATTAACACTCTATAAACAAACTCAGTGCTTTGAGCAAGCAGTGAGTGGCGTGGCTGAACAGAATTCATTACTTGCAAAAGTGATTACTGCAGATTGTGATTTACAGCCTTGGCTGGGCGGCATCAAAACAGCTGATACACTGGGTGAAGCTTTTGCTTTGCTAGCTAGCTTGTCCATTGGCGAAAGCATTATCACTCCTGAGGGGATTTGGTTATCTCATCACTGGCTTAGAGTTACGCGTGAAGAAAATGCAGCGGCTGGGATATTAGCCCGCCAGCAAGAAATGGTTAAACTTCAGGCACAGATTGAAAGCACAACTGACAAAACTCAGCAAGAAGAAGAGGCCCTGCATATTGCAGAGCAATGCTTGCGGGATATGGAACAGCAACTGGAAGCAGAACGTCAGCAACGGAGTAGCGAAGAGCGGGAACTATCAACATTTCAAGCTGACTTAAGCGCCAAAAAAGTAAAAGTGGATGAAGTTAAAGCGCGGGCAGAACGATTAAAGCTTGAGCAAGCTGAGCTCAGTGAACAGTTAGCGTTGGAGCAAGAGCGAGTTGCTGAAGCGCGGTTAAAGTTGCAGGAAGCAATTGATGCTATGGCGCAAGGTGAAGAACGGCGCGAGTTTTTACTTCAGCAGCGGGATAGTATTCGCGGACAACTGGATCAGGTTCGTCAGCAAGCCCGCCATGATAAAGATGCCGCCCATCAGTTAGCGCTTCGTCAACAGTCACTCAGTACCCAGTTGACGTCAACGTTACAAGGCGTGGTTCGTTTACAACAACAGGTTGATAAGTTGCTTGCGCGTAAACAAAGTGTGCTGGCTTCCCTGGAGGAAAGTGAGCTGCCTGTTGATGATTTAACCGTAGAGTTGGAAGCGCTGCTTGAAGAACGTTTGTTGATTGAAGAAGAAATGACTGAGGCAAAACAGCAGCTCAGTGAAATTGACCATGGTATGCGTCAGCTTGAACAGCAAAGAACACAAGCCGATCAGCAATCGCAACAGGTTAGAACGGCTCTAGAAAAATACCGGTTAACGGCTCAAAGTTTGGAAGTTCAGCGTCAATCTTTACAAGAGCAGTTACAAGCAGATGCTTTTGACTTAACTACAGTACTTGAAAACTTACCTACTGATGCAAATGAAGCACAGTGGGCAGAAGAATTGGAAAAAATTGCTGGGCGCATCCAACGTTTGGGTGCTATTAACCTGGCAGCGATTGAAGAGTATCAAACGCAATCACAACGCAAGACGTATTTAGATAGCCAAAATGATGATCTTGTTCAAGCGCTGTCAACCTTGGAAGAAGCTATTCGAAAAATTGACCGGGAAACAAAAGCGCGCTTTAAAGAGACTTTTGATCGGGTTAATTATGGATTACAAACATTATTCCCCAAAGTGTTTGGTGGGGGGAGTGCTTATCTAGAGCTAACGGGTGAAGATTTATTAGATACCGGGGTGGCAATTATGGCACGCCCCCCTGGTAAGAAAAACAGTACTATACATTTATTGTCGGGTGGTGAAAAAGCACTTACCGCAATTGCGTTAGTTTTTGCTATTTTTCAATTAAACCCTGCGCCATTTTGTATGTTGGATGAGGTTGATGCACCTCTTGATGATGCCAATGTGGGTCGTTATGCGCGCATGGTGAAAGAGATGTCATCATCGGTACAGTTTATCTATATCACGCACAATAAAATCGCAATGGAAGCAGCCAACCAGATGATGGGGGTGACGATGCATGAACCTGGTGTTTCTCGTTTGGTGGCTGTTGATATTGAGCAAGCAGCAGCACTTGCCGCTGTATAAAGACTAAACTAATGAGTAATTGGCAAGTCTGATACGAAATGGTGAGAAAAAAAGAAAACTTTTTACGCCTATTATTGCGACCTTTTTTATCTCTGGACCATAATTAAAGATAAAGTTTCTAGCTTGCTTGCCACGGTCTTGTGCGTGTGCGACGAGAGGGTGTTAAGGCACAATGGATATAGGTTTGCGAGAAATCATATTTATTATCGGCTTTTTATTAATCGCCGGTATCATTTTTGACGGCTACCGTCGTATGCGGGTTAACCGGAAGAAAGCAGATGAGCTTTCTTTGGGACTCAGTGGCGGGGTAGATTATTACGACGATTGTAATGGAGAATTGCCTCATGGTGGTGCTCGCCTGGTAAAAGGACAAGCAGCACATGATGCAGAGCAAGCAGCGCTTAATAAAGTAGAGCCTCATTTTCAACAGGAATCTGCTGATGCGTCATTTTCTGATCAGGTTGATAGTCATAAGCAACCATATTCAAATACTGGGCAGGAAGCCCTTGTCCAGCGTTTGCAGTCAGCACAACAAAAACAAAAAAATGCTGATGCTATGCAAGTTGCTGATCAGGAGCCACCCGTAATAACCGATAAAGTGGCTGACAGTTATGCCGGTGAAGAAGAGCCTCTGGTTGCTAATCCTGCAGATCATGTCAGCGCTATAGCCATGAGTGGTTCCCATCACGAGCGACGTAAAGGTTCAGCAAAAGGGGAGTCCACGCATACATCATTACTTAAAAATGCGGCAGATGGCATTAAAACGGCTGCCAAGTCTGGCAGTAAAGTAAGTGGCAAGGAGTCTAATAAAGGCTGGAAACAATCTAAGAAAGCGGCTGCTGATGTGTCTTCTACTGAGGAATCAACAGAAGAAAGTAAAGTTGTTGAAGATATTATTGTGATTCATGTAATTGCCAAGGCTGATACCGCGTTTGCGGGTGGTGAACTATTAGCTATTCTCACCAGAAATGGCCTGAGATATGGCGATATGAATATTTTTCATTGCTACGACACTTCTGTAACACGAGGTGCAAAAGGTGCTTTGATGTTCAGCATGGCCAATGGTATAGAACCAGGTACATTTGATCTTGATAATATGGATGAATACTGTACACCTGCTGTCAGCTTTTTTATGAGCTTACCAGGACCGGATAAACCAATGCGTGCGTTTGAGCAAATGGCATTAACGGCCCATGATATTGTGTCCACATTAGGTGGGAGCTTAAAAGACGAAAATCGTAGTGTGATGACACAACAAACACTTGAACACTGCAAACAGCGCATTATGGACTATGAACGACGTCACCTGGTACGTAAACAAATGGTGCGTTAATCATTTTGCTGGTGCTTATAGCCCCTGGATTGTAGTACATTAACAACACACTGAATTTTATACCCAAAGTGAAGGGTATGGCATAAGCCGGTCTATAACAGCACCGGCTTTTTTTATGATGTATTATTTTTATCTGCTTTATTAACGGTTAGACGTATTTAGGTATTTGGCTATGACCATTCCCCCTCATGTTGTCAGTGAAATTGAACAGCTTCGACAGGAAATTAATCAGCATAATTACCGTTACTATGTCTTAGATGAGCCAGCCATTCCTGATGCAGAATATGACCGCTTAATGCGACGTTTACAGACGCTGGAGCAGGATTATCCACAACTTGTTTCCGCAGACTCTCCTTCTCAACGGGTAGGTGCAGAACCCGCGAGTGCATTTGCGACAGTGATGCATGAAATGCCAATGTTATCGTTGGACAATGCATTTTCAGCAGAGGAGTTACAGGATTTTGACCGTCGATGCAGGGAACGGCTAGAAATTTCTGATATTGAATATGTTGCAGAGCCAAAGCTGGATGGTATTGCTGTTAGTTTGTTGTATGAAAAGGGGAAACTGGTTCGGGGTGCAACACGTGGGGATGGGCAGCGTGGTGAAGACATTACCCAGAATTTACGGACAGTTCATTCAATTCCATTAGTACTTTTAGCTGCGGATGTGCCTGATCATTTGGAAGTTCGGGGGGAAGTTTATATGCCTAAGGCTGGTTTCCTCCAGTTTAATGAACAGGCTCAGGCAAAAGGTGAAAAAACATTTGTTAATCCCCGTAATGCAGCTGCAGGTAGTCTAAGACAACTAGATTCTCGCATTACGGCTACCCGCCCTTTAGAAATGTGTTGTTATGGTGTGGGTATTTGTAGCAATGAGCTGCCAGGAGATCATAGTCAAATCCTGCAGCAACTGAATAAGTGGGGCTTTAAAATCAATAAGGAAATGGCTGTCCTGCCTTCTATTCAAGCCTGTGATGCTTACTATCAGCAATTACTGTCTCGTCGTGAGCAATTATCTTACGAAATCGATGGCATCGTCTTTAAAGTGAATGCATTAGCCTTAAGAGAGCGACTGGGTTTTGTCTCTCGTGCACCACGTTGGGCCATTGCTTATAAGTTTCCAGCGCAAGAAGAAATGACCACATTGGAAGCGGTTGAATTTCAAGTGGGAAGAACGGGGACGTTGACACCTGTTGCTCGACTCAAGCCGGTTTTTGTTGGTGGGGTTACCGTGAGTAACGCAACCTTGCATAACCTGGATGAAGTTGCGCGATTGGGGATTAAAGTAGGTGATTCAGTCATTGTTCATCGGGCTGGGGACGTGATTCCTAAAGTGGTGCGTGTGGTCTTAGAACAACGTTCTGGGAAAGAGCAGGATATTGTTGTACCTATGAGCTGTCCGGTTTGTGGTTCTGAATTGGAGCGGATTGCAGGAGAAGCAGCCTTACGTTGTACCGGTGGGTTAGTGTGCTCAGCCCAACGTAAAGAAGCGATAAAGCATTTTTCCAGTCGGCGAGCAATGGATATTGATGGTTTGGGGGATAAGTTAGTTGAGCAGTTGGTTGATCAGGAACTTGTACACTCAGTCGCTGATTTGTATGTACTTGAAAAGGATGCACTGATACAACTTGAGCGCATGGGTGATAAGTCAGCCCAAAACTTGATAGACGCAATTGAACGTTCTAAACACACTACATTGGCTCGTTTTATTTATGCTTTAGGTATTCGAGAAGTTGGGGAGACAACAGCGCTTACTTTGGCCAGTTATTTTGGCTCCTTAAACGCTTTAATCGATACCGAAGAGGAATACTTACAACAAGTGCCTGATATTGGGCCTGTTGTTGCACATCACATTGTGTATTTCTTTAAACAGCAGAATAATCGAGAGGTGATAGATCAACTTAAAGCGGCCGGGGTAAATTGGCCTGAACAGTCTCAGACCAAGCAGGAAAACTTACCATTGGTTGGCAAAACATATGTGTTAACTGGCACATTATCCGTCATGAGTCGTGACGAAGTTAAGCAAAAATTACAATTGCTGGGAGCAAAAGTAGCGGGTTCTGTGTCAAAAAAGACTACAGCAGTCATTGCTGGAGAGAAAGCAGGTTCTAAATTAAGCAAAGCTGAGTCATTAGGAATCCCAATACTCGATGAGCACGATCTATTGGCACTATTGGAAACATAATGCATCCCCAAGATGCAGAACAGTACGACAGCGATTGAGGCTGTCGTTGCTGTTGTTTAGTGTGCTGATATCAGGGTGTGCTCATACGCCCCCACCAGAAAATCCTCATAATTTATGTGATGTTTTTGCTGATAATCTGGATTGGTATCAGGCGGCCAATACCAGTCATCAACGTTGGGGAACCCCCATCCCAGTGATGATGGCCATTATGTATCATGAGTCTAGTTTTATTGCTAATGCACGCCCACCTCGTCGTTGGTATTTGGGCTTTATTCCAGGACCTCATCGTTCTTCAGCCTATGGTTACGCACAAGCAATTGATGGTGCCTGGGCAGACTACTTGCGTGAAGCAGGACGTTGGGGAGCTGTCCGAGACGATTTTTCGGATGCGATAGATTTTATTGGTTGGTATACCAAGAAAACACGTCAGATTAATGGTGTTTCGCAAAATAATGCACAGTTACAGTATTTAACTTATCACGAAGGATGGGGTGGTTTCCGTCGAGGAACATACAAACGTAAAGGCTGGTTGCAAGGGGTTGCGCGTCGGGTACAACGTAAAGCTAAACAATATGAAAATCAGCTGCAACACTGTGAAGCTTCATTAAAGACGCCAGGTTTTTGGCAGAATTTATTTGGTTAAGCAAAGCTCAGACTTTTTTTGTGAAATGCCATCGAAATTGCCGTGACTAGGTTTTACTTAGCAGGTCTCGGACACTACTATTGTTTGCCCTTTAAGCATTAACCTTTTGTCTGGAGCTGGAAGTATCCACTAGTAATAGATAATTGTAAGGTTAATCGTTAAAAGGTTGAGTAACTGAGTTGTTTCCCCATAGGGAGCTGGGCATAATAGACGACTTTTGTCGGTTATTTAAGGAGTAGCTTTTGGATCGCGAATCCATTGTTTATGGTTGTATCAAGGATTTGCCATCAGGCAGTGAGAATGAAATATTAAAGCGTCGCTATCATAATCTTCGGGTGATTAATTCGCTTCCTAAGCATGATGAGTGGCCTTTTTTATCACGTGATCTATTTGCAGTGTCTGGTGTCGAGCCTTCATATGGCACTTATTTGACCCAAGTAATCCACTTTGGTGCGTCTTATCGCGAAGTTGAAGGGGACTGGGGGCAGTGGTTACAAAAGTTTGAGACTGTACTAAAGAAAATGTATTGGGTCGCTGCCACCGTGCATTTAGAGACCGAGCTTACGGGGTTTCATACATTTAGTTGGTATGCGAATAATAGCTGCCACTTGCCTGATGAAGAACTTCAAGCACGTTGTGAATGGCAACATGAAAGCTGGGTTAAAACCAGTGCTTCACAGACAAAAACAACTCCGTGTCAAACATCTTCAGATGTTGCTTAGACTGCTTGATTATTGCCTGGTGAGGGTGCGTAGTAAGGATATTATATGTGTGGGGTGAAACTTACAGATTAGCAAACTAGCAGAGTAAAAAGCGCTGTTTCACGAGCGCTTTTTTACAGTGAGACTGACAGTGTTAATTAAATCTTGCTTTAATCCAACGAAATACCCCAACAAACCCTGCGACAATGACAATCCAGAATTTTTTTAATGCCAATAGTAAACCAGCAAGAATGCCTAACTTGCTTGCTGCTTTGCCCGCAATTAAAGCACCAATACCATATGCTGCGACATTATCAATTGATGGGTCGAAGTCACTGTAGCGCTGGCCTTCATTAAATGAGGCCATGGTAAGGACGGTATCAAGTTGATTGTTAATTTGCGGAAGCTGATTAATACCCGCAATGAAATTCATGGTGAGTACGCCTTTGCGGCCTAAAATACGAATATTGTAATTCAGCGTATTATCTTCACTATCGCCAAACTTGAGCTCCTTGGCCCAATGCAATTTCTTGCCTTTACTGTCATAGTATGGCGTAGCTGCCCAGCCAACGAGATCAATACTTTCATAGCCTTGAGCGACTCTCTCTTTACTGGCTTCTTTGACAGCAGACTGCATATCAGCAAGCAAGTCATCATAGTCGATATCAGCAGCATCTTCATCGTCTACATGACCATCTTCTTCATAATCAATCTCAACTGCCCAGGCATTACTATCAAATGGAGTATATGAGGCAGGAAAAAGCATGCCTAGTGTGGTATCGCCGGGAACATTGCCCCAAAATTTAACAAGTACTACTTCAGCATCTTTTGGACTTAAATAGTAAAAATCATTAGGTACATTCAAGGTGGCAACGCCATTAGGTAGGATAATAGTACCTGTTTGGCGATTCATCTTTTCCCAGGTGTTTTGGGCCCATTTTGCATACTCTTGTGCGTCGGTTTGTTCACCTTCATTGGCACTCGTGAAAGTAGTGAACCAGAAGCAGGTAGTCAGTAGGAATAATGAGCTGAGAATTCGTGTCATGCAGATTACCTCATCAGGGAAAAGTGGGCAGAGTATAATGATATTAACCAATTTGAGATTTGTGTCACATCAAAAAATGTGAACAAAATGTGTTCGAAGTGCATTAGGGGCTTTTTTTATTTCAAGTTGAAATACACACTGGCGAGGTAGTATTGAATAGCGTAATAAGAAGTGACTTCTGGTATCGGAGACGAATAAATTCTTTGCGATTTATTTAAAATTAACTTAATTAATAAGAGGGTTGTTATAGCGCCAATAAAAAGGAAAAGTATGATTGCTCATTTCCTTTGTCGCAAGTTATTCCAAAATGAATGGATGAAGGGGATAACTTTATGTTGCCAAAGCAGCCTTTTTGTATATAATGCTGAAAACCGGAGCGTCTGCCAACGCTCCGGTTTTTTTTGTGCCTGCTTTTTATATAGTCTACTATCTGCCAATAGGAAACTATAAAAGGAGCAATGAAAGTTAGTTAATAGAAGGATTAACTATGCGAATCGAAAACGACTTGAAACTGGGTTTTAGTGATGTTTTGTTTCGACCGAAACGCTCAACCCTAAATAGCCGATCTCAAGTTGAATTAACCCGCGATTTTACTTTTAAACACAGTGGTAGTCAATGGTCTGGTGTACCTGTTATAGCTGCAAATATGGATTCAGTGGGCAGTTTTGCTATGGCTCAAGCGCTTGCAGAACATCAGGTGATGACGGCTATCCATAAGCACTATAGCGTTGCAGAGTGGGCTACTTTTCTTGAAAATGCAGATAAAAAACTTTTGAATTATGTCATGGTGTCAACGGGCACTTCTGAACGGGATTTTCAAAAGCTTAAAGAAATACTGCAGTTGTCGAATGATATAAAATTTATTTGTATTGATATAGCCAATGGTTACTCAGAGCATTTAGTTGAGTTTGTTCAGAATGTTCGTGAGTCTTTCACTGATACAGTGATTACAGCGGGCAATGTCGTCACAGGTGACATGGTTGAAGAACTTATTCTGGCGGGAGCTGATATTGTTAAGGTGGGTATTGGGCCAGGATCTGTATGTACCACACGTGTAAAAACGGGTGTTGGTTATCCTCAGCTATCTGCAATTATTGAGTGTGGTGATGCAGCCCATGGTTTAGGTGGTCGTATCATTGGTGATGGTGGTTGTACTTGTGCTGGCGACGTGGCTAAGGCGTTCGGAGGCGGTGCTGACTTTGTCATGCTTGGTGGTTTGTTAGCAGGACATGATGAAAGTGGTGGCGAAGTGATAGAAAAAGACGGACAAAAATTTGTTCAGTTTTATGGAATGTCTTCTGCCTCTGCAATGAAAAAGTATGCGGGTGGTGTTGCAAATTACCGTGCAGCTGAGGGTAAAACAGTGTTATTACCTTATCGTGGCTCTGTACATAATACTATTGAGGATATTTTGGGTGGGGTTCGTTCAACATGTACTTATGTTGGTGCGGCTAAGCTAAAAGAGCTGACCAAACGGACAACGTTTATTCGAGTGCAAGAGCAGGAAAATACAGTTTTTGGAAAAGATGATTAACATTTCATGGTTAGCTATTAATTAACCTGTAATGTTAAATATCAAAAAAAACCGGCTAATAGCCGGTTTTTTTGTGGGTGAATAAAATGAAAAATATATTAATTTAAATAAATGATATGAATGATCTGTGTGTATTTGTTAATGAAGGTGACATGATGAGAGCTTGTCGTCACTATTTAATTGCTTTGTTTGTTCGATTATGTTGTTTGGAATATCAAAAAAATAAATTTAAAATAAAAGTGCTTGATGTGAATAATGGGTTGTTGTATTAATTGATTCGAAAATGGTGATTAATGTAATTATTGTAGCTTTAAATGTTTTATACTCTTCGTGGTTTTATTTTTTATTATGAATAATTGTTGCATAAAATGTTTTATGCTTTTTATTGTCGACAGTTTGTCGGGAGGTTAATAGGGGATTTAATTAAGTTTGCTGTTTTTGTATGTTGTTTAATATGAGAAGTTAAAAATAGTAAGCAAGGGTAACGCTAAAGGAAAATAGTATGAAGAAAAATAAGCAAATAATGTTGTCTGTCGTTTTTGGGATTTCTTCAATCAGTTATACATTTGCTCAGACACCTTCATTAAATGAAGCTAAGCATTTAAATACACCGATAAAGTCGTTACGATGGGCGCTAAAAAATAGTGAGTCAAAATCGTATAATATAACTGATAGTCGAATAAAAGAACTTTTTTTGGTTAATACAACAGATTTATATTCAGAAGTACGTAGTAAGGATGAGTTATACAATATTGCCACGGATGTGGAACGAAGGTTGTTCACCGATGCAGAAGAAGCATGGAACCAGTTTTTAATGTCACAAAATCGTATACCCGGAAGTATTAACTTTTTTTTAGAGTTAAAAAAACAGTTAGGTTATGAAAAAGCAACTTCAATAGATAAACCTGACCAGTATATCCTGCTACAGCGTACTTTATCTGGGGTGGATGAAGATATATATAATGGTGCAAAGGATAAAATACCGGGTGTTGCTTTGCGCGCTAAATATGCCTTAGCAGCACAGTTAATGCGGAATGCAAAAAAAGTTACAGCTGCTGATCAGTGGACTGAAAATGGTATTTATCCTCAGGCTATTGATCATTTAGTGAAATATAATCAGCCAATTACCTCAGAGGATTTAGACGCATTAAAAGATTATTTAAGTTTTAGCTTAAGCCAGTCCAATTATCGTTATAACGTTGAAAGTATCCCCTCCCAGTATCAGTTGGTAAGGCTGGCTGTTGCTTATCGGAATGATCAAGGATTTTTTGAGGTAGTATGCACTAAAGAGGGAAAGCATTTATATGATCAAAGTTATGTCAGTCGTTATTGTCTCAGTGATATGAGCAATAAGCAGCTCATGGATCGTTGGTTTCCAGAGCAATTAAAAATTGATCACCGTAAATTAACTGAATCAAACCAACCGCCAACACTTGGACAAAAGTTATTAGAATTTGTCGGAGTTTTCTTCGCATTAGATGGACTAGGTGCTGCATTTTTTGACGTTTTTGAAGCCTTGGAAGCAACAGAGCTTGCTGAAGCTGGAATTGTTGAGCGTGAAGAATTATCGGTGTTAGAGTCAGAGGCAGATGCGGAAGAAGCATTAGCAGCGGAAGAATATCAACGTCAGTTCTGTCGAATTTAGGGCGTATCATTATGTTAAAACTAACGAAATGGGCTATTATCTCTGCGCTATGTGTAACAGCTGACCTTCATGCTGTGGAGTTTATAACACAGGCACCAAAAGGATTTATGGACTTTAAGTTAAAAGATGGCTTAAGGGTACAGACCCACTATCATATTCAGCAAAAAGATAAAATAGGCGCCTCTAAGTATAAGAAAATAACTAACAATACGATTAGAAAAGGTACAATTTCTTACTGGGTTTATCAACCTCCAAAGGGACCATCGGTTCATTGGTATGCAAGAAGCAATCAGCTACCTGAAAGTATTGAGCCAATTAAATGGCATCATCCATTTGCAAAGTATGATGCTAATGCTGCAAAAATATATGCAGGACGTACCACGAGTGATGGTGTGAACCGGTTTTATGATTCAGAGGTTAAAAGCATCCACCATCTGTATAACTTACAGCAAAATGGGCGTGTTCAAGCAGGAGGAACATTAAAAGGTTATGTCGATAAGGCAGCATGTGATTCATGTCGTGGAGTGCTTACTGCGGCTGAAGAAAATGGACTGGCTTCAAAGATACAGGTTTTTGAGGCTCCTGAAGCGTATACGAATAAATTTAAACAATTGCGTGCAAAATTAGGCAAACTGGCTGAAGAAGGTACAAACCCATTGACATGTGATTTGTGACGATTAATTGGGTTAGTTTTGGAGTGACTAGTGCTTTTTTGCACAAGCCACTCCAAACAATCATATGGTGTATGATGACATGGGATAGATAGCAATAAAAATAAGACTGGTGTTATGTATCGGACCATACTGCAAATTCGTTACCACTTGGCTCGATAAAATGAAATCGTCGTCCTCCAGGAAAAGAAAAGATAGGCTTAGCTATTTCTCCACCATGTTTTTCTATTTTACTCTGTGTACTTTCTAAGTCGTCACTATAAAACACTAATAAAGCAGCTCCGTGACTTGTTAAGGACTTTAACTCTGATTGATAAAATCCACCATCAACACCTTGGTTACTAAAAGCCGTATAGCCAGGGCCATAATCCTCAAATATCCAGTCAAAAACAGCAGAAAAAAATTTTTTTGTTTTGGATAAGTCATGTGCAGGAAATTCAACGTAATTTATTTTTTCGTGTGTTTTCACTGATAACTCCTTATATAAGTCTGTGAAGTTTTACAGGAACATTAGTTATAACATTATTAGCTTGCTAAGCAAACTTGGAAGTCTGAGTGAGGGCACCTCTAAAAAATTCTCGATGTTAAAAAAGGGGGGAATGGTTATTCAAAGTGTATCCTGTGGGCAAGCGTAGTTATTTTAATATAGTAATCGCTAGCCAAACTGCAATAGGCTAGCATTATAATAATCTTATGCTAAGTATTTTTACTCTTTTTGTGATATTTTTAATAAGAGTCTATGAATGCAATAATGCTATCAGTGAATCTCTTCTACATTTGTCTGTGCAATGGGTTCATTGTTAAAGAATATATCTACTTGACGATAGCGAGGTGATTTAGGCGTAAGTACTTTATCATACTTTGCTTGTGTCCAGGTCATAACCTGAGCCCACATGCCTGGTTCCTGAATTAAGTGTAAATCGAGTAGTAATATTTCAGGGTTGATGCCCTGTGGTTCTCTTGTACATAGCATGGCTTTTACGCCAGGATTTGCTACGTATACTTCACCTATTACATGGAAGTCATCAGGTTTGGGGGGCATTAAGTTTATCCAAGAGTACCAGTCCTTCGTTTTCATAACATGCTCCATTAAACAGTTTGTTGTCAGTTGTTTTTGACTATCTGGTCTAACCGTTTTTTTTACTTTATAAGGTTAGCAGGTAGTGCGGTTGTTAGCAGAAGAAAGTCGTTTAATGACTAGATATTTTACTAATAAAATGAAAAAAGCACTATTAATAAGTATGGAAAACAAAGCACCTCACATAAGTTGTGATGCTGGCAATAAAAGAGTCATAGATTGACTTAGTAGATGCTGGACTAATAATTGTAAGTGAATTACTTTTAACACATTAATCTTAGGCTCACATTAGTATGTATTAATTGTGGTTGTTAATATGCCAAGTTTAAAGTGATAACTAAGATTATTGGTACAAATGTGCATAAAATATAATAAAGTTCACAATGCGGACCTCCAAGGCCATTTTTTGTAGTTAAACATACCCTGTTAGGGGAAACGCTTTGAGTAGCCTGTAGCAAGGTGATTAGCCAAAGATATAGCTGGTCATAGGCTAAAACTCAAGCGATTTAAAGTGACAAAGACAAGGAGCGTGCAAATGAGAAGGAACTCATATAGTGCCAGTTTTGTTGGTTTTATAGCTGGCTTGAGTTTACCTATGTTCAGCTATGGGCATAGCGCGATGTTTCCCGATGGGTTTAAGTTTGATGACAGCAATGAAGGCAAAAAGCCGAAATTGATGTTACGTGATGTTTCCACAAAATGTGAAAATGGAAATGCCAGTGGTTACCCATGTAAAAACATTGACTTACAGGCATTTTTGGCAAAAGAAAAAATGGGTGGAGGATCAGCAAACCTGAATGATATATGGGGTTATACGGATCCTGTCACTGGCGCAGAGATTGCCATCGTCGGTAGAACCAATGGTACATCATTTGTAGATATAACAAATCCTCTAAAACCCGTGTTCTTGGGTTTTCTACCTTCTCATAATAATGGTTCTGCTGCATGGCGGGATATTAAAACCTATAATGATCATGCGTTTATTGTGGCAGATGGCAGTGGTAATCGAACTCATGGTCTTCAGGTTTTTGATTTAACGACATTACGTGATTTACCCTCACCAGGCCAAACATTGCAGGAAACTGCACATTTAGATGGATTTGGTAATGCGCATAATATTGCCATAAATGAAGATACAGGTTATGCCTATATCGTAGGGAGTAACCAGTGTAGTGGCGGTTTGTATATGGTGAATGTTTCTGATCCTCAAAAACCTGTCTACGCTGGATGTTTTTCTGCAGATGGTTATACCCATGATACACAGTGTGTTGTATATAAGGGGGCTGATATACAGTTTTATCAGCATGAAATATGTATTGGTTACAACGAGGATACAATAACAATTGTAGATGTTACGAATAAATCGAATCCAAAACAAATATCCAGAACACCGTATGAAGGTGCGCAGTATACCCATCAGGGATGGTTTCTTAATGACGAACATAACATCCTGATTATGAATGATGAGTTGGATGAACAGCGTAATGGTATTAATACAACATCTTATATTTATGATGTAAGGCAGTTGGATAATCCTATAGAAATAGGACGTTACGTTGGTCCAACAACCGCAATTGATCATAATCTTTATACAAAGGATGGTTTTGTTTTTGAGACTAATTATCGTGCAGGACTACGTATTTTAAGCACCAACGATATTGAAAATGGAAAGCTGGAAGAAGTGGCATATTTTGATTCTATTCCAGGTTCAAATAGTGCACAGTTTTCAGGTACATGGAGTAATTATGTGTACTTTGACAGTGGAAATATCGTGTTAAGTGATATTGGTAATGGATTGTTTGTTGTTAATCCTGATTGGGATGTGATTAACAAACCTGATCCAAATCCCACTTATTGTAACTCCAGCAGTACTAATGCTAATTATGAATGGATAGCAGGGGTACAGCTTGGCCAGTACTCACATAATTCAGGTGCAAGTCAATATTCTGATTTTACACAAGAAGAAGTTAATTTGGTTGTAGGAAAAAGCAATATAGTGCTACAACCTGGATATTCAGGCATAAAATTTAATGAGTATTGGAAAATTTGGATTGATTTGAATAAAGATGGTGATTTTGATGATACTGGTGAAATGGTTTTTAGTTCAAATGAAGCCGTTTCTTCAACAGTAAATGGAGTTTTAGCTATTCCTTCATCAGCACAGGAGGGAAAAACACGACTCCGAGTGTCTATGCGTTATAATAGTGCACCATCAGCTTGTAGTGAATTTAAGTATGGAGAGGTTGAAGATTATACTGTCAATATCACTCATAACTAACATTTTGCAAAGCTTTAGACGATTAGCTCGATTAAGAAAAAGCGGTAGCCGTTATATTGTTTGTTGGTGGGTGGTGACGGTGGGTTTATTATCGAGTCATAATCTTTATAGTGCTGAGGTTGCAGCAGAGAAGCCTCAGCCTACTTCTGACTCATTAGATATCGCTGCTGAACTTATTTATGATGGAAGAAATTTAGAACTAGGTTCAATCGAGCTTATTAGTCGCGCAAACACAATACGTAAAGACGTAAATAAACTTAGGGCTTCAGCGCGCTCTGCTAAGGATGACTATACTAGACAGCAATTAAGTGATGCAGCCAATCTATTAGCAAGTCAGATATTGCAATGGCAAAAACAAGGTGCAGATAATCGCCAACAAGGCAGTCGTTACAAGCAGTTTGGACATCAATTATTAAAACAGGCTATGGTTAAAGGTTGGCCGTCACGAATAAAGCTACAAGGCGAAATGTCATTAATGCCTGCCAAGCACCAAATTATTGCACATAATACTCAAATTCGTAGTGTTCACCCGTCAATGCCTAAAGTAATGCAAACAGTTAAAGAACCTGTTGCTGATATGTCGCTTTCCATTCCTGCAATGAATAATCAAACGATTCCTTCGCCTTTGGATACTTCAAGCTTTCAGTTGTCCAGAGACTTGCACTATTTTGCCCATGTTGAACCGGTATCAGACGACTTAACCGTGTTAACAGCAGAGAGTGATCCTTCAGTTCCGTTAAATACAATTCATCAGTGGTATTTAATTGTTACAAATCTCAAAGGACAAGCTGTTAGTAATAAAAACATTCAAGTAAGAGGTCATATGCCTGGGCATGTTCATGGCTTACCAACACAACCTAGAATCACAGAAGAAGTAGAGCCTGGCGTTTATCTTGTGGAGGGAATCAAATTTCAAATGATTGGCTGGTGGGTTATGGAGTTTGATATTCCGCATAATAACGAGCAGGATACGGTTAAATTTAATATTGTATTATAGCATTTAAAAAAAGAGCCTTATTCATTAAACAATAATAGCTATGAACGGACACTTAATAATAAAACATATTTTCCTGTTGCTCGTTTTATGGATATTGAATGAGAATGTTTATAGCGACGATAGTGTATACCAATTTACTGCTGGAGATATTCAATTTTTATCACAGTTTAATTTATCCAATTTACCACCATTACCTGATGCTCAAGATAACCAGTTTGCAGATTCGCTAGCTGCCGCATCTATTGGCAAGCAGCTCTTTTTCGACACGAGATTTAGTGCAAATCAACAAGTATCATGCGCAACTTGTCATAATCCGCAGCGGTATTTTACTGATGGTCTAGTCGTATCAAAAGGCATGTCAGAAACACGACGCAATGCGCCGTCTATCATAGGCGCTGCTTATAGTCCTTGGCAATTCTGGGATGGTCGTAAGGATAGCTTGTGGTCTCAAGCATTAGGTCCAATGGAGTCTGGTGTTGAGCATGGGTTAAGTCGATTGGAAGTGGTCCAGTTATTTATACAACACTATTTGCCCTCTTATAAACAGCTGATGACAGAATTAGAGAAGTCAAATAACTCAGTATCAAAGGAATATTTTCAGCAACTCACCTCATTATTAAAACTTAGAACTCCAGCAAGTCCAGATGGTGTAACGCAAGGTCAAAAAAACTGGCAGGAAATCAGTCAAGAACAACAAAGTTTAATCAATCGAATTTTTGCTGATGTAGGCAAATTACTAATGGCCTATCAGCGCCAATTACGACCATTGCCAAGTCGCTTTGATTTATTTGTTAAACAACTTGAAAAAGATACAGGTAATACGGTTAAACTGAAAGAAATTTACACAGAAGATGAAGTTGCAGGGTTAAGGTTATTTATGGGAAAAGGCAACTGTGCCAGCTGTCACAATGGTCCACTTTTTACCAACTATGAGTTTCATAATATTGGTGCACCTGAAGCAGATATAAAACAGGTTGATATGGGGCGTTATGATGGCGTAGCTGCATTATTAAAAGATGAATTTACGTGTTTGTCATTATGGAGTGATGCAGATAAACACGACTGTCAGGAAATGCTTTATTTAAAAAAACAAGGACCAGAACTTGTAGGTGCTTTTAAAACACCCTCTTTGCGAAATGTTGCTGAAACAGCACCTTATATGCAAAGTGGGCAGTTTGCCACTCTGGATGATGTTTTAGCACACTACAATAAGCCTACTCCACCTTACTATGACCGAGAGCAGCACCCTTCCAGGCCACATTTTGATATTTTACCGTTAGGGTTGACCCCTGAAGAGTTACAACAAATTAAGTCTTTTTTATTTACCCTGACGGGTGATATTAAGCTGGCAGATAAGTGGTGGCAGCCACCAAAGAGCGCTATAAAAGATACCGCGCTCGTAAGTAAAACTGCAAAGTATTTTAGTGTCAGGTGACAGTTATTTATTTGATTATTTTTAATAAAATAAGCACTACTATATTATTTATAGCAGTGCTTTAGTTGAATTGTTACATTTTTAATGAATTCCTTTTACTCTTGTAAAACTGTCAAAGGCTCTTCCTTAATACCAGCATAAAACACGATAAGTTCTGTAGGCTGTTCAGTTTCATTCTTGCCATAGTGCCATTGGTTGACAAGTTCAACAAGAGTTTCTCCGGCTTTTAAGTGTTTAGTTTGGTTTCCTTCTGATTTAATTACTGTTAACTCACCACTTAATACGTATGCAGCATTTATTACGGGGTGTCTATGAAGTGGGAGCTGAGTATTTGGAGGGATGGTATACTTTAGAACAGTCACTTCTGGTTGACCTGCAGGGTAAGCAGGGAGGGGTGTTCCATCCCAACTGGTTCTGGTCTTACTTAACGTATCAACGCGCACTTCAGCACTAAGCGTAGTTGATAGTAATAAAAGTGAAAATATTTGTAGCACTAAAATTTTCATACTATAAACTTATTGATAATTTAATATGATGAATTAAGTTGTGGAAATGTTGCGTTTAAAAAACGTAATTGTTTTAAGGTGAGTAGTGTTTTATTGTTAATGATCCATAAGTTCATTTAAGACCATAGCCGCATGGCTTTCAACGACACCTGCATCAAATCCATACATATGGCTATACTTATTTCTCAAACGCTCTTTAACTTGTTTGGTAATGGTATTTTGCCAATGTTTAAACCAAATAAAGTGATTACCATCAGCTTTATTTGTAGGGTAATCCGCTGAATTTAGAGCTTCTTTTGTCGCTTTAGTTAAATCATGTATATAGTCAAGTAGTTTTTGGATATCTGTTTTAGTGCCAATATTACCGTGACCGCCATTTATAAAATCCCATTTGGTACTAAATTTGTCGCTGACTAAATAATTTAAGTCACGAATATATCCATGGGGGAAATGTTCAGCACCAGCAAAATTATAAAATGGCAATTGGTCTGGATTAATCATATCTGCAAAGTGTATAACCCTTTCTTCTGGGAGCAGGATTAATGTATTGTCTTTGGTATGCCCCGCACCTTTCAAACGCTTTAGTATAAGTTGTTGTTTGCCAAAATGAATGGTCTTCATACTTTTAGAAAATGTTTCGGTAGGAAGCGGTACCTTGGGGATACGTGAGCCATTGTTACTCAAGCTTGCATATTGTTTAATATTATCGTTTATCTGTTTATTCGCAATAATACGAATATGATGCTTGGCGTTGTTTGGATATTTTTTATTATTAAGCGCAATTAATGTGTTTGTACCACCAATGTGGTCTAAATGATAGTGGGAATATATAATAGCAGTAATGGGTTTATCTGTGATTGAGGTAATGGCATTAAAAAGTGCCTTAGCACTGTCAGGTCCTAGGGGATCAATCACTAAGACACCTTCATCATTTATTATAACGGTAGCATTATAATATTGAACGCCAATCCAGTATGTTTGCGTACCAATTTTTTGAATTGTGTATTCATTATCATATTGTAAGTTGAATAAATCTTTAATTTTTTCTTCAGTTTTTAAAATTACTTGACTTGAAGGTTCAACATAATTGATAGGTAAGTCGTTATGATGAAGGACTGGTTCCTGTTTAAGTTGTGAACCTGCATATGCAGTTAAACAACTTGAAAGAAAAAAGGGGGCTAATGAAATCATTATGCGTTGCTTCATTTTCTCAAACTCCTCTTGGTAATTACTACCGCTAGCAAGTAGCTGGTTAACTTTAAGCCAATTAATAACTATACTTCCAATGCATAAGTAATATAGTTAACATGCATGAAGTGAATATCTTGTTTTGGTGGCGTAGGGGAACCGCGTGGCAGCCTTTAACCTTCGTAAGCTGGATTTGAACTTGTTAACAGTACTAGAACAGTTACTTGATTGCCGTCATGTCAGTCAAGCAGCTTCTGTACTCAATATGAGTCAACCAGCAGTCAGCCGAGCGTTGGCTCGTTTACGAGAACAGTTTGATGACCCTCTTTTGGTAAAAACACCAAATGGTTATAGATTAACGAAGCGAGCTATCTTGATACATAATCAGCTTCAACAGGTATTATTGGGTGTTAGGGAGATGATGCAGTGTGAGGAGTTTGATCCTGCACGCTTTAAAGGTGAGTTTAAAATAGCTGCGTTAGACTATGAAATGTTCGTTGTCATCCCCAGGCTAATGGCAAGGCTGCGTGAGACAGCGCCAGGTATTAGTATACAAGTTATGCAGTATGATCCTCATATTGGCTTATTATCATCGTTTAATAATGGAATTGATCTGATTTTATATTCGACCGATGATGCACCAGAAGGAATTTTTAAGCAAAAATTATTCAGTGATAATTATGCAATCGTGATGTCCAATACCCATCCCTTGGCTAAGAAAGAGATTAGTGTCAAAGCCTATTGCACGTTAAAGCACGCTATTGTTTCGGGGGATGGGATAAAACCCACAGATATTGATAAAGCACTTAAACAGTTAAAGCGTAAACGAGATGTTATTTTATCAGTACCTCACTTTGCTTTAGCCCCGAAAATAGTTGTGAATAGTGATTTTGTCATGACGATGCCAAGTAAGTTAATTAAGTATATTGGTGAGACCGAAAATATTTGCTTGAAGAAGTTACCGCTAACCATGGCAGACTTTTTTATCGAGCAGTTTTGGCATGAACTGAATCACTATGATCCTGTTCATCGTTGGTTACGACAACAGGTAAAAGAGGTTGTTGATGGTCTATAGTACACAGGAAGGAATAGAAGAATAGGTGGATTATGATAGACAAAGCAAGACGATTTGCGATCGAAAAACATGGACGCCAAACTTATGGAGATAAACCATATTCATATCATCTGGATAAGGTCGTTGAGCTTTTAGCCCCTTATGGCGAAGTGGCACAAACGATTGGTTATTTGCATGATGTTGTTGAGGATACGGATGTTACGCTTGATGAACTTGCCAGGGAGTTTAATCAGTTTATTGCTGATGCTGTGGCGATTTTAACTGATCAGACGGGGGCAAATAGAAGAGAGAAAAAACTGAAAACATACGCATTAATGGAAAATGTGACTGGCGAATTGCAAGTGGCATTGGTCGTCAAAGCTGCAGATCGCTTAGCTAATCTTCAAGCATGTATCAAGTATAACCGATACGATAAACTTAAAATGTACTTAGAAGAACATGAGCATTTTAAAACAGCGGCTTTCAGACCTGGTTTAAGTGATGATTTGTGGCAACAAATAAATGAGTTACTTGATGTAAGTACACTGTGAAAAGAGTTTAATGATCAGTCAATGATGAAAGGCTACAAGGTTACTTAATATTTATGAATTGGAATGAGTATAAATCAGCATTCCTAGCGGATGGCAGTTTAAGAAAGATACTAATAAAAAATGTCAGCATTGATGACTGGCAGCTATTGATTGATTTTTTACGTAGTACTGATGCTAAGTTAGATTTATACAAGTGTGGTGAGAAAGTTAATCTTCCTCATAGTGTCAAAAATATCGTTACGAGTATTGAACAGTCTTATAGCTTAATTATCACATTAAATACGATTAAGTTGTGTTGTGAATTTGCTAAAGGGCAACAAATAATACTGACATTTGACCCCTCCGAAGTTGATGATGAAATAAAGGCTAGAATTATATTTAGATTGATGTCGACAGTTGGTAGGCGGTTGGATAAATGTGTGATACTTGCCCTGGATGATGGAATTAATAAAACATTATTTGAATATACTCCTGGTGAAGGGCTTAAGTATTTAGCACCTTGATGTTGTTAGTGATGACTAAGTAAGGGGCATTTGAGAATTATGGCGGTAGGTATTAGTGTGGAAGATAGAATCAAAGGTGCTCTAGTGGGGCTAGCCTGCGGTGATGCAGTAGGCACTACACTTGAGTTCAAACCGAAAGGGTCATTTATGCCAATCAAAGATATGGTGGGTGGTGGGCCTTTCAATTTAGAAAGAGGTCAATGGACGGATGATACGTCAATGGCGTTATGTTTAGCGCATAGCCTGCTTTATCGGCAAGGGTTTGACCCAATAGACCAGATGAATCGTTATTGTAACTGGTATCAACACGGTTATATGAGCTCTAATGGTGACTGCTTTGATATTGGAATCACAGTAACCAAAGCGCTTAATCGATACCTACAAACAAACAACCCATTTAGTGGTTCTGAAGATGAGTACTCATCAGGTAATGGTTCTCTTATGCGTTTGGCCCCAATACCGATTTTTTATCAAAGTAATTACCAACAATGTATTTTCTATGCAGGAGAGAGTTCCCGCACAACCCATGCATCGGTAGAGTGCATTGAAGCCTGTAAATTATTCGCCAGTTTGATACTGAGTGCTTTTAAGTCAGATAAAAAACGAGAAATATTCGAAGGTAACAAGTATGTATCATCGTGTAAAAAAATCGAAGATATTGCCCAGGGGAAATTTATTGATTTGAATTATGATGATAACCAAGGAAGTGGCTATGTTGTTGAAAGTTTAAATTCTGCATTGTGGTGCTTTTTTAACAGTGACTCCTTTGAAGAAAGTATCTTGCTTGCTGCTAACCTTGGAAATGATGCAGATACTACTGCTGCGATTTGTGGTCAAATATCCGGTGCCTTCTATGGTTTTTCAGCTATCCCAAAACATTGGCGTGAAGGCATTTACATGGGCAAAGAAATAGAAAAATTAGCCATAGATCTTTACTTGATGGGTAAAGGTGATGTTTGAGTGGTAAGAAGGGTGACAGTTAACGTTCGATTGCTTAAAAATAACAGAATGCCAGCTTAAGCCTGAACTTTTAAAGATTCTGAATTTATTACCACAGTAAGAGCATTTGGGATATTGTTTTATTAAAGAGCAATATCCCTGTAGCGTTGAGTTTTTCTTTCCATTTCTAACTGTCGCTGCATAATACTGAGTTCAGCACGATTTTTTCTTTCAGTATTTTTTAATAGTTGTGTCAAATAGTCATATCTCTCTTGGAATTTTTGTTTCTGTGTTTCTAACTGCATGGTTAGTGCATTATTTTTATTAATAAGGTCTTCGTTAACTTGTTTGGCTTCAAGCAAGGCTTGTTTAAAACGATTAAGTTCATCATTAAACTGTTTATTTAATTGACTAACTTGTTGTTGATTTATTAATAAGGGATGATCATGAGTGCTTTCGTTAGAAGCGACATCTTGAATAGCACTTTCCTCAGCTGGGGTTTTTGAAGTACTTAAGCGAAGGCGATTTCGTTTTGCTGCTTCTTTAATGAGAGTTAACTCATTAATGGAATTGTTGGTGCTTTGGTTCCACAAGCTTGAGTAGTATGTTTTATTTGAGCAAAGTGTTTGTGTAACAAGCTTGGTTGACCCATTGCCAAGACAAGGTCCTTGTTCAGTGCTTGATAATATTTGCTTAAAAGGGATGTTCCAGGAACGATCAGCCATTCCATCTTGATCAAAGTCGAGAAGAAATAAAATAATCGCAGTGACATGTAGATGAGTATCAATCAACACATAAGCACATCTAACTGTTTGATTTTTTAGTTCATCCATACAAACGACGCCATCTAAAATAGCTTCAAACTCAGGCATGAGTATTTCTTTAGAAATACCCTGAGTATTGAAGAACATAACGGCTTCAGTGTGCTTATTCAAGGTCAGCTCCTTTACCTATATCTATCTCTCTAAAAGTAATGTGTAAGAAAATTCTTTTTGATGGAGAGACATGTTTGCTTTTTTTAGCCTAACTCATATACAGTTAAACTTCGGCTTATTATAGTGATATAGCCAGATTGAAGCTGTGATGTTAATAGCAATAAATTGAATATGTTTTTCTGGTTTTTATAAAAAAATATTTTTTTATTCTAAAATTAAAATAATAGATGCTTTTAAACAAAAAGCTATTAATACATGACAGTTTAGAGCATTTGGAAATAACTCGGCTGGATGAGAACGACTATCTGATTGACTCAAGCAGTGAGTATGAACGTTAGATTGTGTCTTGGAGCGGGATTGTTTCTCAAGTATTAATCATAGTTCCTTCTCTCACTATTCTTAGTTTTTTGGGTGAGGTCTTGTCTTGGTTTGTCATTACACCGCTGATCTTTTTTGGGTATATTAGTTTAATGATTGCTGTGGTCAACCTTGCACCTTGTAAGGGGTTAGATGGTTATTATTGTTGGCGAGTAATACCTTTTTATTAGTCTCCTAAAAGGTTAAAACCATCGGCTTTAGCCGGTTAGCTTTAGCTATGATACTCTGAAGCTGCTTATGAAGTAGTAGGGGGATAGTAATGGAGTACAGATATGGTAGTCATACAATTTTCAAGATTCAGTACCATTTTGTCTTTGTGACGAAATATCGTTATCAGGTATTAAAAGGAGATATAGGATTTAAAGCTCGAGATTTAATAAGACAGACCTGTCATGCATTTGAAATTGATATATTAAAAGGTGTGATTAGCAAAGATCATGTACACTTGTTAGTTTCAGCCCCGCCAAATATAGCTCCAAGTGAAATAATGCGAAGAATAAAAGGTCGAACGTCAGCCAAGTTGTTTGAAAGTTACCCAGATTTAAGGAAAAGATATTGGGGGCGTCACTTTTGGGCAAGAGGATATTTTTGTGTGACGTCAGGGGAAGTGACAGAAGAAATGATTAAAGAATATTTAGAGCATCATTTTGAGCCAAGAGTAAACGATAATTTTAGGACTGAAGATGAATACTAAACGGGTCTTGGACCCGTATCCGGACTTTCAGTCCGTAATACTAACCCACCTACTTTCAGTAGGTGGTTGTTGAGTTTAAAAAAAAGAAAAGAAAAAATAAAGAAAAAGTGACCAAGGAAAAATCCGTTCAAGATTATAAAGTAAGAGTTCGAAATTTCGCATGACTAACAGGTTTCTTGTTGTCCTTAATTCGTGAAAGACAAATTGAACTGTGCTAAAAAAACTCAAAAATTATGCAAGCGGCTGGACATCTAAAACGACAGTAATTAATATACTGATCGTCAATACTTTTATCCCAAATGAAAGGGATATCAAACAATAATAATGAGCGTACACTTTATGTTCAGCCTATAGTGAAGAGGTTTATACACGTAAAACAGTGTGTCATGAAGTAACCGCTGAACTGGATTAGCCTGTTATAAGGAAGTAATGCACTGTGTGATTGGTTAATTACGCAGTGTTAGGTTATTGAGATTCAAATAGGGATACATAATGAATCGTTTTAAAAAGGCAGCCATTCAGGGTAGCTTGCTCTTGTTATCTGTGTGTAACTTTGTTGCTTTGCCAGCAGTGTATGGTGCTAGCAAAGAATCTTCTGCTGATTATAGCATTGTTGAAAATACAATAGATGACTACTTGTTAGCAGATCGTTCGGGTATTTATCGTATCCAATATACCGCTTATGTTGTTATCCACTTGAAAAAAAACCTCCCTAAAGATGCACGTTTTTTCTTGAACGGAAAATCGATGATTTTTCAAAATGTTGATACCTCAGGATTGGTGTTAAAGGCTGAAGTGACAAGTTTTCACGATGTCTGGTTAGAGGTCAGGTCAACACAAGGATCGATTCATCAATTATTGACGTTGAAAAACGGATAAGGGAGTTCTGGGCATGAAAAAACAAGTAATGAGTGTTTTGGGTGTTTTACTGTCTAATGTATCGTCAGTTTATGCTGCGCCAGACGAAGTCTTTGGTTACTTACGTATGTCCGTTTTTGACTATCATACTCGTTATTTTGATGAGGCTGGTCATGTTCGTATTTATCCAAAGCGCGCCCAGATTGACTTAACAGCAGATCAACCAGAACCTCAGTATTTATTTGCAGCTGATACACCTTTGGGAAATGATATTGTCATTTCCTTTGCGGTAGATGAGGCATGGTCTCAGGCGATTTATAAGGTGGCTAAAACGGATGCATTGGGTAATCCAGCGAATGAGCGTGAATTAATATGGCAGTTGCAGGATAACACCATTGTGATTGATGGTAAGTCAGTACCGCTTACCGGGTTTAATGGTTTGCATGAAATTGTAGTGAGAGCCCACGGCTATAAACCACGCTTCATTAATGTGCATTTAACCCAAAAAGCACCTAAGATTTTTGTTGCCAATGGTCGTCAACCTACCATTGGCCAGGAACTTACCCTTAAGCTGAAGGATTTAAACTATCGCTTTAAAAATCCTGTCTATGAAGTGGCAGTTGATAATCGAGTCTTGGCTGATAGCGACTATCGTGTTGTTGCTAACCTGGTGACCATTAATGATTATGTGGTGAAGACACCTGGTGTTCATTTCATAAAATTAAAAGCCTGGGGATATGAAACGGCCAAGCGGGCTTTAAAGTTTGCTAGAGGTTATAACAGCGCATCATCCGCTCTGCCGACAGAGTCAGGTGATTCAAATTCATTAGCAGCAGGGCCTTATATGAATGCTGCTGTCGTATTTGACTTTGACTTGGTTAGTAATGCTTATATTTTGCAGGCGCTTGGCTATAAGACTCGTGCGATAGAACGTATTATTGATACCTGGGAAAATACCGAGAAAACAATGGTTAGAAGTAAAAAAGGTAACATTAATGCTGCTTCGGATTTTTACCGTTGGGAAGATTATACCTACGCAATAATGGAAGCTGAGGTTGAGGATCAGCATTTAACATTTGACAACTTTGTACAGTCAAACCCAGTTGAATATCAAGGGCGTCCTTATCAAGTAAAATTTATGCTGGCTGATGGGCATTTTGGTGAGGCTGTTGCTTTTAACCAGGCTATTGCGCAAGAAGCACCTGAGCTTGAAGTATTTTTCGATGAAAGAAAAGGTGTTGTCAAAATCCGTTCTGTGACGAATCAATCTAGTGAAAACCTAGAGAATTGGTTAAAGCATCTTGAACGCGTCAAAGTGGGTGCTACTCAATTGTGGGGCTATGAGTATGCAATTGAAGAAAGTGCTTTAATCATTACGAGTCGTGAGCGATTTATATTGGGAAATAATCGTATTACGCTAATGGCTAAAGATTTTCGGGATGTAACTCTGGACGTCATTATTAAATAAATACCTGTGGTATTTCGTATATACGCCAGTGGGTAGACAACGGCTGGATAATGCTCTGTCGAACTGGTTGCCACAAGGATGCGGCAACCAAACCTCCAGTGAAGGATTCACGGTGAGTTCGATGGATGTTATCCAGACGTTGGACAAAGGTGCTTTAGAAAATGGTTGTTGTAAAGGTTGTGTTATTTGTGCATTACCTTGGGGGAATGCAATGTTAATGTAACCAATCCTTTAGCTGGTAATACAACATTCCTAGCGCTAATAGAGGAGATCTGAAGCGTCTTCCTCCTGGAAAATGCATATGTTTTATTTTTTTAAGTACGGCAAAACGTGTTTGGTCACCATTAATGGCTTCCGCTATTAATTGACCTAATAAATGACTCGCACTGACACCATGGCCTGCATAAGCTTGAGCATAAATAATATTATTATCAATAATCCCTAATTGTGGCATGCGGTTCATACCAATACCAAGGAAACCACCCCAAGCATAATCAATCTTAACACCCGCTAATTGTGGAAAAACCTTTAGCATCGTGGGATAGAGTGACTGTTGAATATTTTTAGGATGCTTACCGGAATATGTGCATAATCCCCCAAACAATAGCCGGTGGTCAGCGGATAATCGAAAATAATCTAACACCGTACGTAAATCACATACGGCCATATTATAAGGCAGTAGTTGTTTAGCTCGATGCTCACCCAATGGTTCTGTCGCAATCATATAGCTGCCAGCAGGTAGAATTTTACCACTGATTTCAGGAAGTAAATGACCTAAATAGGCATTACCTGCGGCCACTAAATAATTTGCTGTAATTTCACCATGCGGGGTATGAACGATCACTTTTTTTCCACGACTGATAGTGAGTGCAGGGGAGTTTTCATACACCAATACGCCTAGTTCTGTTGCTGCTTGTGCTTCTCCTAAGCATAAATTTAAAGGGTGTACATGAGCGCCACCCATATCAATGAGTCCCCCAATATACCTTGGAGAATTAACATATTGTTGGATATTTTCTTGATTGACTTGCTGTAAACGGTGAGGGTAATGGTAGTGTTCGCAGGCTTCAATATGTTCTGTAATTGCTTTCATATGACTGGGTTTTAAGGCGACTTCAAGAAAACCCCAGGTAAGGTCGCAATCAATGCCGTATTTTTCAATACAGTCAGAGACTCGTTTTACCGCTTCATGTCCCATATCCCATAAGCGTTGTATACCTGTTTCACCAAGGGTTTTACGAAAGGGTTCTAGACCATGACCAATCCCAGTGAGCACTTGGCCACCATTACGCCCAGAAGCTCCCCAGCCAACTTGATGAGCCTCTAGCACGGCAACATGATAGCCAAGCTCAGCGAGCGCTAGTGCCGTACTTAAACCGGTAAAGCCTGCACCAATAACACACACATCAACCGCTTGCATGCCCTGAAGCTGAGGCCAAGTCCAGGGTTTTCGTGTCGCGGCATAATACGACAGAGGATGGTTTTTGGTGTGTATCAGAGGATCATAGTTGAAGCCATCAAGCATGGGCGTATTATCCTTATTATCTATCTCTCCATCAGCTGGAGAGACTTTTTATACCTTTCGTTGATGTTATTCATCAAGAGGGTTTTAGCTTATTAAATTTGTCGGCGTTTTAATCTTCTTATTAAAAAGCGGCTTGGATGAAAGGCTTGTAATACTTCAGTTGGTAACGGTATAGGTTCTCCCATCAGGTAACTCGCGATAATTTCACCCGCCAGTGGCGCGCTAATAAGCCCTCTGGAACCATGAGCTGCAGTAATCCATAGTCCTGGTTGATAAGGCGGTGGGCTGGTAAATGTAGCGTTACCATTCTGCCGTAACAGGGCATAGTGTTCGATAAAGTGAGGTTGATCAGGAACCGGCCCGACAATGGGTAAGTAATCAGGGCTGCTGCAGCGAAAGCCGACCTTGTCATTATTGATAGCGTCAGGGTCCAGGGTATTTTCTGTACGTTCATAAAGCTCAGGCATAAGCTGACTGAGTCGCTGAAGGTTTTCCTGACGATCTTGCACAGTACATGCACTATCAGCATTGTCATGAGTAAAGGTTGCACCCACATGGAGTACATCATCTACCATGGGGGATATATAGCCATCACCACAAATAACCGTTTTTGGGCTTAAGCCTTGGAAGGGTAATTGACTGACTTGACCTCTAATGGCTTTCATAGGCAGTTCAACATCAGGCAGCAACGTTTGGCAGGTATGACCTGCAGCAATGATGACATGGGCTGATTCCCAGTGTTGATCTGTTGTAGTCACATGCCAGACTTGTTCGGTATCTCTTGACTGGCGTACTAATGAAGTGACCTGTTGATGATAATAAGTTGTGATATTGGGATGGTCCAGCATAGCTTGACATAATGCTTGTGGCCATACCCAGCCACTGGTTGGCCACCATAACCCTGGATATTGAATATGACTTCCTGCTTTTGCGGTTAACTGCTCTGCAGTTTGGTACTCAAATAGTTGTGTAGGAAATAACCCACTCTCTACCAAAGTTGCCTGACGTTTGGCTTCGTGCTCATTAAATGCTAATTGAATTAAACCGCAATTATCCCAGCTTTTACCTTGATGGATTTCTGCGGGTAATAGTTGTGGTAGAAGACGAGTGGTGTATTGATAACCTGCTAATATCAGTTGTGAAAGCGGTGTTTGGTGAGAGGATAATTTGGCATAAAGCATACCTTGGCGATTACCCGATGCCGCTTGGGCTGGACCTGAGTGCCGATCTAACACCTTAATTTGCCAGCCTCGTTGCGCGAGGGAATATGCAACACTAGCCCCCGCCAGCCCTGCACCAATAATAATGGCCTCTTTTTTTTGCTCAATACTTGTTGCTTTGGTTGAGACTTTATTTAATGTGCCATTAAAAATAGTGGGGGGAGGTTGCCACCAGGAAATGGTTGGCATTGTTGACGAGGTATGGGTGAAATGGCCAATTAACATATCTCGCTTATGACCAAATCCTTTGGTTTTTTCGACCTTAAATCCAGCAGTTTGCAATCCGCGTTTGACAATACCTGCGGCCGTAAATGTACTCAATGTGGTGCCTGTTTTACTTAAACTTGCCATTGTTGAAAATAATTCAGGTTGCCACATTTTTGGGTTTTTGGCTGGCGCGAAACCATCAAGAAACCAGGCATCAACAGCCCAGTTGTTAAGGCCTGCTTGCCCATGCTGAAAGGCTAAATAGGGCAGCTGCTCAAGTGCATCGCCAATTAATAATGTCAGTTGGACATTACCCAGTGCAAAATTAAACCGGTGTATACCTTCAGTAAAAAAAGGTGGATATTGGCGAAGTAAGGCTTCACAAAGCGGTTGTAGCTCTGGCCATAATTTGAGTGCTTTTTCTAAATCAATTTTGGTGAGCGGATATTTTTCAACAGAAATAAATGATAACGATTGAGTGGGCTTACACACCTCAAGCCACTGTTGCCAAGCACATAAAAAATTCAGGCCAGTGCCAAAACCTGTTTCTGCAATAATAAATTGTTGATGTTCTCCAAGTTGCTGCCAGCGTGTGAGCAACTGGTTATGTTGTAAAAAAACATAGCGGGTTTCGGCTAAACCTGATTGACGTGAAAAGTAGACATCATCAAATTGAGTGGATATGGGCTGTCCGTCTCCATCCCAATGAATGGTAGCTGGTAGTGTTTTTGGGGCTGGATGTTCGGTGGTCAAAACTACTCACTCCATAGTATCCATCGACTGTATACCCATTCATGAAATGCTGTATATGCAGGTGTTTCTGAGTACCTATTGCTATTCATTTAAGCATTCACTGTGGGTGTATCTCATAAAGTGAGTACTTTTCCTGTAAATAGATTTTTTTGCAACTAAATAAATCATTTGGCATGAGGATTAAAGAATATTTTTGAATGAAAAGTGAATAATGAATTGGGCTGTATTAAAACAAATAATTGACAGTTTCTTTGTTACTTTATCAATAATTTCTGAATTTGCGTTAAAGGTTGACGCTTTTTTTTACTTAACTGTTGCCCGATAGCAGTGCTGAACTACATTTAGATTAAGGCTTGGTCAGCCAAGGAAGGTGAAGTTCTGTGTGGCAGTTATGTCGGCTTGAACTGTTTTTAAGCTGGCGGGGTGTAGGCTCTGTCATTTAGCCCATGTCAGACGTTAAACAACCTTCAAGGGGGTGGGGTGATAGCTAATTTTATTGTTATCACGATCATAACGCAGTTGTTGGTGCTGTTCTGTTTTCGATTACGGCATCATTTGAGCTTAGCCATTACCTACAGCATGTTGGTTATTTTGAGTGTGCTGTTATGGCGATTTGGCTATGCTGATTTACGCTTATCAAAAGATCCTCAGTCACTGTTATTAGTCGATGTTGCCATTTATAGCAGCATGATGTTGCAAATTCTGTTGTTATATATTTATGAAGGAGATTTTGCGGCACGTGTCGGTATTGGTATCTGTGTCGTCAGTGCGTTGGTGCCCAGTATTAACCTGCTCCTTATTTCGTTCTCTGCAGAAAAAATAGCCGTTGACCCAATGTTTATGGTGCCGTTACTAGGGCCTGGATTATTGAGTGCGCTGGTGACTATTGTGACATTTATTATCACAGCAGTAACCTGGGAATCTATACAAAGACTTGAGCAGTGGCTGCCATTAGTGATCCGAGTAGTCATTACACTCATAGTAGTTTTACTGCTTGATCTCATGCTCCGAGAGCTGACGGCATTTACAAATTATCTATACGCTCAAGATATTACCCATATTGGTATCCTTGGGGTGGGCACTGCTGTTTTGATCGCGACGTTAATGCTATTAGCTTATACCAAATGGGAGCGTCGTCCTGTTCATGGTTTGGCTGAAAAACAGCTCTTTTCGATTTTCTCAGGTCAGCATGAAATGCAACAAGAGGTGGATCGGCTGCGAGAAACCTTGGAACGAATGCATGCCCCAGTAACATCAGCTGAGGGTATCAATGCCGCCAGCAGTCAAGTGCAGGCTATGCTCAATAGTCCTGTTATTCAGGTATTTTCGTTAGATTTGGACTTTCGCTATACCCTCTTTAATGAAACCCATCGTGAGTTGATGCAACGTGTCACGGGGAATGAGATTGGCGTTGGGATGGAGTATTTAGCCCTAGCGGAAAAAATAATCAATAAAGAAGAAGGATTACGTTTTTTTAACCAAATTGTGCGTGGTGAAACCTCGCAAAAACAACAAGAATACTTATCGATTGAAGGGGAACGTATTGTTTATGACATGCGCTACTATCCCACGCTAACATCCGATGGTTACATCACTGGGATTACGGGATTTGGGGTCGATATTACGGAACAGAAATGGGCCGTGGATCGTTTGAAAGAGTCAGAAGAGCGTTGGCAACTTGCGTTAGAGGGTAGCCAGGACGGTATTTGGGACTGGGATGTTGTGAATAATGGTTTTTTCTATTCGCCTCGCTGGTATGCCATGTTTGGTTTTCAGGAAGGTGATATGGCTAATAATGGACAGGAGTGGCTGTCCTTAATTCACCCTGATGATCGAGAAAAAACGTTAAGGGAATTACAAAACCATACCAGTGGTGATAAAGGGTTTTATATCAGTGAGCACCGTAAACGTCATAAAGAAGGTTACTACCTTTGGGTCTTGGAGCGCGGGAAAGCGCTCTTTAATCGACAAGGTTTTCCGGCGCGCTTGCTGGGGACAGTATCCAATATTAATCCGAGAAAAGAAGCTGAAGAACGACTTAAAGCCAGCGAAGAACAACTTCGTTATGCGTTTGAAGTGGCAGATGAGGGTATTTGGGATATCGATCTGCAGCAGAAAAGAGTGTTTTACAGTCCCCGCTATATCACCATGATGGGATACAGCCCTGATGAATTTGGCCATTCGCTGGATGCCTGGGTTAAGTATGTTCACCCTGATGACCAGGAGCATGCACGGGATTTTTTACTGCATAAGGTGATAGAAGAAGGAGAGCATGAGGCACAGTTCCGTATGGTCCATAAAAATGGGGAAGTCATACACATGTTGTCTCGGGCCAAAGTGGTTGCCTATGATAGTAATCAGCAGCCTGCCCGTGTTATTGGTATTCACAAAGATATCACGGATCGGGTCTTGCGCATGGAGCAGATTGAAAACATGGCTTTTTATGACTCCTTGACTAACTTGCCTAACCGCCGATTACTTCTTGAGCGAGCACAACAGAGCCTCTCAATAGCCAAACGTCATAATCACAGTATGGCGGTCATGCTGATTGATTTAGATAAGTTTAAGCATATTAACGATACACTGGGCCACGATGTGGGCGATGGTGTGTTAGTGGAGTTAGGGCGACGCGTCAAAAGTTGTTTGCGGGAGATGGATACCTTGTGTCGGCAAGGTGGCGATGAGTTTACTGTGATTCTTCCCGAGTGTAACTCTGTACTGGCCTTGGATTTAGCTAACCGTATCCATGATACGTTTCATGAGCCATGTTACATTTTGGGTAATCAAGTTCAGCTGGAAGCCAGCATAGGTATTGCTTGTTTTCCGGAAGATGGCGATACACTTTCTGAGCTATTTAAAAATGCTGATGTGGCCATGTATCAAGCCAAGCATAAAGGACTTGAGGTGTCTCTCTTTCAAGAGGAGCAGGCCGAGGTCATGCAGCGTCGTGCAAGATTAGAAAAAGACCTGCAGCATGCAATAGGCTCTTCCCAAATGTATTTGCTTTATCAGCCACGCTTGAGCTTAATCAATGGTGAAGTGACTGCTGTTGAAGTCCTGGCCCGTTGGCATCATCCTGAATATCAAATGATTCCCCCTTCAGAATTTATTCCTATTGCAGAGCAGTCTGGATTAATTCATCGATTAGGTCGGTGGGTCGTTGAACAGGCTTTTGTCCAAGCAACGTGCTGGAAACGGCAGGGATATTCGCTCCGTGTGGCGATCAATGTATCAGCTTATGAATTACAGAATCATCAATTACACACCAATATTCGTGATTTATTACAAAAACACCAGTTACAAGGTTCTGATATAGAACTGGAGCTGACTGAAACAGCAGTGATGTCCAATGTTGAAAGCTCCGTGATGCTACTGAACGATATTAAAGAACTAGGGTTAGGTATTTCTATTGATGACTTTGGTACCGGTTATTCTTCTCTCAGTTATTTAAATCGGCTACCTATTTCCTGTGTGAAAATTGACAAGCAATTTGTGCATCAAATTTCTTCATCAACCTCTGAGGGGGAAGATGATGTGGTCATTGTACGCTCAATTATTACTCTGGCAAAAACAATGGGCTTAAGAACGGTTGCTGAGGGTGTTGAAACCATTGAGCAGCAACAATACTTACAACACTTGTCATGTGATGAAGCACAAGGTTATCTGTACTGTAATCCGCTTGACCCTGATGGACTGGAAAAATACTTAAGAACCCATCAACCTATTAATAAGATAGCTTAATCAAGCTTTGAAGAGAAAAGCCCAAATAATATCTGTAAAAATAATAAATGTTTTGGGTATTTGGGCTCTTAGGGTACCCCTAATAATAGTGATTTTTTTGTGAAAGCAAGGAAGCACTGCACGGAGGACCACAGTGTATATGGCATACATGAGGATCCGAGTACAGCGCTGACACAGCTTTCACGGAAAAAGTGCATTTTTAGAGGTGCCCTTTAATAAAGTCAGTTACTTTGCTTTACTGTACTCGCTTTCAATTGAAATGGATCTTGCTTTGGCCAAACACGTTTTCCTGCAACAAAGGTAGCCATAACTTGAGTTTGCCAAATACTATTTTCTGGGATATTAAATAAGTCCCGATCAATAATAATAAAGTCAGCGTATTTCCCAGGTTCAAGGGTGCCCAGAATTTTTTCTTGAAAAGCAGCATAAGCGGCATTTTGGGTAAAGAGCGCTAGCGCCTCTTCCCGGCTTAGGCGTTGGTTGGGTAACCAGCTTGCTCTAGGTTTTAGGGTACGGTCTTGGCGTGTGATGGCGGCATGCAATCCATAAAAAGGATTTGCAGGTTCAACCGGAAAATCGGAGCCGCCTGTGAGGATAATCCCATGCTGTTTTAAGCGTTGCCACGCATATGCACCTTTTAAGCGTTGTGGCCCTAACCGTTGTTCGGCCATATCACGATCACTGGTGGCATGGGTGGGTTGAACAGAAGCGATTAAGTGGAGTTCACTGAATAAATCCATATCATTAGGATCAACAATTTGTGCATGTTCTATACGGTGACGTCCTGGTTGCTTGTGTTTCAACTGTTGTCTATTGGTTTCTGCTAAACGCTGATAAAGTTTGATCGCAGTACCATTGCCACGATCACCGATTGCATGGGTATTTATTTGCAGTCCTTGTTGAAAGGCAGACTGCACTTGTTTTATTGCCTGCTCAAGAGAATATTGCAATAGACCTTGTTGTCCAGGTGCATCCGCATAATCTTTATAGAGTGCTGCTCCTCGGCTACCCAAGGCACCATCAAGCATCAGTTTTATACTGCGCCAGGTGAACATGTTATCAGTGGTGAGGATAGGGGCTTTTGGTAACCATTGTAGATAGTCATCAGCACTCGCTGAAAGCATGGCATAGACGCGAATGGGCAGCTGATGTTGCTGGGCAAGTTGTTGGTACAGAGCAAGGGTCTCTCCTGAAACGCCGGCATCATGTACGCTGGTTATACCCAGTTTGGCTAATTGCAGTAGCGTGTTTTTCAGTAACAGCTGTTTGTCACTTGCCTGAGCTTCAGGTATGTGGACTCGAACCAGATCCATGGCACGATCGATAAAAATGCCTGTAGGCTTTCCTTTTTCATTGCGAAGAATCTGGCCACCCTCCGGATCTGGCGTGTTGGCATTAATGCCAGCAATTTCCATGGCTTTGCTATTGGCCCAGGCGGCATGACCATCAACCCGCCGTAACCAGACAGGGCGATCACTAATGACCAAATCTAAGTCGTTAGCCTGAGGATAGGCTTGAGGATGCCAGTGCATTTGGTTCCAGCCACGGCCAGTTAGCCACTGCTGTTTAGGGTGCTCGGAGGCAAACTGTTTTATTTTTTGCAAAGCAGCATGTTTGGAGCGACTGGCGGTTAAATCAATGTTTTGCTTTTTATAGCCAAGACCCAGCACATGGCCATGAGCATCGGTTAAGCCGGGTAAAATAACATAGCCTTGGCCGTTGACTTTGTTAATGGTAGAAGGTAGCTGCTGCCATTGATCAGACGTTTGATAAATAGCTTTAACTTTATCATCACTGATATGCAGCGCTGAAAATGTTTTTAGTTGGTTCTGAGCGGTTAATGTATATCCTTGCACATTGTATATCAGCCACTCAGAAGCATACGACAGTGTACATGTAAGTAGCCAACCACAGGCCACAATTAGTGTATATTTATAGACCTTGTTAACAATCATCCTTGATAAAACCCTTTGCTCCATGCCAGTTAAATTGATCTTGCCTATAGATGATGACGCTTAGATGACAGTTAAAGTATCGCCAAGTTATTTAGAAAAAACTTGTTAACCCCCAGCGAGTTAACATAAAAACGCTGATGCCTGCGACCAAGGTAAATAGCAGAGAATTTCTCCACCAGGCAACAACGATGGCAGCCATTGCTGCGATTAACGCAGGGTTATGCATAGACAGATTAAGCGTTTGCTGATCCGATGACAGAATTGCCGGAGCAATAATGGCGCTGAGTACAGCAACTGGTACAAAGCTGAGTGCTTGCTGGGTATTTGTTGATAGACGTACTTGCTGTGCGGCGATAAAAAGTAGACTGCGAATGAGGTATGTAACAGCACACATGCCTGTTATCAATAGTACTTCAAACACGCTTTTTCCCCTCCAGTAATTTAGTGGTACTGATACCCATCATTACACCTGTCACCGCAGCAGCAATTAACCCTAACTGGTGAGGCCACTGTTGGCCAATCATTGCGACCACAGCAGCACTAATAGCCGCAGTGAGCATAGGTGCTGATCGTAACTGGGGAATAAGCAGGCCGATAAAGGTAATGGGCATAGCGATCTCTAGGCCTAATTGGTCAATGGCTGGGAGTGTCTGACCAAGGTGTAGACCTAAGAATGTCGCTATTTGCCAGCAAAAGTACAGGGTAAACATTGAACCTAAGTACAACCAGTGCTGGTATTGGTTTGTTAATGCATCATTATTAGCCGCTGATGGTAGCGAATCCATGTGTTGTGCTTTGGCTGTATGGCTTGATACCACCGCAAACGTTTCATCTGTGAGACCAAAAGCCATTAATGCTCGCCAGCGAAAGTTTAAGGTTTTTACCATGGGCAATAGTGATGCCGCATAAAGTAAGTGCCGGAGATTGACGATGGCGGTCGTGAGAATAATTAATTCCAGACTCACACCACTGGCTAGGAGTCCTATGGCAATAAACTGGCTGGAACCTGCAAATACAAAGAGAGACATGGCTAATGTAGCCCACTCACTCAGGCCACTTTGTAAGGCAAGTGTTCCATAAATAATACCAAAAGGAAGTGCGCCAATAACGAGTGGGATGGTTTGGTGCATGCCTGATATAAAAGCATGTTTGCGATAATTTGTTTGACTGGTAACGAATGAGTTGGATGTGTTCATAAGATTTACAGCTCAATTAACAACATTATTTTTGGTTTTTTAGCGTAAGGTTTTTTCCATATAAATATCGGCTCTGGGAAATTCAGGTAGACCATCAATAGGACCTGTTTCTTTGAAGCCTAATTCTCGATATAAATGAAGAGCCGCTTTAAGCTGACGATTGCTTTGGAGTACCAGGCACTGGGCGCCGACCATGGTTGCCATGCTGATGGCGTATAACATGAGGCGGCGACCAATACCCAGCTGTTGATGTGTTTCTTCGACGGCTAATTTGGAAAGCTCAAAGGTATCTGCAGTTATTCTTTTTAACGCTACAGCACCTATAGGTTGGTCATCCGTTGCAGCGAATAGGATATAGCCACCCTCATTTAGATAATACTCTTCTGGGTGGAATAGTGCGTACTTGTCCAACTCTGTGACAGAGAAGTAACGCTCTAACCATTGTAAATTCAGCGCAGCAAACTGCTCACGCCATTCTGGTTGCCAACCAGAAAGTTTTATTTCTGTAGGACTGGAACTGGTTTGGGATACGTTATCTTGGATATGGTTAAGTTTGGCAAGCCAGGTTTGCTGCAAAGAGTTTTGCCTAATGGCCTGCTCCATCGCAGAAATTGCAGGTAACAGTAACAAGCCTTGCTGACTGCCAAATTGTTGCAGTGTTGAGTGCATTGCTTGCCACAAAGGTATGAGTGACTGGTAAAGTTGGTTGGCTTGTGGCGTTAACTCCAATAATTGTCTTCTTTCATCTTTAGGATCAGGTTGTTTGATCGCTAATTTTGACTTCACCATCATATGAGCCATTTGACTGACCGCCGCATGGGTAACGCCTAATGCTTGGCTGAGTTCACTGATACTATTGGGACCATGACGATAAAGCAGTTGTAGTAGTGGAAATAGACGAGGGTTAAAGTCAATATTTAACGTTTTATAGGTTTGGGTCACTTCACTAATAAGCTGATCACTTAGCCGCTTTAGGCGGCTACCGAGTGCTAAATAATCCAGTTCTGCAAGGAAATCCATATTACTTACCTTAAAGCCTTTATCTTGCTTATTGCTTACTATTGGGTACTCATTAAGGCTAATGTTTGAATTACGTTTGTAAGCCTTTTTACTCCTAAGGCCACGCATTGGGAGTAGTCACCGCACAGTATTAAAGTAATTACGTAAGTGCTTACGTAATTACTTTAATCGATTACTCAATATTCTGCAATCTTACTCTGGCAAGGATGCAGAGGTTTTACGTTGTTTGCGCAAACGGTTCCAGCCATCGAGGGTAAACAAAGCCAAGGCAAACCAGATTAAACTAAACGAAAATAAGCGAGTAAGTGATAAGGGTTCGTGATATACCACAATGGCTAAAAAGAAGGTAAAAGTAGGTCCGATATACTGTATAAATCCTAATGTACTCAGTGGAATCCGAGTTGCTGCAGCGGTAAATAATAAAAGGGGAATAGTGGTAACCACACCGGCTAAGCTCAACATAAAGCCATTATAAAAAGAGGATGTAAACACTGTTTGGCTGGTGAAGTTGGAGTATAGGCAGTAAGTCAACGCAACGGGCAGTAATACCAAGGTTTCCACTGTCAGGCCTGCCACTGCGGGTGCTTGTGCTTTTTTGCGAATTGCACCATAGCAAGCAAATGAGGTTGCAAGAATAAGGGCAATCCAGGGTAATCGTCCTAATTGAATAAGTTCAATAACAACACCTAAGCAGGCAATTGAAACAGCAATCCACTGGGCTTGAGATAACTCTTCGCGAAACAACATAAAACCAAACAGCACCGTTACCAATGGGGTTATGAAGTAACCCAAGCTGGTTTCCAATATCTGTCCGTTAGTGACTGCCCAAATAAATATCAGCCAGTTACCACCTATCAGCATGGCTCCGCCTACTAATAGCAGCAACTTGCGACGATCGTTGATGATTTCTTTTAGGGTGTGTAATTGTTTTTGAATGACTAATACTAAAGTCAATAACAGAACTGACCAAATCACACGGTGGCTGATGATTTCAAAAGAAGAAGCGTGTCCAATTTGCTTAAAGTAAATAGGGGATAGTCCCCACCAAACAAAGGCACTAATAGCACACAGTGTTCCTGTGCGTGATGCTGCCATAAAAATAACTCCTAAGTACTACAAAACCTATATTCTATACCCTCAGAAGAACTAATCAGGGAATATTGCCATAACCTGTTTGAGTTAAGCCTTTTATGCTTAGTAGGTTTTTGGGCAAGCCCCTAAATAATGACTATTGAGGGAGTAATCAACTGTGGGGGGGCAGTGTGTATCTGAGCCGATATTCTGAACGCTATGATGGTGTCATCATATAGAATATACCTCCGTAATGAATATTGTTTATTTAATTGAATGGGGTTAAATAAGTACTTGTACTAAACTCTCATAGGATAGCTTTTCATTGGCTAAGATTTGACTATAATGGCGCCGCCAAAATAATCCAAAGCACAGGTTTGTGCTCAAAAATATCTAACTTAACAATTTCATATATACATATATTAAACGGCTGTAACTAACCCTTAGTATCTTGCTCATGGTGTGCTTTGAGCGGGTTAAGCGCAGTGTCCCGAATAATGCATTCTCCAGGGCATAATGCTGCTACCCAGCGATAAAACCAGGCAAGGGGTTATTTGTTTTTAAAATAGTTTCTTCGAGTTTCTGTATTGCTATAGCGATCCATTGGAGAGGGTTTTGTGCTCAGCGAGCCATAGGTCTCTCAATGAATCAAGATGGAGTTACTTCGATGTAGTGTGTGAAGCACAATCTTGAGCCTTTATTATGCATAGTGCTTATTCAAAAGGATCTCTTTAGCAATCTGGGTGTTTGGATTACACCTTTATAAACATGTGCGATAGACATTAATGCGTTTTGCTATCTTGCATCCATAGTGAGTGGTTTAGCCCCTCATGAAGCAGGATATAAGTATTTGCGTCACCTGTAAACCGGGTATTTAGGTAGTCAGCTATGGTATTGGATCAGTTGTCGTATAATGAATTATTAGAGTTTGTGCTTCTTTGCATAACCTCGCTGTTTACTATGATAAACCCTCTTAGTATTACGCCCATTTTTGTAGCGATGACTCATGACCTTGAGCCTAGTGATGCTCGTCATGTGGCTTTAAAAGCAACAATTACTGCGGCAGTGATATTGGTGGTGTTTGCGTTAACAGGGCAGTTTATTTTTAAAGTATTTTCAATTTCAGTCGATAGCCTGAAAATTGTGGCGGGTGTGCTGTTTTTTTTGATGGGCTATGAAATGGTTCAAGCTCGCCTTAGTCGAACCAAGTTTGATAAACGTAGTCTTGAAGATACAGAAGAGTATACGAATGACTTAGCAATTACCCCATTGGCAATTCCATTGATTTCTGGGCCAGGTGCAATTGCTACGGTGATTATTTTAATGAGCCAAAGTAATCACATGTTGTATTATAGTGTCTTATTTTTAAGCATTATGGGGGTGTGTGGTGTTACTTATATCTTCTTATTATTTGCTAAACCTATCATGAAATGCTTAGGGGAAAGTGGCAATAAGGTTTTAATGCGTATTATGGGTTTGATTGTGATGGTGATTGCCGTGGAGTTTTTCTTTGGAGGCCTTAAACCTATTTTACAATCAATCTTAATGATTAACCCACAAGCTTAATATTATCCCCATTAAAGGTTTTCCTATATTTGAAAGCGTGGGCTATCTCCTTTTAGATGAGCCCACAAATAATCTTTCTTCCCGTCTTAGTCTGCTGAAACTTTGCTCTGCCTGGATATTCTGACACCCCTTTTTTATATCTCATTTCAATGAATGATACGAAGTCGGTAGAGGTATTAATTATCTTTTTTAACGGGGTACAACCGTGTCATATGGGGGGAAATATTTATCAAGCGGCGGTGGGCTAATGGACCATGGATAAACTGTAACGCTTCCTCAAGTTTGGAAAAAGTGAACTCATGGTAGCGGCAACAGCGATTGCTATCACGAAATTCGACAAAGACTTGATAGCGGGGGAGACTAAATTTTTTGGGCTGTTTTAGCCAGGCTTGGGAGACCCAAACAAACAACGAGCAATCATAATGCTGGTGATGGATAAACCAACTCATCGACGCTTGATCGCGAAGCGTGAGGACAGGTGTCGTCTTTTTGGGATGTGGTGCATACTGGCTTACCACAAAATCACACTGCATGGTGTTCTCCTAGCATATTAGAGAACTGACGCTGACTAAGGGGCCTATTTAATTGCCAAAGGGCCACATCTCCGCATTGCGGAATCCACCTTGCCTAGGAATAGCAGGTTGGCGAGGACGTCAGTCCTACTCTTGATGTTACTTACTGATCTACACGTTACATTGATGACATCATTAGGTAAGGCGCTAAATGATGTCACAAAAAATTGTTGCTATAAGCAGCATTTAACGAATGCTAATTAAATCAGGGTTCTTAAGTTCTGACAAGTTATCCTTGTTAGTAGTAATGTTTCATGTGTTGCATTTGTCACTTTAGATGTGGAAAGGTAAAGAACTTCTAGAGAAAAGACGTGCTTGTTTACTGAGTGTCTACGCTTGAATTTAGTTAAGTGTTTACCTGGCAGAGGGTGCAATTACAAGGGTTCTCAGCTAACATACTCGGTTTGGCTTAAGCAGCCTCATATTCAATTCAAGAAGTGCACAGCGGAAAAATCTTTGCATGAGTTATCAGGTACTGGCACGTAAGTGGCGACCACGCACATTTAAACAACTTGTAGGGCAATTGCATGTGCTTAAGGCATTGGTCAATGCACTAGACCATGATCGCTTACACCATGCCTATTTGTTTACAGGTACAAGAGGGGTAGGAAAGACTTCGATTGCCCGTATCCTCGCTAAAAGCTTGAACTGCGAACAAGGCGTTAGCTCTGAACCCTGTGGACAATGCGACGCCTGTCGTGAAATTGATGAGGGCCGTTTTGTTGATTTAATTGAAGTGGATGCAGCATCGCGGACAAAAGTCGAAGATACCCGTGAACTGTTGGAAAATGTTCAATATGCACCAACCCGTGGCCGTTACAAAGTCTATTTGATAGACGAAGTCCACATGCTGTCGGCCCATAGTTTTAATGCATTACTGAAAACTTTAGAGGAACCTCCACCTCACGTTAAATTTTTACTGGCAACCACTGACCCCCAAAAATTACCTGTCACTATACTTTCTCGTTGCTTGCAGTTTGCGCTGAAAAATATGTCGCCTGAACGGATTGTGGGACACTTACAGTTTATTTTGGCTGAAGAACAGGTGAGTTTTGATATGCCTGCACTTTGGCAGTTGGCTAGGGCAGCCGATGGCAGTATGCGGGATGCGCTTAGCTTAACTGATCAGGCAATCGCATTTGGTAGTGGTGAAGTTCGCGAGTCAGACGTTGCGGCTATGTTGGGGACGATTGATCCCCACCAGGTGTTTCATGTCGTAGAAGCACTTGCCGAAGGCAATATACAACAGCTGTTGAATACAATTACGCATCTTGCTGAATTTGCACCTGATTACACCAGTGTATTAGCGGATTTATTGTCTGTTTTGCATCGTATTGCTTTAGCACAAATGGTTCCAGATGCGGTAGATAATAGTCAAGGTGATCAACAGCGGTTGTTAGCATTGGCAGCAAAAATGACTGGGGAAGATGTTCAGCTTTATTATCAGATTGGCCTCCTGGGGCGACGCGATTTGCCATTAGCTCCTGATCCTCGTGGAGGGTTTGAAATGGTCATGCTCCGTATGCTGGCATTCCGCCCAACCCCAGCAGGAGGGCCGCCTCAGCAGGCATTAGTGAAGTCCGCTGATGGGCAAAATGCTAACGATACCCATGTCGCATCAACGGAGGCATCAACGACATCTCTGGTTGATGATGAGCTGCAGGATTCCCAAACTGCGGAGATACCTTCGCCCCCAAAGTCGTCATTGAGAAGTGATCTGGTTGAACAACCAGAGGCTTCACCTGCACCAACACCAGAGAGCACAATCAACTCGCCAAAAAACAGTAGTACATCAGAAAATCGAGATGTATCTCAGAGAAGTAGCCCTCGGATTCATGCGGCAACGGCTACGGAAGCTGATACGACTCAACAAGTGAGTTTGCATGATATAGAAGCGAGTGCGCCACCGTTGGGAGCATCTTCAGAACGACAAGCATCTTTTCAACCTAAGTCTTTACAGCAATCAGTAGATAAGCCCAGTACTGTAGAACCAGATAGATCTGAGCTAAATAAACAAGTTACCCAGCCAGTAGCGCAGCACGTTAGTGACATTCAGATCAATACCAGTGTGCCCAGGGCTCTTTCGAGCATGTCACTTGAACAATGGCCTGAACTCTTTTGGTTATTAGGGCTAGGGGGGGTGACCCAAACCTTGGGTTCTCATATGGCGCTCATGAGTATGGATCAGAATGTGTGGACGCTGGTATTAGATGAAAAACAGTCCATGCTGTTTAGTGATACTCATCATTCTCGTATTGAGCAAGCAATTAGCAAATGGTTTGGTGAGTCCATTCGTTTACAGATTTCAACTGACGAAGTGACCGAAATGACGCCTGCCCATTGGTCACAGGAAAAGAAAGCCAAGCGCCTGGCGGAGGCTAAACAAAGTATTGAAAATGATCATATTGTTCAGGCGTTGTTAGCACAGTTTTCTGCTACAATCGTGGAACAATCGATCACCCCGATAGATGAGAAGAATTAAATACTTACCATAACCCGTTTATTGAGGTACGTATGTTTAAAGGTGGTATGGACAATCTTATGGGCCAGTTGCAACAGGCTCAGGAAAAACTGCAAGAGCAGATGAAAAAAAACCAGCAAGAGCTGGAGCACTTGGAAATAAAAGGTGAATCTGGTGCTGGTATGGTCGCAGTGGTTATGAATGGCCGTTATGATGTGCGCCGAGTAACAATTGATCCCAGTTTACTTAAAGAAGAAAAGGAAATGCTTGAGGATCTTATTGCTGCAGCCGTAAACGATGCCGTTCGCAAAGTAGAAGCAGAAAGTCAAAAACGCGTGGGTAGTTTAACAGATGGACTAGGGCTGAATATTCCAGGTGGCTTTAAGCCTTTTTAATGAGTGTTACTCGTGATTTGCTTTTGGCTTTTGGAATTGAAAAATGGCTTTTAGTCCCCTGATTAAGCAATTAATTGATGCATTACAGTGTTTGCCTGGTATTGGGCCAAAGTCAGCTCAGCGTATGGCACTTCATCTGCTGGAACGTGATCGTAAAGGTGCGGAAAGAATTGTGGCCAGTCTAGCTACCGCATTGAGCGAAGTGGGTCACTGTCGTTCATGCCGCACCCTGACAGAGCTAGAATATTGCTCAATTTGCGCTGATCCTAAGCGCGATGAAAGCATATTATGTGTTGTTGAAAGTCCTGCAGATATGCTCGCAATTGAACAGGCAGGGGGATATCGAGGCCATTATTTTATTCTTCAGGGACATCTTTCCCCAATCGATGGGATTGGCCCTGAAGAAATAGGGGTTGATGAATTGTTAACTCAGCTTCAACAACGGTCTGTTGGAGAAATGATATTAGCTACAAATCCAACAGTTGAAGGTGAAGCGACTGCACACTTTATCGCGCAGCAGGCTATGGCATTGGGCGTTAAAGTGACGCGAATAGCACATGGTGTGCCTGTGGGTGGTGAGCTCGAATACGTTGATGGTGGCACATTACTGCATGCTTTTGCGGGGCGAAAACAAATGGGACTGGGTGAATGACAGGTTGCCCAGTACATTGGGTTGATACGCCAGCGGCTTTGGAGGCTATGGTCGCTGATTGTTTAGCGGCTGATGTTATTGCGTTGGATACCGAGTTTGAGCGGAGTCATACATTCTTTGCTCAGCCTTGCCTTATCCAGCTCTGTGATGGGCAGAAAGTATACTTGCTCGATCCCATCGCTATTGCTGATTTAACCCCTTTAGCTACTTTACTGGTTGAACCTCGGATCATTAAAGTATTACATGCATGCTCTGAAGATTTGCAGTTGTTACAACGCGCGGTACAGCAGCTACCCCAGCCCCTTTTTGATACACAGTTAGCAGCGGCCCTTGTAGGGCTAGGTAATAGTGTGGGGTATCAGCGACTGGTAGCAGAAGTGCTTGGTATGTCATTGGGTAAAGCTGAAACACGATCAGACTGGCAGGAGCGCCCGCTCACACCTGCGCAACAACAATATGCGATAGATGATGTCTGGTATCTACATCAGCTGTATTATGCTTTATGTAAACAGTTAGATGTATTAGGCCGTAGGCAGTGGGTGCTGGATGATGGCACCGCACTTTGTGCAGAATATCAGGTGGCAACAGCGGTTTCAGAGTATTATCGTCAAGTAAAACAGGCTTGGCGTTTGTATCCTCAAGAATTAGCAATATTACAAGCGCTAGCCACCTGGCGCGAGCAGCAGCTATTGGTTCGTGACATTCCGCGTAACCATTTGTTAGGTGATCAGCTGTTGTGGCTGATTGCCCGTCGGAAGCCTCGTTATAAAGCACAACTGGCAACAATTAAAGGTATTAAGGCTAGTGTTATCAAGCGAGATGGCGATGCTATTTTAAGCTGTGTTAAGCAGGGTCTGGCTACTCCAGAAGAAAACTTACCTGATCGTCTTACTAAACCACTTCCTCCTGCAAGTAAGCGCTATGTTAAGAAAGGAAAGCAGTGGTTAGTCACTAAAGCAGAAAGTTTGCAGGTTCCTGTAGAAGTATTAATGCCGAAAAAAGCCTTTCAAGCATTAATTCGTTCTGGGTTGTATGACAACGCTTTTTGTTGGTCAATGGACTATGAAAATTGGCGATATCATTGTTTTGGCCAAGAGCTGGTAATGTATTTAAATGAGATTAAACAAGGTTTAGAGACGTGATAGCGGACAAAGTCATTGTTGCTGTTTACAAAAGTCGTCGTAAAGATGAAACCTATCTTTATGTTAAAAAACAGGATGGTTTAACTAAAATTCCTGAGTTGCTATTAACCGTTTTTGGGAATCCTGAACCTGTGATGACATTGGTATTACATTCAGGTAAAAAGCTTGCGCGCGTTAGTGCAGATCAAATATTAGAAGCACTTGCTGAACAAGGCTTTTATCTACAAATGCCGCCTCCGAAAGATGAGTATTTAGTGACATTACCAGATGAATTTCTGTGTTTTAATGATCCGGAATAAATGTAAATGATGACTGATGTAACAATTCCATTCTGGCAACAGAAATCATTGAAACAGTTTTCCAAAGAAGAATGGGAATCTGTATGCGACGGCTGTGGTCTATGTTGTTTACACAAGCTTGAAGACGAAGATGATGGACAAGTGTATTACACACAAATTGCTTGTCGACTATTGGATGATGATAGCTGTCGTTGTCAGGAGTATGAACAGCGTACTCATCATATTCCTGAATGTACGGTACTTTCTCCAGAGTACATCACTGAGTTTCACTGGTTGCCACCCACTTGTGCCTATCGTTTACTTGCTGAGGATAAACCCTTACCTGCTTGGCACCCGTTAGTGACTGGGTGTGCTGAAAGTGTTCATGAGGAAGGTGTTTCTGTTAAAGGGAAAACACTTTGTGAAACACAAATCCCTGAAGAAGACTGGCAAGACTACTTAATTCATTGGGTTGAATAATACACTTTAATACCATTTATTCTGATTGATAGCCAATCATGTACAATATTTAGGTTGGTTATTTCTGCCAATTCTTTTCTCAGAAAATTTTCTAATGCTGACGAGTCCTATCGTCAGTATAAAATGCTCATATTATTGTATTTGTATCGGCTTTAAAGTCACATAAATATCTGCCAGAAATATAATACCTTTCATAAAACATTTTTATACCCTGAGTGGTGCATGCGTGAAGTAAGGTAACCGTCTTCAAAGCCATTTTTTCTGGCAAGTTACTGAACGGTTAATTGATCGTGCAGTACGTAGTAGTCAAGCTTTTAGGGAAGGATTTTCAGTATAGGGAACCTAGGTAGACTACTATAAAAAAAGCCCAAGGAAAATAAATGTGTAACGAATGTATTGTTAGTCGTTAACAGTATTCAAGTGGGGAAAGGGGGGATTAATCTTATTATCACTGACGTTATAGTGGGGACTAAATGGAATTTATTGCTATCAAAAATACACTGTTTACTATTTTAGCCTTTAGTTTTATAGCTTTTGTTTATGCTGAAAATAGTATGTTATCGACTATGCCTTCATATGCCATTGTAGATACTGGAGTGAAGGATTTTTATAGTAATCATGCAATTATAGCAAAGCCCAAAACAGGTGAAGCATTTTATGGTCAGGATGCTCATTACCAGATTAATGTGCCTAAATACACTGATAATGGAGATGATACTATAACGGATAATGTGACAGGGCTTATGTGGCAAAAAAATATGGGGGAAAAAATAACGTTTAATGACGCTTTTAAATATGCTAAAAAACTTAAGTTAGGTGGATATTCTGATTGGCGAGTACCAACAATTAAAGAATTGTATTCTTTAATTCAGTTTACTGGTAGTGTAAGGGGACAAAGAGCGATTAAGCCTTTTATCGATACTCGTTATTTCAATCAACCTTTGGGTGATGGCCGTAAAGGTGAGCGTGAAATAGATGCACAAACATGGAGTTCGACTGAGTATGTGGCTAGGACCATGGGCAATGACAAAACAGTGTTTGGTGTTAATTTTGTTGATGGTAGAATAAAAGGATATCCTAAATTTCACCCTCGACGGCGGCAGGCCAATAAAATGTATTTCCGTTTTGTGCGTGGAAATAAAGCATATGGCAAAAATAACTTTGTTGATAATAAAGATGGAACTGTAACGGATGTTGCTACTGGGTTGATGTGGCAAAAAGAAGACAGTAGACGTGGTATGGTTTGGCAACAAGGATTGCAGTATGCTGAAAATTTAAAGCTAGCGGGTTTTGATGATTGGCGATTACCCAATGCAAAGGAATTACAAAGTATTGTTGATTATACGAGATCACCTCAAACACATGGTACAGCTGCGATCAATTCAATTTTCAAAGTATCTAAACTGAATGCACCCAGGGGAAAAAATCAATTTCCTTATTATTGGACAAGCACAACGCATTTGGATGGTAGAAATTTGTATGATTCCGCTGTGTATATTGCTTTTGGAGCCGCGCTGGGTCGCATGCATGGTCGTATTATGGATGTCCATGGGGCAGGGGCACAGCGCAGTGATCCTAAGTCAGGAGATGCTAATCATTATCCACGTTACTTTGGACCACAGGGTGATTTACAGCGGGTTTATAACTATGTAAGGTGTGTTCGATCTGTACATTAGATATTTAGTAGGTTGCCGGAGAATAAAACAACTCCGGCAACAAGTGATAATTTAAAATGCCATTATCTTGGAATCTTTAATAGAATGAACTAATTAAAAATAATCAGGCGTATGAGTTGTTGTGGTGTTAGTTGAGTTCATATTACATTCTCTAAACTGAATACCATACTGATGGGTAAGCTTACCATCAATAGTGTCTGTAGTAATTAAGCCTCTGGCATTTGTATTTCCATTATTATTAACTCGCAGCTCTGTTGATACCACTACAGGTTCTTTGGCACCACAACTTGACCAAACAACAGAATGTAAACCTAAACGATCACTGATCAGGTAGTTATCATCATAAGGACCATTAAACTCGGTCTTTAATCGAGCTTCTTGAGGGTAACCTGCAAAGAAATAACGTGATTGTTGAAGCGCGTTTACGCCTTCTTCAAGTGCTGCATATCCACGATAATTGACATCAACGATAGTAAATGAATAGCCATTAGGAATATTAAGCTGTGCGGTAAGTGTACAATTTTTACGGCCTTCTCGATTTGGAATATTAGGGCCTACTTCAGCAATGTAAGCATCAAACCCTAACACAAAAGATTTTCCATCAGGTGCAACTGTAGCTGCGACAGTTCCTGATGGACAACCTGTACCAGAGTTTTTGACTATATCGATAGTGACAGGGATGTTGCTGTTGGCTAAAGCTGAGGTTGCTAGTGCTATTAGTGGTAATGATAAAAAGGTTTTGTGGATTAAGTCTTTTGATATTTTCATGGTCATCTTTCCTTGATGTAGATGTTAATGAAGTTCTATTGTAGGGTGATTTAAACTCTACGATAAACTAGGGGATCAGGGAAAATAGTTTTTCTGACTGATTAGGAAAAAGTTGGTTGTTTCGTTAAACAGTGGTTCATAAGTATCGTTATAGCGCTACTTTTAAAACACATTGTTTAACTTGAGTAAGAGGTTACAATAAAATATATGTAAGTATTGAATGAGAGAGGTTAATTTTGTATTGAAAAAATATTAGTGTTTAATGTTTTTAATGTCGTAAATTGTCACAATTAATGGTATTTGGTAAGAGTGCAAGACAATTGCGTATAAAAATAATTCGTAACGAGTATAGAGTGCACTATGGCAGCGTATGAATTCATTTGCCCTTCCCGCAGTAGAAGACTATCCTTGGCCTATACTGCTTACGGTGCTCTCTGCACCTAATTCAAGCACTGCAACCCCACATATTGCTATAAATCAATTCACGGCGTGTTCGAGGAGAGGACGCAAACTTTAAGTAAAGGTACTTTAAAAATTGGATTTTATAAAGGTATTCTTAATATATCCTCAGCCAAGGATTTTTGATGAGCATTTAATATGCGCTATTACATCAATTATATTCCTTGAATATAGAGTTTGTTTTAGAATGCTAAATTTGATAAGTAAAAATGTTATGAAATGTTTTCTATATACTTGTATGCTTTAGGAAGGAAAGAAAAATATACGTAATTTCTCCTTTCAGTGACATTATTGGTGGTGTGTCATTTTTCCCAAATAGTGAGAAAGAATATTATCAATGGTACCATCTTGTATCATTGCTTGATGGACTTTATCAAAACGCTTGACTAGGGAACTGGCATGTCCAAACTTAGAAAAACCCATATGACTTGGAATGCGTTCAAGATCAACCAGAAGCGATAGTTGCTCACTTTGCTCTAAGCGTTTCAGTAAATAAGCTACAACATTTTTATCATCAACCAAGATCTGACATCGGCTATGAAGTATTTTTTGAATATTTTGTAATGAGGAGTTAGCAAGATCCACATAAGGAAGGGTGCCATTAAGTTCAGCCTGATCAAAAACAGGGCCAGAACTGTAACCACGTACACGGCAGAAACGATATTGTCCCAACAATGCAAGATCACCATCAAATTGAATATCATCATTAGCATGTATAAATAATGATTTATATTCATGTGTTAAAGGTTTTGCTGAATACTCAGTGAAATAAATCCGATCATCAGTAATAAACATAGGAAATAACCCATCGCCTTTACCTGTTTTCATTTCGTGCAGGGATCGTGCCCAGGGTTGGATAACTAACTCATAATCTTGTTTCAGTCTTGCCATGCTTTCTTTAACGATGTCGACGACAAATCCCTTAACTTCACCTGACTCAACATAAGCGTAGGGGGGAAAAGATAAGGTTAATAAACGAATAGTTTCAGCATGAAGTTGACTGGAAAGGATTAGGGTAAAGAGCAGCAGTCGTCTTAACATTGTGTACTTCCATTATTTAATATTTATACACTTAGTATACAGTGGATAATCAGGAGACGATTACAATATTCGTTTCCCTGCCAAATACAGTTGAATATTTTTTAAGCATAGCTGATTTATAACCCTTTACTTCCTTTTAAAGGGTACTTATATGGTTATGATTCTTGTGGCTCTGGTGGAGTGGGGGCTTTTAGGTTAGCGATGATACTGACGGCAGCAACGATAATGCCACATAGTATAATTGTTGTTTGAACACTTATTTTATCGGCAAGTGGTCCAAATAAAATAATTCCTAAAGGTAGTGCACTAGAACACACTACGTGATAAAGACTGAAAATTCTACCTTGCATATCTGTATCCACGTTTTCTTGAAGAAAAGAGGTAATTGGGGCATTGAAGCAAGGCATAGTGATCCCTATGATAAAATTAAATATCAAATAAATAAAAAATAGGGAGGAGCAACCTAAGGCAATCATCAATACGCCATAACCGCAAGTAGCTAGCAGGGTTACTTTTAATGGCGGTAATTGTTTACCTAAGAATGAAATTAACAGCCCTCCCAGCATCGCCCCGCCACTGAAACATACTTCACTGACTGCCAAACGCCAAGGTTCATCGCCAAAGGTTTGTGCAACCATTAAAGGCGTTAAAAAGGCGGATGGGCTGATTAATACCATGACTACGGCAACGAATATAAAAAGTCGCGCTATTTGTGGGCGATGTTTTACATAACGTAAGCCTTGAGAAAAAGCCTGAAGATTAGACTGAGCGGATATTGCCTTCGTCGATTTACTGGGGATTGATAACCTGGCCATGATGATTAAGGCAATAATAGCTGTACTAATATCAATCAGTAGAATATTTTCTAAAGCCGTTATTGCGTAGATAGCTGCACTAATAACAGGAGACATCAACATGGTCAGTGCGTTAAAGCTACCGAGTAAACCATTGACTCTAACTAAATGCTCTCTGGGTACCATTAAGGGGATTATGGCATTAACAGCAGGTGTTTGAATACCTGTGCCTAATGAACGAAAAATCAAGGCAAGAAATAATAACCAGATTGATTTAAACCCTAACATAAATGAAATAAAAATCATTGCAGTTGCCAATGCAATTAATCCATCAGACAGCATATTGACTTGTTTTTTATCAAAGCGGTCTAACCATGGTCCTGCATAAAAAGAAATGGCGATTTGCGGCAAAAAACCACAAATCGTTGAGATGGCGACCATAGCGCCCGAAGATGTATTGATGACAATATGCCAAATGATGGCATGCTGGACGATAGATGATCCTAACAGTGATATAAATTGAGCAGCAAGAAATAACACTGTAGTTTGCTTCCAGGATGATGAAATTGAAGTGTTTTCGTTCATAAACATTATCCTTGTACAAACTCAGTAATATTCAGCTCACGATCAATCCATGCAGAATAGAAATCTACTTCGTGACAAGCCAGAATGACACTGCCTTTAAACTTTTGTAAGGCTTTTTTAAGGTTTTCTTTGGCATTTGCATCAAGGTGAGTCGTTGGTTCATCAAGTACTAATATGCTCCTGGGACTAGCCATTAAATGACATAACTTAACCCGTGACTGTTCTCCACCACTCAGCGAGTAAATTGGTTGTAAAGCTTGGTCATCTTTGATTCCACAACGAGCAAGTAAGCTACGTGTTGCGCCAGGCTTAAGGTTTGGGTGCCATTGTGACATTAGCTGTAATGGATTTAACTGAGGGGTGTCCCAGTGTAAATCCTGCCAGAAATAACCAATGACTGTTTGAGGACTGTACAGGTAGGAGCCGGATAGTGCTGAAACTTGATGCGTCAACGTTTTCAGTAATGTTGATTTACCAATACCATTAAAGCCTTTAATTACCAATTTTTCTCCTGTTGCCAGCGACAAAGTCATTGGCGGTAAAAGAGGAAAGTCATAGCCTACTTCAAGCTGTTTTATTGTTAGCGATTCATGGCCAGTAAGTTTGGAGGTGGCAAAGTCAAAATCAAGTTTGTCATGTAAAACTGGGTGTTCTTGCAAGGTGATTCTTGCCAACATTTTCTTTCGACCTTTTGCTATACGAGCATTCACACCCGCTGCATTTCGGTGGATATAATCTTCAAGCTTAGTCTTTTTCTGTTTTAATTTGTCATGTTCTATAATACTGTGCTGAATGGCTTGTTCTTTTTGGCTCAGAAAAGCTGAATAATTACCTCGATATTTTTTTAGTTTACAGTTCTCGATATCACATATTGATGTAACGACTTTATCCAAAAAGCGTGTGTCGTGTGATACTAGAATTAATGCGCCTGAATAGCCTATTAGGAAAAGTTCTAACCACTCAATATGCTGCGCATCAAGGAAATTAGTGGGTTCGTCGAGCAGTAGCACGTCAGGGGCTTCCACTAATAGTTTGGCTAAAATGACCTTGGCGCGTTGCCCTCCACTCAGACTAGCCATTTGAGTGTTTAAACCAAGTGCATTCAGTCCTAAGCCGTGAACCACTTTATTAATGCTGTTCGCAGCGGTGTAATAACCTTCTTGCTCAAGTAAAAGTTGTATATCCGCTGCTTTTTTGTATGTGCTTTCATTTTCACTTGTTGGGTCATTGGTATAAAGTTCGATCATCTGGGTTTCTAATTGTGCCAAATGAGCAAACGCTGTATGAAGATATTCAATAATGGTTAATGAACCATCCACTTTGGCATGCTGATCAAGATAACCTACTTTCGTGTTTGACTGCCAATTCACATCGCCACTATCCGCTGTAATTTCAGCAGTGATGATTTTTAATAAGGTACTTTTTCCTGATCCATTTTTACCCACGATGCCCATATGTTCGTTTTTCAGTAAAGCCAGATTCGCGTTGTGATACAGTGTCTTGCCTGCTATTTGATAATTAAGCTCAGTTACACATAAAAGGCTCATTTCTACAACTCCAAAAAAAAAGCGAAGGGTTTGCATGATCTGCAGGCCCTTCGCTTTTAATTGTTTAAAACAACTGTTGCGTTTTCCTTTTCAGGTATAAAAAAAGGGCCTATGACGAAACGTCATGGGCCCTTGTTAATCTTCATACTCAAGTCACACGCAAGCCTACACAGCCGTGCATTGCAAACAAATGAGTTGATGAAGATAGTTAAAGCTTTCTGCTTTAGTCAGGCTCCGAGCAACGCTTCATCATGCATTTGCGCGGAGCTGCGTCGTGTGACGAAGCATTTGAAAAGGATATAAAGCATATTATGTCGTAACTACTTTTTTTACGTTATTTTATTCTTCAATGAGTTGATAGCCATTAAAAGATGGCAAAAATTGCCGCGATTCTATCCAAAGTTGATTCGTGTGGCAACTGATAAGTATCAAGCTGCGTGTACTAACATTTGCTTTCTCATGTCTGCGATCATTTTGTAGCCCATGGCTATCAGTGTCAATGTTGGGTTAGCGGCTGGTAGAGTGGGTAGAATCGCATTGCTTAACATAAACAGATTATTGATACCATGTACTGTAAAATCAGTATTTACCACACCTTGCTCAGGAGCATCTGACATACGACAGGTACAGGCTGCATGATCACCTCGTTGAGGATAAGTACCCGTATGTATATTATCTAACCCCATTTTTCTTAGGATGACTCGCATCTGTTCTACATAAAAATCAGCAATATTTGGATCATACATTGCTTTTGGTGTGTCAATAATGGTTTTTGGGAGAAAATGTTTTGTCCACTCCTTGTCTGGATAAACGCGATTTTCCCAATAAGAAAGCGGTTCCAGATTGCCAAAGAGTTGTAGTGTTTTTTGACCTGAGACTTCTGCTTGAATAGCTTCTGGTGATTTACCAGCTAACATGGATGTCACGAAATCAATGCGGGCGCTATCATTATCCATCGCCATAAAGAATTTACCTTGAGCTTGAAAAGCTTTGCTATCAAAGTGTCGACTGGCAAAGGTTGGGAAGCCTAGTTCACATTGGTAATCGTTGGCTGATGTTGTTTGTCCAGCGGCATAGAAAAATGGATTGGCTGAGAGGTAACGACCCACTAAATCATGGTTATTACCTATCCCTTGAGGCCAGAATTTATTGCGTGAGTTGAGTAGTAATTTAGGCGCTTCCAATGCTCCGCTACAGATAAAAACGGCATCTCCTTCCAAATGTTTTACACGTTGTTGCTTAATATCGTAATAGCTTACACCTTGAACAGTATCTTGGGCAGACATGAGCAGCTTAATGACGGGAGACTCAAGGCGAAGCTCAAAGTTGCTTTGGGGTTCCAGTGTGCGAAAGGGTTGCATACCGTTAAATTTACCGTCTACAGGACAGTAATTACAGGTTCCAACAGTTAAGCACTTGCCATGTCCATTTTCGGCTTTACCGTAGCGGGTAATGGGTAAGTGTTGATAGGAAAAACCTAAGGTTTCGAAAGCTTCAATAAAAGGTTTTGCAACCAAGGGGTAAGGTGCTGCGTCATAAGGAAAAGGACGACTACGTGGCGGGTTTTGATTGTGAGAGTCTCCAGTGACACCTAAATAGGTTTCGGCTTCGCAGTAGTATGGTTCAAGTTCATCATAGCTAAATGGCCAGTCAATTCCACGCCCGGTATTTTGGTGTAGCTCAAAGTCTTCGGGTTTAAATCGTGGTAACCAGCCACCAAAATGTAATGTGGAGCCTCCTTTACCAAAAATACGGCTACCATTTAAGTACCAAGGTTGGGTCCCCTTGGCAGTGAAGTCTTCTTCGGTATCGTAATGGGACTCGTAGGGTGCTGATCCACCCGTAACGTAATGTAACCACTGACCATAATCACCCATTTTAAATTCTGGACCGGCTTCCAGCATAATGACTTTTTTATATAGCTTATGCTGCAACAGTTGTGTAGCAATAAAAGTACCAGCAACTCCAGAGCCAATCACAATGGCTGTTTTTTTATACATCATCATTTATTGTCCTGTAGGGGGTTGGCTGATCAAGATAGCCTCTTGCGATATGGCCATTAATATTCAGTAAGCCATAAGCCTGGTAGCCACTGCGGGCGATATAAAATTGTAGTAACGTTTTGACCGCTATTTTTAAATTTGAGTCTGCTTGGCTTTCATTTGCTATAGCGAGCAGTTTTGTCACCGTTTTGGCTGTATCATTAGTCTTATTAAATAAAATACGATAATGAGTGATAAGTGATAGGTAAATGCCATGGTACTTATCATCAATAGCTAATTTTGCATTGATAAAGTACTTAATCGTACTCAGGGCTATGGCTTCACCACCCCAGTGAAATACAAAGTAGCTTACTATATTTTCAATGATACGATATTCTTTCTCTGTAAAATGTGGTGTGTTTGCTTTTTCATCGCTTAATGCGGGGGGTACTGCCAACATACCTAACACGGACATTGACGAAGCATTAAACTGTCGCCTGGTAAATTTCACTATTCTTCTCCATGTGTAACTTTAAGGGGGAGTAGTTGATGTCAATTTATTCTGAGCATAGTAATGATATCTATTAATATATAACGTAGTTGATAAAGCTAAAACAAGTCGCCAGATAATGTTTAAATATTTTTTTGCTGAAAATAAGTTGAAATCTGACGAGTGATAGTTGAAAAAAGGTTAAGAAATATACTGGCTGAATGTTCTTGATTTAGTATTAGGTTGATTAGCGAATAAACAATAATATGACTAATAGTGGAACTTATAATGAACACTGTGCAAGGTATGATAATGTTTTGCTATTAATTAAATGTCAAGGTTTGTAGGTGCTTTTTGTTGGTGGTTAGGAAGCTATGAGAAATTTAAATACGTAAAAAATACGTATTTAAACACTTTGGTGTTTGAAAGCGTTTGGTTTTGTTAATATTAGACTTTAGTATAATAGAAAAGTATGTGATAAATGTTTTATAATTTTGTTAAACATGTGTTGTGAAGTTTTTATATGTGCTTTAGCGATTGATTAAAGCTGTTACTTCAACGTATATACCCTTCACGAGTCATTTTTAGAGTTTGTTGTCAGCGTTCTTGACCACTAAGAATGGTGGGAATGCAGTTTATGCAGGCGCATTTAACTGCCACCCCTAAAAACCCTTCGTTATGGGTATAGTAGTTGAAAACTTGTTGCAGGATAGCTTCATCAAATAATGTAGTAGTATTGATGTTAATTTTGCCTTTTAAATACCGCTATTTACATTTTCCTGTTAAGTTTATTTCAAACTTTAGTGGCTAATAGATAATCCTAACCTTAAAAAATCGACGTGGATAATACCCGGCGAAATTTATTATTTGATGATGGATTGTGATCTAAATACCTACAGTGAAGGGTTTATAACTAAGGCGAGTGGTTTTTAGGTGAGGCTATCGAGTGATGAAGCCTCTGAGCCCTAGGGATATAAAAATCATTTGTGAAGGATATATTAAGTAAGAGAGGACTATTATGACAACGATCAGAAGTCGTGTACCATTGAAAGTAGGTAAAAATCATGTGCCATGTGAGATTGTTTCTTTTAATGGTCTACCAGAAGATAAAGAGCATGTGGCATTATTGTTTAAAGCAGAAGCGTTATTATCTAACGAAGCACCACTCGTTAGAGTGCATTCAGAGTGTTTGACGGGAGATGCGTTTTATTCTTCTCGGTGTGATTGTGGGCAGCAATTAAATGAAGCTTTTGACTTAATGGCAGAGCAGGGCGGCATAGTTATTTATTTACGTCAGGAAGGGCGGGGTATTGGTTTGTACAATAAGCTGGATGCTTATGAGCACCAAGTGGCTGGTTTGAACACGTTTGAAGCGAATAAGATTATTGGTTTTGATCATGATCTTAGAACGTATCATTCCGCTGCCGCTATACTCAAACATTTAGGATTTCAGAAAATCAGGTTGTTATCCAATAATAAAAATAAATCAAAAGAGCTAAAGACACTGGGTATTGATGTGATTGAAGAAGTAAATACCAAAACTTACGTTACTGAGGATAATATTAATTATTTAAAAGCAAAACGTAGTATAGATGGCCATGCACTTGCAGTGTAACTGAAGCTAAAAGAATATTAACAATGAAACGGATTCTTATAACCAATGCTGATGGTAATTTAGGCGCTGGTATTGCTAAATTACTGACCGAAAATTTTAGTGCGGATCAGTTACAAACTGTTGCTCTTGTCAATAAGTCGCTCAGCTTAGCTGAGCACCTTTGTGATGAAATAGTCAGGTATCCAGAAGGGTGTTCAATTGATGGTGAATATAATGTAAAAGCAATAGTGGATCTTTGCCGGCAACAAAAAATTGATGCCATCATACCACTGACCGATCATGAAACTGTTGTGTTTTCAGAACAAAAAGAGGCACTTCCTTTTATATTTTGTTCTGAGCATGCGTTATCACTTGCATGTTATGATAAATGGCATTTTCAGCAACTTTTGGTACAGATGGATGTAGAAGTTCCTGATACATGGTTGCCATCGCAGTGCCCCACACTACATTCTCCTTATCTGGTTAAGCCAAGAACAGGGGGCTTATCAGTAGGGATTGTTTGGGATTCACCTGATATAACACAGTTTAGTGATGATTATGTTGTACAGCACTATCTTAAAGGCAGTGAAGTTACAATTGCTATTTATAAGTCACTTGATGGTAGTTATTGGGGACCTTTTGTGGGGGAGCGAAACCTATTTCATGGCATGACATCTTATTTTAAGCCCATTTTGCCTAATAAGGGCATTAATCATTTTGTGGTGCAATTTGCTAAACTCAATACATGGCAAGGGCCTTGTAATATTCAAGGTATGATGCAGGACGACCAATTTGTACCTTTTGAAGTTAATTTGCGTTTTTCTGGTAGCTCTTCACTACGTGATTTATTGGGTTTTAAGGATGTTGTTTGGGCCATTCAGGAATGGCTGGGTGAAAAGCCTAGGGTAGACTGGGCTATTAAAGATCACTTTGCCATTCGCTATTTTGCTGACCACCTTATTGCGTAAATTAAGGAGTCATGGAATGAACTGGAAATTATTTTGCCATCTATTTGCGTCAACAAGTGATTTTTGGCAAACAACCGCTGTTAGACGTCGATCAGAATATCTTACGTTACTTGATCACGTAGATGGTACAACTCGTGCTGATAAAATGGTCAGTTCTGCCATGATTCAAAATATAAAGGCATTAGTCGGTGAAGATGTTGTCGTTTCTTCGGAAGAAGATATACGAGATGTGTCGACAGGTTTTGTCATTGATCCTATTGATGGTAGTTGGAATTATAAGTATGACTACCCTGCTTGTTGCCGTGTTGTTAGTTATCTTGAAAATAGTCAGGTAAAATTTTTTGCTATTTTCAATATTGCTGATGGTCATTGTGTATGCAGTAATGGCACAGATTTTTTCCATAATAGCCAATATTATACGCTCAATGACAAAGACATTAGTCCGTTAGTGGCGGTAATGTATAACACACATTATCGAAAGCACATTAAGCAACAATGGCTTGAGTGTCTAACACAACTGACATTAAGTGATTTAAATATTCGTGTATCAGGTTCTCCCAGCTTTGACCTTTATGGACTCCTCACTGGGCAAATGGGTGGAATTATTAACTTATCCCCTCATGCTTTTGATGCTCAGCCGATAATTGCATGTTTGGCTAATTCATCACATGTGGTTTTACGAAAAATAAATAATAGTCAAGGTGGCTATGGTTACTTTGTAGGACGTCCAGCAGTGGTTAAAAAGTGGGATTTAGTGATGGAAAATAATGATGAAAAAAATAGGCATTGTTGATACTGCATTTTCACGTGTAGATATGGCTAAATTTGCAATTCAACAAATTGAGCAGGCAAAGCAAATTTGTAATAGCGAACTGACTTGGTTAAAAGCAACCGTTCCTGGACACAAAGAAGTGGCTGTCGAAGCTCTTCGCTTATTGGAGCAAGAACAGTGTGATATTTGCATTGTTTTTGGTTGGGTTGGACCTAAAGCGTTAGATTTAACTTCAGCACATGAGGCTGCAATAGCGTTGGCAATGGCTAAAGTTCAGGCGCGAAAACATGTGTTAGAATGTTTTATTTTTGAGTCTCAACATGAGCAGGATGCTTTGTTTGAAGCAGCTTCTCAGCGTGCTGTTGCTCATGCCAAAAGTGCTATTTCCATGATTACGGATGATCCTGCCTGGGTTGTGCATTCGAGTATTGGGGATAGAGAAGGTGAAGCCAATGCCAGTGTGTTAGAAGCGATAAGTTAATGGAGTAAGAAGACGATGAAGACGCATACCCGTGATGTGGTCAACTTTACGACCATTGACATTGCTAAGCGGTTTGTTGTGGAGGAAATGACCTCTTTATTTGGTGGTCAAGGTGAAACACTGATCATCAGTTATGAGGGGGAACCCTACGTTGAAAATGTCGTTAAAATGCTTGCGGAAAATGAATGGGCAACAACTGTCACTGTGGTGACCTTTGACTCGCTTGCATCATTACAAGCCAATTTAGCAAAGCGTGAATATCAACAGCGTTATCAGGCAATTTTTATCTTTAATAGCCTTCACCGGTTAACTGATTTGCAGCCACTGGATGAATGTTTTAAGCAAGTGTTGCAGGAAAAAGGTAAATTGCATGTTTCCTGGCCTGCAAGTGGTGTTGTACCTAATACAAAGCGTTTGTCTGAAAAAGAAATTGCAGAAGAACTCACGGGCTCTGCATTACAAGCGTTTGATGATCTACGAAAGGATGATCATTGTTATGTACAAGCACTGCCTTCTTTTCAGTGTCAGCGAATGGTGAAATTTGATTTTGGATTGGCTTTTCAAGACATTGAAGGGTTAAAAAGCTGGCATAAGGGTGGGGCTGATATTCTGTTTGGCGCGGACTTAACTGAGGATGTGCAAGCGCTTAAAGAACGGTATTATCTCCAGCTTTATAGGTTGTATTTACGTGGTCAGTATCAGGCAAGAATGGCGACTACAGTAGCAGACTTTATTTTAAACTGAGCTTGGATAGTAGATGAACGACGAAGTATACATGAGACGTGCATTAGAATTAGCACGCCAAGGACTATGGTCTACATCACCCAATCCCAGAGTAGGGTGTGTGTTTGTTAAGCAGGGTAAAATCATTGCTGAAGGTTTCCATCAACAAGCAGGGGGACCTCATGCTGAAGTGGCAGCGATTAATCAGGCCAATGAGAGCTTAGCGGGTGCTACTGCTTATGTCACATTAGAACCTTGTTCTCACTTCGGTCGTACACCACCCTGTTGCCAAACATTGGCAAAGCTGAAACTGGAACGTGTAGTGGTAGCAATGACTGATCCTAATCCCGTGGTATCAGGCCGAGGTCTTGCGGTTCTGCAGAAAGCAGGATTTCAGGTGGATGTAGGTATACTGGAAGAAGAAGCATTACAGCTTAATCGTGGCTATATCAAGCGAATGAAACAGCAGGGTCCTTGGTTATTTGGGAAAGTCGCAATCAGTATTGATGGCGGTATGGCGTTAGCCTCTGGTGAAAGTAAATGGATTACGGGTGATAAAGCACGCCAGGATGTGATGCTGCTGCGGGCGCAAAGTTGTGCCATTCTTACCGGGGTAAAAACAGTTGTTCAGGATGATCCACTCTTAAATGCACGGATGGATCACATGGATGAAACCATCAAGCCTATGTTGCGTCAGCCAGATCTGATTATTCTGGATACCCGTCTTTCTATTCCACTCAATGCTAGATTGTTCAGTATTCAAGACAATAGAAATATTGTCATTGTTGTGGGTGAAGGACTGGCCGATACCCAAAAACAACAACAGTTATCTGCTATGGGCGTAGAGGTGATTACCCTGCCTGTTCATACAGAGGGCGTTGACCTTAACGCACTGCAACAGTGGTTAAAAACAACGGAATATAATGAGGTGATGGTAGAGTCTGGCCCTACATTAATGAGTCAGTTCCTACAGCAACAGCTGTTGGATGAATTGGTCGTGTATCAGGCTCCGATGTTGATGGGTAAAGGTTCACAAACAATTTATCAGGTGCAGACCACTCATTTAACAGATGCTGCTCGATTTAAGTTGATAGACAGTCAAGTATTAGGGGACGATATCAGGAGTCGTTATCAGAGAAAAGTTGAAGCTGAGCTGGAAGTCTAATGTATTTACAACCGAATTTCTGTCGCCCTCATGCGATTAGTTTCGACTTGGATGATACTTTGTATGACAATGGACCTGTGATTGATGCAGCAGAAGCTGTCCTGATGGACTGGATTCGAAATCAATGTCCAAAAGGTGAAGCTCATGATATGTCTTATTGGACAGCTTATAAACGACAGGTGCAGGCCATTCAGCCTGAGTTGGAGCATGATGTCACTCTATGGCGTTATGAAACCCTTAAAGCGGGTTTTGAGGCACTGTCTTTAAATACAACAGTGTCAGCAAAACTTGCGACAGATGGTGTGGATTTGTTTCTGGTTGAACGTAATAAGATCAATGTTCCAAAAGAAACCAAAACATTACTTGCCAAGCTCAGTACATGCTTTCCTCTGGTTGTTATTACTAACGGCAATGCTGATGTTGAAAAAATAGGGTTGAAACCATTTTTCAGTCACGTATTGTCTGCAGGTATTGATGGTCGTGCTAAGCCTCATGGGGATTTGTTCCAACGTGCTCAAACATTGCTCAACATGGACAGTCAGTGTATTTTGCACGTGGGTGATCATTGGCAAGCGGATATAATAGGGGCAAATCAAGCGGGCTTTCAATCATGTTGGTTGAACATGGATCGACAACAGCAGGCAGATACACTACATAAGCCGACTGTTGAAATAAGTCATTTAGCAGAATTGGTTGATTTGCTGATACATCAGCAAAGGGACGCTACCCTTTAAATCTGGAGGCAGTTATGTTTACTGGAATCATTCAGGCCGTTGCAACGATAAAAAGTGTGAATGATCACGACAGTATTCGCACCTTTGAAATTGAGTTTCCTGAAGGTTTTTGTAAAGACCTCACTATAGGTGCCAGTATTGCAGTGGATGGGGTATGCTTAACAGTCACTGAAATGCTTAGCGAAACGGTAGTGAAGTTTGATGTTATATTACAAAGCCTGTTAATAACCACCTTGGGTGAACATGAAGTGGGTGGTCAAGTTAATGTTGAACGAGCAGCAAAAGATGGTGCAGAAATAGGTGGGCATCCTTTATCCGGCCATGTGGATTTTCGAACGACGATTATTGAAGTGAGTGAATTAGAAGGAAACTGTCGGGTTCGCTTCGATCTGCCTGAATCATGGCGTAAATATATTTTTCCAAAAGGCTATATTGCAATTAATGGCGCCAGCTTAACCGTTTCTGAAGTGAATAAGGAAAAGGGTTATTTCGAAGTCTGGTTGATTCCTGAAACACGTCGTATGACAACGTTTGAGGAAAAAACGACAGATCACAAAGTCAATATTGAAATTGAGCGTGGCACTCAAGTAGTGGTTGATACGATACAACACACACTGGAAGACAATTTAGGGAAATTGTATCCATTATTAGAGCGCTTGCTTGAGGAAAAAGGCATAGATCTACAAGCACTTACCACTTCAAAGCTTGCTTTGCTGCAGAGTGAAAAGAAAAAAGATTAACAATAATCATGCTATTAAATAATCACTATTTTTAGAGACGTCTTTTATTTAACCGATACCCATTATAAACCTCTTTAGCTATTAAAAAATAGCACGAATCCTCCACAGTGAAGTGTGCTTACACTTTGCTGTAGTGGCGTAAGGAACTGGGTGTGGTGCTAAATACAAAAAAGAGACTCTTTTGATGTGCCCTATATACAGGATCGTTCTCTTCCTTTTTAAGAAAAAAATCAATGTCCCATAAAAAAGTATTATTTAGTGTTGCTTTACTGATTTTTTTAGGTTCACTAGAGAAAAGTATTGTTACCACGCCATTGCCTGTTATTGGCCAGGTTTTAAATGCAACAGAACATCTGACGTGGGTGATTACAGCCTATTTAATAACCGCTACCAGTATTATTCCTATTTGTGGCAAGCTCAGTGACCTTTGGGGGCGTATTAAAGTGATCAATATAAGCTTGGTCATTTTTATTGTAGGCTCACTGTTATGTTCGTTTGCCACGACATTAGAAGGTCTAATCATTGCGCGAGCGATTCAAGGCATTGGTGGTGGAGGATTAATATCCTTAGCTTTTATTGTTATTTCGGATGTGATTCCTGCACGTGAAGTCGGAAAATACCAAGGCTATATATCATTAATTTATGTTGTGTCAAATGTAACTGGGCCAATTCTGGGTAGTTTGCTCACAGAATTTTTCTCATGGCGAATGATTTTTGCGATAAATCTTCCTCTTGGATTATTAGCTATTTACATTATAACAAAGACGATTAAGCCTGGTACTTCATCCGTAAAGCGTAATCTGGATTGGTTAGGGGCAGCATTTTTCACTACGTCTACTGGACTGGTTATATTGTTAGTCGGTGGATATATTAATTTAAGTCCTTTATTTTTACTCATTGCGTTAGGTTGGATTCTGCTTTCAGTAATTTATTTAGTCGTTTCCAAGCGGCCATCATTAATTCCCTGGCATATGTTTAAACTGGATAATTATCTGGCTTGTCTATGCCTAATGGGTGCATCTCAAATCATTATGATGGTTGGACTGGTTTATTTTCCATTACACATGCAATGGCAGGAAGGAATCAGTCTGGTGACGAGTGGGTATGCAATGATTTTATTTACACTGGGAATCTGTGCCGGTGCCTATGTGGCAGGAAAACAAATCGCTCGTACAGGTTATTATAAAAACTATATTGTGGTGGGATTTTTACTTAATATTATTTCATTTATCCTGTTATCCCAAAAGATACTGTTAATCTCGCTGTTTCCAATTGTTGGGTTTGGGTTAGGGTGTACATTACCTGCATTAACTTGTGCAGTACAAAATGTTTTACCTGTTTCAGACCGTGGTATAGGGATGTCATTTTTTGGCTATGTACGTGAGCTAAGTGGTACGCTGGGAATTGCAATGTTTGCTTCAGTAGGTGAGTTGGCAGTAGGGTTTAACTTGAGCGTTTATGCATTTATTTATCTTATAACAGCGATCATTACGGGTATCGCATTAATGGGTACCTTATATACAATTAATGATCGCAATATGTTGTGTAGTTCAGTTAATTAATTATTATATGCTCGTTGTAAATAATTTTTTAACTTTATTGATACAGAATGATTTTTATAAGCATTCATTAATTGATCGTTGATATTCTATACAGTTTAGTGGTTGACCTTTTATTATCGCCTTATTTAATACAAGCTTTTTTTGCTGGAAACCATTCTTTATTAGCACTTTTTGTGAGGCTTTATTATCTGTTGAAGCTACAGCGTTGATATGTGTGATGCCACTTTGTTGGGCTAGGCTAAGTATTTGTTTGACTGCAAATGATGCTACACCGCCGTTAGCACTAGATTGTGCTACTCGATAACCAAGATATGCTCTACCTGTTTTAGTGCATATTTGATGCAAATTAATACGTCCAATAATTTCATGGTTATTGCTTATAATAAGTAGAGGTAAACGCTGGCCATTAAGATACTCAGTGAGAAAATTTGTAATATGTTGTTGGATACCTTTTGAGCTATAAAATATAGGCTCCCGTGGTTCAATAAATGATTCAAACCAGTCTTTGTTTGCAAGCTCAAATGTTAGTAAAGCTTGGTCATCCTTTTCACGTAACAAACGTAGATACATCAGGTGTTCCTTTGTTTGGCGGCAATAGCAAATAATATGTTACCTGTTAGTGTTTGGGCAAACAGTTTAACTTGTATTTAATCATAATTGAAATAGAGCAACATTTGGGGTTGTGAAACAGGTGCTGGGAGCTCGGTGAGCAGTAGAGAACTGGGATGGTCTTCTGTTGCAGTAGCTTTGATTTATAATTAAGGGTTTTAGCGTGATAGCGTAAGCGAGGAGTGAAGTAAAGAAGTAAGTATTTTTCGACTTGTTTTAAATTGAAAAACAATGTTATTGATTTGATTATATTAGTTACAGGGTTAATACCCTGTAACTAATAAGTGCTAGCGTTGAGTTTTTAATTAATAAGGCAGTCTTTCAATATGAGTAATGCAAGCTGGATCGTTTAAAGGCTTATAAATTGTAACCATCGCGGGGAATGTAGGCGCTCCAGGATAAACCGGTGTTGCATTACAGAAAAATGCATAATTTACACCAGAGACTACTTGAGAGGCGACTGCTACAGGTTGGTATTTCACGCCTGCGAAATGTTCCATTGCTTCACTAAAAGCAACCTGAGCTTCTTTATCAATATTGGATGAAAAAGGTCCATAGGCACCAACCATTGAATTAACATTAGCCATTTCTTTCTCCTTAAAGAAACTATCATAATTAATTTGTTTTTCGCAAAACACCCTCATTAAGTAATAAATACTTTTTGAGGTAAAACTTTATTTATACCGGGAGTACATTACATTGATATGATTTTATAAACACTCAATATTATTGTTGTTGTTCAACAACGACATATGTATATGCAATACCAACAGGTGAACCAACAGCGATAAAACCAGAATCAACCACTTTTGCAGAAATGTGGCCAGAAAATTTGTTATAAAGTTGGTTGACGGCATTACTAAAGGCTAAGTCCAGATTGCTCTGGTTGTAAGCATAGCCAACCACTTGGTTTTCATTTAAAGCTTTTACTGATGCAGGTACCGTTTGTGTCTCACTATTAGATAGTAAATGTGTAACCTTGTATTTAGTAACACCTACAGAAGTTTGTATTGCAATTTCTTGTAAATCAGGGTTTACGCCTTCAAAACTGTTTTTAGCAGTATAAGGGAAGTAACCAATAGCCGCTGTTGTATGAGCGACTACTTTGAATACAGGCACTTTGGCATTAAGGTCTACAGCAACGACATGAGCGCCTGTAATTCCCTCCGCATACCCTTCAGCAATAATGGTTAATACTGCATTACCATGTTGGCGAGCTAAGACCAGCTCAAATTCTGTTGCAGTGACTTTGGTTGGAGAAAGTACCACTTCTGTTGAATGCGCTTGAACGGTCATTTCATTATCCTTTGAAGGTGAAATTAATTATCCTGTGAGTGATTTTGGTAAACATTTATGCGTGAAGTAATCAACTAATCAACCCTCCAACTTGGTTGTAGCTCTACATCAACATGAAAGGGGGATTAATTAGAAAATGCACTGTATAAAACCTGAAAATCAGCTCAGTATCAGCTTAGTCAATCCCTTGTGCTCCTACCACTGCGGAAGCATTAAACCTTAGTGACCATTATTTTAAACATTGATGTAGTATGTTGTGTATTATTTATGGGTGGAATTAACTAGTGAAGTTAGTATTAAAAAAACAACAGTTAACACCTTTTTGTGCGCTTGATAGATTTATTGGAATGACGGCTCTCACGGAAAGAATAAACAGATTTGACCCTACTAATAGCCCTCTCTAGACTTCAGAAAGATTGAACTTAAATATTATTGGGAGCTGTTATGTTCAGTTATCGTCAAATTAAACGTGTTGTGGCACTGTTTTTATCTACTTGGTTGGTTGTTTTTGGTTTTCAAGCAAGCTTAGTACAGGCTGCAATGGTTGCTACAGATAATGTCATTAGCACAGAGCAGCATAAAGTTGATAAAGAAGCGTTAAAGGCAATGCTGGCTGATCAAGCGGTCAAAGATAAACTGGCCAGCCTTGGGGTAGATCAAGCTGATGTAGAGAATCGTATTGATTCATTAACACCCAGTGAACTGGCACAATTTAATGCTCAAATGGAAGAAATGCCTGCAGGTAGTGGTGTTGCTGAAGTTGTTGTGTTATTCCTTGTGGTATTTGTTGTGACTGATATGTTATGTGCTACAGATATCTTCTCATTTGTGCGTTGCATTAACTAGAAATGACTTTTTTAAACGGCATTTACCTGTGTAGATGTATCCCCCTTTAAACAGGGGTAAAAATAGCGTTAAACGTTTTTTTATTGGTTTAATATGAGTATTAAACGTTATGCCCAGCTCTGGCTGGGCATTATTTATTTGAGTGTTCTATCTGGTTGTACCACAAATCCAGTTCTTCATCAGTTGGACTCATTGGATGAATCAGTGCTTCAGCCAACAGAATTGACTCAAGTTCCCTTTTTTCCTCAAGATGAATATCAATGTGGTCCAGCGGCGTTGGCGACCGTTTTGTCTTATTGGCAAGTTCCTGTCACACCAGATGATTTGGTGAGTAAAGTTTATGTGCCTAAAAAGCAAGGCAGTTTTCAAATTGAAATGGTGGCTACTGCACGTCAATATGGCATGCTGGCTTATCCGCTCAACAAGGATTTTCAAGATTTATTGCAGGAGATAGAGCAGGGCTTTCCTATACTGGTCTTTTTAAACCTTGGACTTGATTGGTATCCACAGTGGCACTTTGCTGTTATTGTCGGATACGATTTGGCAAATAAAGAGCTTATCCTCCGTTCGGGAACTGAAAAGCGTTATCGAATGCCGTTTGAGACGTTTGCGAACACTTGGGCGCGAGGTCATTATTGGGCAATGGTCATTTTACCGCCGAATAAGTTACCTGCCTCGGCTAAGCCTCTCACGTATTTACGTGCTGCGCAGCAACTAGAAGCTGTTGGACAACAACAGGCAGCAGTTCAAGCCTATCAAACAGCGTTAGCAACATGGCCAAAGCACCCCGTGGCCTTATTTGCGATGGGGAACTATCAGTTTTCAGTAAAAAAATACCCTCAAGCTGCCGGCTATTTTAAACAACTTGTGTCGACTAAACCGAGCCATAGTCAAGGTTGGAATAATCTGGCGTACACGTTAAAAATGCTTCATTGTCCTGTTCAAGCACATAAAGCAGTACGCTGTGCCTATGCACTCGCACCTGATGATAATAATATTCAAGGTTCTTGGCAGGAACTACAACAGAAAGATCGGCTGTCCAAGAAGAAACAAACTGAACCGGTTAGTAAGAAGACCATTTGTGCCATTCCCCAGTGCCCTGTATTACCCGATTGATTGAATGAAAATGCCAGGTTTTGTATACACTGGCATTTTAATAGTGATTGCTAACTTTACGTGTTTTTATCCAGTTGTAAGGTTTTTAAAATAAATGCCTGCTCAAAAGCCATTTCCTGAAGCGCCTGGTAACGACCGGAGGCGCCACCATGCCCTGCAGCAAAGCTGGTTTTAAAAATAATGGATTGGTCTCCGGTGTTATGGTAACGCAATGCAGCAACCCATTTTGCGGGTTCCCAGATATGGACGCGTGTGTCATGAAAGCCTGCTTGAACTAATAATGTGGGGTAGGCTTGAGGCTTAATATTTTCATAGGGAGCATATGACTTTATAAGTTTGTAAACTTCTGGAGAGGCAGGATTACCCCATTCATCATATTCGGCAATCGTCAATGGCAGGGACTCATCCAGCATCGTATTTAAACAGTCAACAAAAGGCACATCCATAATGGCACCTTTAAATTTTTGGGGGGCGTGATTCAGGGCATAACCGACTGCCATGCCGCCAGCACTGCGGCCAATAATCATTAACTGTTCTGGACGGGTATAGCGTGCTTTAAATAAATACTCAACGCATTGCATAAAGTCGGTAAAGGTATTTATTTTGTGCTGTTGCTTACCCTGACGATACCAGTGTTCACCACAGTCACCACCACCACGTACGTGAGCAATGCCGATCAACATGCCACGGTCAAGCAGGTTGAGTCGAGATATAGAAAACTCTGGGTCCAGACTATGTCCATAAGCACCATAGACCTGAAGTAAGGTGGGGGCAGGGTGGTCCCAGGTGTGCTGTTTACCGATCAGTGTCAGTGGTATTTGTTCTCCATCTTCAGCCGTCACATACAGACGTTGACATCGGTAGTGCTCGGGATGATAGCCACCTTTAACCTGTTGGGTTTTGATACACGTTTTGTGATGGGTATTGAGTTCTATATCCAGGATTTGCTCAGGTTGGATAAATGTTTCGTAGTGAATACGCAGGTGTTGAGCATCAATACTCACATTGTCACCGAAGTTAATTTGGGCAACTGGGTCTGTAAAGTTGACTGGTGAGAGCGCTCCATCATGCCAAATAGAAAGTTGCAGGAGGTCTTTTGTTCTGGAAAGAATAGCAATATGGTGTCGAAAAACTAAGAAATCTTCTAGCGTAGTATCAACCTGATGAGGAATAAGAGAGTACCAATGCGCAGGCTGGGGGTGATTACATTCAGCACTGACCAGACGGTAATTTTCGTGTTGATCATTCGTCATAATAATGAGCTGTTGACCATTGTGGTCAACATAGTACTCATGGCCTACCTGTCGGGGAGCGATACAGCATAATTGTTGGTTGAACTGCTTAGGACCATGAAAACTGTCTGCGAGAATAAAAAAGACTTCAGTTGATTCCTGGCTACTGGTTTCTATGAAGATAAGATGATCGGACTGACTGCGATAAACAGAGACATAAAATTGCTCATCATCCTCAGTAAACAGTAGAGGGTCATCAACTACGTTGCTGCCAAGACAGTGATAGAACAGTTTATCAGTACGTTGTAAATGATTAAGCGTTGTATAGTAAAAACCTTTCGCATCCATTGTCCAAGTAACATCACCTGAGGTATGAGTATGTGGCAATGCTATTTCTTCTTGGGTTAAGAGGCTTTTAATGATGAGCTGATATTGTTCATCACCTGTAGTATCAAGACTGTATACCAAAAACTGATGATCTGGACTGATCGCTAAACTGCCAATCTCACAGTAATCGTAGGGGGCTGCGACCTGGTTGCCATCCAATAGTAACTCTGGTGGCTGTTGCTTATGCTGTCGATAATAAAAGGCATATTCAAACCCTTGCCGACTTTCACTGAAGTATTGATAAGGGCCCCATGTATAAGTCGCTGAGCGGTCGTTTTCAATAATACGAGCTAAGCTTTGTTGGTAAATCTGCGTTTGTAGTGCTTCGCTATCAGCCATTTGACGGTCAGCATAGTCATTTTCGGCATTCAGGTATGCCTGAGTGTCCTGCGATGACGCTTGCTTTAGCCAGTGGTAAGGGTCAAAGCGAGGGTCGGTTGGGTGTGTATGGTAATAGTTTTTACGCTTGGCTTGAGGAGGAATAATCTGTTGTCTGGTTTGCACTTACAGGCTCCGTTCCGTCAGAAAGGCTGACTTAATCTTGAGATTACACTAGTATAGGGCTTTTGTTGTTTAGCTTGTTGATACTGACACTATGGATGCAACCCATTATTTTTACGCTTGGATGATATATTTGGCCAGCGCTGCCGGCTGTTTTTTGGTTTGGTATCGCATGACTCGTATTTGTTGGCGATGGTTACGCTGGCTCTTGCGAGGATTTGCACTCGTTTTGTTGTTTACTCCCTGGTATATCAATGTTGAACAAGATTATTTAGGCCCTGCTTTTCTTATTGCCGGTTTTGATGGGTTAACGCTTGGTTTAGAGGCCATCATGAGAGCCGGTCACGTATTACTTGCGGCACTGGCGGTAATGATAGTACTTTGGGCTTTAGCGTTAGTACTCATTCCTGCGCCTGCCGTTCGTCCCAAAAAGAAACCTAAAGGTAAAGTCGCGCCTGATTCTCGCCCTAAAAAGCGGCCAAAACAAGTAGCGAGTAATGATGACGACCGAATTACACCAACCTTATAATTAGGTTCTTTTGACTGCTCGTGTGTTCAACACATGGTCTACTGCCTTCTTTGTGATGTAAGAAGATCTATGGCACACAGGATTGTGCCATTCTCCCTGTCTGATGAATTGATTTTACCCTTCTGTTTACTCTTTATTGTGTAACATGTTGATTTTGCACAAGCATCGCCAGTTGTCAGTAACTGTGTTATGTTTGCATAGCCCATGGATGACAACCATTTAGCATGAGTTCTGGGGTGTTAAAGCAATGTGTCTGTGCTTACTATTTACACGCTTGAATTACTTTTTGAGTGTTATCAAAAGGCATGCTTTATTTAGCATGAGTAGGGTGTATTGATTATACATGTCATTAAACCCTTTACGGTGGGTATTAATATAGGATATTAATGCGCAAAAGGGATATTAACGCGCTACTCTTTCTTAGTAAGTTATTGGTTTTTAATAAGTAGCAAGGTGAGCTACTCCGTTAACTGAATTCCCATGGACCAGATTAAACAACAATAGGGATGTAATATGGAAAGTCATATTTTATTGCTGGCAGTCGTGATGTTAATGGCTGGCGTATTTGGGGGCTTGGTCAACTATTATTTATATCAGCGACAAGGTTACGATTTAACCCACTTACTCCGTTGTATTATTCTCGGTATTGGCGCTTCCTTTCTGGTTCCTGTTGTATTGGATTTGTTATCCAGTACATTGGTAATTGATAGCCAAAATGATCCATCACGCCTATTAATTTTTACGGGCTTTTGTTTAATTGCTGCAATTTGTTCAAGGTTTGTCAGCACATCTCACACTGAACGATTATTGGCTGAAGCACGGTTTGCACAACAGCAGGTGTCGTCTATTCAGCATGAATTTCGACGTTTGCAGGAGGAAGTTGTTCCCTTACTTGACTTGGAAATAGAACAAGAACATCAGATTGATAATGAGGGATCAATTACTGAAGAATTAGAGTTGGATATGACGGGAAATAAAGTGCTTAAAACGCTTAATAGTGGTCAGTATATCTTCCGCTCGGTAGCAGGGTTATGCCGTGATGCTGAAATTGATGAAGTTACCTTAGAGAGAACGCTACATAGTCTGGCAAGTCGAGGCCTTGCCGGAAAGATTACCAGTAAAGTTGGTCAGCGTTGGTTTGTCACTGAGCGAGGACGCCGTTTATTATTACAACAATAAAATCAATGAAACGCATTGTTAATATGAAATATACAAGGGCACACCTAAGACTATTTAGGGTGTGCCTTTTGGTTGTTGGATTGGTGCTTTTGGGGGGGGCAAAAACAGGTTATACCAAGGAGCCTGATGTCAGGCTATTGATTGACACATCAGGTAGTATGAAAGTCAATGACCCGAAAAATTTAAGAGAGCCTGCGATCAATCTACTGATACGACTCTTACCTGATGATAGTAAATTAGGTATATGGACATTTGATCAAGCAGTTAAAAATCTTGCAGTTTACGACTTAATTGACAATAACTGGCGTGAACGAGCAATTAATAATAGTAAACAAATTAGTTCGAAAGGGTTATTTACTGATATTGGTAAAGCCTTGGAAGTGGCAGCATTTGATGGTCATCGGCAAAGTGATGATGCTCGGCATATTATTTTACTGACTGATGGCATGGTTGATGTAGCAAAAGACCCTATAAAAAATGTTGAAGCTCGCCAACATATTCTGAATGATCAGCTACCACGTTTGAAACATAATGGTTATGTTATTCATACTATAGCGTTATCCGATAAAGCCGATCATGAACTTTTACAACAACTGGCGATTAATACAGATGGATTGTCTTCTACTGCAAACTCAGCAGAAGAACTCAGTAAGTTGTTTTTAAAAGCACTGGAGCAAGCAGATCAAGCGCCTAAAGTACCCCTACAAGCAAACAACTTTCTTATTGATTCTCAGGTTGAAGAATTTACGTTGTTAGTATTTAAAAAAAAGACAGATGAAGTGGTTCAGTTATCTTCACCTGATGGTAAAATATACAAACAAGGGAGTCGGGCTTCGGATTTACGTTGGTACAATACCCCCCATTATGACTTGATTACCGTAAATCAGCCTTACGAAGGTGAATGGCGGCTCCAGGCCGAGTCTGATCCGAATAATCGCGTAACGATTGTTAGTAACTTGCAAATGAAGTTTTCAGGTGTGCCTAGTAATTTATTTAAAGGACAGCAAGCTGTAGCACGTATTTGGTTTGAGCAAAATAAAAAGCGACTGGTGAATGAAGAGTTATTTCAAATAATGAAGTTAACATTAACTATCGCGCAAGAAGAAAAGCCAATTGCTGAAGAGGTTTTTTATACGGCTAAAATGTCTCATGACCAGGGTGCATTTACGTTGACGGTGCCAGCAATCAAATCAGTGGGGGAATATACTTTAACGATTGCAGCGGATGGAAAAACATTTTTACGTCAAGTATCTAAGGCGCTGTCTGTTAGAGAGCCACTGCTTGTTACTCATGAACGAATAGTGAAAGAAGAGAAGGAAATTGATGTTATTCAAGTTAAACCGCAAAGTTTATTTTTGGATACAGAGGCAACGGTTATTAAGGCAACGATTGCGCCACCTGCGGGTAAACCTTCTAATATCGTTATTCCTCTGCAAGATGATAAGAAAAGTTGGTTATTACCCATTACACCGCAACAACATGGTATATACCGTGTGGTCTTTGGGGTAGATGCAAAAGATAATAATGGTAAAGAAATCCCTGTAAAACTGGAACCTTTGGTTTTTAAATTTCCTGAGAACTATAAGTCAGGGGAGGGGGACGAAGACAAAAAGCCCAAACCGACACCTGAAGATAAAGCGACAGAAGAGGTTGAGGATGATGAAAAAGAAGATGATAGTAGTTGGCTGTTGTATGGCAGTTTGATTATTGGAAATATATTACTGGCTGGTGGGTTATATTGGGCTTATAGGTGGTTTTTTACAGAAGCAAGTCCTAAAGATAAATCAACAGAGCCAAAAGAAGAGGGTGTTGATGAAGTCGTTGATATTGACCTTGAGGAGGATGACATTGACTTAGATATGCCGCTCGATAAGCTTGAGGATAATCCAGATGATGATGGTGTAAATAAAGAGAGCACTAAGAAAAATGGGCAAGCTCAAGCAGAGGGGGAGGATGAAAACGACAATGCATCAGATCAAAAACCTGAGGCTTAGTATTTTTACGTCGTTTTACTCAAAATACGGCATGTAGTGCACGTTTCAAGGAAAAGGTGGTATTTATTAGTAAAACATCATAGTTTCATTTCTGAAGTTACGCCACAATGTGACGAGGAGTATATGAGGACTAATAGTTTTTAGGAGTAAGGTTAGGAATATGTGCGAGCTCCTCGGGATGAGCGCGAATGTGCCAACGGATATTTGCTTTAGTTTTACAGGCTTAATGCAGCGAGGTGGAGGTACAGGTCCACATAAAGATGGCTGGGGCATTGCTTTTTATGAAGGGCGTGCCGTTCGAGAATTTCGTGATACCAGACCTAGTATAGGGTCTGAAATAGCCCGGTTAGTACAAGGCTATCCAATAAAAAGTCATATTGTCATTAGTCATATTCGTCGTGCGAACGCAGGACGTGTCTGTTTAGAAAATACACACCCATTTACACGTGAATTGTGGGGGCGACAATGGACATTTGCGCATAATGGCCAGTTGCCAGGTATCAAGAAAGCATTGGAGTTAGGCTTTTATCACCCTATTGGTACCACTGACAGTGAGTTTGCATTTTGCTGGATACTCAGTGAAATACGCCGACGTTTTACCAAGCAACCACGTAGACCTCAAACGCTCTGGCGAGAGTTAAATGAGCTGTGTAATGCGATTAAAGAGTTTGGTGTTTTTAACTTACTGATGAGTGACTCGAAATATTTGTACTGCTTTTGTAGTACAAAGCTGTTTTGGATTACACGAAAAGCACCTTTTAATAGAGCCGTGTTAAAAGATGCTGAGCTTGAAGTTGATTTTAAGCATGAAACCACGCCAGATGATATTGTGACAGTCATTGCGACTGAGCCTTTAACTGCAAATGAACAGTGGCACCAAATGCAAACTGGTCAGATGTGTGTTTTTCATCATGGGTTGATTTGCTGCTAGACAGATAAGTATTACGGTGACCCAACTGACAATAAGACAAATGCTGTCTGTTGGGTCATTCAAGGTAAACGAATGAGTAGAAATCAATGTCTAGTCATCAAGGGTTCATCTCTTTTTCAGTAAAAACTCCATCAAATAAAGCGGTTGAAAGATAGCGTTCAGCAGAGTCTGGCAAGATTACAACGATATGTTTGTCCTCATTTCCAGCCCAGCTAGCCACTTTTAGTGCGGCTGCCATGGCTGCACCACATGACATACCTACTAAAATACCTTCCTCTCGCATCAATCGGTGAGCCATTTGAATGGACTCCTCGGCATTGACCTGAACAACATGATCAATAATGTTTAAGTCGAGGTTTTTAGGAACGAAACCTGCGCCAATCCCTTGGATTTTGTGTGGTGCAGGTGCAAGCTCTTGGTTATTCAAAGTTTGGGTGATAACAGGTGACTCTGCAGGCTCAACAGCAATACTTTGGATAACTTTACCCTGAGTTTCTTTAATATAGCGTGAAATACCGGTAATAGTCCCACCTGTACCCACACCTGCCACGAGAATATCAACTAAGCCGTCTGTGTCACGCCAAATTTCAGGGCCTGTTGTACTCTCATGGATGGCAGGGTTTGCAGGGTTTTCAAACTGTTGCGGCATAAAGTATCGGTTGGGGTTTGATGCAGCTATTTCTTCTGCTTGGGCAATGGCTCCTTTCATGCCTTTAGCTGGATCGGTCAGAATGAGGTTTGCACCTAAAGCTGCAAGCACTTTACGGCGTTCTAAACTCATACTGGCGGGCATTGTTAGGGTGAGACGATAGCCTCGTGCAGCTGCCACAAAAGCAAGGGCAATGCCTGTGTTACCACTGGTAGGTTCAATAATTTCCATACCAGGCTTTAACGTGCCTTCTTGCTCAGCAGCCCAAATCATGCTGGCTCCAATGCGGCATTTGACTGAGTAGGCAGGATTACGTCCCTCAATTTTTCCATAAATATGGTATTTAGGCGACAGTTTATGTAAACGTACGAGTGGGGTATTTCCAATTGAAAAAGAGTTATCACTAAAAATATTCACACGAAATGTCCTTGCCTGATGGTTTACAGGCCTTAAAGGCCAGGAAGAATTTGTACAAAAAATAAAGTTTACGATAGAAACGGTATTGGTAATAAGCTTATCGGGAATTGTGGACTATGAAAAATATTTTTGCGGAATATGCTTGTAATCACCCGTTAGTTGCAGTGTAACATATACCCTTTACGAATCATTTTTAGGGTTTGTTGTCGGCGTTCTTCACCCCAGTCACTTATTAATATAAGCTCCTGAGGCTTCATCTCTTGACGGCCGCCCCTAAAAACCCTTCGTTATGGGTATCGTTGGAATCATAAGCCTGTGTATCTATGTGAGTTGAATAGTTTAGCGAGGCAGGTTTGATGACCCCTCAGCAGAGGGGATTAGCTAAAAGGAGGAAGCAATGACAGTCAATAAATCACGTGATGCCTATCAACCCTTTACCAGCACGTCTGAGTATATTGCAAGCCCTGAATTAAAAATGGCGGTGAATGCCGCCATTAAGTTGGCTCGCCCACTACTGATTAAAGGAGAACCTGGCACAGGCAAAACATTGCTTGCGGAGCAGGTAGCCAAGCATCTGGAATTACCATTGCTTCAATGGCATATCAAGTCAACAACTAAAGCTCAACAAGGTTTGTATGAATATGACGCAGTTTCCCGGTTAAGGGACTCTCAGTTGGGGGACGAGAAGGTGCATGATATTAGTAATTATATTGTGCCTGGTAAATTATGGCAGGCTTTTACGCATGAGCAACAAACAGTATTACTGATTGATGAGATTGATAAAGCGGATATTGAGTTTCCAAATGATTTATTGTTGGAACTGGATCGTATGGAATTTTATGTCTATGAAACCCAGCAATTGATTAAAGCGCAGCAGCGACCTATTGTTATTATCACTAGTAATAATGAAAAAGAATTACCTGATGCATTTTTAAGACGCTGTTTTTTCCACTATATTCAGTTTCCAGATGAAGCGACTATGCGTGATATTATTGCGGTTCACTTTCCTGATATTGCGCCTAAATTAGTGAAAGAAGCTTTGGAAATATTTTTTGATATTCGTAATGTGCCTGGGTTAAAGAAAAAGCCCTCTACCTCTGAATTAATCGATTGGATTAAATTATTATTGGCTGATGATGTTCCGTTATCCGTATTGAGAGAAAAAGACGCTTCAAAAGCGGTACCTCCTTTATATGGTGCTTTAGTCAAAAATGAGCAGGATTTACATTTGCTGGAGCGTTTAGCCTTTATGGCACGGCGTCGTAAATAACAGGGAGATCAACATGCTGGTTCGCTTTTTTTTAACATTAAAGTCAGCACAAATTCCCGTTTCAATTCGAGAGTTATTGGATTTACTTACAGCGCTGGAAACGCAGCTTGTATTTGCGAATATCGATGATTTTTATTATTTGGCACGGACATGTTTAATTAAAGATGAGCGTTTTTTTGATCGTTATGATCAAGCATTTAGTCAATTTTTTTCAGGCATTGCTGCGTTGGATGATGTTCTGGCAACGCTCATTCCAGAAGATTGGTTACGTAACGAATTTATACGACAGCTGACACCTGAGGAAAAACAGCAAATAGACGCATTAGGTGGATTGGATAAATTACTTGAAACATTTAAAAAACGTTTACAAGAACAGCAATCACGACATCAGGGTGGTAACCGTTGGATAGGTACAGGGGGAACATCGCCATTTGGGGCTTATGGTTACAACCCTGAAGGTATCAGAATTGGCCAGCATGAGTCACGTCAACAGCGTGCGGTAAAAGTATGGGATCAGCGCCAGTTTCGTAATTTAGATGGGGATGTAGAAATTGGTACGCGCAATGTCAAATTAGCCCTACGACATTTGCGTCGGTTTGCTCGTACTGGGGCTTCAGAACAGTTAGACCTGGACGATACGATTAGCGCTACGGCTAAAAATGCGGGCTTATTGGATGTTCGTATGAAACCCGAGCGACACAATGCGGTTAAGGTTTTGCTCTTTATGGATATTGGGGGCACGATGGATGCCCATGTGCATGTGTGTGAAGAGCTGTTTACTGCAGCTCGTAGTGAGTTTAAACATTTAGCATTTTTTTATTTTCATAATTTTATTTATGAGTTTGTTTGGCAGGATAACTTACGACGGCAAAGTGAGCGTATTCCAACCTGGGATATTTTGCATCGTTATGGTGAAGACTATAAGGTGATTTTTGTGGGCGATGCGACGATGTCACCTTATGAAATTAGTTATCCTGGTGGGAGTGTTGAGCATTTGAATGAAGAACCAGGCGCAGTATGGATGCAGCGCATTATGCAAACTTACTCAAGGGTTGTTTGGCTAAATCCATATCCAGAAGCTAATTGGTCATATGTGCCTTCAAACATTATGGTTCAACAATTAGTGAAGGAACAAATGTACCCTCTAACCTTGCAAGGGTTAGAGGGGGCAATGAAATATTTACGACGCTAGAGGTCTACTTAGATGTTGTTAAAGTCACATCGGGCAGATGAGGTGCGGAGTGGGTAGCGGCTGTTTCTGGTGCCATTACTTCTGCTTCTCCAGACACAACTTCTTTGCCTGCCTGGTTTGTGACGCTACAGCCTATTACTACCCGCCGTTTACGTTCATGTTTTTCTTTAACGGTGAGCGTAACGGTTAGGGTATCACCCACAAAGACTGGGCGGACAAAGCGTAAGCTTTGACCAAGATAAATACTACCTGGGCCTGGTAGTTTCGTCGCTAAGGCGGCGGATATTAGCCCTGCTGACCACATGCCATGAGCAATACATTGTTTAAAGGGCGTTGTTTCTGCGTAGTCTTTGTCCAAATGGACGGGGTTTATATCACCTGAAGTATGGGCAAAAAGTACTATATCTTGTTCTGTCAGGGTTTTTGTGTAAGTAGCGTGTTGACCGATGGTGAGGTCATTGAACGGAATACTATGAAGCGTTGTCATGTTTTTTCGTCAAAATTAATAGTGAGCTGAAAAGCATTATTTGTATTTAAAAATCAAGCGACATTGGCAAGGGGTTGCGTATGCTGAGCCAACCATTGGTAAAGTGCTTGCCAGACTTCTTGCTGATTGATTTCATTAAGCATTTCATGACGGCCACCCGGGTAGATAGCAGCGGTTACGTCATGAACACCTGCAAATCTTAGCTGACGCTTCAACTTATGCAACCCATTAGGCAAACTCAAGGGATCGTGGTCGCCACCCAAAATATAGACAGGTAATGATGTTGGTAGGTTGTTAAAGCCCTCATGGGTGCTCAGCTTTGTTAAGGCTGACAGCATGTTATACCAAAACTGGTTACTGACTTTAAAGCCACAGAGAGGATCTTGACAATAAAGATCAACCTGTCGGGTATCGCGAGAAAGCCAGTCAAATTCAGTACGATTAGGTTTAAAGTGGCGGTTAAACCGGCCAAAAAATAGAAAATCTAAAAATGCACTACAGGCATTTTGCCCTTGGCGTTTACACTCCAGTGCTGCAAATGCTTTGGCTATTTGGTAGAGCCATGGTGACTGGTAATTAGAGCCAGAAAGAATGCAGCCTGCCAGCGGTGGATGATAGGTTTGCAAAAAATGTAAACAGAGGAAGGAACCCATACTATGTCCCATCAAAAACAGGGGTTGTTCTGGATACTTCGCACTGACTTCTGCAATGAACTGCTGGATATCTCTCAACATCAGCGACCACTGATTTGTTTCTGCCTGTCCTAAACTTTGCGTAGCTTTGCCTGTTTGCCCATGCGCACGTAGATCCCAGCTGGTTACACCGATACCTTGTTGATTAAGAAACTGTGCAAAGGGTTGATAGCGTTGCGAATGTTCAGTCATACCGTGAACAATTAGGAGTTGAGTCGAGGCTTTAACGGGTTGCCATTGATAACCATGTAACAGAGTTTGATCTGATTGCGCTTGGGACGCAAAGCGGGTTTCCATAAATAATCTGTAGTCCTTGTGATATTTGTATTTATTACTTGTCATGGTATATCTGCATAGCTTTCTTGTCAGACAGCTTATGTCATATGACCTGAATAGTATTACCAGCTGCTACTGTAGTGAAATAAATGGTGCATATTGTGCTATGTGACTAGGATACGGTTAATCCATATGAAACATAGTCATTTTAATAAACAGGCCGCAAATGTTGTCTTTTTGACGCGCAGATGCTGGCTGGCGAAGGGTTTACTTTATCATAGCGAGAAAATACTATGCACCAAGCATAATAAAAATGAAAAGGGTTAACATTAGCAGGCGTAATGAGCGTGTTGTCAATCGTTTACTTATTCAGATGTTTTAGTCGATAACTCAGTTGTATGTACCTTTATCGAAGGGACATAAAAATAACATAAACTAACCCAGGAGTTATTAACTCTGGTTGGAATTAAACTCGGATGTTGTTACGACGTTTGCTATCAATGCTTCCCCTTGTTCTAAGCATAAAAAAAACATAATCAAAACAGTCAGAGCTGAAAAATACCCACAATGATGGGTATAGCGCACTTAGGAGTTTACACAGCATGAACCAACCCAATTGGGCCGAGTTTTACCCGGCAGGTGTGGCACGTACTATTGCTGTAGACAAATATCAGTCAATTATTGAAGTAATGGATACATGTTGTCGCCAGTTTGCGGATAAACCAGCATTTACTAATTACGGGTGTACGATAACTTACGGCGAGCTGTATCAACTTAGTGGTCAATTTGCAGCTTTTATACAGCATGAAACGGACTTACAATCAGGTGACCGTATAGCCATTCAAATGCCTAATTTAATTCAGTTTCCTATTGCTGTTTTTGGGGCATTACGTGCAGGGCTTATTGTGGTGAACACTAATCCCTTATATACCGAACGGGAAATGGAACATCAATTTAAAGACTCTGGGGCTAAAGCGTTGGTCGTGTTAGCTAATATGGCAAGTTTAGCGGAAAAAGTTGTTCCCAAAACCGCCATTAAGCATGTTATTGTGACCCAAATTGGTGACATGCTACCGCTTGTTAAACGAACAGTAATCAATACCGTTGTTAAGCATGTTAAAAAACTAGTGCCTTCTTACCATTTACCTGAAGCTGTTGCATTTCGACGAGCGCTGTCTAATGGCTCTCGTTACACTTTCCGTCCAGTCGCGCTTCAAGCTGATGATGTGGCAGTAATTCAGTACACCGGAGGAACAACAGGCGTTGCTAAAGGGGCGATGCTTACCCATCGAAATATCATTGCCAATATGCTGCAGGCCAAATCGATGATGGGTAAAGACTTAGCCATGGCTCAGGAAACGATTATTGCACCACTGCCGCTTTATCATATTTATGCTTTTACCTTTCATTGCATGGTGGGTATGTTTACTGGGCAGCATAATGTATTGATTACCAATCCCAGAGATTTACCTCGTTTTGTAAAAGAGCTGTCTTCAATTCGGTTTTCAGTGTTTGTGGGATTAAATACATTATTTGTTGGGTTAATGAATAATGAGCGATTTCGGCAGTTAGATTTTAGCAATTTGCGTTTAACGCTTTCTGGCGGGATGGCGCTACAGCTGGATACAGCCGAGCGTTGGCAAAGTATTACAGGTTGTACCATTTGTGAAGGCTATGGCATGACCGAAACATCACCGATTGTCTGCGTAAACCCAATACAGCGGCCAAAGATTGGGACCATTGGAGTGCCTGTACCCAGTACAGAGATTAAACTGATGGGCGACAGTGGTGAAGTGTATCAGCCTGGAGATGCGGGTGAGTTATGGGTTCGAGGCCCACAAGTCATGAAAGGTTACTGGCAGCGTCCAGAAGCAACCATGGAATCACTGACGGAGGATGGCTGGCTAAAAACCGGTGATATAGCAACATTTACAACGGAAGGCTATTTAAAAATCGTTGATCGCAAAAAAGATATGATTGTTGTTTCCGGATTTAATGTGTATCCCAATGAATTAGAAGATGTATTGGCGAAGCATCCTGATGTGATGCAATGCGCTGTGATAGGCGTACCCAGTGAAAAAACAGGTGAAGCGATTAAAGCGTTTGTGGTATCTAAAAACCCGCAATTACGGAAAGAAGATATTGTTCAATTTTTTCGGGAACATGTGACTGGCTATAAAATTCCTCGTCTTATTGAGTTTCGTGAAGAATTACCGACGACCAATGTTGGAAAAATTTTACGCAGACAACTACGAGATGAAGAGTTAGGTAAGCTGAAAAAAGCAAGTTAGCGTACTTCTGCAAGCTAAAATAATGAGATAAGGGCTGGCTATTACAGTCAGCGCTTTCATTCTACTCTTATTTGATGATTCCTTCCTTAAAAGTGGTGTGCAGTGAGTACAATAAGATTTTCATTGAACGTGAAAATACACCGTAAATAGTTTATTCTCTGCGCCCATTAATCATTCTATTCTTTAATTACGACGTTTTTATTTAGAAATACAGTTTGGTTTGGATAGCACAGGCCCTAGTAAGGATTTAAAACAGCGTGAAAAAGTTATAACAAAAGATGTATTTATCTATGCCCTTCCTCTTTCAAATAGTGGTGAAGGAATAAACGATATGAAAAAAGTAAATACAGTTGATAGCTAAGGCAGTAACTGGCAGTGATTACATTTGCAGTGCTTAAAGAACAAATTACACAAGCGATGTTGAAAGATCGCTTTCGCTTTAAAAAACGACTAAATCATTTAAGTAAGACTTATCGCGGAAAAAAAATCCCTCATGCAGCATTAGCGGCGCTACAAGAGCAAATTGCTACATCAACAGAACTGGCTCAATTAAGGCAGGCAAAGTGCCCGAAACTGACATTTAATGAGCAACTGCCTATTGCTCAAAAAAGGGCTGAAATATTAGCGGCTTTTAAACAACATCAAGTCATCGTGGTTGCAGGAGAAACCGGGTCAGGAAAAACAACCCAGTTACCTAAAATTTGTCTTGAGGCTGGGCAGGGTGTTTGGGGCATGATTGGCCATACACAGCCCCGACGTTTGGCGGCACGTTCAGTTGCATCACGCATAGCAGAAGAACTTCAGACGCAAGTCGGTGAAGCGGTCGGTTATCAGGTACGCTTTACCGATCAGGTCAGTGAGCAAACCCATATTAAGTTGATGACAGATGGTATTTTATTAGCAGAAATACAGCAGGATCGTTTTCTTAATCAATACGACACGCTGATTATTGATGAAGCTCACGAACGTAGTTTAAATATTGATTTTTTATTAGGCTACCTTAAGTGGTTATTACCAAAGCGGCCTGAATTAAAGCTAATAATTACATCTGCAACCATTGATGTGGAACGATTTTCTCAGCATTTTAATCAAGCCCCCATTATTGAAGTATCAGGCCGTGCTTATCCCGTTACCGTGCATTATAGGGCGTTATTAGATAATGAAGAGGAAAGCAGTGATGGGAAACGTGATACTGATGAAAAACAGTTGCAAGGTATTATCAGTGCGTTAAGAGAAATAGAACAGTTGGAGCGTCAGGGGCATACCCGGCTGGGGGATGTGCTGGTATTTCTAAGCGGTGAGCGTGAAATACGTGATACTGCAAAGGCGCTCCGTCAAGCCGCTTTTCGTGACACTGAAGTACTGCCACTTTATGCTCGTTTAACGGCTGCAGAGCAACAACGTGTTTTCCAACCTCATCGCGGTAGAAGGGTAGTGCTAGCCACCAATGTGGCAGAAACCTCAATCACTGTGCCAGGCATTCGCTATGTTATTGATCCTGGTATGGCTCGTGTCAGTCGTTACAGTTATCGCTCCAAAGTACAACGACTCCCCATTGAAGCGGTTTCCCAGGCAAGTGCTAATCAGCGAAAAGGTCGGTGTGGCCGGGTGGCAGAGGGTGTATGTTTCCGGTTGTACAGTGAGGAGGATTTTTTAGGGCGTCCTGAATTTACGGAACCAGAAATTCAACGAACTAATCTCGCCTCCGTTATTTTAAAAATGCTACAAATGCGGCTTGGGGATATTACCGAATTTCCTTTTGTTGATCCTCCAGATAGTCGCTTAATTAATGATGGACTTAAGCTGCTGCAGGAATTACTGGCAATTGATCATCAGCAGCGGCTGACGCCGTTAGGGCGACAATTAGCACAACTGCCTGTTGATCCGAGGATGGGACGAATGCTGGTTGCTGGGGCAGAACAGCAGGCATTGCGTGAAGTATTGATTATCGCCAGTGCGTTGAGTATTCAAGATCCCCGAGAGCGGCCTACAGAAAAGCAACAAGCGGCTGACCAGCAGCATGCCCAGTTTAAACACGATGATTCTGACTTTTTAAGCTTTGTTCAGTTATGGGATGCTTATGAAACTCAGCGTCAAGAACTCAGCCAAAACCAGTTACGTAAATATTGTAAACAGCACTTTTTGTCGTATTTACGTATGCGGGAGTGGCGGGATTTACATCATCAATTGATGTTAGCGTGTCGGCAGTTAGGCTTAACGGTAAATCAGGAACCGGCAGAATATACAGCGGTTCACCAAGCTTTGGTACCTGGGTTATTGGGTAATATTGGTACTAAATTAGAGCAGGGCGAATATCAGGGGGCTCGTAATAAAAAGTTTTATTTGTTTCCGGGATCAGCTTTATTTAAGCGACAACCGAAGTGGGTGATGTCAGCAGAGTTGGTTGAAACCTCCAAGCTTTATGGACGAATACTGGCGAAAATTGAGCCTGAGTGGGTTGAAAAAGCAGCACAGCATTTATTAAAACGTCACTATTTTGAACCGCACTGGGAAAAGCGTCGAGGGCAAGTGGTTGCATTTGAGCAGGTCACCCTCTATGGCTTAATTGTGGTACCTCGCCGCAAAATAGACTATCGAAAAATTGATCCTGTAGTGGCTAGACAGCTTTTTATTCGTGGTGCTTTGGTTGAGGGCAACTTTTCTACGCAGGGTGATTTTTTTGAATATAACCAGTTGCAAATTGATGCGGTTGAAAATTTAGAAGCTAAAGCCCGACGACGGGATATTTTAGTGGACGAAGAAGTGCTGTATCAGTTTTATGATGAGCGTATTCCTGACAACATTGCTGATGCTAGAAGTTTTGAGCGGTGGCGAAAAACGCAGGAGAAAACAGACTCAGATTATTTACTGCTTACTCAAGCGTATTTAATGCGTCATCAGGCTGAGCATATTACCGCTGAGCAATATCCTGATCAGTTCGTTTGGCAGGGGGTGCATTATCCCCTTAGTTATCACTTTGACCCAACAGCTGATGATGACGGAGTGACATTACAAGTGCCTGTCGCTGCTTTACCGCAGTTGCCACGTAATCGGTTGCAATGGTTGGTTCCTGGGTTAATTGAAGAAAAGTGCACGGCATTAATTCGTGGCTTACCGAAGGCTGTTCGTAAAAACTTCGTGCCTGTACCGGATTTTGTGAATGCTGCACTGGAAGCTCTTTCGCCTGATGATACGCCTCTCACTGAAAAGCTGGGAGATCAGCTACGAAAAATGACAGGAATACGCGTATCAGAGGAGGAGTGGCAACAGGTTAAATTACCAGCACATTTGCAAATTAACATTCGTGTTGTTGATGAGCATGGTAGCTGTTTAGGCCAAGGCCGTGATTTTCAGGTGTTGCTTCAACAATTTGCTGATCAAGCAGAAGCGTCATTGAAACAACTGTCCGATCATGGTTTGGAACGTGATGGGATAACACAATGGAATTTTGATTATTTACCAGAGGAAATTACGCAACAGCAGCAGGGTTTAGTGATTCGAGGATACCCAGCGTTAGTCGATGAAAATAATAGTGTAGCGATTAAAGTATTTGCGACTGAGGAAAAAGCCAATGCTGAGCATCACCGTGGTGTAACACGATTGGCGTTGTTAACACTGCCAACGCAACAATTGAAGTTCCTACGAACTCAAATGCCACAATTAAAGCAAGTTGCATTATGGGGGGTGAATGTGTATCCCAAGTCTTTATTAGAAGACGATATAATTTGGTTGGCAGCCAATACTATTTTACTTGAGGAACCATTGAATCCTTCGCGTAATGAAGCTGATTTCCAGATATTTATTGAAAAGCTAAGAGGTCATTTGGCCCCATTAGTGAGTGAAATAACATCGTTATTGGTGGAGATTTTTTCGCGTTATCACGCCATTAACAAACAACTTAAAGGGCGGATTTCCTTGGCTGTTGCGCGCTCATTAGCCGATATAAAGTTTCAGCTGCAGCAGCTGATATATCGTGGATGTTTACGAGACGTTCCTTTATGTTGGTTGAAGCATTACCCGCGTTATTTTGATGCCATATTGCAACGACTTGATAAGCTGGGAGGGCAAATTTCTCGAGATAACGCTTATACAGAAGAGTTAACTCAACTTTGGGAAACCTACCAGCAACGTGCTTCAGCATTGCAGGGAGCATCTCTTGAGTGTTCTCATCTTCAGCTTTATCGCTGGCTTTTAGAGGAATATCGTGTCTCTCTATTTGCCCAGTCACTCAAAACCAGTGTACCCATATCGGCAAAGCGTTTGCGTAAGCAGTGGGAGCTGGTGTTACAACCATAATAATATCTGACCTTTGGATATGCATATCCAATCCTAGAATAACGACAAGCGAGGCAACCGTGACTGAGATTGTCATAACTGGAACAGGGCTTTATAGCCCTGATGATGTAATTACAAATGAAGAGCTTGTAGCTTCATTTAATGCTTATGTCAGTCATTATAATGAGCTACATAGTGTGGCTATAGAAATGGGAGATAAAGAACCTCTTCAGCCATCAAGCGCTGACTTTATAGTTAAAGCCTCTGGTATCAAGCGACGACATGTTTTGGATAAAAAGGGAATTTTGGATATAGCGAGGATGTATCCTCAATTTCCTGATCGTACTGATGATATGTTGTCCATTCAGGCGGAAATGGCATTAATAGCTGCTCGTCAGGCATTGGCAGATGCTGGTCGAGAAGTTCAAGACGTGGATGGAGTGATTGTCGCCTGTTCAAATATGCAGCGTGCTTACCCAGCGATGGCGGTTGAACTTCAAAACGCATTGGGAACAAAGGGTTTTGCCTATGATATGAATGTGGCTTGCTCTTCTGCCACCTTTGGTATTCAGGCTGCGGCTAATGCAATCCGGTCAGGTTCGGCAAAGTGTATGCTGGTAGTGAGTCCTGAAATATGCTCAGCCCATTTGAATTTTAGAGATCGTGATAGCCACTTTATTTTTGGTGATGCATGCACTGCTGTCGTACTAGAAGATCAAACCAATGCGATGACATCACGACCTATTATGATAATGGGGGAGCGATTAATTACCCAGTTTTCCAATAACATCCGCAATAATTTTGGCTTTCTGAATCGTTGTGTTGAATCAGACGTTGATCGTGCTGATAAGTTGTTTATGCAGCTGGGGCGAAAAGTCTTTAAAGATGTGTGTCCAATGGTGTCAAACTTGGTCAGTGATCATTTACAGCAGTTAGATATTAGTGCCCAACAAATTCGCCGTTTGTGGTTACATCAAGCAAACTTGAATATGAATCAACTCATTGCTCGCCGTATTTTGGGAAGGGAACCTGCTACAGATGAAGCGCCCGTTATTCTTGATGAATATGCAAATACTAGCTCAGCAGGTTCGATAATATGTTTTCATCTTCATCGTCAAGATCTAGTTGAAGGGGATATCGGAGTAATTTGCTCATTTGGTGCAGGCTATTCAGCAGGTTCGATTGTAGTTAAACAACTTGCGTGATTTTTGTTTCAGTTGGACGGTTTAGTAAGGAATGCAGGATGAATAAGGCATTCCTTTTTTTTTATTAAATAACAACTACTATATCGAGTTACTTCAGCCAAACTTGATCTATGTCAGTTTTTGGCGAGATCTTTTCGTTAAACTACGTACATAATATTCAGTTTTGATCTGTGAGCATTAAACGATACTAAGTGATATACAACCCCTATTTTATTGCCAAACTTATTCTAAAAGTAACGCAACAAATGGTGTAAAAATAAGTCAAAGTTATTTGATTCTATATACAACATTTATAGGTATATCAGACACCACTTGCAGAAGCGCACACTCACTACTTCAAAGCTGAGCGCCGTTGCGCACCGGTTCTTTGAGCTATCAAGTTTCGCGGCCAAGACAGTCGTCAGATAAATGACTCAGGTGATCCCTGAAATAAATGACTCCTGGCCGATAAGGTAGAGAGGCCAGCTACAATTATGTGGATCATGCAATGTGTTGCTCAAACGATATTCAGTCAATTGACCTCTGTGTCTAAGCAACTTCATTGCTTATTTCAGATTGTTCATTCAAAGTGTTCAAACTCTAGACAGATTCTGACTATGCTAAATTTAGAGTATTCATTATCTGTTTCCACTGTAGTGACATTAGCTGTGCGTGCCGTAATAAGAGCTTGTAGGCAACTAGGTTTACTATTTTTCATCATTTTCTTCACCTATGTCTTGAATTCATGGCCTAAGCTCAAAGGCAATCTTTTGCTGTGTTTTATATGTATGCAACGAATTTGGGGTATTACTCACCATCAGTTGATGAGAAGAGTGGTATCAGGCAACTTTTAGAAAAAATACGAGGGTATAACCATGTATAAAGATGATCTTGCTACAGCGAATGTGGGTAGTGATATGCCTGATCCTTGGCAAGGATTTAACGGCGGTGACTGGCAGACTGCTATTAATGTCCGTGACTTTATTCAGAAAAACTATACACCTTATGAAGGTGATGACAGCTTTCTAGCTGATCCAACTGAGCGTACTCAAAAACTTTGGGAAAAAGTACTTGAGTTGATGAAGCAGGAAAATGCTAAAGGTGGACCTCTGGATTTTGATACAGAAGTAGTTTCTGGTATTACTTCTCACCCAGCGGGTTACATTGATAAAGATCTTGAAGTAATTGTTGGACTGCAAACTGAAAAGCCATTGAAACGTGCCATTATGCCAAATGGTGGTATTCGTATGGTTGAGGCTTCTTGCCAAGCCTATGACCGGGAGCTTTCTCCTCAGGTTTCTGAAATTTTCACAAAATACCGTAAAACACATAACCAGGGCGTGTTTGATGCTTATACCCCTGAAATTTTGAAGTGTCGTAAAGCTGGTATCGTTACTGGATTACCCGATGCGTATGGCCGAGGTCGTATTATTGGTGATTACCGCCGCATCGCTTTATATGGGGTTGACCGTTTAATTGAAGATAAACAACAGCAAAAAGCTGATCTCAACCCTGATTTCTTTGATGAAGATGTCATGCGTTTGCGTGAAGAGCTGTCTGATCAAGTCCGTGCGCTACAAGAAATGAAAGTGATGGCTCAGAGCTATGGTTTTGATATTTCACGCCCTGCAGTCACTGCACGTGAAGCGATTCAGTGGACTTACTTTGCCTACTTAGCGGCTGTTAAATCCCAAAACGGTGCAGCCATGAGTATTGGCCGTATTTCCTCGTTTTTGGATATTTACATCAAGCGCGACCTCGAAAGTGGAGCGCTGACTGAGTCTGAAGCTCAAGAAATGATGGATGACTTAGTTGTTAAGCTGCGTATGGTACGTTTCTTAAGAACACCTGAGTATGATCAACTGTTCTCTGGTGATCCAACATGGGTAACTGAAGTCATTGGCGGTATGGGCGAAGATGGCCGCACCTTGGTTACCAAAAGCTCATTCCGTATCCTGAATACACTTTATAATTTGGGGCCAGCACCTGAGCCTAATCTGACAGTACTATGGTCAGAACAGTTACCAAAGAACTTTAAAGATTTCTGCTCAAAAGTATCTATCGATACCAGCTCTATCCAATATGAAAGTGATGACCTAATGCGTCCTAAGTTTGGTGATGACTATGGTATCGCTTGCTGTGTATCAGCTATGCGCATTGGTAAGCAAATGCAGTTCTTTGGTGCTCGCTGTAACTTAGCAAAAACAATGCTTTATGCCATTAATGGTGGTATGGATGAAAAAATTGGTCTACAAGTAGGACCAAAAATGGAAGTCATGGCTGATGAATACCTGGATTTTGATAAAGTCTGGGAGCGTTTCGATCACTACATGGACTGGGTTGCTAATCAGTACGTTAAATCTTTGAATGTCATTCACTATATGCATGATCGCTACAGCTATGAAACTGCGCTGATGGCTCTACATGATCGTGATGTGTATCGTACTATGGCCTGTGGTATTGCCGGTTTGTCTATCGTTGCTGACTCTCTGGCAGCTATTAAGTACGCAAAAGTGAAGCCAGTACGTAACGATGAAGGTTATGTTGTGGATTACCAGATTGAAGGTGACTTTCCTAAATTTGGTAATAATGATGACCGTGTTGACCAGATTGCGGTTGATGTCGTACATCGCTTTATGGAACACGTTCGTAAGAATCCAACATACCGTAAGTCTGTACCTACTCAGTCTATCCTGACAATTACTTCTAATGTTGTCTATGGGAAGAAAACAGGTACAACACCTGACGGACGTAAAGCGGGTGAACCATTTGCACCTGGTGCTAATCCAATGCATGGTCGTGATGAAAAAGGTGCATTAGCTTCATTACTGTCAGTATCTAAACTACCTTACAATGATGCAGAAGATGGTATTTCTTATACCATGTCTTTGGTACCAGCAGGTTTAGGTAAAGATAAAACTGCTCAAGTGACAAACTTAAGTGCGATGCTTGATGGTTATTTCAAAGCAACAGGTCACCATGTTAATGTTAACGTGTTAAATAAAGAGACCTTAATGGATGCGATGGAACATCCAGAGCAATATCCACAATTGACCATTCGTGTGTCAGGTTATGCTGTTAACTTTGTCAAATTGACACGTGAGCAGCAAATGGATGTTATTTCCCGGACATTCCATGCCAGAATGTAATTTCTGAAGACTATCACGCTCCTAAGAAGCAGGGCATAGCCCTGCTTCTTAGTGTCTGAAGGTTGCGTGAAGATGGTATAGACTAATCTTCAGCATAACTTATTTGGCTTTGTTCTCTCGTGGAGAGAGCCGATCAATGCCAGTGGTATTAGGTGGTGAATGACACAACTAATCTATCCTTTTAAAGACGCTGTCAGTGTTGATCCTCTGCAAGTGTCGGGTAACGTCCACTCTGTGGACAGTTTTGGAACCGTTGATGGGCCTGGAACACGTTATGTAGTGTTTTTACAAGGTTGTTTGTTTCGCTGTAAATATTGTCATAACAGAGATACCTGGGATCTTGATGGTGGGCAGAAAAAAATTGCTGGCGACCTGGTGAAAGAAATTGTTGCCTATAAGCCGTTTATGGAAGCCTCTAATGGAGGTGTAACGGTGACTGGCGGAGAGCCTTTGCTGCAAGTACCGTTTGTTAAAGCACTGTTTACTGCCCTTAAAGAAGAAAATATCCATACCTGTTTGGATACGAATGGTTATGCAACTAAATATAACCAAGAACTGGATGACCTATTAGCACATACTGATTTAGTGTTATTAGATCTTAAACAAGTTGATGATAAGCGCCACAAAGCATTGACGGGTGTAAGTAACAAGAGAACATTGAAGTTTGCTCAATATGTGGCCGAAAAAGGTATTCCTGCCTGGATTCGTTTAGTAGTTGTGCCTGGCTACACAGATGATGAAAAAACAGCTCGGCAAATGGCTGAGTTTATCCAACCGATGAGTAACGTGGAAAAAGTTGAGTTATTGCCCTATCACGAATTAGGGAAGCATAAGTGGGAAGCGTTCGGTGATCGTTATCCATTAGCCGGTGTTGAGCCGCCGTCAAAGGATACACTGCTGAAACTGCAGGCCATTTTTTCGGAATATCACATCAAAGCGACGTTTTAAAACAACAGTTTTGCTTTATTTGTGTAATGATTTGGTAAGTTTACTACATAATGACATGTATCAAGTTTGCTGCTATAGAACTGTACTAGACTTGCCTTAAACAAAGCACTCCTGAATGAAACCGCTAGCAAACAGCTCAAGCCAGTGCTGAAAAGAATTTTTTATTTTGCGTTTATAGGAGTACGACATGAGTGTCAGTAACCTCGATAAGCTGGATCAGTTAATTGCTCAAGTAAAAAAAGCACAGCAGGCCTATGCAGATTTTACCCAAGAGCAAGTTGACGAAATCTTCCGCGTTGCTGCATTAGCAGCTAACGACCAGCGTGTTAAGTTAGCAAAAGCTGCTGCAGAAGAAACTGGGATGGGGATTGCGGAAGATAAAGTGATTAAAAACCACTTTGCTTCTGAGTATATCTACAACCAGTATAAAGATGACAAAACTTGTGGTGTTCTTGAAGAAGATAAGACTTACGGCATTCTAAAAGTGGCTGAGCCCATTGGTTTGATTGCTGGTGTCGTTCCCACCACAAACCCCACTTCTACTGCCATTTTTAAGGCACTGCTAGCCTTAAAAACACGTAACGGTATTATCTTCTCTCCACACCCTCGTGCTAAAAAATCTACTGCTCTTGCTGCGCGTATTGTGCGTGAAGCAGCAGAAAAAGCAGGTGCTCCAAAAGGTATTATTGCTTGTATCGATGAGCCATCTGTAGAGCTGTCACAGCACTTAATGCGTCACCCTGACATCAATATGATTCTTGCTACTGGTGGCCCAGGTATGGTGAAAGCTGCTTACTCTTCTGGTAAGCCAGCGATTGGTGTTGGTGCGGGTAATACACCAGCTGTAATTGATGAAACAGCGGCTGTCAAAATGGCGGTTAGCTCAATCATCATGAGTAAAACGTTTGATAACGGTGTGATTTGTGCTTCTGAACAGTCTGTGATCGTTGTTGATAGTGTTTACGAAGAAGTTAAGCGTGAATTTCAAGCGCGTGGTGCTTACATTTTATCGAAAGATGAAAAGAAAAGTGTGGGTGCCAAAGTACTTATTGATGGCAACATGAACCCTGCCATTGTGGGACAACCTGCATGGAAAGTGGCCGAGATTGGTGGTGTTGAAGTACCAAAAGAAGCCAAGATTTTGATTGCTGAATGTGATTCTACTGCAACTGAAGAGCCATTTGCACACGAGAAATTATCACCCACATTAGCCATGTATCGTGCTAAAAACTATGACGATGCTGTAGCAAAAGCGGTTGCTTTAGTGGAGCTTGGTGGTATAGGCCATACTTCTGTCCTTTATACTGACCAGTTTGCTAATCAAGATCGTATCAATGTTTTTGGTAAGGCCATGAAAACAGGTCGTATTTTGATCAATATGCCTGCTTCTCAAGGTGCGATTGGTGACCTGTATAACTTCCGTCTGGCACCTTCATTGACATTGGGTTGTGGCTCTTGGGGTGGTAACTCTGTAAGTGAAAACGTAGGGGTTAAACACCTTATTAACGTTAAAACAGTAGCATGTCGGCGAGAAAATATGTTGTGGCACAAAATACCTAAAGACATTTATTTCCGGAATGGTTCACTGCCTGTTGCTCTAGAAGAGCTGAAAGATCGTAAGCGCGCTATCGTTGTTACTGACCCCTTCCTGTACAACAGTGGGTATGTTGATCAGGTAACTGATGTACTTGACCGTATTGGTTTAGAAACTGAAGTTTTCTATGAGGTTGAAGCAGATCCATCACTGATTACAGTAAATAAAGGTGTTGAAATGATGAATGCCTTTAAACCTGATGTAATCATTGCTTTGGGTGGTGGTTCGCCTATGGATGCAGCAAAAATTATGTGGGTTATGTACGAATACCCTGAAGTACGCTTTGAAGACCTAGCATTACGCTTTATGGATATCCGCAAACGTATTTATACGTTCCCTAAACTGGGTATCAAAGCGAAAATGGTTGCTATTCCTACCACTTCAGGTACTGGCTCAGAAGTAACACCTTTTGCAGTGGTAACTGATACTTCAACTGGTATTAAGTATCCAATTGCTGACTATGAGTTAACACCAGACATGGCCATTATTGACCCTGATTTGGTGATGAATCTACCCCCTGCATTAACTGCATTTGGTGGTGTTGATGCGTTGACTCACGCACTTGAGGCTTATGCGTCTGTATTTGCAAATGAGTACACTAACGGTCAGGCATTAGAAGCGATTCGCTTGTTATTTAAATACTTGCCAGATTCTTATGCGGAAGGTGCTAAGAACCCTAAAGCACGTGCTAAAGTGCATTATGCGGCGACAATGGCAGGTATTGCTTTTGCAAATGCATTCCTGGGTGTTTGCCACTCAATGGCTCACAAAATCGGTGCAGCTTTCCACATTCCACACGGTTTGGCGAATGCGTTCTTAATATCAGAAGTGATTCGATATAATGCTTCTGATGTACCTACTAAACAAGGTACTTTCCCTCAGTATAAATACCCACAAGCTAAAGTACGTTATGCACGTGTTGCTGAGTACATTGGTCTGAGTGGTGCAACTGAGGATGAAAAAGTTGAGAACCTGATTAAAGCTGTGGAAGATCTGAAGAAAGCTGTGGGTATTCCTGAGTCTATTCAGGCTTATGGCGTGAGTGAGAAAGACTACTTAGCAAAACTTGATAATGTTGCAGAAGAAGCATTTGATGATCAATGTACTCCTGCGAACCCTCGTTATCCGCTCATTTCTGAAATAAAAGAGTTGTTGACTAATGCCTACTATGGCAATAGCCAGAAAGCATCTCTAAAGTTAGTAAAAGACAAAGAAAGTAAAAAAGGTAAAAAAGCAGCGTCATAATCCCTGATACAACACCCTCTGTATAGGGAATATGGCCAGCCTAAAAAACGGACTCATTAGAGTCCGTTTTTTTATGGGAAAAATTTTTTTGTTAATAATGACTGTTGAATATAGAGAGATCAGTTTGGTATTGATGTGATTGTCTTCAAAAACTATCAGTGATTAGTTAGAATGCCCACAGTAATTATATGACAAGCGTCGTAAAGAGGTATGAGCCACTGCTATTCATTGGTAATGGGATACCTGGATGTAGCTTTAGGAGTCACTGAAATATTGTGAGCACTATTCATACTTTGATTGACCGGACAGTTGGGGTCATCTTGCTTGCTAGCAGTTGCACTGTGGGTTATTGGGGGTATCTGCAGGCTCAGGATAATGAGCATCGAACACAGCAGTTACTCTCAAGTGCAGGTGTTGCTGTAAAAAATGATTCTGAGGTCATGCAGCAAGTTGATGCTAATGAAAAGGATTTACCAAAAATAGCCCATGCAATTTTTGGCGAACCACCCAAAAAAGAAAAGGAAGTTAAAGTCACGCCAGAAATACCTATCACAAAACTTAATATGAAGTTACAAGCTGTATTTTTCTCTACCCATGCGGGTGATTCAGCTGCTGTTGTCCAGACAAACAATAATCAAAGTAAGCTTTTACGAGTAGGTGATACTTTATCAGGAGGTGTTGCCATTCGTGATATAAAGCCAACCCACATTACATTAGAGCGTGGGGGTAAACTGGAAAATTTACCTTTGATTAAAGGTGAAGGTGGTGATAGTAGAGTGAGTCAGCGGCATTATTCTGGTTACCCATCTCGGCCACCCATTACACCTTCAGGGATATCTTCGCCTGATAAACGTAGAGATGAAATACGTCGCCGTTTAGAAGCGCTGCGAGCACAATTTAATTAATCCATCTTACTGGTAGTTTGACTGAAGTACTATGAAACAGTTTTTCAGCACGTGGCTCATTTGGGGGCTAGTGAGCACATCACCTGCATTCTTTGTTAATGCTTCAACGCCTCAAGATCAAAGCATTTCTGCAAGCTCAGCAGAAATTAAAATCAATATGCAAGACGGTGATATTCGTACATTTATTCAATGGATAGCCGAAAGAACAAATAAAAACTTTGTGATTGATCCCAGGGTAAAAGGCAAGGTTTCTGTTATTTCACAAGAGTCACTCACGGCAGAAGAAGCCTATCAGGTTTTTTTATCTGTCTTACAAGTGCATGGGTATACGGCACTTGAGAGTGGACAAGTCGTAAAGATTATACCTGATGCTTCTGCTCGTCATAGTGCTGTTCCACTGATGGAGGGACAGAGCCACAGTGGCAATGATGAAATGATTGTTAAGGTTATAAAGCCTAAGAACATTCCTGCTATTAAGCTGGTCAGTATGTTGCGGCCATTAGTACCACAGACAGGTCACTTGATTGCTTATCCTGACAGTAATGCCCTGATTGTGTCTGACCGAGCAGGTAATATCGAGCAAATATCAAAAATTATTTCGCGAATTGATAACGCAGGTGCATTGGATATTGAAATTGTACCAATAGCACATGCTAATGCAAAAGATGTAGTGACTATTTTGAAAGCATTAATGCCTAAAGGTGCTTCACCACAGAGCAAAGCATTTACAATTGACTTTGCAGCTGATGAGCGTAGTAACAGTATATTAATGAGTGGTGATGCTGTTAAGCGACGTAAACTACGGGAAATAATTCACAGGCTGGATAACTCTGAATCCAGTAACGGTGATACGCAAGTTTTTTATTTAAATTATGCCAAAGCAAAAGATGTTGCACCCATTTTACAAAAAATGTCTGGCTCAATAAAAAAAGAAGGTAAGGATGTGGGTATGGCCAATGCGGAAGTCAGCATAGAGCCAGATGAAAGTACTAATGCACTTGTGGTTACTGCGCCGCCAACATTAATGAAAACGATCCAGCATGTTGTTAGGAAGTTAGATATTCGACGAGCTCAAGTATTAGTGGAAGCATTAATTGTTTCTGTGGGTGATGAAATTGATAACGAAATCGGTGTGGACTGGAGTACCTCTAATTCAGCTGTTGGTAAGGATGGAGCCTTTGCTCGAACACATACGACTGGAAATTTTAGTAGCCTTTCAAAAGATAAAGATGGGAATCTCGATATTGGTAAAGGCTTTACATTTGGTTTTTTCCGAAATGGTTCACTACGCTCATTGATCAAGGCTTTTAAAAGTAATGAGTCTGTTAACGTACTCTCTAAGCCAAATATCATTACCTTAGACAATAAAGAAGCTGAAATTAATGTAGGTAAAGAAGTACCTGTTGTCACAGGACAAGAAACAAACTCGTCTTCTACTACCAGTAACCCATTTACTACCTATGACCGAAAAAATGTGGGCATTATATTAAAGCTGACGCCGCGAATTAATCCTGGTAACACGGTTACAATGGAAATATCACAAGAAATATCGGATGTTTCTCAGACAGAGCTTGAAAATGCCAAGGATATCGTGATTGATAAAAAAACCATCACCACGAATGTCTTGGTTGAAGATAAAGCGGTTCTAGTCATGGGTGGGTTAATTGAAGATAGAGTGAAAGATATTGAAACAAAAGTGCCTTTTTTAGGAGATATTCCTGTTATAGGGCATTTATTTAGAAACAAAAGAAAAGAAGTCACTAAAACCAATATTATGGTTTTTCTTAAACCAACTATCTTACGTAGTAAAGCGGCTGCTGACCAAGTGACCAGTACCCGTTACCATTTTATTAAAGACCGTCAGAAAGAACTTCGTAATATCTTTAATGAAATATACAGTGATATCGCACCGTCTGACTATAACAAGCCAACGGTAGTCAAGCCTTTACTGCGACAATCCTTCTAGTTGTACTATTCTCTCATTAGCCATAGCGTCCTTGCTGTGGTTAATGAGTTTATATCTCCTAATATCCTCATTACTGTCCATCATTTATACTGGAAGTGTACGTTATAGGTATGCCTGGCTCTTTAAGCGGATAAGAGGAAGAGCAAAAATATGTTGGCTGCTAAGTTAAAAAAAATAACAGTTTGGTTGGTTATATGCTTGGCTGTTATTGTTGCGTTAGTCGTTTCTTTACCGTGGATAATCCCTGTTGCGGTCAACCATATTGATTTTGATGAAAATATAGCTGTGTACCTCGATCAGGCTGAGTGGGATAGCTTTGGGCGTTTAAAACTTGGAAATATAAATATTCATTGCCAACAAGCATCTGTCCTTGAATTTCATTATTTACAGATAAATTTATCTGAACTCTGGAAAGGAACAGTAAAATTTAACATTCATCCTAAACAGCTTAATTATCATAATTTAACTAATCTTATAAAGGTCTTTCCAAAGGCAAAAACAGCGAGCAGTGAAAAAAAATTATTTCCTTTATTGCCCGTAAGAAGTTACTTAACGGTTGAACCATTCTCCATTGTGTACTCGGGATATAAGTTTGAGATTATACTTGATGCCAGTATTTTACCTGAAGAAGCAAACTATACTGCTAGAGTAACGTCAGAAATAGGTGCTCAGCTATATGTAAAAGGGCGCTTAACGGAACAGGAAGTGTCAGGGAATATAGGCTTTTGGACTATTCCGACAAGTACTGTATTACCTTCTTTAGTCCATAGAGTACGGTTTCAGCCAGGTTTAACACAATTATTTGCCTATTATAAAATACCTGTTACTGAAAAAGGTAAAAGCACAAAGGCAATTATTAATAATGGTTTTTTGGGATTTAATCTGCTTACCAGTAATAATGCTATTTCAATGGGACACAAAGTTGAAGCACAAGTGAAAGGGCATGCTTGGGGTGTGGTTAAGTTTGAAGATTATTCTTTACAGAATATAGATGCCTATTTGGGGCCATCATCTATATTTGGGTTACGTAATAAAGCATTTGGTGAAATGGCTTTCCCCCAAGAAATCACTTTGCAGATGCCAGGTAACATAAAATACCAACAGAGTGTATTACAAAGTTCATCTTGGCAGATTTATGTTAATCATAGCTATTATCAAGGGTATTTGGCGTTTAAGCCATTCCAGTTAAATTTTAATGATATGAGCAGTAACGCTGTATTTAATTTAAATTTAAAGTCAGGTGTGAAAACACTTACACATAAAGGTATCTTGTTTGGTAGTTACCAATTTAAAATGGACGGTAATTTAGCCATTTTACCTATGGATATTAAGTTTACATTGAGACCTGTTTTTACGTTTCATGATGTTGTGCATAACACATTAACGGCTCGTCGAGTTGATATTACAACTGAGCAGCCAATACAGGCCAATTTTCAAGTCAATCCTTTTCGGTGGGATATTCAGGGATCGTTAGTCAGCGCTCTAACGGGCTTGAAAATAAAAAAAGTGAAGTTGCCAAGCTTGAATGCAACACATGATATTCAGTTAAAGGACCAACAGTTGGATTATCATATGGAAGGTAGTTGGACATCTTCCTTACGCTGGCAGGGTCAAGCAAAGCTTAACCTGTTACAAAAACAGCTTAGGGTTGATACACGTTGGAACACGATCAGCGCTAAGCAACTGCAACGTTCTTTTTCTCGCTACCCTATTTGGCCTGATGGTCTGTCGCTGTCCTCAGGTACCTTGACGCCACATTTCCAGGTTGAAGCTAATTGGCAAACTGGAACACAGTGGTTGGCAAATGCGCAACTGTCGGCTAATCAGTTGGCTGGACAGTATCAAGATTACCAGTGGTTGGGTGCTGAAATGGATTTAGGCTGGAAAATTGAGGCCATTGGTAGTCAGCTAAGTTTTTCACCAATGGCGAAAAACCAGTTTAAGGTTGAGCAACTGAACGTCGGTATTCCATTGCAAAGGTTGAGAGGGTACATGGTTGTCAAAAACAGGCCTTCTCCTTGGTTAAATCTGGAACGAGTGAATGTTAAGGTATTACAAGGTAATGTTTATGTAAAACAAATACCCCTATTACCGCCATATCCTGTTAATAGTTATGCAACATTTGATGGGATTTCACTTAGTAATTTGGTGGCTTTGCAGCAGCAACCAGGTTTATCTGCACAGGGTCGATTACAAGGTCGATTACCTCTACGCTTTTCAACCAGTGGGATCACCATCAAAGCAGGACAAATACAAGCCAGTAAATCCGGAGGGTTTATAAAATTAGAAAATAATCCTGCAGTTGAAGCAATGAAACAAAGTCGACCCGAGTTTTCATCAGCCATTAAAGCATTAGAAAATCTGCATTTTTCAATGTTAGAGAGTTCTGTTGATTTAAATGAAAAGGGTGATGCTAAATTTAAAGTAACAATAAAAGGCTATAACCCTTCATTAAGTAAGACCCGACAAGTGAACTTTAATTACCAGCATGAGGAAAATATGCTAATGTTGCTAAGAAGTTTACGTTTTTCTCAACGTCTTACTGACAAGTTAAGGCATTAGTATTGAGTAGCATAACACTATGAACAAAGAATGGATGCTGTCGGTGGCAGCGGTCAGTTTACTCGCAAGTTTTTTAGTCGGGTGTACGCCGCGTGTGGAGGTTGCTGTGCCAGAAAAACCTATTACCATAAATTTAAACGTCAAAGTCGAGCATGAGATTAAAGTAAAAATAGATAAAGAGCTTGATGAGATTTTTAGTGAAGACAGCGAGTTGTTTTAGGAGGGGTAATGAAAATAGTACATAGCTTTCGTTTATTAGTACTTGGTTTAATTTTATGTGTACCCCTCACTGTTTTAGCAATGGGCTTAGAAGATGCAAAACAACAAGGTTTGGTGGGTGAGCAGTTAAATGGATATTTAGGGCTAGTGGTTAACAATGCTGCAGCAAAGCAGCTGATTACTGAAATAAATCAAAAACGTAAACAAAAATATGAGCAACTTGCTAAGCGAAATGGTGTCCCACTCTCGACGATTGGTAAGTTGGCAGGACAAAAAGCAATTGAAAAAACACCACCAGGTCAGTATATCCAAAATACAGGTGGTCAGTGGGTAAAAAAATAGTTTTAGTTGACATTGTTTGGATAAGAAAAAGGGAGTATTCACTCCCTTTTTTTGTGGCAACACTAACTGAATAATGTGTTCTTGAGTTTTTATCCACGATAATAACGCTGGGGGACAAAGGGCATTTTACAGACATTGACAGGTAGTCGTTTGCCTCGCACCTCTGCAAAGAGTTCAGTATCAATTGAGGCATACTCAGAATTAACATAACCCATGGCCACTGGTGCCCCTAAACTGGGACCAAATCCACCACTGGTGACACTGCCGATTGACTCGCCCGTAGCATTGACTAAAGGGGTTCCTGTACGGATAGGGGCTTTGCCCTGTGTACGTAAACCAACGCGTTTACGTTGTACTGGCGTTATTTTATCGAGCTGTGCCAAAATGGTTTTTGCACCTATAAAACCACCTGCTCGATTACCCCCAGTACGCCGGGATTTGCTGATGGCCCAGTTTAGAGCCGCTTCAATAGGTGTGGTTGATTTATCAATATCATTACCATACAAACATAGTCCTGCTTCAAGACGGAGTGAGTCTCGTGCGCCCAAACCAATGGGTGCAACTTCAGGATGTTCCAGTATTGCTTTGACCACAGTTTGGGCATCCGCGGCAGGAATGGATATTTCAAATCCATCCTCGCCAGTATAACCTGAGCGACTAATAAAACACTCTGCGCCACAAAGGGTAACTTTGCGAACATCCATAAAGAGCATGGTGTCCAGCTCGTTGATAAAGTGACTCAAAACATTTGCTGCAGCAGGCCCTTGTAGTGCAACCAGTGCTTGATCGGAAAGCACGTTAACCATATCTGCACCAAGATGCTGACGAAGATGTGCAATATCCTGCTCTTTACACGCAGCGTTGATAACTAACATGAATCCATCAGAGAAGCGGGCCACCATTAAGTCATCAAGAATGCCACCTTCTTCATTGGTAAAGAGTGCATAACGCTGTTTACCAACAGGTAAATCCAGAATGTCTACAGGTACCAGCTTTTCCAATCCTGCCTCAGCCTCTAAAGGCAACCAAACCTGCCCCATGTGTGAAACATCAAATAAGCCTGCCTGAGAACGAGTATGTAAGTGTTCTTGTTTAATCCCCATCGGGTATTGTAAGGGCATATGGTAGCCCGCAAAGGGCACCATTTTAGCCCCAAGCTCTTCGTGTAGGGTATTCAGAGGCGTTTGTTGTAAAGGTGCGTTGGTTATTGTCATCTCATCATTCCGAATTGAAGCGCTTAATAAAACCAGCAGAGTTTCTCTGCTGGTGGAAGAGACTATATACCGTTGGCTTCGCTGTTTGAGGTGTTCTGTTTAACAGGTGCTTGTGAAAAATAGTCACGAGTAAGTTTAAACACAACGGGGCTTAGTAGGGCGAGCGCAATGAGGTTTGGTATTGCCATTAAAGCATTCAAAATATCTGCAATGAGCCAGACTAGATCCAAGCTCGCATAGGCACCCAAAGGAATGGCAACCAGCCAAAAAACGCGAAAGATTTTGATCGCAGTTAAGCCAAACAGAAACTGGATACAGCGTTCGCAATATACACTCCAACCCAAGATGGTGGTAAAAGCAAAAACAGCTAAACCTATGGTAACAACATACCCGCCAATGCCTGGTATGGTTTGCTCAAATGCGGCCATGGTGAGCGCAGAACCCGTTTCACCTAGTGTCCAGGTACCTGAAGTGATTATGGCCAGACCGGTAATGCTACAGATCAAAATAGTATCGATAAAAGTACCCAGCATGGCAATTAGCCCTTGGCGGACAGGGTCATGGGTTTGTGCAGAGGCATGAGCTATAGGTGCACTACCCAAACCTGCTTCGTTGGAGAATACGCCACGTGCAACCCCGAAGCGAATAGCTGCCCAGATGGCAGCACCTGCAAACCCTCCTGTAGCGGCAGTGCCAGTAAATGCTGAACTGATAATCATACTTAAAGCAGCAGGTATTTCTGAGGCATTTAAGAAAAGTACAACCAGACCCGCCAGTAAATAGGAAATTCCCATAAAGGGTACTAGTTTACCAGCTACTTCAGCGATTGCTTTGATACCGCCAATGATCACTAAACCTACAATAATCATGACGACAATCCCTGTCCCAAGCGGAGGAATTCCCCATTGGGTGTGTAAGGCTTCAGCTATTGAGTTAACCTGAACGGTATTACCGATACCAAAACCAGCGATTGCACCAAATACGGCAAATGTGGTACCAAGCCATAACCATTTTTGCCCCAAACCATTTTTGATGTAGTACATAGGTCCACCAATATGGTTCCCATCTTCATCCGTTTCACGGTATTTGACGGCACAAACGGCTTCGGCGAACTTAGTTGCCATACCGACTAAGGCTGTACACCACATCCAGAATAAAGCACCAGGCCCACCGAGAAAAATAGCAGTAGCGACCCCTGCAATGTTACCTGTACCGATCGTGGCAGATAAGGAGGTCATGAGCGCATTGAATGGGCTGATTTCACCTTCTTTTTCATCGCCTTGTTCAGGGGCACGGCCTTGCCACAGTAATTTGAATCCTGTACTTAATTTTCTAAGTTGAAGAAACCGTAAACCAAGGCTTAAATAAAGCCCCACACCTAAAATTAGAACCAGCATTACTGGTCCCCATACAAAGGAGTCTATAGGGTCGAGGATATCTTTGATTATTTGATAAACTTCCATCAATTACGCCTCTTATCCATCAAGGGATACATTTGTTGTTATAAAGCTATAAACCATTCACAAATTATTTTTACGTTCTAGCAAGACAACAATGCAATAAAGCGGGATGGTCAGACGTTAACTGTTGAAAGCCAATTGTTCACAATTACCTTGCACAGTTACGTTAGTGTTATTCTCAGTTAATTATACTGTTTACGAAACTGTAAAAAGCTTCGTTGTTGTATAGCTCATCCTCTTCACTACGATGTCTGCTAAAAAAAATAATTCATGTTGGTTATAAATCAGCTGGTGATGATACCAAGTCGATGTGTATTTGTGGTGATGGAAGACAAGTATTTTTTGTCTACTCGCTTGCTTTTTTTACTTGTCAGGTACACAAAAAAGAATCATATACGCATCGAATGGAAATTATTTTATCAACACCCTATTTTTTTATTATTTGAAACAAATTATCGCATTCGTCATAACGATGCAACAATTAGTCATGAATTTGCTGTGGCAGATGGTGTAAGTGAGTAATGAGTAAATGGCAGGAACAAGGTAGGGCATATGACATTATCTGAGATAGCATACATCAAAAATCTTTTTTGTTAGGATTAATGATGAAAGACTATACAAGATACGTTGTATAGTCGAAAGAAAAGTAGGGAAGTGTTATGTTGCCATCACCCATAAAATTTCAGCATCTTCATCGCTTGTCGAGACCAGCATATGACCCATACTGGCATCATAGTAAACGCTATCTCCGGTAAAAAGCTCAACAGGTTCATAAAACTCGCTATAAAAATAAAGAGAACCTGATAATACCAATAAAAATTCTTCACCTGCATGTCTAACCCAGTCACCATAATCACTAAATTGCCTAGCCCTGACAATGGTTTTGAATGGAACCATTTTCTTATTAACAAGTTGTGTTGCTAACAGTTCGTGCTCATAAGTAGCGGTTGGGTGAGGTTTACCTGCCTGGTTACGGGTGACATCTCGGCGCCCCATAGTCATGGGCTGTAGCGGTTTACTAAATAATTGTGGTAGATCGATCCCCAATCCTTTTGTGAGTTTCTGAACGGCTGAAAATGTGGGTGAAAGCTGATCATTTTCAATTTTAGATAACGTGGATCGGGCTAAGCCAGTACGTTGACTGACTTCTTCCAAGGTCCAGTTATTACTCAGACGGATTTCCCGTAACCGCTTGCCGAGTTGCATGGGTTCAACCTGGGCCTCACTACTGGTTTGTTGCGTTTGCATTTTCGGGAGACGCGGGCTTTCCGCCATACGGGGTACTCCAATTGGGCTGTTGCAAAAAGTGAAGGATACTACCTCAACCTTTATAGTATGCCAACTCACAAGAGTGCTGATTATCACTATGGATCGAAGAAGGGGAGTTCGTCAAGAAAAGAGTTTCCTTTACGAAACAAAGTTGATTTAGAGGAAAAACGTTGATACATTCCAATTGAGCTGATCCATGGTTAACAGGGTTCAGCTTACTGTTATTCTCAAGACTTCCATCTTAAATCCAACAGGACAACACTGGATGATTTTCTGTGAGGAAACACCAGAGTTGTACTGAAACGACCAATGGGTCTTTGGATTCAGCCAGTGCAACAGTATTCAGTAAAAGGTATTTGTTGACTGGCTGTTTTTTCAGAGAAACTGAAGAGGATGCGAATCAATACATTACAGATAATAACTAGAAAACATTGAGTACTGTGTGACTGCCAATTTTAAACATAATCATTAAACATTCTGTTTTGTTGAAACGGGAATGTAAAAAATTCGATAAACCTGTTGCTTAATATGTCATAAAAGCGCGTTGGCAGCAGTGTGAGTACTATTTTGAGAAAATTAACTCCATAAAATTATACGAGGACTAAGCAGAGGACATTCACCATGTGCACCATCAAGTCTGATGTTTTGTATAGTTTTACACATGAGTGGCTTAAGGTTAATGGTGGTGATTCTGTAACCCTGGGTATTACTGATCATGCACAAATGCGGTTGGGCGATATCACTCAAGTATGTTTACCTGAGATTGGACAGCATTTTCAGATGGGGGAAGTTTGTATTGCCATTAAGTCATGCAAGGCAGAAGTGGATATTTTAATGCCATTTGCAGGAACGGTGCTTGCCATAAACGATGAAATTAAGGATAAGCCTGTGTTGCTCAATCAACAGGCGTATCAGCAAGGTTGGTTAATTCAGTTGCAACCAGTTCACCCAGTACCTGCTTCAAAGTTTTTAAATGCTGATGCTTACCAGGCACTACTTGAAACAGAAATTGATTAGTGTTTGTTAAAAGTATCTTTGAATAATAAATAAAGAATTTAAAGCTATTTAATCGTGACCTAAAAAAATTAGTAATAAAAATCACTGATGCGAAGCGGTGCTATGACTCCCAAGTATGGCTTGCTGCACTGCGGATAGAAGGTTCAAATCATTATTAATTTCCGTTGATAGGATGTGAGTAGGGGCATGACAACGCATATGGTTACACTCAGTAGTTTGCTTCCTTATGAAGACTTTATCCAGCGCCATATTGGGCCATCACCTGATGATGTTAAAACGATGCTGGCTGAGCTGGGCATCAGTACCGTTGATGAGCTTATTAAGAATACAGTACCTGCAGCCATTCGTTTATCTGAACCTTTGACGCTGACTGAACCTGTTGATGAAACAACGGTATTAGCACAACTTAAACAGCTGGCGGCACAGAATAAACCTTATAAGTCGTATATTGGCATGGGTTACTATGACACCGTAGTGCCGCCAGTAATTTTGCGAAATGTACTCGAAAATCCGGGTTGGTACACGGCTTATACGCCATACCAGCCAGAAATATCCCAAGGCCGACTGGAAGGGTTATTAAACTTTCAGCAAATGGTGACTGACCTGACAGGCATGGAACTGGCAAATGCTTCACTGCTAGATGAAGCTACGGCAGCAGCAGAAGCCATGACTATGTGTAAGCGTGTTAATAAAAAACGTAGTGATCGCTTATTTGTCGCCAGTGATATTCATCCCCAAACAATTGCTTTGATTAAGACACGTGCCGAATATTTAGGCATACAGGTTATTGTGGGCGCGGTGAGTGATATAGAAAACCATGATGTATTCGCTGGCGTAGTTGCTTATCCAAGTACCTTGGGTGAAGTAGCGCCACTACAAACAATAATTGATGCCTTACATCAGCAGCAGGCTTTAGCCATCGTGACGGCTGACCTATTAAGCTTAGTGCTGTTGGAACCGCCAGGTAGTTTCGGGGCGGATGTTGTGGTTGGTTCTGCTCAGCGGTTTGGAGTTCCTATGGGCTATGGTGGTCCTCACGCGGCCTTTTTTGCCACAAAGGATAAGTTTAAGCGTTCTGCGCCAGGACGAATAATAGGTGTTTCAGTAGATAGTCGTGGCCGTCCTGCACTTAGAATGGCGATGCAAACGCGTGAACAACATATTCGTCGCGAGAAAGCGACCTCAAATATTTGTACAGCACAAGCCTTATTAGCGAATATGGCTGGATTTTATGCAGTCTATCATGGGCCGGAAGGTTTAAAGAAAATTGCGAGACGGGTGCACCGGTTGACGCAAATTCTTGCTACTGGATTAGTTCAAGGTGGTATTACGCCAGAATTTTCACACTATTTTGATACGTTGTTATTAACTACCGGTGAGCAGACTGCAGAGGTGCTTGCCCGGGCAGAAAATGAAGGTATTAACCTGCGCGTTGTCAGCGAACAGCAAGTCGCGATTAGTCTGGATGAAACAACGACGCCTGAAGCGCTTACAGTATTATGGCGTGTTCTATTGGGTGACAAAAGTGATGGCCTACAGGTAACACAGCTAGATAGAGCGCTGGCTAATGCCCCTGCTTTTCCTGATGAATTACAGCGGAAACAAGCATTTTTAACCCATCCTGTATTTAGTCGTTACCACTCTGAAACAGAAATGCTGCGTTATCTCAAGCGCTTGGAGAATAAAGATATCTCGCTGGTACATAGTATGATTCCATTAGGCTCATGTACCATGAAACTTAATGCTACAACAGAGATGATACCTGTCAGTTGGCCTGAATTTTCGGGTATTCATCCTTATGCACCCAGCACTCAGACCCAAGGTTACCAGCAGTTGCTTACATCATTGTGTGAACAACTGGCAGAAATTACTGGTTATGATGATGTGTCATTACAGCCAAACTCGGGTGCTCAAGGCGAATATGCAGGGTTGCTGACCATTCGTAAATATCATGAAAGTATTGGTCAAGAGCAGCGAGATGTTTGTTTAATTCCTAGTTCTGCCCATGGCACAAACCCCGCCAGTGCTTCGATGGCAGGGATGCGTGTGGTCATTGTGGCTTGTGATGAGCAGGGAAATGTGGATTTAACAGACCTTGAAAATAAAGCGAAGCAGTATAGTGATCAATTGTCGTGTGTCATGATTACTTATCCTTCGACACATGGCGTATTTGAAGAAGGTGTTAAAACACTGTGCGAAATTATCCATGAGCATGGTGGTCAGGTTTATATGGACGGGGCTAATTTAAATGCACAAGTGGGGCTCACTAAGCCTGGTCTGATTGGCTCTGATGTATCGCATTTAAATCTGCATAAAACATTTTGCATACCTCATGGTGGGGGTGGTCCTGGTATGGGACCGATTGGCGTTAAGTCGCATCTTGCGCCTTTTTTACCTGGTAACCCTATTAATGCAAATCAGACAGTAGGGCCTGTGTCTGCAGCACCCTATGGTAGTGCCAGTATTTTGCCCATTTCGTGGGTTTACTTGCAATTGATGGGGGGCAAGGGGCTAACTCAGGCCACTGAAATTGCTATTTTAAATGCAAATTACATTGCTAAGCGCTTGGCAGACCATTATCCCGTGCTTTATACGGGTAAAGCGGGTTATGTCGCGCACGAATGCATTATTGATTTACGCCCACTGAAAGCGGCAACAGGTGTGACAGAAGAGGATGTTGCCAAGCGCTTGATGGATTTTGGTTTTCATGCGCCAACCATGTCATTTCCTGTACCGGGTACATTGATGATTGAACCCACGGAAAGTGAATCAAAAGCAGAATTAGACCGTTTTTGCGAAGCGATGATTTATATACGGCAGGAAATTGAGCAAGTTGCTCAAGGCGTATATGCAGTAGAAAACAGTCCATTGCGTTATGCCCCTCATACCCAGGCTGATTTATTCAGCGATGAGTGGACACGTTTGTATACCCGACAGGTGGCGGCTTATCCATTAGCATGGGTGGAAGAAAATAAAGTGTGGCCAACCGTAAATCGCATTGATAATGTGTACGGTGATCGGCATTTAATGTGTTCCTGCCCACCGATTAGTAGTTATCAGGAATAACATTAAATCGGAAATTTTTAAAAGTATTTCTTGTGAGCAATGATCTTAGGGCCAAGGGGAAATCCTCAAGGCCCGTTTTTTTGTTCATTAACTTTCTATGTGAGTACCTGTGTAAATATAACGTATAAAAAATAATTATAAATTTATAAATAAATAATTAATGTACGCTGCATTAATGGTTGAATAGGCTTCTTAGAAATCATGTTTGGAATTTGTATTTCTTTAGCCTAAAGCAAGCCAGATTCCAACACCCATCATTAAGGAACCCGAAATTCGATTGAGTAATCTTACATTGCCACTTTTTTGTAATAGCTTGCTGAGGGTTTTTCCTCCAGAGGCATAAAGAATCAGGCACAGAAACTCAATCAGTAAAATTATACTTATCAATAAAACCAGTTGTGGTACAACAGGAATGTTGGGATTAATAAAGGGAGGTAATAATGAAATAAAAAATGCCCAACCTTTAGGATTGGCTATTGCTGTAATAAAACCCTGTATTGCCAGGTTCAAACGGTCTGTATTGTGTGCCTTATTTGCTACATTGAATGACATTTTTCCTTTAGACCGCCATAGCTGAATTCCCAAGTAAACTAAGTAAGCACCACCTATATATTTTAGTAAATTAAATATGTTGGGGTACTCTAACATCACTGTTGCGATACCGACCACTGAGGCGATGGCGACAATTGCGACGCCTAATAATTCACCCCACATCATCCAGAATGTACGTTTTAAGCCAATGGACATGCCCATTGTCATTGAGAGCATCATGCACATCCCTGGCGTAACAGACACAAAGAAAAAAGTCGGTATAAATAAAGCAACTAACGATAAACTGGTTAGGGTTATCACAACATTCCCCCTTATTTAACTAAGTACATTGGAGTTAACACACTGTAAAAGTACAGTGTTTAGATTTTCTCCTTGAACCGCTGGGTATATGAAAATAAAGCGTATTAGAATTATTGTGCTAATTGATCAATTTTTTTGTTAAGTGTTGTGATCTTATATGGAAATGATATGTATTAGCAAGAGGGTGGGGGTACAGCGTGTATATTGCTAACAAAAAAAGATGGGTATCGTGGTTCTATGAAAGTGGGTGCTTGATGAGATTAAGTTAGAATATAGATAAAGTTACTTCTGACTGGTCTTGTTAAAACATTGCTACAAACAGAAAAGCCAGAAGCATAAATCTAATGGGATCGTTGTGCTATTTTTCGTTATTCTCTTTTTTACCTAAAACAATATGCTGGCGGCCTCTCACGGGTTCTTGACCACTTACACCTTGAGGAACTTCTGTTACTTGTCCACCAGACTTGAGGAATGCTGCCACTTGTTCGTCAATTTGCCTTTGACGAGCCTCACTGCTTAGGTTGTCTTGCTCTTTGTTGCGTGCCATGGGTGCTCCTATGATGATGTGAGGTGGTACATTGTACACGATTTAGCCTTAATGTGCTGGAGAAAATTGAGTTTTTCTTTTTAACGCACAAAATACAGAGGCAAGCAGGCAGTACAAGAACGGGGATCTAACCGTTATATGGCTATTTTTTCCCGAAAAATAGTAGTTCTGTTCCTATTGTGAGACTAGTGGTCAAGATTGAAGATAAGGGAGTATAAAATGCTTTGCTGAAGAGTATAAATAGCAATTACGGCCTTAGTAGAGTAAGTGGCAAAGCTATTGTGCTAGGGCCTGTTAACGCTATTAGAATATCACTGTGATGACGGTAAAAGCACTAATCTAGGCCCGAAGCGTGAAGTTTAGTTGTTCTAAATGAACAACGAGTAGTGCTTTTACCGTCATAACCCTTCGGGCCGTAATTATTGAGTACTTTTACAAGCGCCTGATTTGTTTGATTTCTTCAGGATCAATACCAAGGGACTCTAGAAATTTTTGATGTTCTTCAGGTTCCATTTTTTCAAATTGATGATGCCAGTTTTGCATATCCTGCTCGTTGAATCCCGCTGCGCGCATGATTTCTACCCAACGTTGTTTAGTTACCATGTTTTCCTCCAATAGTTCAGGTTGTTGTAATAAGGCAACAATGGCTTTTTGTTGCTTGCGAAGTTTTTTGATTTCTTCTTCAAGATGCTTGAACTGATCCTGTAGGATTTCTTCTTGAGTTTTGTTATCTCCACGGTTTAATAGTGTGTGTATTTGAGCTACAGGAACCCCAAATGACCGGTAGGCGATAATAGCTTCAAGTCGTCTAACTGCATTGTCGCTATACCACCGATAGCCATTTTCAGAGCGAGTACAGGGTTGTAATAGCCCCATACGCTCGTAATAGAGTACTGTAGCCCGTGAAATAGTAAATTTTTTGGCTATTTGACTCACCGTTAGCATTGCAATTCCTCGCAATCAACTAGGAGATAGTATGAACCCTATACCTATAGACAGGTCAACTGCTTTTTAACACAGTATTTGCAAGCGCTGGAGTAGTGCAACGGTGCCATTGAACAGGGTTTTCTATTGTTTCTTCTGGTAGGTCCAAATGAGTTAGATTCAAATAGCAAACTAAAACGTTGCTAGATAGAAGGTTAGGATATGTCTATTCTTTTTATACAGTGCGTTATTGTGAGGAGAGTATAAAAGATAGATGCTCTTTGTTAACTATTGCTCAATAACTTTTTTATTAATGAATAATTGTTGGGTTGATTGTGAAAAATACTATTTTTATTAGTAATTTTTGACTCATTTTTATATTGACTATTTATGGATATTATTGCACTTATAGAAACGATTGAATCTCGCATTAATAGTTATTGGAATTTTTATACAGTTGTTATTTTTGCTAATGCAGGTTGGGTTTTCAGTCAATATGGGCAATTATCAACCATGACAGCCGTTTTATTGAGTTTTGGTTTAGTATTATTCTTTATTGCTAATTTAAGTTCACAAAAGTCAGCACTTGAGTGTTTATCGGCAGCGAGAGAAGAATTAAAAACATTGCTAAATGTATGTAACTATCAACAGCTTTTTAAACATTACAGTACAGAAAGCATTCTTTATCGTTATAGTGGGACATTTGTATTGCATATTACTGTGGATATTTTATTGATAGTGATCGTGTTTATGGCGACCAAGTAGAGTATCTATACAGCAGTGACTAAATAAGCGCTGGCATTTCTCACTGATATTGTTTAGTAACTCCTAATATTAAAGACGCATAGAAGTGAACCTCAAGCCCTAGCTGTGAATGATTAGGACATTTCTAGGGCGTGGTATAGATTAACTGAGCTCTTCTTCGCTGGTTTCAAATTCATCGATATTGATACTGTCCTCGGCAACTTCCAACGTACTGATTTCATCCAAATGTTCGTTAAAGACTTCTGCTTCAATATCTGATAGTACAGAGGCGACAGCAACGGCTGGCAAGGTAGCAATCATTAAACAGCTGACAGCTGCGGTTGTTACACCTTCAGCAATAGCTGAATATAAGTGGTCTCCATAACCTTGGTAGTCGTTATACTCCACCAAACTGGATCTTACACTGCGACACTTTCCTGAATACTGTTGTGTGGACTGTAATTTCATTTTAGGGACATTAACCAGCCAATTTGACTTGTCTCCAGATAAGTAAAATTTTCGAGTACGGCGCCATTTGCGTTGAACCGAGCTGATTTTAGCTACCCGTTGTTGGCGATCATCAATTTCAGCTTCAAGACCGTCTTCCAAGTTGTTCAGATACTTTAGCTTTTGGGTTAAGGCATGTAGTTGACTGATATAGAGCTTACAATTCGCTGGCAAGACAGCTTGTAACTTATCGACAGGTGTGATTTTCAGATTATTTTCAATATCTTGGCGAATGACCTGAGTGACTGTCGTTTGATAATGCTTTGTAAAATACTGGCAGTCATCTAAATGCTGCTTTTTACGATGTAATTGATTGGCTTCAATCTCTGCATTAGCGATTAATTTACGAAGTTCAAGTTGTTGGGTTTGTAGTTGTTGGTAGGTATTAAGTACTTGATCGGGTGGTTGATGTGTTTGCTGCCCAATATACTTTAGTGCAGAATGAGCTCTAAATCCTTTACAACTGAGTAAGTGCCAGAGCTTGGTTAATAGAGGTTTATCAGAATGCTGTGCCTCTTTAATCAATGTAATGTCTTTTACTGGATACTTTTTTAATTGTTCAAGCAAATTTCCAAGAATAGTCATTGACTCATTAATGGATTGTGTCAGTTGGCCATATTGAGGATGTAACTTTTTACTAAAAAAATCATCAAAGTTTTCGGCATTACATTTTTCAATAAAGTGAAGTGCTTTTTGCTGCTTTTCTTTTTGGGTTTGCAATAAATCAGGTACGTGGACAAACCCTAAATGACAAAGGTAGTCGATATGCTGTTTTTCAATACCTGTGACGAGTAGAGAAGCTAATCTTTCTAATACTTGTTGTTGCTGGTTTTCTATAACATTTATTGATGCTTTAGCTTCATTTCGCTCTTGTTCCAGCGTTTGAATCTGTTCTTTGTAGCAGTTAATGGCAAACGCACTATCGTGTATTCCTTGTTCAGTCGTATAATTCATGTAAATTCTCGATTAAGCGTTGTACTGGCTTGTTCACGTAGTGGGTTGGCGAAAACAAATTCGCCAGGCAGCATCATTGCGGTGTAATCCAATATTTCTAGCGCGGCAAGATAAGCACCTTGCTGCGAAGGGCGTAGTGTAAGGTTATGTTTAATTTGAGTATGTTTTTGGGCAAGTAGGTCTAACATGTCGTCTAGAGGTTGATGCCGCCAAAACAAACACCAGCCATTTGCTTCTCCTTGAGTAGCACGTAAATCCTGGCGGTCCATGCCTTTAGGTTGGGCATAGAATAGTGTGGGTACTTCTGCCGCAAGCAACTCTTCAAAACTATTATAACCTGCTGCTGATAGGGCAAAGTCAATCCCATAGAAAAAACGACTGATTTGGCTTTCCTGACAAGGAATAACACGTTCGTGATAATGAATATGCCCTTGATAGAGTGGACCATAGCCAACCAGAAGTTTTAGATTGGGCCGTGACAGTAGTGTTTTGATAAGATTATCAATACTTTTATCGGCTGTTTCATCGCCACCGCCACCAGCACTGATATAAACCAACTGCTGTTCTGGCTGTAGCCTAAAATAGGCTCTTACTTCATGCTTTTTTAATGCCTTATGTGGATTAAAACCATGAATTTTACCCACACAACGCACTGTGGGATCTTCACTCTGGTGTTCTGGGGCTATAATCAGCGAGTAAAGCTTTTTATGTTTAAGGATCGTTCGGCTATTAGCAATGGCTTCGTCTTTATGACGGTCAATTAAAGCTAAATATTTGCAATACTCTTTGATAAAACCAATCTCATTAAAGGCACCTTGGGGAGCAGTATCTACGATTAACCAATCTGGGTTTAACTGTGATAAATAAGTCGATACCAACATCTTGGCGCGTGAGTTGTAACGTTTTACCGATAAGCCTTGGCGTTTAAAACGGGTTTTACTGGGCAGCTTGATCGTTAAAAAATCATTAGCAACTTGAGATGCATCACTGGTGGTTAGAAATTCAATTTGGTGTATAACACCATAGTCATCAAGTAAAGACCGCAATGCCCGTGCAATATTAAGTTGACGGGCTAAGTGGCCAAGGCCGGTTCCGTTGATCGCATAGAAAACGACTTTAAAAGGACGGTTTGCGCTGAATCGAGGTAATTGATGTGTCATTCACTAAACATGGTTAAAAATCAGTGTGGGTATTAAATGAACCTGAATCAGACAGCATAACGTCCCATTAAATAGACGTCTAGGAAGTGTATTTCATTCTATAAAGTACAATGGACTTTTTATTTATACTTTTACCAAGTACTCATTTATAGTGTTAACAAATACAAATAGTTAATAGGTGTAAAATAGAGTCGGTTTTATATAACAAGAGTAAGGAGAAATGGATAGATTAGTCCCTCGTAACCTCAACACTTCATGTCGTCTTTTAGAAAAAGAAGTTGGACGAGGAAAAATAGCATTAGTTTTTCATATAAGCGTTAATGATGTTGCAGGCTATCAGCATTGGCTTACAGAAAGTCAAAATAAATTTAATAGTAGACGTTTATATTGCGTAAATATTGATCCTGCTCCGAGAGAGGGAATGCTTATTGACCAGCTGGTGATTGATGAGTTTGCTTCTGTCCAGTTAGCATCAGAGTTTATGTCGGTTTATGGCGATGCTCTCAAAGCTCTGTGCAGTATTTATGCCGTGCTTGCGGTTAAGCCCGAGCCATTGATGACATTTTGTGTCGTAAGAGTCATATCATGGTTTATACGGCTATTTAAAGGCGTGCAAGATAAAGGACCACTAACATCCAATTGGAGCGCAGATAATATTGCTGTTTGGCCTGATAAGAAACAGATGGAGGTAGCCAGAAATCAGGATATGGATAAGACTCTTTATGTATATAATTTAAATAAGTATCGAATTGAGGCAGATTATCCACCTTCGGCAAATATTAATAAGCCGATAAGTGGATCGGATGCGTATGATCGGTATGCCAAAATAGCGGGTTTTGAGCTGCTAAGACGAGGGGCTTTTCCTGTTTATGGTGGGAAACCCATGGGGCTTGTGGATGGTGAACCTGATTGTATGTTAGCAGATCACTGGGATAAATTTATCTTTGTCCGTTATCCAAAACGTCAAAATTTATTAACATTAATTGAAAGTGAGGCATTCCAGCAGGGGCAAATTCATCGTGATGCGGGTTTGGAGCGAGCCGCTATTTTTTTAGGTGAGCCTGTAGAATAACGTATCCGATGAGACTAGACCAGAACACTCCGCGCCGGTGCGCTTAAACATTAGAAATTATCAAGAGTATGCGTCATGGGAAGACAAATTATTTCAAAAAAAGATGTAGTTGGAACTTTAAACGGAAAACTTGATGGTGTAATGATGGCTGGGCAAGGAACAGTTAATATCCTTTCCACTCCTACAGAGTCATTACCTGCCCAAGTTGATGACTATGCCTCTAAACTCGTGAAATATATCCCGGCGGAGGTTGTCGCGTTGTACATTGCGTTAAATTCAATATTAGTGTCTTCTGATAAAACAGGCACTATGTTGTATTGGATTGTTTTTTTAGTTTGCTTGGTGGGAACAGGGTTATATCTTTGGAAAGTAGCTAAAGTGACTAAAATTTTGCAAATTTCTATTTCCGTTGTTGCTTTTTTTGTATGGGCTTTCGCTCTAGGTGGACCATTTGAATATTTGGATTGGTATGAACCGCTATACGGTGCGTTACTTTTGCCAATTTACACTTTTTTTATACCAATGTTTGAGCCCTAGATTTCTAATTGTGCTAGAGCTGGCTAGATATCAGCTCTCACCACATCATCCTATATGAGGAACCGTATAGGACCACTGTATAACATTGGCTTGATTGTATAGAAATTTCTATGTTTGATGTATGTTATTTTAGGACGTATACCAAAAAGCCATAGCCACATACAACAGTGGAGTATTACAAGCTATAAGGGTTTTACAAAGTAAGCTAAAGTTGTAGCACTTTGTGTTACTGTACTGGGCTTACGCAAGTGCTTGCCGTTGCTTGCAGTGTTTAGCATAGGGGAAAGTAAATGGAAATTAATTCATTACTATTGTTTGTCGTAGCATGTTTAACAATCAATTTAATTCCAGGACCAGATGTTATTTACATCGTATCGAATACGATGAAAGGTAAGATGGCTAGTGGAATAAAAGCTGCGTTGGGGTTAGGTGTCGGTTACATTGTTCATACATTGGCAGCTTGTTTGGGTTTATCTGCCGTTATTCTAAGTTCCGCTTTAGCTTTTAGTATTGTTAAATGGTTAGGTGCTGCATACTTAGTGTATTTAGGTATCCAAGCATTAGCGTCCATGTGGATGGGGGGCAGTCAAATTGTGGTAAGTGAGAGTAATAAAAATAAAACTAACCACAATGTCTTTGTGCAAGGTATTGTAGTTAGTATTCTGAACCCCAAAGTCGCTTTGTTTTTCCTATCGTTCCTTCCACAATTTATTGATACATCTACAGGTTCTGCTTCAGGGCAACTTTTGGTACTCGGCTTGATATTTAGTGCTTTAGCGACCTTGTGTAATGGGCTGTATGCCACAGCAGGCAGTTGGTTGTTCAATCGCCCAAATTCCAACAGATATTCTCGTGTGCTAGAAGGGTTTTCTGGCGTGCTGTTAATAGGTTTAGCAGGGAAAATCGCAGTCAGTGAGCGATAGATAAGGGGGGTAAGTCGCTTTTTCAAAAAGACTTCTGTCAAGAGTTGGAAAGTATAAATAAGAAATCTAGACAGTCCTTATTAATGGTAACTTTGTAAAAGCCACTTTTTTAAAGTTCCTTTGGCCAAAGTCTGCATAACGGCCCTTCGAACATGCTGTGACTCCTTACCTGGAGGCTTGGTTGCCCATCGAAATATTACAGATGTTTATTTAATAATGCTTCAGCGGTTAATGTGGGGATAGTGCAAAAAGAAAGACAAGGAAGTTAGAGTATGAAAAAAGTAATAATCCCTTTGTTGCTATTAATTGTATTCAGTGCTTATACGCTTTACGTAATGGTAACAACAAGTCAGCCCCTTTTAGATTTCGGCATAGAATTAATGTCTAGTTTAGATACTGCTCAGGTTGTAATTGATCTCTATATCATGGCAGGTTTAGCGTGTGCTTGGATGTATTTTGATAATAAAAAAAGGGGGAGGTCATTTATTTCCCTAATACCCTATTTTTTTATCACCGTAATATTTGTTTCAATAGGGCCTTTGCTTTATTTAGTCTTGAGGTATGGTAAAGATGTCCAAATCAAAAAAAAGGTATAGCAAGGGGCTGCTAAGGATTGGTTACAGTTGGCAGTGTTTGAGGTGTTATGTATGAATACGTGTTCTCAGCACAAATTTAATTAGGAAATATTATGATAAAAATTACGGTGAGTATTGATGTCACTGACTTAAAACAAGCAGAAACCTTCTATATTGAGGCTCTTGGTTGTAAGAAAATTAGAGACCAAGGATCTAGTATGGTTGTGCTTGGTACAGAGAATTGCGATATATATCTACAGGAAAAAGAAGCTGGAACAAAACCTGTCGTATCAAGTGAGGTCATCCGTGATTATAAACGCCACTGGACTCCTGTTCATATAGACTTCCTTGCAGAAAATGTAGATGAGGTTGTCGAAAAAATACTTCAGTTAGGCGGCCTGCATGAAGGTGGCGAAACGGGTGATTGGGGTTCTATTGCATATTGTGCAGACCCATTCGGTAACGGTTTCTGTGTAATCAATGAATGACACACATAATAAACAAACGGCATCTCAATCGGTCCATCGGTCTACGTAAACTGGGCTTTCTCCGACCAGATCTAGAGCTATAGTCCACAAATTAAATGGTGTTTTGCTATCAGCAAATATACGAATTAGATCATTTTAATGAAAGGACTATACGTATTTTTTGCGTATTGGCGTATTAGGTATTCTGGGTATGATACTGCAATGACATTGGAAATTTTACTTTTTATAAATTAAATATTTTACACATAATTTACTTTGTCAGTTCAATGTTTATAAGTATCGACATAAGGATATGATTATGAGGACATTACTTTCAGTAATGGCAATGAGTGTTTCTTTGGCAGCAAGTGCTGCACAGTTTGAAGCAGGTATTTCTGGTGGCGGCGGCGGTCAACCCTTTTTTGATAATGTCCCCTCTGATTTTATGGCGCTTCACTCTATTACCGTATGTTCTGGCAGTGTTATTGATTCCATTGAAGTTAAATATGCAGATAGGTCGGGTAATATTCATAGCTATGGAAAGCGTGGTGGAAATGGTGGTAGCTGTAGTACATTGGACTTTACCGCAGGGGAGTATATTACCTCAGTATCTGGTAAGTTTGGCAGTACAGTTGACTCCATGATTATTAGAACAAACAGAGGCAATGTGTTAGCAAAAGGCGGTTCTGGTGGGTATAGCGACTATAAGTACACTGCTAACGCCCAGTTTAGTATTGTCGGATTTAAAGGTAAAAGTGCAAGGTTGGTTGATGCTATAGGTGTTGTGTATCGCCAAACATACTAAAAGTAAGAGTTAGCATCTTATAAATAACAGACTTTTACGAACCACTTATTTTTGTATATCTAAAGTAGCCTTGACCAGGCTACTTTGTGGTGTTACTGAGTTTATAAAAGCAAGTGTTCTAACTTCGTATTCTTCCCTTCAAAAGCGGGTACTGTCGTGGACGGTAGATCCAACGACTTTGATTCAGCGAGCTTTTTCGAAATAGTTTTGTTATCATCCGTGCTCTCGGTCACAGTGCTGGTGGTTGTGCATGGCAGATCAATATAATACAGAAGCAGCAGATATTCAGGAAGCAACTCCAATTGCCTTCAAACCATTACCCTACAGTTATGCGAAGCGGCGTGGCTCCAGTTTTGATATTAAGGTGACTCTTTGTCCCATGTGTGATTTTTAGTCTGAACTACCGCGTTATCAAATATCGCTTGGCTATTATTTGATCTAATACTGTTAGTGCTATTGATTTCTATTGAACACAGTTAGAGAAAAGATTGAGTGTAATTTATACAAAGCGGTGCATGTGTTGTAGCGAAGAGAATTTTTTGAGTATTTTAGTTGTAGTAGTCGTGAATATATGAGAAATACAGTTCTTGTCAGTAAACAATTTTTTATAGAGTATAAAAGTACAACTATATTTTTAATTGTGGGTGCTTTAATTTCTATATTGCATATCAATGTATTTTACTACAGTCATGATACTCCAAAATGGGTGGTTTTTGATTTATTTCTTTCTGCTTATGCATTATTTTGTATGGGAGGTAGGCGTGTTCTGTCTTTTTCATATATTGGATGTTTTGTTTTAATTATTTTATATTTTATGCTTTTAAGTTTGGTTTGGTCTCCGCATAAGGTTGCAGGTTTAGAATTTATTTTGCGTTTTGTTTTAACGTTTCTATTTGGTTATTGTTTGATTGTATGCGAATCAGAAAAAAAATTGTGGCACTTGTTAATGATTCTAGTACTTGTGTCAGCTTTTGCGTTTAGTACTGTTTTTATGATTGAACATTATGTGATGAAAATTACCTATAATGTGGGTAATTTTTCACCTATTGGTTTTATGAATAATGCTGGTCAGGTTTTCAATATTTGGATACCTGTCCTTGTTGCATACTGTTTTCAAGCACGGAATAGAAAAGTATTAATTTTGTCAATCATTATATTGTTGTTGATAGTCCATGTCTTAATGGAAGCAGCAACAAGGGCAACCATTGTAGGTTTGATGATCAGTGAGCTTGTAGTATTCTTTATTGTATTAGTCAAATCACGGTCATTTAAACAATCTATACGTTTTATATTGATTAATATACTACTGCTTTCTGGATGCTTAGTTTATAGTTTTCTTAATGTCAGCAGTACTGATCGAATGTATGATAAGCTGACATCATTTACTGATAGCCAGACCTATAAAGGTATGGGTAGTCGTTATGATATGTTTGTTAATACGTGGGAAATGGCTAAAGATAATCCTCTGGGAGTTGGGGTGAATAACTTTGAATATATTCATCCTAAATATGCATTTCCTGGTACGGATCATGCCTCTCCAATGGTTAGTGAAAAAGTTATTCTTCGCACGCCACATAATATTATATTAAAAATGTATAGTGAGCTGGGAATTATTGGGGGAACATTTTTTGCTTTTTTACTAATGTGTTTATTTTTTTGTGCATTTTATAACGCATTAAAAGGTGAGATTTATGATAAATGGCTACTAATTGCTACAATGTCAACGCTCTTTCACTCATTATTAAGTGCTGTGTTTTTGACACCCGTTAGTTTGTTTTTTTCAAGTATATTGTTTGCAGTTATTATTAAACGTTTTTATATTAATTTTAATGTTAGGTTTGAAATCGCAGTTAAAATACCTAGAGGTGCGTACGTCTTGTTGCTATTAGTACCCGCAATGTCATTGAGTTGGATGGCTTCGGAGTTTTACGCATTTAGAGGTTTGGTGAGGCAAGATATTAGCGATCTTGAATTATCCTTAAAGTTTAACTCGAGTAATGATCGTGCATTATATAACCTATCACAAATTAGATGGTATCGGTTTAAAGATAGTAAGGGAAGCCTGAAAAACATTGATGAGTTTTTATCGTTGTATCCATACCATATCAGTGGCCTTATGATAAAGGCCGAAAGACAGTGGTTATTAAAAGACTATATTGGTGCTAATTATACGTTAAGTAAACTCTTATCTTTTTATCCAAAATTTGATAGAGCTAAGAGGTTACACTTCATGGTTAATCAACACTTAAGAAAAACAACATAGACATCAGGAGTAAAAATGAAAAAAACTATGTTGATGACGGCAGCATGCTTCATGTTACCATCAACGGTATTTGCTACTTCGTATGTGACAGAATGTCAAGAAAATATTTCCTTGAGTAAGGTCATTTCATCTCGATGGGGCAATAATTGTTTATCTAATCACCGGGACGATGGAGGATGGAGAGACCCATATAATACTAAGCCTATTTATGCTAAGTACTTTACTTTTACTTTAGATAAACCTGAAGAGATAAATGTAGAAGTGACTGCACAAGGAGATACGTATTTTTATTTATTAGAAGGGCATGGTGAATATGGGCAAGTACTTGGAAACTATAGAGGAAAGGATAATACTATTTCTCTTCAAGCTGGACAGTATACCATTGAGTTAGCAACGCAAGATCAATTGTTATCTGAACCTTTTACCCTATTGCTGACTTCTGTGGAAGATAATGCAAGCTGTATTAATCCTCTTGATATAAATAGTGTTATGCAAGGTCATTGGTCTGCTAACTGTTTAATACAAAATTACAATATTTCAAATACTGATCCTTACGCGCCAATCAATCCAGAGCGAGCTAATTATTACGCTTTTTCAGTAAGTAAAGAAACGGATTTTAGACTTGAAAATCTTGGGGATTATAATAAGCCAGCCCCTTTATTTAATTTTTATAGAGATAATGATTTTAGTCAAAAAGTGATTAGTAATAGCGATGGGGTTAGCTGGTCTCGTACGAGTGATACGTTAGACTTTCATTTGATACCAGGATTTTATACATTAGAAGTAACTGCTCATAATCAGATTGCTTCAGGAAATTATCGTTTTAGGCTAAGCGCTTACCCAGTGAGTGGCTGTTATACACATATGACTATTGGTCAAACATTGGGAGGGTTATTATCTGATAGCTGCTACTCACAGTTTAGAGAGACTGGTTATTATGACCCTTATAATTCAATTGACCAGTCAGACTTTAATGCTAAACAGTTTGAGTTCAAATTAGAAAAACCAACAGACGTACGAGTTAATGCTTTTTTTTCAAATAATAGCGCATATGTCTATTTAGCGAAAAAAGAGAGTGGACGTTTGGTTTTACTGGATGAAACATTTGATGAATCCTATAGTACAGCCTTAAGTCGTGAAATGGTTCGTACTTTAAATACGGGAGTCTATGTGCTTGATGTAACCACCCGTAATCCTCATGTAAATGGCCAATTTGATCTTGTATTATCTGAAGCTGATAGCGAACCATGCCATGGATTAATAAGTGTCAATTCAGCTCTGAGTGGAGAGATAGATAACTATTCACGTTGTACATCGTCATTGAGAGTAGATGAAAGCTACTATGACCCTTATAATCCTGTTAGTTTAAAGCAATTTTATGCAAAAACGTATAGCTTTAAAATTAACCATGCTGGATATTATAGACTAGAAGCTACATCAAGTGACTTTGCGATGTTTATGACTTTGGTGAAGGGCCCAAACAGTCGCGGCATAAAATTGTTTCAAAAACAGTCGCAACGACATGATGGTAATCAGGCTTCTCAGTGGTTTGAACCTGGTTATTATACTGTTGAGTTAACGACTTTAAATGCTTATGAGTTTGGAAGCTTTGTATTGAAGTTAAATGAGCTCTGTAAAGAAGTTGATAGTAAAGAGATTCACTGTTCAGGTGAAGGTAACGTGGATCTCTATAATTTAGGTAATGGTAATCTGGATCCATATAATAAAGGATCAGTGGATAATGGGTATAGTGACCCTTATTCTCCATTTGACGTTTATCAAGACCCCTATGGAGGTTACTTTGATCCTTACCGAGGCAATGTTGACCCCTATAATTTAGGTAATGGTAATCTAGATCCATATAATAAAGGATCAGTGGATAAAGGGTATAGTGACCCTTATTCTCCATTTGACGTTTACCAAGACCTCTATGGAGGTTATTTTGATCCTTATCGAGGCAATGTTGATCTTTATAACTTTGGTAATGGTAACTTAGATCCTTATAGAGTATCGATAGATACAGGGTATAGTGACCATTACTCTCCAGTTGATGCGTATCAAGACTCGTATGGAAGTTACTTTGATCCTTACCAAGGCAATGTTGATCCCTATAATCTTGGTCATGGTAACTTAGACCCTTATAAAGGAGCAATAGATACAGGGTATAGTGATCTTTATTCTTTATGAGTACATTACACTACCTTGCTTTAAACGAGTTAAAGCCTGAATACTCCTATTTATGTTATTTATAATTGGAACGTTTGTCAGGCTGATATATTCTGATAGCAGGCTAAGTGCTTGCTATCAGCTAGCAAGAATGAAAATGTTGCCTCAATTGAACTCAAAAAATTAATGTTTAATTTCTTGTTCTAAATGCCCGTCCTAAGAAAAGGGATTCAGCGAGCTTTTTCGAAATAGTTTTGTTATCATCCGTGCCCTCGGTCACAGTGCTGGTGGTTGTGCATGGCAGATCAATACAATACAGAAGCAGCAGATATTCAGGAAGCAACTCCAATTGCCTTCAAACCATTACCCTACAGTTATGCGAAGCGGCATGGTGTATTACTGAAGCGGGATGATGCAGTAACAACCTTGTTTTTTCGTGAGCAGCTAACCACAGACATTTATTCTGAGGTGGTGCGTGCTGCCAATCAGATTCATCAGGTCGTTAAATTAGACGAAGGTGGTTTTAATCAGCAGTTGGCAGAAAGCTACCAGGGTGGTTCGTCTGAAACCATGGAGGCGATGGAAGGGCTAGGCGATGATATTGATTTAGCGCGGTTAGCTGAGGCAGTTCCAGAAGCAGAGGATTTGCTGGAACAACAAGATGATGCACCGATTATACGGCTGATTAATGCTATTTTATCTGAAGCGATTCATCTGCAAGCCTCAGATATCCATATCGAAACCTTTGAACGACGTTTAGTTGTGAGATTTCGCGTCGATGGTGTGATGCGTAAAGTGATTGAACCTAAACGAGAATTAGCCTCACTGCTGGTATCTCGGATAAAAGTAATGGCGCGGCTGGATATTGCAGAAAAACGCATTCCTCAGGATGGACGTATTTCGTTGCGTATTGCTGGTCGTGAAGTGGATATACGGGTATCCACATTACCTTCCAGTAACGGTGAGCGCGTTGTACTGCGTTTGTTGGATAAACAAGCGGGTCGTTTGGACTTAAATAAATTGGGACTCGCCAAGCGTGATGACCAGACAATTCGTGATTTGTTGTTTCGGCCACATGGCATTATTTTGGTCACAGGTCCTACAGGTTCAGGAAAAACCACCACACTCTATGCCAGTTTGGCCGAGTTAAATGCTGAAACGCGTACGATTCTCACGGTCGAAGACCCTATTGAATATAATCTTGAAGGCATTGGCCAAACACAGGTTAATACTAAGACAGATATGACCTTTGCGCGAGGTTTGAGAGCTATATTACGACAAGACCCTGATGTGGTCATGGTGGGTGAAATTCGTGATATGGAAACGGCACAAATTGCTGTACAAGCGAGTTTAACCGGGCACCTGGTATTATCAACATTACATACTAATACCGCGATAGGTGCAGTTACCCGATTAAAAGATATGGGTATTGAGCCTTTTTTATTAGCCTCCAGTTTAATTGGCATGGTTGCTCAGCGTTTAGTCCGTGTACTGTGTGATGAGTGTAAAACACCTTATACCGCAACAGTACGGGATTGTCGTGCACTGGGGTTTGATGAAGACGCTGCGCCTACATTGTACCATCCACAAGGCTGTGAGGAATGTAATCACTCGGGTTATCGGGGGCGGTTAGGTATTTATGAAGTGATTGCTATTGACGAAACCCTTCGTACATTAATTCACACTGAAGCTTCAGAGCAGGAAATTGCTGTTCATGCGCGTAAGCTTGGGCCAGGCATTCGTGAAGATGGAAAAGCCAAAGTGTTAGCGGGGTTAACTACCGTAGAAGAAGTGTTGCGGGTGACACAAGAAGGGTAATGCTTGAAGGGTTAATGCAAAGGGGTTAATAGTAGTACAGATATGGCTGCATTTGAATATATCGCGCTAAACCCGCGGGGTAAGGAAGAAAAGGGCATTATTGAGGCGGACAGTATCAAGCAGGTACGTCAGTTGCTTCGGGATAAACAACTGGCACCGCTGACAGTAACAGCAACAAAAGAGCGCAGTAGTGATACTCAGCCCCGCTTTAGCTTGCAAGTCGGTAAACGAATTTCCGCACACCAGTTAGCGCTTATTACTCGTCAGTTGGCAACGTTGATACAGGCGGGTATGCCTATTGAAGAAGTTTTGAAGGCCGTTGCTGATCAAAATGACCAACGGAAAATTAAAGCGATTATATTATCGGTACGCTCCCGGGTGTTAGAAGGCTACTCCTTGGCGAATAGTATGGCCGATTTTCCTCAGGTATTTCCGAATTTGTATCGAGCAACGGTATCCGCGGGAGAACAATCAGGGCACTTGAATTTAGTGCTAAACCGTCTAGCAGACTATACCGAAGACCGAAAAAAGTCCCGTCAAAAAATTCAGTTAGCATTGGTTTATCCTATTATTCTTCTCTGTGCCTCATTACTGATTGTGGGCTTTTTATTAGGTTATGTTGTGCCTGATATTGTTAAAGTGTTTATTAATTCTAAACAGCAACTGCCAGTATTAACTGAAGTGATTATTGCGGCCAGTGATTGGGTAAAAAGCAGTTGGTATTATGTGGCCATTGTTGGCGTATTGGCTTGGATGGGGTATCGCTATGGTATGCGTCATGAATCGTTTAAAAAGCGAGTCCATCGTTTTTGGCTAAAACTACCCGTGATGGGTAAATTACTCTTAAATATGGAAACGGCACGTTTTATCAGTACGCTCAGTATTTTGGTACGCAGTGGCGTGCCGTTAGTGGATGCATTACATATTGCTGTGGAAGTTATTGATAATCTGTCCATTAAACATCAGGTGAAAGATACTGCATTATGGGTGAGTGAAGGTAATAGTTTACGAAAGGCCTTAGAGCGAACCAATGTGTTTCCCCCGATGATTTTACATATGGTGGCCAGTGGTGAATCCAGTGGTGAACTGGATGATATGTTAGGGCGTGCGGCAGAAAATCAGCAACAGGAGGTAGAAGGCTTTGTCGCTATGCTGGTGGGCTTATTCGAACCCATGATGTTGTTATTTATGGGCGCTGTGGTGTTGGTTATTGTACTGGCAGTGTTATTGCCCATTCTTAATCTTAATGCGCTCGTTGTTTAAAGCCGTGGTGGATAACGTGCATCTCTCAAGGCCATTACTAAAAAACACACAACAAGGTTTTACATTAATTGAGCTGCTTGTTGTACTTGTGATTATTGGTGTGATGGTGAGTTTAACCGTGATTTCACTTGGGGATGGCTCGCGAGATCGGGAAATACGTCAGTTACTCGGTAATCTACAGACAGTATTCAGTGAAACTTCATTAGCTGCGGTCTATCAACAACGACAGTATGGACTGGTTGTCACGGATCAGCAGTTATCATTGCTTACCTGTACACAGGAAAACTGGCAGTGCCAAAAAAATGACGAGCAACCTTTTACATCCATCACTTTACCTGATGGATTGGTATTTCGCTTATTACTGGACGACCGGGAAGATTATTGGCAACCGCCCACCATGCGTAAAAAAGAAGCGGAAGATGATACAAAAGAGGATTCTCGCAAAAACACATCACGAGATAAAGATAAGGATCGAGTAACCCCTCATATTGTTTTTTTATCAAGTTACGAAGTGACGCCATTTCGGTTAGTCATTATTAATGAACAGCAACAAACTGAACGAGAGTGGATGATTGCTACTGATGGAACGGCAGGGTTTGAAATTAAAGAACGCTAACCAGGGATTTACGTTACTAGAGGTTATGCTTGCAGTGGCTGTATTTGCAGCGGCGGCTTCAATTTTGCTCATGGCTGGTAGTGGCTCTTTGCAAAAAGTACAGTTATTGGAAGAAAAAACGTTGGCTGTTCAGGTGGCTGAAAATTATTTAAGTGAATTACGCTGGACGAAAAAAAAGAAATCGGGCGATGCTGAAAAAAAAATAACGTTTGCAGATCGAGAGTGGTTGGTAAAGAGCACCATTAAAAAGACTGATAACAAAGGAATTATTCGTATTGAAATATCGGTAGAGCGTAAATTGTCCTGGCGTGAAGATGAGCCTTATCAATTGGCGACGCTTGTTGCCTTTATGGAGGCTGATGCATCATGAATACAAAGTATTTTAATGTGAAGCTAACAATCGTTAGGATAGGCAAACCATGAGGCAACGTACACATGGTTTTACTTTATTAGAAGTCCTCATTGCAGTTGCTATTTTTAGTATTATTGGGTTGGCGGTTTATCAGCTTTTTAACAGCTTATTAAAAACTCAAGTAACGGTGTTTGATCATGGCGAGCAGATGGTTGATTTACAAAAAACCTTTTATTTTATTCGTCACGATATAGAACAGTGGGTTGAACGGCCTATTCGTAATGAGTTTGGCGATAAAGAAGAGGCTTTTATTATTGATGAAAATACGTTGGAATTTACGCGCTTAGGTTGGGATAACCCGTTACAAAGTTGGCTAGAACATCCTGATGGTAAACGTAGTCGTTTACAACGTGTAAAGTATGAAAACGTGAATAATGAGCTAGTCAGATATTATTGGCGTTTTTTGGATCGTCCTCCTGAAGTTAAACCAAAAAAGCAAGTATTACTAACGGATGTGAATGACTTACACTTTCAATTTTTGGATAAGCAGGATACCTGGCACCCTGATTGGCCACCTAATAATACTCAATCGACATCATCAGTACCGCAAGCGATTAAAGTGATATTTACCCATAAATCATTAGGAGAAATGGAAGTATGGGTATCAATGTCAAAATAATGCAGCACTCTAACCATATAAAAAATCATCGTTTAAGTAATACGGCTTTTAAACGGGCTGTTAAACCTTCTATACCGGTAAAGGCACAAAAAGGCGTTGCATTAATTACTGTGATGTTGGTGTTTGCGGTTGTTTCCATATTAGCCGCGGCTTTAATTAAGCGGTTAGATCAACTCATTAATATGACCAGCCACTCAGTGACTCAAGCGCAGTTGAGAAGCTATGCATTGGGTAGTGAAGCATTGATTAAATACGTACTGTCCCAGGATAAAACCCCAGATGTTGATGCGCTAATTGAGGAAGACTGGAGTAAATATCGTGGCCAGCCCATGCAGTTGGAACAGTACCCAATTAAAGAGGCCTATACGCGGGTTTGGGTGATTGATGCTGAGCGTTGTTTTAACTTAAACAGTCTATTCCGTAGGAACCAAAACAGCTCAAATAATGATAAAGATGATAAAGAAACAGGAAATGCTCTAGTAGAAAGGGAAAACTCTGAGTTTGGTGGGATGGCTGAGTCGTTTGCTGATTCTATAGATAAAAGGGATGACAGAGGTGCTGTCCCAACAAAAGCGAGAAAAAATAATTCAAAAGTACAGTTTGAGCAGTTATTAAACGCCAGTAAATTGCCTTCAACATTGTATGCGAGTTTAAAAGACTGGGTTGATAGCGACCAGAGTGTGAGTTCAGCTGAAGATTATTATTACCTCGGTTTAAAGCCACCTTATCGAACAGCGAATCAATTGCTTTATGACTTTAGTGAGTTGCGGCAAATAAAAGGTTTTAATCAAAAAGTAATGAATACGCTGGCAATCACTAGTTGTGTGTTACCAGGTATTGATACGTTTGCATTAAATATAAATACAGCTTCAGAAGATTTGTTGAAAGCCATAGATACTACAAATGCCTCAAAAATAATTGATCAGCGTAAAAGCAAACCGATTAAAGATGTTTCGCCTTTTAACAGTAGTGTGGATTACAAAGTTAAAAGCAGTTATTTTTGGGTACAGGTGGAAGTGGTCTTGTTTGGTAAACGGCAAGTGTTAAGCAGCCTGTTACACCGGAAAAATAAAAAAGAAATTGATGTTATCAGTCGTCAGTGGTTGCCGTTATCAGCACCCTTGGTGATCTCAGAGCAAAGTAAGTCATCATGAGTAAAACAACATTTTTTATTGGGTTTGTTAATATCGCAGCCCAAGCACAGACATTGTTAGCCAGTCATTTATGCTGGTGTGTTCAACAGGAAGAACAGCAAAGTAACGTTGAAGAGGGAAGTATTGCTCAATTGGCCGAACGGTATGCTGACTACCCAGGTGCTAGGCTGGTTTTAGTTGTGCCAGGTGCATTGACCACATTGGCCTGGGTGGCTACTCCCTCTAAGCAGCGTAAGCATATTGAGCAAGCGGTACCTTATTTGCTGGAAGAGCGATTAGTGGCAGATATTGATCAGTACCATCTGACGATGTTGTCACCCAACGAAGATAGTCAGGTGCCGTGTATTGCATTATTGAAAGATGATATTCGACAGTTGGTTGAAGCATTTTCTGAAGCTGGACTACCGCTGGATGTTATGGTGCCTGAAAGCTGGTTATTAGCTCAGCAGCCAAATACTATCGTATGTCATCAGTCTCAGGTGACAGTAGTGACAGCAACGTGTTCAGTGGGGATTATCCCTGAGGCATTGGCTCCTCAACTGGTACCTGAGCTGATTGATTTGACAGAAGTGCAACATGCTTGGGCTAGTCCGCAATCAACATTGCCCTCTGTAATGCTTTTACCCATTGACTGGCAGATTATTTCAGAACACTGGCTTAGTTGGTTGTTTACTCGTTGGCAGCAAATAGACAGTGTTAATTTATTGCATCATGAATGGCAGCCATACCACCGCAATAATTCAGGCTGGAAGCAGTGGCGCTGGTCAGTTGCAGGGATCATTATGGTTGTATCACTGGGGTTAGCAGGTATGCATGGTTATGCTTGGCACCAGGAGGTACAAGCTCGTAAGTTAGAACAGGCTACGATTGATTTATACCGAAAAATATTTCCTGACCAGAAAAAGGTGATTGATGTGGTCAGTCAATTTAAAGCTGAATTAAAACAACGCTCTGGTGGCCAGGATAGTACTTTTTTACACTCGTTGTTTCAGTTAGGACATATTTTACAAACGGGACAGCCTGGAGAATATACCGTGCGTTCTCTTGATTTTCGTAACGATGGTAGCTTTATGATGGAGCTGTTAGCAAAAGATTTAGCCAGTATTGAGCAACTTATTACGACCAGTAAAGCACAAGGGTTAGAGGCTAATTTACGTTCAGCTAATAATCAAAGCAAGCAGGTTTTAGCTCGTATTGAGCTGGCAGCAAATTAATAGATTATACCCACAGAGAACATCTATGCAGGCATTTCTAGCATCATTATCATCTCGCGATCGAAGAGCGTTAATTTTACTCAGCGCATTTATGGGGATGATGGTTTTATATTGGGGTATTTGGCAGCCTACTCAGCAACGTTTTAGTAAAGCTAATGAGCAACTGTTGTATTGGCAGGATGCTTATCAGTTTGTTAGTAGCCATCAACAACAAGCGAAAGCCCTTCAGCAGGTACAGCATGCACCCTCGTTGACGGCAGACCAGGCAAGACAACGCATTACTCAGGTTGCTCGTCAGCAGCAACTGGACATCAAACGTTTAGAGCCTGGACAAAAGGCTATGACACTATGGTTGGAACAGGTGCCTTTTCAAAGGGTGTTAACTTGGCTATACGATATTGTTGAAAAACAAAAGATCCCTTTACTCAATGTTCATATCTCACGTAAACAAGAAAATGGATTGGTTGACCTGAGGGTAAGCTTTCAGTTAACAAGTACATAACAGATTATATTAATAGTTGAATATGTATCTTGCACCTGATGTATGAGCATGGCTTAATGAGGTTTATTTGTGACAGGTATTGGACATGAAGATCGTTGCTGATGAAAATATTCCGTTGTTAGATGCTTTTTTTGCTTCTTTTGGGGATATTATTCGTCTGCCTGGACGGGCTATTACGGCTGAGCATTTGCGTGAAGCTGACATGCTCCTAGTGCGCTCAATTACTCAGGTAAATGCAGAGCTGTTACAGGACAGTGCTATACGTTTTGTTGGGACAGCAACGATAGGTACAGATCATATAGATGAACCATTTTTGTCAGCTAAAGGTATTGGTTTTGCTAGTGCACCTGGTTGTAATGCCAATGCTGTTGTTGAGTATGTCCTCAGTGCGCTTAATGTGTTAGCGGAACAGCAGGATTTTGATATTCGCGATAAAGTGGTGGGGATTGTTGGTAAAGGTAATGTGGGTGGTACGTTACACCAAGTACTACAGCGTTTGGGTGTAGCGACATGTGTCTGTGACCCTTTTCTGGAAGAAAGTGAGCCTCATGGCGCTTATGTAGATCTTCCCACGCTGATTGCTGAAAGTGACATTATTTCATTGCACACACCACTGACTCACTCAGGTCCCTATCCAACATATCATTTGTTTAATGATCAGGTTTTACGACAACTGAAGCCAGGTACGATTTTAATCAATTCGGGGCGTGGGGCTGTCATTAATAATGAGGCTTTACTTAAATTAAAAAGTGAAGGTTTTGATACCACTGTTGTGCTTGATGTTTGGGAAGGCGAGCCGGAGATTAATACCGCTTTATTACCTTATGTTGAACTTGCTACACCGCACATCGCTGGTTATAGCTTGGATGGAAAAATGCAGGGTACAGAAATGATTTATAAAGCGGCTTGTCGCTTTTTTGGATTGCCTACCCGAATCAAGCTGCCAGGTATTGCACCAATACCCGTAATGAAAAGCATTAGTTTTGCGGGCAATGTCCCTCGCCAACAAGCGGTTTCTACAGCAATACGTTCTTTATACGATATACGTTGTGATGATGTCATGTTACGACGTGAATTGCTAAAGCCGGGTGCAGAGGTTGGAAAAATTTTTGATGGTTTACGTAAGAATTATCGTGAACGACGTGAATTTAAGACACTAAAAATTAAGTTGAAAAACTGCCCTGGCGATGTAGTTAATGCATTTAAGGCATTAGGTTTTAAAGTAGTCATTCATTAGTGTTAAGTGGTAGGTTTCAAATACGCTACACTTTTCACGCCGTATATTATTATAATTTTTTAGCCTGTTACTAAGCCTTCAGGTTTAGTAGCAGTTTATTACTGATTAATGCTGCACACGACTACAGACTGTGTGCAATTAGGTTATTTTCAAGTGTTGCGAATGATTATCAGCTCTTTTTTGTAATGTCACGTTTACTGTCAGTGTGCTGGTTTTTGTAAGAGTTTTCATTTTTTTCTGGGAAGCACCCAGGCTTTTTCTAGCCGTTTAAATGCTTTTTGCAACATTTCTTCCGTGATAGGCACTTCTTTGCCATTTTCATCAATGATGGCACCACCATTAAAAATATCAGGACGATGGGGCAGAGTGGTTTTATTGCCGCTTGGGACGGTTTGTAGGTGCATGTTCGTTACCTCTTAGCCTAATCAGTACAAAATTCGTTACGCACCTGTATGACGCCGCACTATGTAATAAGTTTTTAATATGTTTGGCAAGGCGCTTAACGAGTCACAAAAGTTTTTTTTATGTTTTCTAAATGTGAGATTAAACGACATCCCATGCTAACTGCAACACGTATGTGCAGTGGTTTTTATACCTAAATGAACTAAAAAAAAAGTTCCTTGCTATTATTAATACTCTGTAGTTAGCGGTTACACACTTTAATTCATGGGATCAATAATGTTGGACGCGGATATGCAGAAAATGCAGTTCATTTGTAAAAAAAGAAGGGGGACATTTGATCAAGGGCGGTTGCTTGCCACCCTTAATCGTTAGGTACTAATGAGTGATTATTTCATGTTTTGCAAAGCAGCAATGCGGTCTTCTAAGGGTGGGTGGCTCAAAAATAAATTGGCAAGTAAGCTGGATTTTTGTTCGCCACTAATGCCAAACGCTGTCATGGTTGAGGGCAATGCACTCTGCTCAGCATAATCGGCTTGTAAGCGTTGTAAGGCACCAATCATGGCTTCACGACTGGTTAATTCAGCACCTGCTTGATCGGCCCGGTATTCGCGCTGACGAGAGAACCACATGACAATTGTAGAAGCCAGAATACCAAGTACAATTTCCATAACAAATGTGGTGATGTAAAAACCAAAACCTACGCCGCCACTATCATTATCACGACGAAGGAAACTATCAACGGCATAGCCAATGACTCGGGCAAAGAACATCACAAATGTATTCACTACACCTTGTATCAGCGACAGTGTCACCATATCGCCATTGGCAACATGACCAATTTCATGACCTATAACCGCACGAACCTCATCGGCACTCATTCGTTCTAAAAGGCCGGTGCTTACTGCTACAAGTGCATTATTTTTATTCCAGCCGGTAGCAAATGCGTTGGCTTGTGGTGAGTGGAAGATACCAATTTCTGGCATGCCAATGCCTGCTTTATTAGCAAGATCTTGTACTGTTTCTACCAGCCAGCGCTCATTGCTTGAGGTGGGCTGCTCAATTAGCTGTGTACCTGTTGACCATTTGGCTATTGCTTTTGAAAGTAGCAGGGAAATAAAAGAACCTGCCATACCAAATACAGCACAAAACATTAACAGGTTGCCAAAATCTAACCCTTGTCTCGTTAAGTAACTACCAACACCCAATATGTTGAGCGTGATACTGGCAACGACCAGTACAGCTAAGTTGGTGGCAAGAAAAAGCATAATTCGTTTCATGCTTGGTTACCTATCTCATCAATAATCTATTAGTCTGATATGTGGTTTGTTAATTGTTTTTCAAGAGTATATATGCTTGAACACAACAGTTAGATGTGTTCTTACAGGTTTAGTTTATGTGGCTTTGTTATAAATAAATACTGAAATATTAGGGGGCTTTTAATTGCGCTAGCAGTTCCGGATGAGGTGTTTTTTTAGCAGTGTCTTAAGTTGCTGCGAGGCTGTGGTTATTGTAATTATTTAATAATAACACCTTCAAGTATGAGGGGGTGGCAGTTCTTGATTGAAAAAATAACGTAACAAGTGCTTTACCATAAGTGCCTGTTGGTGGTTGATGGCATTGCGTAACTGTTGTGCAAGTGTCGCTTGTTGCTCTGCTACGGAAGGCGGAAGCATCTGGTCTGCTGGTTGAGGCGGTATGGGTTGGCACAATTGGGTAGGTAACAGTCCTGACAGTTTAATAAAGCTGGTTTGAGTCAGCACAATTTGGTCTAACGCATCATGACGGATAGTATCTTCATAGCGGGCATAGCCTTCCTCGGCAAGCCAAATCATACAGCCAAAGCAGGCTAGATGGCGTTGTGTTGGAATACCGAACTCATCAGGATGTTCGGGAGATATAATGTCGTCTACATAGAGTGTGCACTTTCGAGGAAAAAAATTATAAAGACGTAATAATGTCAGTGCACAGTCTCGATAAAAGTCATCAATATGAATATCAGCCATGAAAATCTACATCATATGTGGTGAATTAATGTTATTACAGCACTGTAGTGATTTATAAACAAATGAACCATTTATCATTGGATAAACGGCTCAAAATTGCCGCTGTGTTTCAATTTGATTATTCAATGAAATGGGCAAAGCGGTGGTTTAACCATTGGTTTGACGGGCTAAAGCCACTTAAAAACCAATGGTCTTATGACGCGATGAGCTTGTAGACAGACTTAAGGTTTATTCGCTGGATTTATTGTTCATAACGGCTGAGAAAGTGTGCAAATTTCTCAATGGCTGCTGTCAGGTCTTCAACATAGGGTAAGGTGACGATTCTGAAGTGGTCAGGGTAAGGCCAGTTAAAAGCCGTACCTTGGACGAGTAAGACTTTTTCCTGAGTGAGTAAATCCAATACCATCTGTTCGTCATCTTGGATACGGTAGCGCTTAGGATCAAGTCTGGGGAATAAATACAAGGCACCTTTAGGCTTTACACAACTCACACCTGGAATGGCATTAATCAGCTCACAGGCGCGATCACGTTGCTCAAGGAGACGGCCTCCAGGTAGAATGAGGTCATTAATGCTCTGGTAACCCCCCAGTGCGGTTTGGATGGCGTATTGGCTTGGCATACTCGGGCATAACCGCATAGAGGCAAGCATATCTAACCCTTCAAGATACCCTTTGGCATGATGTTTCGGCCCGCTTATTACCATCCAGCCCGAACGAAAGCCTGCCGCACGGTAGGCCTTTGATAGCCCATTGAAGGTTATCACTAATACATCATCACACAGAGCACCTACGGAGTGATGTACTGCATCATCGTAAAGAATTTTATCGTAAATCTCATCCGCAAAGATAATGAGTTGATGCTGACGGGCAATTTCAATGACCTCAAGTAGAAATGCTTTACTATAGACAGCACCTGTTGGGTTATTAGGATTAATCAGGACAATGCCCCGAGTTTGAGGGGTAATTTTGCTGCGAATATCATCAAGGTCAGGTAACCAGTCCTGTTGTTCATCACAGATATAGTGAACAGGTTTACCACTGGATAACGTAACAGCTGCAGTCCAAAGGGGATAATCTGGCGCTGGAATGAGGATTTCATCATGGGTGTTGAGCAGTGCTTGCATGGCCATCACAATAAGCTCACTGACCCCATTACCAATGAGGATATCGTCAATATTGACATTATTGATTGGCTTTTGTTGATAATACTGCATGACGGCTTTACGCGCGGCAAAGAGTCCTTTGGCGTCTCCGTAACCTTGTGCCTGAGGCAGGTTGCGAATAACATCCTGAATGATTTCTTCAGGGGCATCAAAACCAAACGGGCTTGGATTTCCAATATTTAATTTTAAAACCCGATGACCTTCTTCCTCTAAACGTTTCGCTTCCGCAAGTACTGGCCCACGAATATCATAGCAAACGTTACTGAGTTTAAGGGACTTATTGATTTCCTGCATGGTTAGGACTCTTTGAATAATCAACTAAGGTATACCCACTCAGCAGCAGGTGAATAGCCATTTCATTAGCCTCCTGATTTCATAAAAGCTACTGTGGCACAAAGGATGTTCGTTTCATCTTATTGCTGAGTATATGCCATAGTATTGTAATCTGGGTGTTATAAGCAATCTCTGAAATAATGATTTCAGTATCATACGCAAAGTGTCATGTAGTGCCATAGATGTTATCTTCACTGAGGTGTATTAGGGAGATTAAATACTGACTGCCTTGAGTGAACATTAACCTTGAGTGAGTATTAAATAGTGAAATGGTCATTTGTACCTGTGTCGCAAAAGGACAGTAAATGGAGTTATTCATGGTGAAAAATAAGAAAATTAAGAAATCTCTTCAGGAATGGCAACAACAGTTAACGCCTGAGCAATATCGTATATGTCGAGAAAAGGGAACTGAGCCTGCGTTTTCTGGAGAGTACTTGAATAAGAAAGATGAAGGTGTTTATTGTTGTACATGTTGTGGACAGCCGCTATTTGACTCAATAACAAAATATGACTCTGGTTCAGGATGGCCTAGTTATTATCAGCCAATCGTTCAAGAGGCCATTGACACAGAAACAGACCACAGCCACGGCATGATGCGAACAGAAGTCATGTGTAGTCAATGTGAGGCACATTTAGGCCATGTATTTCCTGATGGGCCACAACCCACAGGTTTACGTTATTGTATTAATTCAGCTTCATTATGTTTTACTACTGCTACATCAGAGCCGACCAAGGAAGATAGATAATAAACTTTTATTTTAACAAGAGGAGATGTGCAATGGCTGATTCACTTTATGAGATTCCTTGTCAAACGATTAAAGGCGAATGGGTGACACTAGCTCCTTATCAAGACCAGGTAATGTTAATTGTAAATACTGCAAGTCACTGTGGCTTTACTAAACAGTATGCAGAGTTGGAAACCCTTTATCAGCAATTTCAGGGACAGGGTTTTGTGGTTTTAGGTTTTCCGTGTAATCAGTTTTTACAGCAAGAGCCAGGAAGTGATAATGAAATAGCTGCATTTTGTGAGCAGCAGTTTCACGTTAGTTTTCCTATGTTTGCGAAAGTAAGTGTCAATGGCGAAAATGCTCACCCGCTGTATGGATTACTTAAACGTCGAGCACCTGGTTTATTTGGACTGGATAAGATTAAATGGAATTTTACCAAGTTCCTGGTTTCCCCTCAGGCGAAAACTATACAACGGTTTTCGCCAATAACGTCGCCACTGGCGATTAGTCAGCAGATTGAAGGTTATTTAATGTGTGCCTGAGAGGCATAGACTACTACGCTAAATTAGGTTACACGCGAGCTGGCTCTGCAGTGAGTGTATTACGGTGTTGACCTGCCCATTTTTCTACCATATAAGCCAGTTGGTCTTTTTTGAAGGGTTTTGCCAGATAGTCATTCATACCGGCATCCAAGCATTTTTGACGATCATGACTCAGTGCATTTGCCGTGAGTGCTATAACCGGTACTGACTTCATATGATTAATGGTACGTAGTTTTTGGGTGGCTTCATAGCCATCCATCACCGGCATATTGCAGTCCATAAAGACTAAATCATAGTGGTGTTGTTGACATAACGTCAGGCATTCTTTGCCTTGAGTAGCCACATCTACATGGTGACCAATTTTCTCTAGCATGCCTTTAACCACAAGCTGATTGATATGGTTATCTTCAACTACCAAAATATGCATTGCCTCAAATGATGGCTTAGGCGTATGAGAAACTTCTTCTATCGTTTTTTGAGTCGATAAGTGAAAAACTTGAAGCAAGGTATTGTAGAGTTCATTTCTACGTAAGGGTAACTGTAACTGCGTGCTAATACCCAGAATCTGTTGTGTTTCTTTATCGAGCATATCTTGGTGGGCTGTCGCAAAGATAATACTCATATCATCGTTTGCGTTGATAAATGCATTTGCATCAGCGGCCCGATCAAGGATGACACATGAGTAAAGATGGGGTTTGATTTGTTCTAGCTGAGGTACCAGTGGTTGCTTATAGTTCAGCGTTTTATATGGAGTTCCCCAGTAATTTAAGTGATTACATAATGTTTGCTGAAGGGCGTCATGACATAGCAAGAGAATTTGATAATACTGCAGTTGAGGGTTAATTTGTGGGCGGAAAATGTGCTCGGGTTTAGCCAGCGGCAAAATGACGGTAAATGTACTCCCCAAGGAGGGTTCGCTGCTGACTTTAAGGTGTCCACCCATGGCTTCACTTAAATTTCTACATAATGCTAAACCTAAACCAGTACCACCATATTTGCGGGTAATATCCACATGGGCTTGTGAGAAAGGCTGGAAGATTTTTTCTTGAGCTTCCTTACTAATACCAATACCTGAGTCTTTGATATTAATTGCCACAATGAATTCCTGATCATTTTCATCAGCTACTTGAACACTGAGTTGGACAAATCCCTGACTGGTAAATTTAATTGCGTTGCTTAACAGGTTGCTGATAACTTGATGAATGCGTGTTGGGTCTCCCTGTAAATTTTCTGGAATCTCTGGTGCAATATCACACTCTAGGGCAAGTTTTTTCTCATTAGCGCTTTGACTGTGTAAATTAACGGCATCTTCTACTGTGCCACGCAGGTCGAACTCGATTTGTTCTAGCAATAATTTACCGGATTCAAACTTCGACAGATCGAGTATATCATTGAGTAACTCCACCAAAACTTTACCCGAATTATAGGCAATCGTGAGTTGCTGTTGCTGTTCATGATTTAGTTCACTATCCAGCGTCAGTCCGATCATACCTAATACCCCATTTAAAGGCGTTCTGATTTCATGACTCATGCTGGCAAGAAAAGCAGAACGTGCTTCGGCCATTTGTTCTGCTTGGTGACGTGCTCGTTCAAGCATGGCATTACTGGTTTGTAATTGCTCATTGGTTCGTCGCAGCTCTCCAGTACGCTGATCAACAATGGTTTCTAATTGCCCAAGGTAATGACGAAGTTGTGCTTCAGCTTCTTGCCGTCGGGTCAGGTTCGAGTGAAGGCTTTGCAGGTACTGGTTGGTTGTTTTGACTAGGCAGCCTATTTCATCATCTTCATGGTGTTTAGGGTAGGGGAGTTGGACAGCATTTTTTTCATCTTCAGGGTTAACCTGGGTTAATGCTTTTATCAGGCTGACTAAAGGCTTCGTTAATGTACAGTAGAATAAAACTAATAAAATGACGGATAGCACCAAACTACGTACAAAACCTGTAGCTAATGTGGTGAGTGAACGTTGCAGAAAGCTAGAGCCAATAGCGTAGGTATCAATTTCCAGATTGAGATAACCTAGTAGTTCATTCGGGTTATAGTCAATAGTTAAAGGTTCTTGGTAGTAACGGGTTTTGCCAAATAGGAAATCGCTAATACCTCGATAAGGGGCGTCGTACATTGCTTCTTTGGCTGAAGCAAGGACATTGGCATTGCTGTCAATCAGCTCAACACCAATGACACTGGGAGACTTAAGTAAACCATTGACTAATTCTTGTGCAAGCTCATGGTCAATGATGTAGGCCATACGTGCAGCGGGATTGCGAGTGATATCCAGAATAGAGCGAATTTGTACATCAATAAACGCTTTTTCATATATATAATCAAGTGTTACTTGAGCAATACTGAGTGCCAGCCCAAGTAAAAAGGCAACAAGTACAGTGTTTCTAGCCTGTTTATACGATAGTCGTTTTGTAAACTTGATATTCATTAGTCAGGTGTTGTATGACCTGTTAAATATTAATAGCGATTAATGGTTTGTAAGGTAGGATACCATTCCCTGGATCATTCTGGCAGGGTAAGTATCAGTCGTAGACGTTTTTCTTTTTCCAAGTATCGTCTTCGTCAACAAGCTCATCAAGCTTACTGACTAGACTGCTACTTTCGTTTTCGGGTGTCTCCTGTGTTGTTTGGGTTTTTTGTTGTTCCTCTGCGTGAGCAATACGGCTTTTTAGTTTTTGAATATATGCGTCATACGTATGGCTGGCATTATGTTTACGTAATTCATCAATGGCGCGTTCATAATAGTGAATTGCGAGCGTGTATTTACCTACTTGTTGTGCATTATAAGCGCTATAAGAAAAAAGCTCATAGGTAATAATGACAAGGCGTTCTTTAATGTGATTAATGAGCTTTGACGCATCCACTTTACTTAATCGGCTACTTTTAAAACTGGCCAAAACCAAGCGGTGGCATTCATGGAAGGTATTGTGAAGTTGTTGAGCTTGCGCTTCAGAGGTGATGTTGACAGCTTTATGCTGCTCCTGAACTAATTTATCCAAAAATTCTGCAATTTCACCTTTTGTGTTGGCTATGCGTTCTTCAATGGAAGAATTATGTTCTTTTAGTGATAAGCTTTTAATTGACTCTAAAGCGTCAAGCTTTTCGCTCATCAGAAACTCACCCAAACCATGACCAAGATAAGGAAGTGGTAACGTGCTCATGACCTCTTCTATACGTCGGATACGGTTGGTATACATTGAGGCTTTTCGGTTTTTTTCAATTTTGGCATTTTCAGCACTATGATAGGCATAGGCAACGCCTACTAATATGATGACAAATACCAAAATCGCCGCTGTAATCGTAATAGGTGACACCGAACTCTCCATTTACTGGTTATTATTCACCTTATTTCTTAATTGAGTATAGGCCGCTTACCAAAAGGTGTTTAGGTAAATTCTAGTATGGATGGTGCTGTATTTGTGTTACGTGAAGAGAATGAGGGATATCAGGTAAGCTTGTTTGTTGATATTTATTGCGGAGAGGAGATATAAAAAGCTTGACCGATGAGTAATTAACTCGTAGGATACGCTCCCGTTCGCCACTGATGGTTAAGAACGAAGGCCTGCGTCCCCTTCGTCTAGTGGCCTAGGACACCGCCCTTTCACGGCGGTAACAGGGGTTCGAGTCCCCTAGGGGACGCCATAATCTAATAAAAAAGCCAGCTTAGTGCTGGCTTTTTTGTGTCTGAGCAATACGCCGTAATACCACAGCGTGTTAGCTGTTGCGAAATTTGAGTTTCTATTTGAACTTCCTGCCTGTAAGCACTTTCTACGACGGTCTGGTTGCTTTGGCGTGGCTGGATAGTTTGGTGATGAGAGGGGAAGGCTGGCGGAAGTGTCTTAACTGATATTTGGGTTGAGATACCAAGCTGCTTGGTATCTCAATTTGATCATTTCACTTAATTAGTAGTACTCGATCTCACCTTGATGATCTTCGGTAATGACAGTACCAGTCACACCTCGAAGGATGCCTTCTGCATTATCAAGCGATCCAATGGCACCTATTTTGCCACCTTGCTTAACAAAGTCACAAATAGCTTCAACCTTGGGTCCCATGGAACCTTTAGCAAAGTCAAATGTGTCCATTTGAGCTGTTGTGGCTTTCTTGATATTTTTTTGTTCAGGTGTACCCCAGTTAATAGCGACAGCATCCACATCAGACAGAATAATCAAGGCGTCTGCTTTTAGGTCGTGAGCAAGCACGGCAGAGGCACGGTCTTTGTCAACTACCGCTTCGACACCTTCAAGTTTGTCCCCTGTCTTAGCCACAGGAACACCGCCACCGCCAGTACAAATGACAAGACTACCTTGGTCAACTAGCGTTTTGATGGTTTCCAGCTCAACAATGGCTTTGGGTAAAGGAGAAGGTACGACACGACGGAAATAAAGGCCATCTGCTTTAATGGTATAACCCATTGTACGGGTAAGTTCAGTCGCTTCTTCCTGGCTATAAACAGGGCCAACAAATTTAGTTGGGTCTGCAAAGGCAGGATCGTCTTTGTCTACAATCGTTTGCGTGAGTAGTGCTGCAACGGATTGTTTAGGCATTTCGTTATTAAGGCACTGAGCAAACATATAACCAATCATGCCTTCTGTTTCTGCACCCAGTACATCAAGGGGATAGGGTGATACATCTTTATACGCATCATTTTGCAATGCTAATAAGCCGACTTGTGGACCATTACCGTGGGTTAATACGACAGTATGGTTTTCAGCAACCTTAGCAATTGCCGCTGCGGCTTTCTTGATATTTTGATACTGAATGTGTGCTTCTAAGGGCTCACCCCGTTGGAGAATAGCATTGCCTCCAAGCGCGATTACAACTAACATGCTTGCTTCCTCTCTCTATAAGTGGGGACTGGCTGCCTTGGATGGGGAAAAGGGGCAGCCAGGTTCTAGCAGACTAGATGGCTTTTAGCTGCCTAAGGTGGCAACCATTACGGCTTTGATAGTGTGTAACCGGTTTTCAGCCTGATCAAAGACAATTGAGTGCTTAGACTCAAATACTTCTTCAGTAACTTCCATACCATCGAGGCCATATTTTTGGTAAATTTCTTCACCAACTTTGGTTTCTCTATTATGAAATGCTGGTAAGCAATGCATGAATTTCACATTCGGGTTGCTTGTTTTTTCAATTAACTCACGGTTAACTTGATAGGGCTTCAACAGCTTAATACGTTCTTCCCAAACACTGTCAGGCTCACCCATAGATACCCATACATCAGTGTATAAAAAGTCTGCATTTTTCACTGCAGCTTCAACATCGTCAGTAATCATGATTTTAGCGCCAGTGGTTTTGGCAATTTCTTGTGCGATATTGACAAGCTTCTCATCTGGGCGACAACCTTCTGGAGCAGCCATACGGAAATCCATACCCATTTTTGCTGCACCAATCATTAACGAGTGGCCCATATTATTACCACCATCACCAAGGTAACAGTAAGCAATTTCATTGAGAGGCTTACCACTGTGCTCTGTCATTGTAAGGAAGTCGGCAAGAATTTGAGTTGGGTGAAACTCATCCGTGAGACCGTTCCACACAGGTACGCCAGCACTTGCGGCTAACTCTTCAACAACCTCTTGACCAAAGCCACGGTATTCAATGCCATCGTACATGCGACCTAAAACACGTGCTGTGTCTTTCATAGACTCTTTGGCACCTATTTGAGAGCCTGATGGGCCAAGATAAGTGACATTTGCGCCTTGGTCATAAGCAGCTACTTCAAATGCACAACGTGTGCGAGTTGAAGTTTTTTCAAAAATTAACGCGATATTCTTACCTTGAAGACGAGGTTTTTCATAGCCAGTGTACTTAGCTACTTTCAGGTCATCGGCAAGACGTAATAGAAACTTAATTTCACGAGGAGTTAAGTCTTCTAATTTGAGAAAATGGCGGTTTCTTAAATTAAATGCCATGGCTTTTTACCTTAATCTTATCTAAAACAGTTGTTGTATGGTCTTGAGTTAAGAACCATAAGTCAAAGGTTATTCAATGAGTTGAATTAGATATCATCACGCTCCAGTGGGCAGCTCATGCAGCGAGCTCCACCGCGGCCGCGACCCAAATCTTCACCAGGTATTGGAAGTACAGTAATTCCTGCTTCTTCCATCTTTTTAATGGTATAAACATTACGTTCATAACCAATAACAACACCAGGACGTACAGTAAGTACATTATTCGCATCATTCCATTGTTCACGCTCAGCTTCGAATGCGTCACCTCCAGTGTGAATCAAGCGTAATTCGGGTACATCTAACGTACGGGCAATTGATTTGATAAAGCTGTCTTTGATACGGGTATAACTAATCTCACCCGCTGCTTTTCCAGGTGTAAGTTCCCAAGCAGGTATATCATCACGCATAATATCAGGGTAAACAGTAAAACAGTCATAATCCATATGAGTCATCACTGTATCCAAGTGCATACAGCTACGTGCTTTGGGTAATTGCAACGCAATTACTTTATTGGCTTGACCTGTCTTAAACAGGTTACGCGCTAATAATTCAACACCTTGTGGTGTTGTACGCTCAGACATTCCGATTAATACCGCGCCTTTACCAATAACCAGTACGTCTCCGCCCTCTAATGTGGATAATTCAAAGTTACGGTCTTCATCACCAAAGTAAACTTCGAAATTGGCATCTTTAAACAATGGGTGGAATTTGTAGATTGCACGTAAATGGACTGTTTCACGCTTGCGGGCTGGTTTGGCCATAGGGTTGACGGAAACACCGCCATAAATCCAGCATGAAGTATCACGGGTGAATAAATGATTTGGAATGGGGTCTACGATAAAATCGGTTTCTCGCATCACTTGCAAGACAGGGCTTGGACATTCTGAATTAAGCTCGGCAACGGTTATTCCACCAATAAGATGTGAAGCTAACTGAACATTATCCATGTTATTAAGATAATTTCTAACTTCTACTGATAGAGTAGGGCCAAAGCGGTATTCAGAAATCTGACGATCAAGTACCCAGTTTTTGGCTTCAGGAGAGGACAACGTTTCGGCTAAAACTTCATGTAGCAAAAAGACTTCAACACCATTATCGCGCAGTGTTTGAGCAAATACATCGTGCTCTTTACCAGCTTCTTCTACACGCAAAACATCATCAAAGAGGAGGTCTTCACAGTTTGAGGGAGTCAGGCGCCGTAAAGATAATTCTGGTCGGTGAAGTAGTACTTTGCGTAGTTGTCCAATTTCTGAACCAACATAAAAGCGAGACATTTGCTCTCTCCTTGCCTGTCAACAAGCGACTAAAGTAAAGGATAAAATTAACATTTTAGTGTAGAACACTAAGTTTGGATGAATAACACAATTTTTAATAGTTTTATCATAAAAAATCTTGAGTGCTATTAAACTAAAGTAAGTTATCTGTAAGTACTTCAAGAAATTTGACAGAAAACACTATTTATGAAGTGTTATTCATTTTAAAAAAACACTTGCGGCATTTTGATAAGAAGCTGTCGCAAGTAGGAAAGTATTTAAAATATATAAGCTGATATTAGCTTGAAAGCTCTCAATGCGCGACATAGGCTAGCGCTACGATTTTTTTTTGACTGTACGTAAAAATACCCATTTTAATGTGAATTTTAACTAAACGACTAAAATAACAATTTAAGGCTTTTGTTTTTATGGATGGCTGTATGTATGTTTAAACGACAGCTTACTTATGAACTATTTCCTAAAAAGTTAAATATAGGCTAACTATTAACCTGGTTGTGGCAAAAGTAAAGTTAAGTTATATAATTCTGCATGTGATTTAATTTTTTAGCACTTGCTTTGTCGCTAAACAGAAATAAGTAGTCACTTTTTGGTAGGTTGCTCAGCTACTGTGAGTGATAGAATGAGGGCTTGTAGTAAAGTTACAAGAAAAATGATTAATATTTGCTCTATAATTATTTTTTTTGTTAATTCTACTAAATAATTTCGCATAAAGTAAATTTGTTGGTTAATATTTTAACAAGAGATCTGTCTAGAAAACTTGCATATTTGCGCTATAAGTGACGCCTTTTAAAAAGAAAAATTAAATACTGTTGATTCAATAATTTTTCTTTTCAGGCGTTTGATCTTTATCAAGAACAAGTGTTTTAGATGGACTACAATCCGGAGTTAATCGTTGGCTGAAACAACCTTTAACTCAATTCTAGCTTGATAACCGTTACTGACAGAGCGTTTAAGCCTAAAGAGAAATGTCGCATAGAGTGGAAGAAATACCTAGTGAAACGTGTTTTGCGTGCTCTTACATTCGAGATAAACCGCGTGGTAAATCACATACGGCGCTCAGTCAATATTTTATTTATTTTGGCTTAAATCTAATGAGTTGGTGTTGATGGTTGGATTAAACATTATGAAAAAGTTTTTGGTGTTATGGTGTGAAAGTGGTATTAGACATCATGACTATCAATAATAAACTTTTAATTGCGTTTAATATTAGTTCAAGTCAACAACGTAAGCCAATAAAACAAAAAATCCAGTTTACCCCATAAAAAGGAAGTACTGCGATGGCAAAGTTTAAGTTCCCTTCAGCGTATAGCATTCTCTTTCTCCTTATCATAGTGGTGGCAGGTTTAACGTGGTTAGTGCCTGCTGGTCAATATGATCGGGTTCAAAATGAAGCACTTGGTAAAGAAGTACCGGTAGCAGGGACCTATAAAGAGGTCGATGCAAACCCTCAAAATGTGTGGGACATCTTTTTAGCACCCATTGATGGTTTTTATGACCATGGTAGCTATGAAGCTAACGCAATTGATGTTGCATTATTTGTCTTGATCATTGGGGGATTTTTAGGTGTCGTTAATAAAACAGGTGCAATTGATGCAGGGATTGCTCGCACTGTTAGCGGCTTAAAGGGAAAAGAAATTTTAATGATCCCGATATTAATGTTGCTTTTTGCGGCTGGGGGAACGGTTTATGGTATGGCAGAAGAAACCATACCGTTTTACACATTATTAATACCTGTGGTGATAGCAGCTGGTTATGATGCAGTGACTGGTGTTGCAATTATTCTGTTAGGTGCCGGTATTGGTACTCTTGGCTCTACTATTAACCCCTTTGCAACTGTAATTGCATCTGATGCTGCAGGGGTAAAATTCTCAGTGGGTATGATGTGGCGTTTGGCAATTTTAGGATTAGGTTGGTTAACCTGTGTTATTTTTGTTATGCGTTACGCTGCAAAAGTGAAAAAAGATCCATCAGCATCTTTGGTTGCAGACCTTGCTGAAGACAATAAAAAGCACTTTTTGCATGGTAAAGACCAAAACCAGGATATGACCTTAAGTGGTGCCAGAAAGCTAATTTTGATTGCTTTTGGGTTAGCATTTGCCATTATGATTTGGGGGGTATCATCTCAAGGATGGTGGATGGCAGAAATTTCTGCACTATTCATCGTATTTGCATTAGTTATAGGGTTATTAGCTCGCATGAGTGAAGAGGACTTTACCTCTAACTTTGTTGATGGCGCTCGTGATTTACTGGGTGTCGCGCTTATTATTGGTATTGCTCGTGGTATTGTGGTAGTGATGAATAACGGTATGATCACTGACACGATTCTTCATACTTCTGAGCAAGCGCTTGCGGGGCTTAATAATATTGCATTCATTAATTTAATGTACTGGTTAGAAGTTGTACTTTCTTTCTTAGTACCTTCATCTTCAGGTCTAGCTGTGTTAACTATGCCAATTATGGCACCTCTCGCTGATTTTGCTGGCGTTGGTCGTGATTTGGTGGTAACCGCATATCAGTCTGCTTCAGGTATTGTTAACTTGATTACGCCTACCTCTGCTGTTGTTATGGGTGGTTTGGCTATAGGTCGAGTATCCTACAACCGTTGGTTGAAGTTTATTTGGCCTTTATTAGTTGCCTTGACTGTTCTTATTATGGCTGTACTCAGTGTCGCAGCAATACTTTCATAAGTGGTGTTTTGAGTACCTAAAAAACCCGGCAGTAGCCGGGTTTTTTTTATAGGTGATTAATTTCGTTGAAAGGGATAAATACTGCCTAATTTTAGTATTTGGGTGAGTTCATCAAGCGCAATTTGAGTTTCGTCAAGTAATGAGGGATCACTTAAGTCTTTAATCATCAATTGGTCTCGATAGTGTTTGTTAACCCAATGGGTTAATTTTGCATAAAGGGATTCATTAAGAATACAGTGTGGGTTTACAGCATTGAGTTCCTCTGGAGAGAGTGTTACTCGTAATCGTAAACAAGCGGGTCCGCCACCATTCTGCATGCTTTGTTTTAAATTGAAACTCAGTACTTTGTTAATTGGGTTATCTGCATTTGTCAACTCAGATAAATAGTGTTTAACAGCACTATTATGTAAACATTCTTCTGGCACAACAATAACCATTTCTCCATTTGCGAGAGATAGTAATTGGCTGTTGAAAAGGTAAGTGTCAACAGCATCTTTAACACTTACAAAATTTGAACTCACTTCAATTGGATAAAATGGTTTATCATGGAAAAAATGACAAAGTTTATTTAGTATTTCATTTTTATCTAAAAAGGCTTGTTCGTGAAATAATAATACGTTTCGATTGCCTACCGCGATAACGTCGTTATGGAAAACACCTTGGTCAATAACATCTGGATTTTGTTGAATAAACAATGTTCTTTCTAGTGCTAAGCCATGGAGGCGGGCAATAGCAGTAGAGGCTTCATAAGTATGACGTGCAGGAAAACGACAAGGGGCTGATTTTTCGGATGAGAATCCATAACGACCAAAGACAAATAATTCCAAACCCGCATCATGATAGTCGTTACAAAGGCGCGTATGATTTGCAGCACCTTCGTCACCAAATACATCAACTGCTGGGAGTGGAGGATGGTGGTGGAAATATTGGTTATCATTGAACACTGCTTGAAGGATACGTGCAGTTGTTTCAGGTTCAATACTTCTGTGGAATTTATTTACTAAGTTGGCCGGAGTAATGTGAATTTTACCATCCTGAGTATCACTACTGGGCGATATAGTTGCAGCATTGGCGGTCCACATACTGGATGCAGAGCAACATGAAGCGAGTAATACAGGATCACTTTTAGCTGCATGCTTCAAAATTTGAGCATCAGACCCACTAAAGCCTAGGCGTTTCAATGTGCGGATATCTGGCCTTTCTTGAGGTGCGAGCACGCCTTGAACAAAGCCCATATCATGAAGCGCTTTCATTTTAGCTAGCCCTTGTAGCGCGGCTTCTTTTGGTTTGGAAGCTACTTGCTGATTTTTACTTGAAGCCACATTGCCATAAGAAAGCCCTGCATAATTATGGGTTGGACCCACTAAGCCATCAAAATTTGCTTCAACAGCACGCATATTTTTGTCTCTTAGTATTAAGAGATGATCATATATCTTCTGTCTTTTGCGAAAGGTATTATCATCTCTCTTTAATAACTTAACTGTCGTTTAACTCATTTTATAACATTAATAAGTAGAGGCTTTTGGTATACCAATAGCCTCTATCTATCCGTGTTAAGTATAGGGTTAATGAAATATTATTATAGGGATAAACCTGGAGATAGCGTGTTGGGTAGGGTGAGATCTGAGACCTCCATACTAGCAACAGGATAAGCACAGTAATCTGCTGCATAATAAGCACTGGGTCGATGGTTGCCACTTGCACCAATACCACCAAAAGGTGCAGCACTACTTGCTCCGGTGGTTTGTTTATTCCAATTTACAATGCCTGCACGAATATGCTGTAAAAAGTACTCATAGCAATCACGACTATCAGAAAGTAGCCCAGCCGATAAACCATACTGTGTGTTATTAGCTTGATCAATGGCCTCTTCAAATGAGTCATAACGATATACTTTTAGTAAAGGACCAAAATGTTCTTCATCAGGAATATCTGTTGATGGGGAAAGATCAATCAGGCCAGGAGTGATGAGACCTGTATTTTCTTTTAATTTTTTCATTAAGACCAGTGGCTTGCCACCTAAAGCAATCAACTTTTCTTGTGCGGCAAGCAGTTGATCTGCTGCATTTGAAGAAATTACTGGACCAATAAATGGTTGAGGATTGGTATCAGGTGAGCCAACAATAATTTTTTCAACTGCAGTGGTTAGCTGTTGTATAAATTCATTTCCCCACGCATTGTTGGGTACAAACAAACGGCGTGCACAAGTACAACGCTGACCCGCAGAAATATAAGCAGATTGAATGGTTTCGTGAATGGCTGCGGTGATATTTTCAACATGGTCAATAATGAGTGGGTTATTGCCTCCCATTTCCAGCGCAAGAATTTTTCCTGGGTGGCCTGCAAACTGTTTATGCAACAAATGTCCTGTATTAGAGCTACCTGTAAAAAACAATCCATCAATTTGAGGATGATTTGCGAGGGCTATACCCGTATTTTTTTCGCCTTGGAGGAGATTAATGACACCCTCTGGTAGACCTGCTTGTTGCCAAATTTTTAATGTTGTTTCTGCAACGAGTGGTGTAAGTTCGCTGGGTTTAAATACTATGGCATTACCTGCTAACAAAGCAGGAATAATATGGCCATTTGGTAAGTGTCCAGGAAAATTATAGGGACCAAAAACCGCTACGACACCATGAGGTTTGTGTCTCAGGACAGCTGTTCCTGCAGGCGTTTCATTAGAATGTGTACCTGTCCGCTCATGGTAAGCTTTGATGGAAATAGCCACTTTACCAATCATAGCCGCGACTTCAGTCGATGTTTCCCACAATGGTTTCCCTGTTTCCTGGGAAATGATTTGGGACAGGTGATCACGCTGTTCATCCAATAATTTTGCAAATTTTTGTACGAGTGCTTCGCGCTCGGCAAAAGAGGTCTTTGACCAACTCACAAAAGCCTGTCTCGCAGCGTTGACAGCTTGTTCCACCTGATCGGTAGATGCGCTTTTTCCTTCCCAGATAACTTCACCGTTAGCTGGGTTTAAAGAGAGCATGGCTTCACCTTGACCTGACTGCCATTGGCCATTAATCATTACACTCAAGTTGCTCATTGCTGTTCTCTCCCACTAGAAATTTCAAAGATTCTTGCATGATCGCCGTTGTTAAGCTTAAGTTCGGCCGCATCCTCTGGAGAAATCATCACCATTCCATTGCTTTCTACTAGCGGTAACATGCCACAGCGAAAATCTTTTAGTTGCGTGTTGCTAATGACGTATGTTGTATCACTTGAGGGGAGAGTAGAGGCTACTTTCACTTTGACTTCACGACTTGCTCTAATTGCGCGAATATCATCGAAGTGACAGGTAACAGTCGGGCCTGCATCAAAAATATCGACATAGCCTTCATAGCGGAACCCTTCGCTTTCTAACATGCGTAAGGCGGGGCGTGTATTTTCGTGAACTTCGCCTATCACAGCTTGGGCTGATTCGGGTAATAAATTTGTATAAATCAGGTGTTTGGGCATCAACTCGGCGATAAAAACTTTTTCACCAATACCCGTTAAGTAATCAGCATGAGCGAAGTCCATTGAAAAGAAAGGGCGTCCTAATGCTTCCCAAAAGGGAGATCTGCCTTCTTCATCTGATACACCTCGCATTTCTGCACATACTTGTTTACCAAAGCGGTTAGGAAATTGTGCCATAAAGGCATAACGCGATTTTGATAATAAACTGCCATTTCCACTATGGCGGTATTCGGGGTCGAGGAATAGTGAGCACAGTTCAGTATAGCCAGTATGATCATTGGATAACCGGAGTGTGTGCACAATGTTATGTACTTTTAACTCTCTTGAGGCGTGAACTAAGGTACCTAGATGGTAATTGTACCAGGGTTCAGAAAGTCCAACGGCAGCAGCAACGCCACAAATGCCGACCACCTGATGTGTTGTTGTATCCTCAAGTACAAATAAATAGGTTTCTTCTCCTGGTGACTCTGGCTCATCCATAGCAATAGCATCTTCAGAAACAGTAATCTTCTGTTTAAGTTGTGCTTCATTGGGCTGTAGAGAAGTAAATCCAGTGCCTGTTTTTTCTGCTAAATCGTATAGGCGTTCATAGTCATTTTGGTTGATGGGGCGAATAATCATCATGGGGTCATTATCACCAAAAATATGGTGCCTCCTAATCAGTAAATAGTTCTTCAGGCTTATTGACTTATTTGGTTTAACCTGGCTAAGCGTTTTCTTTAAAAGCTTGAGAATAACGCGAATATTTTAATTGCCAATAACCTGTTTTTATTAGAAAAATACTCTTTTTTATACTTTCCTGAGCATAAGTTCAGGTGGGGGGCTTTGATTTTTATCCCCCTTCTTTTCTAGACCGCTTGCAAGTCGATCTTTAAGGAATGCAAAAATGAAAATACCCTGTAAGTGAATATTTACAATACTTAAGCATTTAAGGTTGCCACTGTTTATACCTTTCTCTGAGGGTATTTACAATGTAATGTTGTTTATGACAAAAAAGTGCAATTAAAAACTTTTGGGCAACGTTAAAAATGCACTTTTTCATCAATTAGCCATAGCTATTTTGACATTAGTACTTTCAAAGATTTTATCTGCAGATGCAGCAACAAACCCTTGGTAAAGTTCACCATTATCCATCGGATAGCGCAAAGCAAATTCGTAAAAACAGCTAGGAATAACTGCTGTTGTATCATCAAAGGTAACCTCAATTTTATTGGCTAACGTTGATGATTGCTCCAGAAAAACTTCTGGCGAGCCTTTGATGAGTCCGCCACTACTATTTAGGGTAAATCCCTGTTGCTGAAGAAAGCTATTAACCTCTTGCAGGGTTTGGTGAGAACGCAAGGCATTGACCAATACCGTAAAGTGGTTTGGACGGTAGCCAAAGGCTGCTGTCCAGGCCGCATATTCACTTTCTTCAAGCAATTGCTGATAAGTGGAAAGTGTTAATGGCCAGTGGCGGCCAGAATAACAAAAATTATCCTGAAGTAAACTGTTACTATCTAAATACTGTAATAAATTTTCTATAGCCTGTTTAGACTGTGAAGAGAGTTGGTCTAAACATAACTCGCTTATAAACACTTTTGGTAAAGTGTTGTCTTCATGCTGAAAATGTTTTGCGTATAATTTTTTTTCAGGGAAGTGATATTCTCCTGATTCTTGGTAACCTGCAGCAAGAAAGGGTCTAGCCACTTTATCAATAGTGACTTTGGGGTGTTGGAAAGTGCGTAATGCAATATGATCGTTAATCACCTGGCCACTATTGTGCGAGGAAAATAAATTATATATACGTTGTGCATCGGGATTAAGTTCCAGATAATCTTGCCACATTGCATTTAACAGGTTATCTATTTGAGTGTTTTGCATAGCAGTACACCTTCATCTCCGCTAGAGTTGTTATTATGTGTTACAGACTATTTGTACTTTATTTCTGTAACAGGCGATGACTTCTTTTTTTAACTACATTATTTTCTCTATCTATTATTTATTAAAAGTATTTTTTGAGAATTATAACCTCCATAAATGGTTTAATTTCAAAGCGTGACGCACTGAATCTGGTCATTTTCTGCTGTGCCTAAACATTCAGCTTCTTCACATGAAAGTTGTAGGTTTTCCGGGTCAGCTCGGCGAAGTATACAACGAAAATTCTTTAGTTCACCGGTACTCAGTAAACATAATGGTAGTGCCGGATTTTCTGTAGGTGTTGTAGTTATTTTCTTTATAGTTATAGACTTCAAGCGTCTTATTGTTTCAACTTGATCTGTTTCAACTTCAAGCGTTGGACCAGCATCAAAAATATCCAGATAGTGGCGGTAACAAAAGTGTTCCGCTTGTAATAATGCCATATGTGTTTGCATATCCGCTCGAGGTTGACCTAAGACAGCCTGGGCTTCAGGAGAAAGTAAAGGCACATATACAGGGTATTGAGGCATCATACTGGCAATAAATGCTTTTGAATTAATACCAACCAGAAATACTGCTTTACTGATATCCATTGAGAAAAAATGACGGCCAAGGCATTCCCAGAAAGGAGACAGTTGATGGTTATCTAGAACACCTTGTAGTTCTGCGATTGTTCTATCAGCAAATCGGTTTCGATGAATGCCCATAAATAGCAGGCGTGCTTTCAGCAAAAGCTGGCGTGTTGTATTGGATAAATATTCTGGATCAATAAAAAAGGTACAGAGTCGGGAACTGCCTGCGTAGTCCTGGCATAAATGAAGTGCTGGGATGCGGTTGTGAATTTGAAGTTCTGCAGAAGCATGGACAATTTCGCTTAAGCGGTAACTGTAGAAAGGGCAGTTAATACCAACGGCAGACTCAATGCCTGCAACGCCAATGATTTGTTTATTTTCTGTATTTTCCAGCACAAAATGGTAACTATTTCCTGCTAATTCTGGTGCAGGATTTTGTAGTGCACGCTGTGTTGCACTGATAATGCTACTTAAATGGTCTCGATGAGCAGGAAGCGTTGTCAGACGACCTCGACTGAGCACAGCAAGTCGTTCAAGTGCTGGTAAGTCATTATGATGGATGGGTCTAACCTGGAGCATGTTCCCCCCGTTCCCAGTTTTCAGGATGATCATTTGCTAAATGAAAAAGCATAAGAGCACTTAGCTTTGCGCGTTCAACTAAACTACTGACTAGCATATATTCCTGATCACTATGAATTTTACCGCCTTGAACGCCAAGCGTATCGATATTAGGTAAGCCGTAAGCAGCTAAGTTGTTTCCATCGCAACATCCGCCAGTAGGATGCCAAGTTAAATCAAGGCCAATTTGCTGACCACATTGTTTTGCGAGTGAAAAGAGCCGTTGATTGGCAGCTGTTAAGCACTTGGGTGGCCGACCAAAGCCGCCATGAAGTTTAAGTGTGATACCATCCCGCTGGTTAATGTTTGCTGTCAATTCAGCGAGTTTTTGCTGACACCAGGCTTCATCTTCGGCTGTTGTCGTACGAATATTAAATTGACTGACACAGTTATCAGGTACAACGTTGACTGGTCCACCACCATGAATATAACCAGGATTAACGGTGATCGTTTCCCGTTGCTGGTTGAAATCATCGAGTGCAGAGATAAAGTCTGCCATCGCTCGAATGGCATTACGCCCCAAATGATGCTCTCGCCCAGCATGGGCTGCTTTGCCCGTGACAACAATTGAAAAGTTACCACTGCCTTTGCGTTGGCCAGCAAAATCGCCATTAGGGAAACAGGGTTCATAAATCATCCCTATGTGATTGCGTTGGGCACATTCTGCAAATAGTGTGGAAGATCCTGGAGAGCCAATTTCTTCATCTGGATTGAAAAGAATTTCCCAGCCAATTTGTTCCGCAAGAGGGCTTCGCTCCAGACAGGCCAGTGCATTTAACATGACCACTAAGCCGCCCTTTAAGTCCGCAACGCCTGGTCCATTAATGGTGTTTTCGTCCAGCCATTTGACTTGTTGAAATGGGTGGTCCATAGCAAAAACAGTATCCATATGACCACATAGGAAAACTTTAATGGGTGCTTGAGGACGCTTAGTAATTCTTATGGCATTGGCAAGGGGGTACTGTTTGATTTGCCCACTATCGTCAATTACTTGGTGTGCAGGCATAGGGATCTGTTCAACTTTGCCTGCAAGCGGAGCAGCCAGTTTACATAGCTCGTCGCCGACTGTTTGAACACCATTATGATTCAGACTGCCTGAATTAATATTTGCCAGGTTAATGGTCGCTGCCAGCATCTCTTCTTGGCGATTATCAAGCCAATTCAACCATTCATAGAACGGGGACTCTCTCATACTCCTAATTTCCTTTGTTTTTACTTTTGATTATTCCGTATTTCCTTGTCAGGGCCTAGACAAGGATTGTTAGTGATGCGACCCAGACTATTTTTATTTGGACAAATTATAATTTTGTGAAGTCGCAGAATAGGCGTTTTTAGCAAAACGCATCACTTAATAAAGAAACCCCAACCAGTGCTACCATGCTGTTGGGGGTATAAAAATAAGCTGATTGATGGGTAAGCACGGAAGAGGGTGCTTACCTGTTCTATCAGCCTGTGTTTGGACGACTATGTGTTTGGCCCTTCAGCAACAACTTTGGCAATACCCTTTTCTAACAAGGCAAGACCTTGATCAATGTCGCTGTCTGGAATAATCAATGAGGGAGCCATGCGTATAACATTGGGGCCTGCAACGAGCACCATCACACCTTCCGCTAACCCAGCTTGTAAGAATCGGCCCGCTTGGCCTTGCCATTCATCCTTTAATGCGCCACCAATCAATAAGCCTTTACCACGAACTTCCTTGAAAATTCCATATTGAGCATTGATGGCATTGAGGCCATTAATAATACGTTGATTCTTTTCGCTGACACCTTTTAGCAGAGCAGGCTCTTTAATAATGTCGATGACTTCGTTGGCAACCGCGCATGCGAGTGGGTTGCCTCCTGATGTACTACCATGAGTGCCAAATACCAGACTTTTTGCAACCTTATCTGTGGTCAGCATGGCACCCATTGGGAAGCCACAACCTAGTGCTTTGGCTGAGGTCAGAATGTCAGGCACTACATCATATTCCATATAGGCGTACAAGTGACCTGTACGACCAACCCCTGTTTGGACTTCATCAAACACTAACAGGGCCTGGTGCTTATCACACAGTTCACGAACACCGCGGAGAAAGTCCGGATCGGCAGGGATAATTCCACCTTCACCTTGAATAGGCTCAAGCACTACTGCACAGGTTTTATCTGAAATAACCGCTTCAACAGAAGCTAGATCATTAAACTCTGCATGGCGGATACCACCTGGAGCAGGCTCAAACCCTTTTCTATATTTGGGTTGGCCACCCACTGATACCGTGAATAACGTTCGACCATGAAAGGACTGGGTAAATGAAATAATCTCATTTTTTTCTGGGCCTACATGATCATAGCTGTATTTTCGCACTAACTTGAACGCAGCCTCATTCGCTTCAGCGCCTGAGTTAGCGAAAAATACTTTATCAGCGAATGTTAGCTCAGTAAGTTTTTGCGCTAGTTTGAGTACGGGCTCGTTCGTGTAGACATTGGATAAATGCCAGAGTGTTTTTGCTTGTTGGGATAAGGCATTTACCAGACGTGGATGACAGTGTCCAAGTGCGGTAACAGCAATGCCTCCTGCAAAGTCAATGTACTCTTTGCCAGATTGGTCCCAAATCCGAGATCCTTCACCTCGCACAGGAATAATTTTCTGTGGGTTATAGTTTGGGACCATGACAGCGTCAAAGACTTCTCGTGTTACCTGCTTTTCAGTCATGCTTTTACCTCGTTTGCGTTACTCGCTTGTGTTTTTACTCGTTGTTGTTGTGTAAAGCGTTTTGTTGTTTTTGTGTGCCGTTAGGCCAAGTTATGCAGTTCTCGAACGGCTACTGATAACATAGCCAAGTCAGGCTCTGCACTGGATTGAATATCGGCCCAGATAGACTGACTATGTCGTAAGGTGTTTGTTTTTTGTGCTAGCCAATTATCCAGGCAGGGTAAAATCTGGTCCCGCTCATGAGCAATTTGTTGTTGAACATGACAGGTCACTTGACTTAATGCCGCATCCAGCTCATCAGCCAGTGTGTTACGTGCTTTTCGCTGCCAGACGTTGCGCTGGGGTAGCGCGGTGATGCTGGTGCGCAACCATTGCAGGGTCAGCTTTTCTTCAAGCGCGAAGAAAAGTTGTGCAGCATGGTTGACGTCCTGTTGTTCTTGTAATGCTAAATGGACAATATCAAGGCTATTGTACTCAAATGAAAGGCTGGCACAGGCTGCTGCAATAGACTCTGGTACATGTTGCTCTAAGTAGTGATTGACACGTTGCTGATACGCAGTGGCCAGTTCACCGTGTAGTAGAGAATGTAATTGCTGACGGATATAAGCGAGGCCTGGCAAATATTTTTGAACCGTGGCTTCGACATCTAAAGGATGGCCCCCATGTCGTAGCAACCACAGTGTTACTTTTTCTGTCATTTCTTGCAGTACGGAGTACAGGTTGCACTGTGTAGGATAGCTAACCTCAGTGGTAAGTTGGTCAACGGATTGCCAGATTTGATCAATATTAAAGAGCTGGGTTGTTGCAATAAAGGCTCGAACAATCGCCAGTGCTGAGCAGTTAGCTTGTTCTTGAACGCGCATAATAAAGCTGGGTCCCATACGGTTACCCACAATATTGGTAACGTGAGTAGCAATGATTTCATTATGCAGGGGGTGTTGTTTAACAGCAGATAAACAGCGTTCTATTAACGGTGAAGGGAAATAATCCTGTATTTGTTGTGCAAAGTAAGGATCATCGCCTATACGTTCTTCTTTTAACGCATCGGATAAATGAATCTTGCTGTAAGCCAACAGTACAGAGAGTTCTGGTCGTGTTAACCCTTCCTGGGTTTGAGCACGTTCCTGCAGTTGATCTTCGTTGGGTAGGTATTCCAGTTTACGTTTTAGACGTTTTTCTTTTTCCAGCAGTCTCAGTAGACGCGTTTGGTCATTGAGTAATTGTACGCCTTTAGCATTAATCAAGCTAAGAATCTGGCTTTGTTGAACGTTATGTTTCAGAACCAGTGATGCAACATGATCTGTCATATCCGCCAGCAACTTGTTACGTTGTTTCTGGGTTAAGTCACCTTGATTGACGACTTGATCAACAACAATCTTGATGTTGACTTCATGGTCTGAACAATCGACACCTGCTGAGTTATCGCTAGCATCGGTGGTGACTAATCCACCTCGGCGCGCAAACTCAATTCGACTCAGCTGGGTAAAGCCCAGGTTCCCACCTTCACCAATGACTTTACATTTAAGCTGGTTGGCATTGATGCGCACACTGTCATTTGCTTTATCACCAACATCGCTATGGGTCTCAGTACTGGCTTTAACATAAGTGCCAATGCCACCATTCCAGAGGAGGTCAACTGGTGCTTGCAGAATGTGTTTGACCAACTCATTTGGTGTAAGTTTTTGCTTCTCAATGCCAAGTGCTTGTCTGGCTTCTGTTGAAAGTTCGATGACTTTTGCTGATCGAGGATAGATTCCACCACCTTGTGACACTAATTGTGTGTTGTAATCGAGCCAACTTGAACGAGGAAGGTTGAATAGCCGCTGACGTTCAACAAAGCTGCTTGCGGCATCGGGTGTAGGGTCGATAAAAATGTGCTGATGGTTAAAGGCGGCCACAAGACGAATGTGTTTAGAGAGCAACATACCATTACCAAATACATCGCCTGACATGTCACCAATACCAACACAGGTAAAGTCTTGTTGTTGTGTATCTATACTGATCTCTTTAAATAGGCGTTTGACTGATTCCCATGCGCCGCGAGCAGTAATGCCCATTTTTTTATGGTCATAACCATTACTGCCACCGGAGGCAAATGCATCACCTAGCCAGAAGCCATAGCTCATTGCTACTTCATTAGCTAAGTCTGAGAAGGTTGCGGTACCTTTGTCTGCAGCGACTACCAAGTAAGGATCGTCATCATCATAGCGGAGCACTTGAGTGGGTGGTGTGAGCTGTTGGTCAACGAGGTTATCAGTGATATCCAGCAAACCACTAATAAATGTGCGGTAACAATATTCTACTTCGGCCTGTATCTGCTCACGTTCAGCACTGACTGGTAAGCGTTTAGCCACAAATCCACCTTTTGCACCAGAAGGTACAATAACGGAGTTTTTGACCATTTGGGCTTTGACCAGGCCAAGAATTTCGGTACGAAAGTCTTCGCGGCGATCTGACCATCTCAGCCCGCCACGGGCTACCTTACTACCACGCATGTGTACGCCTTCTACCCAGGGCGCATATACAAAAATCTCATAGGCTGGGCGAGGCTGTGGTGCGGTAGGAATTTTTTCAGGGGCCAGTTTGAAGGACACATAAGGTTTGAGATCGTTGGCCTGATCTTGCACATAAAAGTTAGTGCGTAACATAGCCAGGATAACTTCAAGATAGTGTCTTAAAATACGGTCTTCATCCAAGTTGGCCACAGCATCCAGAGCAGCCTGGATATTCTGTTGTAGCTCTTGACAGCGCTCTTCATTGACGGGTTGGCTCGGGTCAAAACGCTGACTGAATAATTCCACCAGTTGTCGGGTAATAATCGGGTTATTCGCCAGGGTTGTTTCCATGTAAGCCTGACTGAAGGGTACTTTAAGCTGAAGCAAATATTTGCAGATAGCACGAAGCATCACCACTTGTCGGCATGTTAGCGCAGCTGCAACCACCAGTTTATTGAAACCATCATTTTCAATGCGTTCCTGGTAGGCCTCAATGAAGGTGGTTTGAAACTCTTGTTTGGCACTATTGTTGTCTAAATCGATTGCACTGATCGTGGCAATATTAAAGTCGAGGATCCAGCAGGTTGCACAGTCTGTACATTTGATAGCATAAGGGTGGGCACTTAGTACTTTAACCCCCATGTGCTCTAAAATAGGCAGCACATCAGATAATGCCATAAAATCACCACGGCCGATCACTTTAAAATGGAGATTGCCAGCACTGGTGTAAGGACGATAAAGGTAAGTGCTAATGATTTGGCCAGAAAGTACACTCTCCAAATGTTGTATATCGGCAGCCGCTCTGGCGACAGTGAAATCAGCCTGATAACCCGCTGGAAATGCGTTGCCATAGCGACGGAATAAGCGATTCGCTTCAGCCTCTCCAACACGACTTTGTAGTGAAAGATGCAGATTGTCAGCCCAGGACAACATGGCTTTCGTCATCTGCATTTCGATTTCATCGATGTTGTATTCTTGCTCGTGAGCATTTTCACAGTGGATAGTAAAGTGCACTCGAGCAGAGACTTGCTCGGAAAACTGAACATTAAATTCGACGCTTTGACCGTTAAAGCTTTGCAGTAGAATTTCTTGCATCCGCATACGTACTTCGGTGTTATAACGGTCACGTGGTACAAAAACGAGCGCAGAAATAAAGCGTCCGTAGATGTCAGGGCGAATAAATAGCCGTAACTGTCGTCTTTCCTGGGTTTCTAAAATGCCTTGTACTGTATCATTCAGTTGCTCATAGTCAGCTTGAAGCATTTCATCACGAGGATAATGGTTCAAAATATTCCGTAGAATTTTACCTTTGTGACTATTGGCTGGAATATGGATGGTATCAATAAGACGCTGAGCTTTGCGGCGTAATAACGGAATGTCTTGATAAGGTGCAGCGTATGCAGAAGAAGAGTACAAGCCAAAAAAGCGCCATTCACCAATCACCTGTCCCTGTTTGTTGAACCGCTTGATACCAATGTAATCAAGGTGAGCAGGGCGGTGAACAGATGACATTGTCGTAGACTTAGTTAGAATCAGCGGGAAAGGAGCAAGCATTCGCTGTAGCAAGTAGGGTGACAATGTCAGTTCACGGGTAGTTTGATTATCAATATTACGGAATGTGCCAAGACTTTCATCTGCCTGCAGAACCATTTTTCCTGTAGGGCTTTGAGGATTAGAGCTAAGGGTATAAGCACGGAAGCCAACAAAGGTAAAGTGGCTGTCCATTACCCACTTTAAGAAAGCAACAATTTCTTGTTGCTCGTTACTGTCTAACCCTGGGATTGAAGCTTTGGTTAAATCATCACAAGCCGTTTTCATGTTGCTAAGCATGGTTTGCCAGTCAGTTACTGCCAGGTTGACTTCCTGAAGTACCCATTCAATACGTTGCACCATATCGTCTAGCACGGTTTGATCAAGCACCCGCGCAACTTCGAAACGCATTACGGCTTCAAAAGGAGTGTCAGATTGGACGTCTTCTGGGGCAGGAATATCGGTGATCACACCATGACTATCGCGGACGACAGGGATGACAGGGTGGGTAATGCGGTGAATGAAAAATTCGCCAGCATTTAATGCCATAGAAATAGATGACACTAAAAAGGGTTGGTCAGCAGCAATAATCTCAATAATAGTATGCCGAGATTCCCAACCATGTTCTTCAAAGGTAGGGTTATAGGCGCGGATAGCTGGTTTACTGGTACGTTGTTGGGCAAAATCCCATAGGCTCATAATAGCCCCACAAAGCTTATCAATTGGAGCTTGAACCAGTTCTCGGCTAATACTTTCTCGATAAAAGTGATAGGCCAGTGCGTTGACAGGTTTGACTAGGTCAGGTGACAGCTGAGCACTAAGGCGTTGCTGGATTTGACGTATAATGTCGTATTTATTTTGATTCTGACTGCTCATAGATTTGGTTCTGGTAGTACATAGGCGAAATATTACAGTTGTGGTGTAGTATAATTATCCAGCAGCCATTATTTTTGCTTTATTGGGCTACAGTTGCGTTCATCACACTTATTTATGCTTCACATGTGCTATGTGATGAAAACAACGCTTCTACACGCACAAGCTGGGTATTTTTTTCTTGGCTAGGCTGGATTATGAGCTATTGTCCATGTGAAGGCATAGCTAATTTTTTTAAAGGATGCGACAAGTTGTTATGTGCATATGACATTTTTTCGTTTTTGGGCTATGGTGTGTGAAATTTTGCCTACTTACCGTACCAAGCTAATGTTCGATACCCTCCATTTTGCTGTTGTGGCGAATCATTCTATGGGTTATTGAATAATATGCTTGGTTAGGTCTATTGCTAATTGATAACAGAATAAAGAGACAAGATGCCCTATGGTTGTGTTTGAAGTACAACACCATAACGCACAAGAAAAGGTATCAGCGAAACCACTACATTTTGGTTTTCTGCTATTGCCTAATTTTTCATTGATTGCTTTTTCGTCAGCGATAGAGCCACTTAGGATGGCAAATTGGGTTACAGAGCAAGAACTCTATGAGTGTACGGTAATTAGTGCTGATGGAGAGGCTGTAGCGAGTAGTAGTGGCGTTTCTACCCTGGCTGACTGTAGCTTGGAAGCTATTCCTGAGTTGGATGCAATATTTGTCTGTGGTGCAAGTCCTGTTGCTCGAACGGGTAATGAGAGTGTGATTGCCTGGTTGCGAAAACATCAACATGGCAACATGGCTATTGGTGGTATTGGTACAGGTAGTTATGTGCTTGCGTGTGCTGGGTTATTAGATGGCTATAAGGCGACAATCCATTGGTGGGACCTAGTGAGTTTGCGGGAGGAGTTTCCCCAGACACGAGTGACCAGCAATTTGTTTGAAATTGATGGTCAGCGCTATACCTGCAGTGGAGGTACTGCCGCTATGGATATGATGCTGTTTTTGATAGGTAAGCATCATAGCCTGGAATTAGCCTCAACAATTTCTGAACAGTTTGTATGTGAGCGAATTCGACCTGGTGAAGATCCTCAGCGTATTCCTCTCAAAGTACGTATTGGCACCAGCCACTCAAAACTGATAGAAGCCGTAACCCTTATGGAGGCTAATATTGAAGAACCATTGAGTACGGATGATCTTGCTTATCATGTAGGCTTATCTCGACGGCACTTAGAACGGCTTTTTCGAAAACATCTGCAAAGTGTACCCTCAAAATACTATTTACAGCTGAGATTGGAACGCGCTAGGCAATTATTGCAGCAAACAGATAAACCCATTGCGCAAGTTGGAACCATGTGTGGCTTTGCCACAGCCTCTCACTTCAGTACGACCTACCGTAATCATTTTGGTATAACCCCTAGGCAGGAGCGGGTTAAACAGCAAGAGCGCAGTCAGCAACCACCCACAGGAACATTGTTTGGTAGTCACGAGCAGCATCAGCGATAAAATTAGAATTAGCTCAAGCTTTTGATATCTAGTAAGTCATTTTTACTAAGAATGGTCGCGAATGTGTAAAAGATAGACTTATTTGCGACATTAGGTTAGATGATTATCTGGTATGTTTGTGCAAACCGAATATAGAATACGGTTAATACGTATCATGCTTGTGGTTTTTACTTGAGTAGAGTTTTTTAGCTATTAATCAAAAGTCAAGCTTATAAGTGAACGTTTTATGGCATTTAATCTGCCAAAAGTGTGATGCGCTACAAAAATAATAAATTTTATGTACAATCGGTCTTAATACTTAGTGCGTAATGACTTTCTGATATAAGCGTTTCAAAAACGTCTCTTGTCGTTTTTTAGTAATGCTTAAAAAATCAGACACTAATAGCCACTAAGTAGTCGGGTAGTACAGCCTAGTGTGCTTTTCGAAATAGGCGGTTGTACCTTGTGTATCATTTATAAAGGAGTAACCCCTTTCCAGGGGCGAGAAAAATAATGACAGAAGTACCTGCCTTAGAGCTTGAAGATATTCATAAATATTTTGGCGCCCACGAAGTACTAAAAGGGGTATCACTCACTGCGGAAAAAGGTGAAGTGATTTCCATGATAGGCTCCTCTGGTTCTGGAAAAAGTACCTTTCTTCGTTGCATTAATATGCTGGAAATTCCCACGTCTGGATTGGTTAAAGTTCATGGTGAACTAATCGAAATGAAACAGGACCGTTCAGGAAATACCATTCCTGCTGATGCTAAACAGGTTGAGCGTATTCGAGCACGTTTATCAATGGTTTTTCAAAGTTTTAATCTATGGTCACATATGACTATTTTGCAAAACATCGTTGAGGCGCCAATACATGTGCTGAAAATACCTAAAAAACAGGCTATCGAAGCAGCGGAGCATTTATTGCAGAAAGTAGGCATTTATGAGCGTCGAGATTACTATCCAGGGCAGCTATCAGGAGGTCAACAACAACGAGCGGCTATTGCCAGGGCATTAGCTGTTGATCCTGAAGTCATGTTATTTGATGAGCCAACCTCGGCACTTGATCCAGAGCTTGTCGGTGAAGTTTTAAAAGTCATGCATGATCTGGCAGAAGAAGGGCGTACTATGATTATAGTCACCCACGAAATGGCTTTTGCTCGGGATGTATCTAATCATGTGATGTTTTTGCACCAGGGGTTAATTGCAGAGCAAGGCCCTCCTCAGGAATTATTTAATAATCCACAAACTGAACGTCTTCAACAATTCCTGTCAACCAGCTATTAACGTCGTAGCCAGTATATTTTTAGCTACGCTGTTAACCATGGAAAAACAATAAAGACAACAAGCAGGAGTCACTTTATGAAGAAAATACTGATGATGGCTGTCGTGTTAACACTTTCAGCGACCGCTGCTGCAAAGGAATGGAAAACTATACGGATAGGTGTTGAAGGTGCATATCCTCCTTTTAGTTATACGACAGAATCAGGTGAAGTTAAGGGATTTGATATTGAAATTGCCAATGCATTATGCCAGTCCATGAAGGTGAAATGTAAGATGGTACCCCAGGACTGGGATGGAATGATTCCCGCTTTACTATCACGAAAGTTTGATGCCATTATTGCATCAATGTCGATTACTGAAGAACGTAAGCAAAAAGTAGATTTTACTGATAAGTATTATCATACCCCTGTCCGCTTTGTTCGGAAAAAAGGAGTTAACATCGTTATTTCCCCTGAAGGTTTAAAGGGGAAAGTGGTTGGTGTACAACGTTCTACCACCTCTGATCGTTATTTAACGGATGTTTATGGGCAAGCTGTGACAATTAAACGTTACAGTACACAAGATGAAGCTTACCTGGATATGAAAGCGGGACGTTTGGACTTGTTATTAGGTGATATTATTCCGCTATCTGATGGTTTTTTAAAAAAAGATGGTGGGGATAGTTACGAATTTTTTGGCCCGACAATCAGTGATCAAAAATGGTTTGGTGAAGGTATTGGCATTGCCATTCGTAAACAAAATAAAGATCTGAAAGACCTGTTTAATAAGGCTATTAAGCAAATCCGTGCAGATGGTACCTACGATAAAATTCAAAAACGCTATTTTGATTTCGATATTTACGGACAATAACATTTGATGCTTTGGCGTATTTATTTGTTTTTTTGCAGATAAATACGTCAAATTCCATAGTAAATAAAGATAGTGAGAAGTAACAATCATGCTAGGTTTGCATGGCTATGAAGCCAGTTTAGTGAGTGGTGCTTGGGTTACATTGCAGGTTGCATTGTGGTCTTTGTTAATTTCAGTTGTTTTGGGTATTCTGACAGCACTGGCCAAACTATCAAAAGCGTTACCTTTGCGCGTCATTGGTACTATTTATACCACTGTGATACGGGGCATTCCGGATTTGGTTTTAATGCTATTAATTTTTTATGGCGGCCAAATGCTTGTTAACGTTATTGCTGAGTCGGTAGGCTATGAGGAATATATTGATGTAAACCCATTTATAGCAGGTGTACTCACCATCGGCTTTATTTTTGGTGCTTATATGGCTGAAACATTTAGAGGCGCCATCATGGCTGTCGACCAAGGTCAGCTTGAAGCAGGTAAGGCTTATGGTATGAGTCCATGGCTGATTTTTCGACGGATTTTATTTCCACAAATGATGCGTCATGCGTTACCTGGTTTTGGTAATAACTGGTTAGTTTTACTTAAAACAACAGCATTAGTGGCGATTATTGGGCTTGAAGATATGGTCAGAAAAGCACAGCTTGCCTCTGGTTCAACGCAAGAACCGTTTACATTTTATTTTGCGGTTTGTTTGATTTTCTTATTGTATACTACTGTTTCAATTTTATTATTGAACTGGGCTGAGCGTCACTTTAGTGCCAGTGTCAGTCGGGAGGCCTAAACTCGTGGATTTTAAAGAAGTTATTCTCCAATATGTTGATTACAATGTAGTACTTGATAATCTCCCGATGTATTTTGATGGTCTGGTCATGACCGTTCAGCTGGTGTTTATTTCCCTAGTGATTGGGTTATGTATGGCTGTGCCATTGGCTGTTTTACGCTTATCCAAAAACCGTTGGGTCGCCTGGCCAGTTTGGCTTTATACTTATTTTTTTAGAGGAACTCCATTACTGGTACAGCTCTTTTTAATTTATTATGGGATGGGCCAATTTATTGATTTAAATGCCTCATCCATAGGGGCTTTTTTCAAGGATGCCTATTATTGTGCCCTTGTTGCTTTTACATTGAACACGGCCGCGTATACAACAGAAATTATTCGTGGGGCGATGAAAGAAACACCCAGAGGTGAAATTGAAGCGGCTAAAGCGTATGGCATGAGTTATTTTCAGACATTTTACCGCATTATTTTACCCAGTGCCTTTAGGCGAGCTTTGCCAGCTTATAGTAATGAAGTAGTTTTTATGCTTCATGGTTCTGCCATTGCGGGGGTGGTGACAATCATGGATATTACAGGGGTTGCACGTGTCATTTATTCACGTTTTTATACCCCTTTTGAAGCATTTATATTTGCAGGCTTGCTTTATATGATGCTGACATTCCTGATTATTGGGGTGTTTAAGCAGTTAGAACACCGTTGGTTAGCCCATCTCCGTCCACGCTCATAAATATATTTAGTATGTACTGTTTAAATAAAGAAGGCCTAATAAAGGCCTTCTTTTTTACTAAGTCGCTTTCTACTTAATTTCACCTTCCTGATAGGCGCGTTTAACTTCTTCTGCGATAATTTTTAAGCCTTTGGCTACTTTACTATCATCTTGCGCATAAGAAACGCGAATACATTCGTGTTGATGGCGCCAGGAGGTATCCATTCCAGGAAAGAAATAGTGGCCAGATACAACAATAACACCACGCGCTTTTAACCGTTGGTAAAGCTCTAGACTGCTAATGGGTAAGTCTTTAAACCAAAGCCATAAGAACATAGCGCCTTCAGGTTTATGAATATAATACTCATGATCTCCTAAAGCGCGCTGTAAAACATTTGTCGCTTTTTCGGCTTTTTGTTGATAGTACGGACGAACAATGTCATTACTTAAGCTTAGGATACTACCATCTTTAACCATATCCATTGCCATTAAGCTGCCAGTGCTGTTTGTTGCAAGGCTCATAATCGCATTAATGCGTGATAACGCGGTGATCACTTCTTCGTTGGCAATGACAATACCAGTTCTAGCCGCAGGCAAGCCTAGTTTTGATAAGCTTAAACAGAGAATAATATTGTCATTCCAATAAGGCGTGGCATCAGTGAAAATAAGGTTGGGAAAGGGCGTACTGTATGCACCATCAAGCAGTAAAGGGATGTGGTGAGCCTTGGCCAGTCGATCTAACTTTTCAATCTCATGATCAGTCAAGACATTACCTGTCGGGTTTGTGGGGCGCGAAACACATAACGCACCTGTTGTTTCATCAATCTTTAACTGGTCAAAATCAACGTGATATTTAAACAGGTGGTTATCTAGATATTCGATGCTAGGGCGGTTCGCTGAAAAAAAGTTTTCAGTGAGTCCAGCATCTGCATAGCCTATATATTCGGGTGCCAGTGGCAGTTGAATTTTACGCTGTGTGCCATCTTTGCATTGCCCGGCAAACATATTGAATAACATGAAAAATGCAGATTGACTGCCATTGGTTAAGGCAATATTTTTGGCTGAAAGCGACCAGCCAAACTGATTACGAAGTAGCTTAACCAAGTGATTGATAAACTCAATCTCACCTTGGGGTGGATCATAAATACCAATGAGTCTGACGAACTCATGATGGTTATCGAGAATGCGACTAAGTCGGGCTTTGAAGGCATCTTCTACGGCAGGGATATGTGCTGGATTGCCACCACCCATCATGATGAAATCTTCACCACTGGCGAGGGCATTACCCAGGTCATCCATTAAGGATTGTATACCGGTCTGACTCGTAAACTTTTCTCCAAACTCCGATAGTTTCATGCATACCTCAAAATAAGCGAATCAAAGCGTCTTGCAAGCATAATAGTCACTAGCTTCTGATTGGGACTATGAGACGTTTTATGCAAAGCCTATAAGTATCATGTTCTAGAGAACGTGCGTAATGGCTAATTTTCCGCAATTTTGACGTAAAAGTATACCTCTACCGCTAGAAAAATGGGCTGGCAAGCTATTTGATCCACTCTGCTTTTAAACATTATCTGTGTTGTTTTGTGAGTTGAGCATAAGTGGTATCAAGCAATGTATGGGATACATGTTCCGTCTTATGTCAGGCTCTTTTACATAAATTAACATCAGTGTGAAATATCGAACAGATTTGTATTTTGCTTGTTAATTACTAGTCATTACATAAATTAAATGTGAAGTGGGTGGTTAAAAATTAGGCTGTTATTGATGACAATATGACTAAATCGTGAATGTATGACAAAACCAATAAATACGGCATTGGCAGAAGTCTTGAGATTAATTCGTAATTAGATAACAAGCATAAAGTCAGTTCGTTAAAAAATAATAATCTATTTGTGAATCAAATGAGTGGTAAATGTGTGGATGGACTCACCTGCTAACACGAGAAGAAGACACTAAGCGTTTAGCATGGTGACTTAGTGATCTAACCCAATACAGTACTTGATGAAACGCTTACTGTGTTTTGAGTCATTAGTAAGGACTGGGCAACGTAGGCCACAAAAAGTCCCAATCATGGGGGACGGGTTACACAGGAGTATTTGCAGTGAAAACAAGAGGTTCATTATTTTTGGGGATGAGTAGTTTGTTATTGGCAGTAGTTGTCGCATTGCCAGTACAGGCTGACCCTGAAAAAAACGATCAGTCAGTGAAAGAAAGTAGCTGGCGTGATGGTGCAAAGCGAGTGATTGAATGGCTTGTTGATGAGCAGGCAGAGACAAGCACTGTGACAACAGTTAATGTAGAACTTAAAACTGATCATGAACCTAGAGCGTTAGCTGTTGAACCTGCCTTACCTATAGTCCAAGGTCCTAATGGAAGCCAGTGGAAGCATGAGGCAGTGAGTCAGCTTTCACCTATACATACTGATAACATGCCTCCACTTCAAACAATACTTCCACTACTGGCAGTACCTAATCAACCAGTAGCAGAAGCCCCTGATATTGATGATAAGCTGTTAATTGATGATTGTGACCCTGCTTTATCTCGTTGTGAGGGGGCAGAGCTTGTTACACCTGTTGTTGTTCTATCTGATATCCCTCAACAACCTAACAACACTAAAATACCACCACCAGTGATAGCTGCAGCTCAACCGATAACTTCAGTTCCTGTGCCTGCAACAGGTTTGTTAATGTTCGCATGGATGTTGTTGTTGGCTGGACGAATGCGCAGATATTAATCTTACATAATACAAAATGTTGGGATTATCTAAAGCCGGTATTTACCGGCTTTTTTATATGTTTGAATAACAAAATTAATCCTGCTTTTATCGTCGCATTTAAAAATACCCTGCTAGTCTATCTATTACGTATAGTAGTAAATGGCAAAAGGGTAATAAGTTATGCGTATTTTAGTTATGGCTTTATTTTTAACGTTTGGACTCAACTCTTGGGCAGATCCAACACAAGGGGTTAACTATCTTACGGAAGAGTTTCCTCCATTTAATTTTAAAGGGAGTGATGGTAACCCCACAGGTATCAATACAGATGTTTTAGTTGAAATGTTCAAAAAAATGGGCAGTAAAAATAGTTATAGGGACATTAAGATACAACCATGGGTGCGAGGTTATCGTACTACTCAAGAAGACGGTAGTATGAATATTTTATTTTCAACTACACGAACGCCTGAACGTGAAAAGATATTTAAATGGGTAGGACCTTTAACGGATGCCACCAATGATATTATGGTACTAAAAGGTAATCCAAAAGGGGTGAAAATAGAATCAGATGCTGACTTTGGTAAATATAAATATGCTGTCATTCGTGATGATATTGGTGAGCAAGTATTAGCAAATGCCGGTGTTAAAAAATCTAACCTTTCACACTCAACAAACTTTTATGCAATGGTTAAAAAATTGCAGGATGGTAAAGTTGATGCTGTTTCTTACAATGGAACCGTAGCAAAATGGTTATTAAAAAAAGAAGGACTAAGTCCGGCTGATTTTGATTTTGTTTATACTACAAAACTAGGGCAGCATTACTTTGCTTTTAATAGAAGTATTGATGATAGTGTTGTTGAAGCTCATCAGAAGGCGCTTGAAGCTGTAAAATCTGATAAAGCCATAATGGATAAAATTACTGAGAAGTATCTTAAATAAGTAAAAGGGGGAGGCGATTAAAGGATATAATCATTTTTCCTCCTTATGGAGTAGTTACTTAATTATAATATATTGCGTGGCTATAAACGCTAAGCTGTTACAGATAATTTTTTAATGTTGTTAATGTTTAATTTTGAGTGAGTGTTATAAAAAACCGTTTGAAAATAAAGGTGTAAAAAGCAGTTTTAGTCTTGTTGTTGAGGTGTTGTTTTAAATGGGGAAAAGTTATAAATGCTCTAATGCTCATAATGATTAGTTTTTGTATTCCTCTTTCCCTGGATTCAACTGGTTATTGACGCGCAGATATTGAAAAATATTATCAGAAGTCACGTTTTTGGCGAATTTTTTCCTGCTTTAGGTAGGTAAACAATCATTAACCAGTTAAACTTAAAACAGCGACAATAGGTAAATGAGGGGATAGAATGAATTTAAATCCGACGAGTTTAAAATGAGTTGAAAGGCGCTCAGGTATATGGAGCCATTTGATTCATTCATCCAGCGGACAGATGAAAAATTCCTGCCACTGTGGCAGCCCTTTATTTCGGGAAGCCGTTTTTATTGGCAGTTAGTGTCTGATTGGCCTGATGATCCAGATAATATTGATGCAGACTTTCCGAGTATAGAACTGCTGTGTGAGCGTTTACCTGATCAAAATCTGGGGTATTGGATGATCTCAGATGAGAATGTATTTCATTACTTTAGCCTTAATCCTGCCGTAGCCTCTGAGTTGCTGAACTATGAAGCTCGTGCCATGGCGCGTTGTTTGGCTGTTGATGATGCCAGTTTTGGTTTTTGTCATAGTTTTCCACTATTTTCCTTGGATGTGCTTTTTGAACAACCCCTTAATATTATGCCGCGTGATCCGGTTATTCCTCCACACTATGAACAGTTGTTAGATAAGCGCTTTCCGTGTCCAGCAATGCTTAATTGGGGAGGGCGAGCGCTGCCTTGTATGATGTTGGCAGAGTACGATGGACGTACGCTGATTAAGCTATTTGTGGACTATGATGGACCTGCCGATGTATTGCCTGCTTCAGATTTCATGTACTTGGGAAATTTTTTACACCCTGGTGGTCAGTATCTCGAACTGATGGCGGATATGTTGATACTGGTGTCGACAGACCAACTCACGTTACCTAATCAATGGATTGAGAATATTGCTGCAATTAAGGCTAAACAGTTCAGTCGCACTCACTCAAGTCAACAAATGCAAAACTATAATTTATTAACGGATATTCTTGCATTGGATAAATCAAGCTCAGCTATTTTATCAGATAAGTCTTCAAGTGAGTGGATCGCCTGGACATTCACTATTTTGCAAGCATTTGCCGCTGCACTTACAGCAGGTATCTTATGGTTTGTTATGGGACTTGTATTAATTGTAGGGTTAGTACTGCTTTTTGCTGGCTAGTCCTGTTTCCTGTTTATAGCTTTTCTGTTTGTACGTTTTGTTAGTGCTTATAAACTAAACAAAGCAACCAGCCACCTTTCTCCTTATATAATCAGTTACCCCCTGTTATTGACCAACTATGTTGTTGTTCACTTGTTGATTGTTAACTCATGCAAGATTTATTGTTTTTTTACACTACAGGGGCTGTCTTTTTCTTACAATGGCTTTTTCTGGTACATTTTGATTGAGTACATTCGTGCTGATTGACTGGAGAGGCTATGTTGAAGTTAATGCAAACCCTGTTAGTGTGTGTCATGACAATGGGGTGGATGAGCAATATTCAGGCATCATTGATTAACGATGATTTCGAGGATGGTGATCTGGGAGATCGCTTTTTTGAACTCGGGATGGGAGAGCCCTCTATTGTTAAGGAGTATACTGATCGCTCGGGACAAGTTTATACCGCTGCATCTGGAGATTATTTTGCAGCTATACCCACAGGTGCTGCATTAATTTGGACTGATGTTCAGTGGCGAAAAGGGGATAAAATTGAGTTTCAGTATTTGGTCGCTGATGGTGCTATTGGGAGCTTTCAGTTACATCCAGATTGGCCTTATACCGGTGGAATTGTTGACAGTTTAGTTGATGATATTGGTGCTTGGCAGACATTTAGTTATGAGTTTACTGGAGATGAGGATGGTGCTATTGCACTGCAAAACTTTGGCGGCTTTGATAGTTTCTTTCTAATTGATGGGGTTTCTATCATTAAGGTCGCGGCTCCCAGTACATTTGGTTTAGGCTTGATTGGATTAGCTGGGTTGTTTTCGCGTAAGCGCTTTATTGTTTGAACTAGTAATAAATGATAACTCATTTGCAAGAGAAACAAGTGATAAATACTTTTTTACGTTTTTTGCTGTTGGGATTGAACTTCACTTGTTCCTCTTGGTCTTACTTGTGTACCAAATAATCTTGGTATGTGATCTCTCCTATCACGTGTAGACCCTACGTCTAAAGCTAAACAATTCTCCCCCTTGCAACTACGCCCTGGATTTTATCCAGGGGGGAGGATGTTTTTTGACACGTAATTTTTCACCATCTAGTTTGTGACTAAAGCAGTGAAAAGCATGTAGGTCCATTTTTATGGCCCATGCGCATAGAGGTGTTAGATTATGCGTCGAGATAATAAAAATAGTAATCGTGGTAGATGGCAAAAAATAAAACATAACCTTCCTTATATTACCCTCATCTGTTGTTTTCCTAGTTTGTTTTCTTCTCCTGTATCAGCGGTTGACTTTCATGGTTATTTACGGTCTGGTATTGGTGGCACTCAAGGAGGGGGGGACCAAGCCTGTTTCAAAGCAAGAGGTGCTGGTGCTAAGTATCGATTAGGTAACGAGTGTGAGACTTATGCAGAAATACAGCTAGGACAAGAACTTTTTAATGAAGGGGGAAAACGTTTCTACGTTGACTCTATGATTGCCTATGTTTCTGATCAGGAAAATGATTGGGAAGAGCTTAATGGTGATGGTGCTACCTCGTCATTAAGACAGATGTACGTCATTGGTGAAAATGTACTTGAAAGCTTTCCAGGCGCTAATATTTGGGCAGGTAAGCGCTACTATCAACGACATGATGTGCATATTAATGATTATTACTATTGGGATGTATCCGGTCCAGGTGCGGGTATCGAAAATATTGATGTAGGGTTTGGTAAGTTATCTTTGGCCTGGTTACGTAATACAGATGAGGACTATCAAGCAAAAGGTGGTTCATCTGGTACGAATGTGGCGAATGATACCTTCGACATACGTTTATCAGACCTGTCGGTCAATGAGAATGGCAAATTGGAACTCGGTCTGGATTATGGCCGTGCAAACCTAAATTCTGAACAAGATGATAAGGATTTTGATGACGAAAAAGGTTACCTGTTTACTATACAGCACACGCAAAGTAATTGGTTTGGAGGCTATAACAAGTTAGCGCTGCAGTATGCTACAGATGGCATGGTAGGAACAGGGCATAATGGTAGCAGAGCAGTGGATGGTAACATGTTTCGTATCGTCAATCAGGGGGTGATTGAACTGTCCGAAAACCTGGAAGGGATGTATGTGGGTATCTATGAGAAAAAAGATTTGGATAACAATCAGGGGCAAACATGGATGTCGGCAGGGATTAGGCCTGTTTATAAGTGGAATGATGTAATGAGTACTGCCTTAGAAGTAGGTTACGACCGTGTTAAGCCGCAGGCAAGTGGCGCAGAAACGGTTGACTTAACCAAAGTCACACTGGCTCAGCAGTGGTCTGCAGGAAGAAGCTTTTGGGCAAGACCTGTCATCAGAGCTTTTGCTACTTACGCTCGCTGGGATGGTGATGATTATAATGCCGCCAGTGAGGCGATTGAGACTGGAGAAGACGACGGTCTAACCTTTGGTGTACAGGTAGAAGCTTGGTGGTAATTAATAAGGCCAATTTACACTTATTCACATGACATCCACTGAGAAGGGTATACATCAGGCCACTTATTAAGTGGCCCGTATTCTTCCCAAGGCTAGGACTTCTCTTATGTACCAAAATGTATATTACCGATTTATCCGGTATTTTTCGGTTATTTTTATACTGGCCTCTGTATCCACTGGGTATGCAGATATTGCCAATTGGACAGGTACATGGCCTCGTGCATCTACCGTCAGTCAACAAGTTGCTAATGAGGGACTCGTTAAATCGACTGTTTGCTGTCAACACTTAGCAGACTTACCATTTCAGACCATTAAGCCAGGGCAACAACATAAGGTTGAGATTAATCTCGATTCTCCCAGCTATTTATTTGACACAGGAAAAAGTTTTTTTGCAGCTTATAAACTACCTGAAGAAGCCAATTCGCTAACGATTACACTGTATAGTATTGCTGGAAAAACAGTGTTTAAACCTGTAGTTATGTTGATGGATAGTCAATTTCGGGTCACTCGATTATTGCGAGGCAATGATTTTCAATATCGACCTGCTAAAGGGTTTAAAGGCGATAGTTTAGATGGGCAGTTTCGGGTTGATCGAAGTTTGCCTGGTAACCCACTCAATGAAACTTACATGGTACTGTACACCACAGCATCAGATAGACAAGGTGAGACGACATTATTACATCCCGCCAAAGCATACGCGTTAGCACGACATAATCAGCCTCCAGCCATTCCTGACCCTGTTGCTAAACATTCAGCAGTAGGGGTTTTACAGTTACGCATAGAGCAGGAACGTAAATCGTTTGGTGAGCGGGCAGACTATGTTCCCCCAGCTGTTGTCTATCCATCAACAGCATCTACACCTGCAAGCAAACCCGCACTTCCTGAAACGCAGCACTATTACCAACAAGCGATTAACCAGGCACTCGCCAAAGAGGACATGGCTAAAGCACTACGTTTGGTTGAAGAAGGAGAGCGTGCCGGTGTTCAAGGTATACGCACGTTTTTCTTAGAGCGTATTCGGCCGAAGCAATAAACTCAACCGGAAAACTACGCCCCCCTAAAAAAAATAAAGGGGGATGCGAAGTTTGACTGTATCAGGCAGGATCATGCAAAGAAGGATACAGCAACTAATTAGAGTGTTGTCGGTTAAGAAACAAGGATAATCACGAAGTATGCCCAGGGTGAAATACATTATGAATAATGATTCACGAAGGGATAGGCTGTTAATAGGATGTCGTTTATGAAAAAAACAATAACATTACTGGCTTCAAGCTTACTGATGTCGCAGTGTATCAGTACAGCTGCATTCGCAGCAATTGCTGAAGGTGAGTTAACCATTTGGATTAACGGTGATAAAGGGTATAACGGATTACAAGCTGTCGGTGACCGTTTTGCTAAAGAAACAGGAATTCCAGTAAAGGTCGCTCACCCGGATAAAGCCACAGATAAATTTCAACAGGCTGCAGCGACAGGAAATGGACCTGATATTTTTATTTGGGCTCATGATCGGTTAGGTGAATGGGCTAAAAGTGGACTCATTGCTCCGCTTTCACCGAGTAAGTCCATTAAATCTGGTATTGTTGATTTTAGTTGGGATGCAGTGACGGTTGATGGAAAAGTGTATGGTTATCCCATGGCAATGGAAGCAGTAGGTTTAATTTATAATAAAGCAATTATTAAGCAGCCGCCAAAAACCGTGGATGAAATCTTTTCTTTGAGTACTCAGCTTGCGAAAAAAAATAAAAAAGCCATTTTATGGGATTACAATAACACGTATTTTACCTGGGGATTATTTGCTGGCTATGGCGCCTATACATTTAAAAAAACACCCGCTGGTGGCTATGACGTAAAAGATACCGGGGTAAACAATAAAGGCGGTTACCAGGCTGGAATGCTATTGAAAAAAATGATTGACGAAAAGGTAATGCCTAAAGGTGTTGATTATGGCGTCATGGATGCAGCTTTTAATAAAGGAGAGGTTGCTATGATGATTAATGGCCCATGGTCATGGAGCAATCTTAAAAAAAGTGGCATTGACTTTGGCGTAGCACCGTTGCCCAAGATTAATGGCCAGGTAGGTAAACCATTTGTGGGTGTATTAGCGGCAACCATTAATGCTGCAAGCCCGAATAAAGAATTGGCGGTAGAATTTTTAGAAAATTATATGTTACAAATTGAGGGACTTAAAAAGGTGAATGATGATGTTCCCTTAGGGGCTGTTGCCAATAAACAGTTTATGGAAGCGCTAAGCAAAGACCCTAATATAGCGGCCACATTTAATAATGCACAAGCGGGTGAAGTCATGCCAAATGTGCCAGAAATGGGGGCATTTTGGGCTGCGATGAAAGCGGCATTACAAAATATCACCTCAGGGCGTCAGCCGGTTAAAGCCGCTTTGGATGATGCGGCCAAACGTATTGTACGCAACAAGTAACCTATACCCATAGCGCTGGGTACATTTGTTTATTCATCTAGTAGTGACTGTTTAGCTTGGTATACCCAACTTTACTATATGTTGTGTGTGGAGGGTATTCTCTCTGAAGGGAAAAAGGTGAGGGTATACCAGCAAACAGTTTTGCTACTGGAAAAACATGGTGAAGTATCATGTTAACCGAGCTTCAACTAAGTGCTTTTCTTCGTTTTTTTAAACGGGTTTTACCTCTAAGTGTTATAGGGGTGGGTTTATACCTTGTTGTTGTCATGTATGTACAACAACAGCTAGCGTTTGCGGGATTATTTTTAGTGGTGTTGAGTGCAGCCGCTTTTGTTTTTTGTCGGCAGGAAGCGTATGCACATCGCTACGTATTTCCTGCTGTTGCGGGTATGGTTATTTTTGTCATTTTTCCACTGCTCTACACGATAGGCATAAGTTTTACTAACTATAGCGCTAAACATTTGTTGGATTTACCTAAAGCACAGCAGTATTTTTTACAACAAACGTATAAAGTGAGTGATAAAAAATATAAATATTATCTTTACTTCCAACAACAAAAAACGAGCGAAAAAACAGCCGTTATTGCTTTGGTCGATGATGAGAATCATACGACATATCTAAGTTCAAACATCTTACTTGTAGACGCTATCAACAAGACTGTAGCGTTAACCTTGGTGAGTGAATTGCTTGATCAAAAACCTGCAACGATAAAAGCTATTATAAAACATAAAAAGCAACTCAAAAATATCACGTTGAACTTACCAAATGGTCAGCACTTACAGTGGGTTGGGCTTCGGCATTTTGCGGCTGTTGCACCACTTTACCAATTAAATGATCAGCAGCAATTAATAAATCAAAAAACCGGTGATGTACTCAGCATCGATTGGCAAACTGGGTTTTATAAAAATAATCAGGGGGTAAAATTTTCACCAGGTTTTAAAACCTATGTTGGTTGGAAAAATTATATTACTGTGTTATTTGATCCAAGTATTAGTGGGCCTTTTATACAAATTTTTGTTTGGACTATTGTATTTTCGCTATGTACCGTTGTTTTTACCTTGCTGGTGGGCCTTATCCTCGCGAATCTTTTACAGTGGGAGCTTTTGAAGGGAAAAGGCTTTTACCGAATGATGTTGATTTTACCGTATGCGGTACCTGCTTTTATTTCCATTTTAGTGTTTAAAGGCTTATTTAATCAGAATGCAGGTGAAGTGAATTATTTATTGGGTTCACTATTGGGTGTTCGGCCAGACTGGTTTAGTGATCCCTTGCTGGCTCGTACTATGATCTTGATTGTCAACACGTGGTTGGGTTATCCCTATATGCTGTTGTTGTGTATGGGGCTATTACAAGCTATTCCAAAAGATTTATATGAAGCGTCTGCGATTGACGGTGCATCACCGTGGCGTAATTTAATGAGTATTACGTTACCTCAAATAATTAAGCCTTTAACCCCACTATTAATCGCCTCATTTGCGTTTAATTTTAATAATTTTGTGCTGATAACCTTATTAACATCTGGGGGGCCAGATATTATTGGTGCAACGACTCCTGCGGGTACTACAGATTTATTGGTGAGTTATACCTATCGATTAGCATTTCAGGATTCGGGACAAAATTTTGGTATGGCAGCGGCTATAGCAACATTAATCTTTTTACTGGTGGGTGCGCTGGCTGTTATGCAATTGCGCCTCAGCAAGGTCAAGGTATAAGGGAGATATAACGATGGCGATGGTCCACCCTCCATCTGTTAAGTACCGTGTATGGTTGACACATGCGGGCTTAATTGGCTTTCTTGCAATCATTATTTTTCCATTATTGATGGTGTTATCCATTTCTTTTAGAACGGGTAACTTTGCAACAGGACACTTATTACCGGTTAATCCATCACTGGAACATTGGTCGCTGGCGTTAGGTTTTCCGTATACCCAAGCAGATGGTACGGTTATTCAGCCACCTTTCCCTGTATTAACTTGGTTGTGGAATTCCATAAAAATTGCATTGATTTCTGCACTGTTGATTTTGATGCTATCAACGACCAGTGCTTATGCTTTTGCGCGTATGCGCTTTCGCTTTAAAGGGATCATGCTTAAGTCCATGCTGATCTTTCAAATGTTTCCACCCGTATTATCGTTAGTTGCTATCTATGCGCTTTTTGATCAGTTGGGGCAACATATCAGTTGGCTGGGGATTAACTCTCATGGTGCAGTTATTACCGCTTCGCTTGGGGGAATGGCGTTACATATTTGGACAATCAAAGGATATTTTGAATCGATTGATGCTTCTCTTGAAGAGGCTGCTGTTGTAGATGGAGCAACTATCTGGCAAGCCTTTCGTTATATATTACTGCCATTAAGTATTCCAATACTCGCTGTGGTATTTATTTTGGCATTTATTACCACAATTGCAGAATATCCTATTGCCTCAGTATTATTACTCGATGTTGATCAACTTACACTGGCGGTGGGGGCTCAACAGTATCTCTATGAACAAAATTATTTATGGGGAGATTTTGCTGCAGCGGCGGTGCTTTCTGGATTACCCATCACAGTGATCTTTTTATATTGTCAGAAGTGGATTATTAGTGGCCTCACGGCTGGTGGTGTTAAAGGGTAATTGATATAGACCATCCTAACATTTGATTTTAAACAGTTGTTGTTCATGAATTTGAAGAAATAATCAAATAATCCTTATGAATAATTTTGCCATGTTCTTGTGGTTAAAAATTAATCATTTGGTTGCGTATAAGTCGACTAACCCACGCTATTATGAAGGACAGAAACGACATTTTTTCCATTTGGCTTTAAGTATTCCTATGGATAAGAGGGATGAGTGACAGCTATGGGCTTAGCCCTGTTTTATCCCATAGAGAGAAAATCAAGGTGTTACTTGATGATTTACAGTGTTCGTATGTGCTCATGACGGCGGAGAGGGGTATCCTGCGCCGTTATAGTTATAAATGTGAACTGCATACTTGAATAGGCTTTAAAAAAGACAATAAACCTTTGCATATTTAAATTGTTTAACTGATTGCGCTATATAAAGTGACTTTTTTAGCAAAAAAAGAAGGAACACTTATGTCGTTTTCTTTCTGTCTGTATGATAATTGGCTGCTACGTTAGGTAGCTAATTTTTCCGGGTTGATTGACTTTATTTAATCTATAGTAACTTCTTATGAACGAAGTAAGTATGCTTGTTAAAGTATTTAGATACGTTGTATCTAAATGTCGCGCATGGTTGTGGTGTGGCATTATTCTTCTATGCAGTGGCCAAAGCTGGGCTGCTGTTTATCCTTTGCCTGCCAATGGTGATAATGTTGTAGGCTATATACGCCAAGTGAGTACTACGTATGAAGATACGTTTATGGAAATTGCTCGACGAGAAGGGTTAGGTTTTTTAACCGTTCGAGCCGCAAATCCAGATATCGATCCTTGGCTGCCTGGTGAAGGTGTTTTAGTGACACTGCCAACACAAATGGTATTACCGCCAGGTAAGAGAGAAGGGATTATTATCAACCTAGCAGAATTACGCCTTTACTATTTTCCTCCTAATGAAGATGTTGTGGTTGTTTTTCCTGTAGGCATCGGCCGTAGAGGTTGGCAAACACCAGAAGGTAAGACGCATATTATGCAAAAAATAAAAAATCCTTCTTGGACGCCACCTGCATCAATTCGTCGTGAGCATGCCGAAAAAGGAGATATTCTTCCTGGCGTTGTCCCTGCTGGGCCAGATAATCCTTTAGGTTTATTTGCTATGCGACTAGGTAATGGGGGCAGCTATTTAATTCATGGTACAAACCGTAAGTATGGGGTAGGCATGCGGGTTAGCCATGGCTGTATTCGTTTATTTCCAGATCATATCGAACAACTATTTGCCCAGGTTTCTCGTGGTACACCTGTTCGAATTATTCATGAGTCATATAAAATTGGCCGTTTGAATGGTGAAATATATGTTGAGGCACATGAGCCATTATCTGAGCGAGCCGATACTGTTCGTAAACCCGCAAGGTATGTTCTGAGTAACTTGTTAGACAAAATGCCTGAAGCGAGTACGGCAATAAACCAAAGTGTAGCTTTGGATGTTATTCAGCAAGAAACAGGTTTGCCGCAGCGCGTTTCGATTTCTTCAGTATATGTAAAGGATTTATTTTAAAGCTTAACTATACAAGTAATAGCTAATGTTTTATTAAGCTATGGGGTTTTGAAATAAACGTGTTTGTGTAGGATATGACTGGTTTATCTTCGCCATTAAAGACAGTTTGAGAAGGATACTTAGCTGTCCTTACCCTTTCTCCTGCCTCTTATTGAAAGCCATTAGGGTGTTTCATCACTTGAAGTGCCCAGCTAAAACTTGAGCATTTTTGTTGCTGTAATTACCTGTCTGATTAGTCTCATCAAAAAAATAATAATTGAGATAGCTGTTTATAAATATAGGAAAAAATATATTTTTCATTACATAGTATTAGTACGTATTTAAAAATACAGGTTGAATTATATAGATTTATTAAAAAAAAAGGCCGCAACTGCGGCCTTTTCACATCAGTATCATAAATTATTTCATGTACTGATGGCCACTCATGCGATCTAGCTTCTCCATGATTTGATCGGCTTTTGCATCAGCGCTAGCAGCAGTTTGCTCAACGCGGCTGAGGCGATCCTTTACTTCATTAATGTCTTGCTCCAACGCATCAACACGACTGTTAGTAGCACAACCAGCCATAATAGTTAACGCAGCAGCGACGACACCTAACTTAACGAGTTTAGCAGTCATTATGAACTCCTTATCAGTTTGTGTTGCAAAGCTTCATTTGAAGAGGGTTAAAATAACTGGTCAGGTTGTACTGATTAAACCTGCCAGGCCAGATGCCCCCAAAGGCTTACAGACCAAAGGTCTCAAGGGCAAGCCGATGTCCAAGCTAGAGTATGGACTACTTTTTTATTATCAGCCAGTATAGGACTGATTGAACTGTCTCACAAACGCTGTAAGACTTAAATATAATATCAGGCACAAAAAAATCTGCTGTGATCCAACAGACAAAAGTTTTGGGCATTAGATAGAAGTACTATAAAATTTATTCCATGATTGTTGTATTACAAGTGTGTTATTTTGCCTTTATCAGTTTGTAACGACTTGTTGTCTAATTGTACAAATAAATATTGCGTCAATTATCTTATGCACTTTAACAAACTGCAAGTAGTGCTTTTACTTCATGTAAAACATGAATTTTGGTTGGGTGGAATTATACGAGAGAGTCATTTGTTTTTCCAAGTCGCAGCATGTGTTGTATTTCTAGGTCTTGCATATCAATAGAGTTTACATCTGATTAATAAATAATCTATTTGTGCTTTAACTGCATCGTATGTTTTATTTACAGTCTTGAATTGACTGATTCGTTTCCCTTTATTCTCAGCAAAGGGGATTTTTCAAAACAAGTAACACATATTATCATTGGCGACCAACCTTGGACTATATTTTTACATTGTACTGTTTAAAGACGTGCGATGAATTTAGAGTAATACTTATTTCTGCATGTGAACTACTTCAGTTTTTGTGAAAAGTAGTCGCTAGGATACACAACAAATAATAACTATAACGAGTAAGGATTATATAGGGGAATCATGGCCAAATTACGCTGGAATCCGGAAGCATATCGGCAGGTCAACCAGTTACAGCATGAGTCTGCCCTTTTAGGGTTACATCGTTACTGTAATCTTAGTCATCAAGACCAAGTATTGGACATTGGTTGTGGAGACGGTAGCTTAATTAACAAAGTTGTACAGCAGTTTGAGTTAAGTCATGTCCAAGCAGTAGATCGATCAACTGATATGATTAATCATGCAAAGCAAAACTATGAAACTTCAGAGATACGTTTTGCTGTAGCTGATGTGACGAATTTACATGAAGTTAAAAGCCAATCCGTGGACTGGGTATTGGTGTGTAGCATACTTCACTGGGTTGGTGAACTGGATAAGGCTTTTGCAGAAATAGAACGTGTTTTAAAACCAGGAGGTCAGTGTTTTATTGTTCACTGGCCTTATAATGAAGCAATTTATCTCCCTATTAAACAGCTTATGGCAGACTCCCGTTGGGAAGGGTTATCTGTTGCATTGACAGCAATGCCTCCCAGTGCAGACCTGCGCTGTTTACAAACGCTATGTCAATATCAAGGTTTAAGCATTTCTGTCTTAGAAGATCGAACCTGGTTTCCCTTTACCGCCAGTTTAGATTATTTTTCACGCTTTCTTCTTGCATTATTACCCCTCCATGAATGGTTGCCAGAAGAGCAACATGCATTGTTTATCGAACAGGTACTGGACAATGCTTTAGCCATCTACGCGCGTCAAGGAGAGGGTATCGCAATCCCTATGCGCTGTATTTATGCCGTTATCCAAAAGGCAAGCTCCGTGGAAGCTGCTCAGTATGAGTCTACAAAAGCAACATTACACCCAGAACGCAGAGTATATTAGCGGTTAATTAATGGGGGGCGTTTGCTTTAAAATACGTTCAGCATAGTTGTGGGTTATTTGCAGTAATATGCTTGCATCAAATGGACGCCTGAGTTCAGCAAGCATATTGACTTTTTCTTCATAAGATTTATGGAGAAAAAGTTCTGGATTTTCAAACCACTCATCCGGTAGGGAAATATCCAAACAAGAGGCTTTAACGGCATCAATAATCTGTTTGATAATACGATACGTAAACTGCGGATAGGTTTGCTGTATTTTGTGTAAATAATAACCAAACTGACTTAATGTGTTTAGCTCTCCAATCTCAATAAGGGTCTCTTGGTAAAGTGTTTGCAGTTGGTCACTTAGCCTTAGGTCTGCACTTGATTGTTCTTTTTCATCCCCATTACTGGGTGAACAGCTTGGGTTTAGTATTACCTCCTCACCTTTTGTCGCTATATCACTCAGCGTATGATGAAGTAATTTTGTCAGGTTCGCTGAGCTTTGTACCTTATCGGTTTCCAGATGAGTTGAGATACATTGCTTAAGTTGGGGATTGAGGTTATCAGGGTTGTTGGAGACTAAAGCAAAAACACAATTGCCTTTAGTATGGGCTCTGATACCACAAAAAGTATCCAATAGTGCTGTGCTAATTTCGTGTTGGCCTGGTGCACTTTGCTGAGGGTTTTGTTTTCCAGTTAAAAAATCTGCCTGATCTATACAACCAATAGCGATAGTATAAGGATTGAGCACATTTTGAATAAATTGATTAGCATTGGCAGCAGAGTGTCCTTGGAAAGGATGGAGGCAGTTAATATCGAGATTTTCAAAATAAAAAGGGTAGTTTGCTACTTTACAATAGTGTTTAACCAATCCTGCCAGAAATTGAATTAACGTTGTTTTACCTGAGCCAGGTATTCCTGAAAGCACGAAGTTAAAATGTGCACCACCTAATGCTATAAATGGATTTAATTGTCGTTTAAAGTCATAACAAACGAGTATCTTTGCAAGTTTTTGGATTTCTTGTTTAGCCATACAATTACCAAAAACTTCATGAGGTTGTTTGAAAGTGACGGGTGGTAATTTTTTATGGTAAGCCTTATGGGGCGGTAAAAAGATTGTCCATGAAAAATCTTCCTGAGCGACATGGTAATGAGTATGAAAAAATGGGTTGTTTTGTGTTTGTGTGGGTCGTAAGGCTCGCAATGTATCAATTAATATTTCACTGGCCTGTACGACAACAGCGATTAAGCATTGATCTGTTTTAGCATAGGAATTAATCACTTCGGCTAAATAAGCTAAGAAATGTTTTACTGAATCCAGTGGTGAATTAAGTTTCAGTTGCTTGATTGAAGGTAAACGTTGTTCAAAACTGTATTCGGAAGAAGCAAGCTGATGTAATAAATAATGAGCTAAACAGTGCAGGGCAACGTATGATGCTTGACTAAGTAGTAATGTCAATTCATTACGCTTTTCAGGCGGTAGCAGGCTTTGTATATTTTCTTCCTGTAATTGTTTAAGTCTGGTAACCGTACTAAATTGTTCAACAAGTGCCGTAGCAATAGCCAGTCCTCGTTGTAAACGACTGATGACATAATACTGTTTTTCACTGGCTAACGGGTTATGGGGAGTAATATGGGTGATGCACTGAATAAGCTTTACTTTACGTTGTTGGATGGTGTTGCCAGATGTGGTGGTATAAGGCCATATGGGTGTGGTGGATGGGCGTTCTTGGGTACCCAATATTGAGTAATTAAACTCTGTCAATGTTCCATAAACATGTTGGTAGTATGCAGTGATAGTGCTTTCTTGCAGCGCAATCAACTGAGGGTGTTCCACATTTAACTCCTAAGGTAAGAAGAGAAGGTTCAAACCAATGTAACACTGCATTGAGTAATACGTATAAATAACAAACCTGCGCTAAAAAAAGTTTTGCAATAGACACGGAAAACAGAAATTTACGTTATTTGCATTAATGGTTATGGTTAAGGATTTCAGTTTAATTGGAAAGGCTTGGAAGACAGGTGGATTATGTATCAGCTAAAATTTGCAGATGAAAATTAAGTAGTTTTACGTATTCTCTCATAAAAAAATGGTAAGGTGGTAATTGAATACTTTCAATCTACAAATAAATTGTATCATTCATTTGTATACAAAAGGCATAAAGGCGATACTTTAGTTGTTTTTCGTGGTTATTTGCAAATCAGTTTTGAGACTCAATACTGATTTTTTTTAACAAAGTGCTGATTAACAGCGACTTTGTTAGTGGTTAACAAAAAATCCAAGATGGATTTATTAGACTGGTATCTTAAAAATACAGTCATTAGTAGGGAAATCAAATTTTTTGTCAATACGACTTTAGTCTAAATGGGTAAAACAATTATATAAAATAACTATACTCACAGTGAAGGGTATAAATAATAAAAAGCTACTGCTCAATGTTAGCGTTGCATTAATTAACTTTTACTAGGTAACCCGCACGAAATAAAGCGTATCGCTTTTGGTGATGGTTTCTTGAAGCATTGTACAGGAGGTTTCAAATCGGCTGATACCATATTTTTCGACCAGCTCAGCGCCACTTAATTCTGAAGTGTTATCCTGCTGAGAGGCCATGTCCATACGATATAATTTAAATCGCATGGCTTTTAGTGTTTCTTTCAAGTCCATGAATATCTCCAAGCCGTTCATTTCTAAGGCCCTGAACACTATGCATGTGTGGTACCAGATTGGCTATCTGACTGATTTTGGTATTATTGTAGCGTTAAATATTAGAATAATAACTCAAATAAAAATTATACTGTAAAAAAATACGACAAATACACTAGGCGTGTCTAGGGGGAAACACTACCCTGTCTTATTATCGAGTGCAAATAGAATAGCATTGAACAGGGTAGTGGTATGGGTTGAGGGATTAAAAATTAAGGCTTGGTTCTTTGACTAATCGACGACAGGCTGTGCCATCCGCTCGAAATAAATGACAACGTGAGACGTCTAAGCCAATGGTGTACGTTTCTCCTTCGTACACTTTAGTATTACCATCAGCACGAATCGTAATATTGTCTGACAGACCTGGCATATCAGCATATATTAGTGTGTGATCACCTAACCGCTCAACCACATTAACATAACCATCTATAGTGACATTGGCATTATGGGGTAACGCAAAATGTTCTGGGCGAATGCCCAGAGTGGCTGTTTCTCCAGACTGTAGTTGTGAACCATCCACATTCAGCGTAATGGGACGTCCATTGGTGAGTCGGGCTGTGACAGAGGATGGATGAGCTTGTTCTATGGTGCAGGGAAAAAAATTCATTTGTGGGCTGCCAATAAAACCAGCCACAAATTGATTGGCTGGATAATGGTAAAGCTCAAGAGGACGACCGATTTGAGAAATAAACCCTGCATCTAACACTACGATTTTATCCGCTAACGTCATCGCTTCGACCTGGTCATGGGTGACATAAATCATGGTGGCCTGCAGACGCTTATGGAGCTTGGCGATTTCTATCCTCATCTGAACCCGCAGCCCTGCATCTAAGTTAGATAATGGTTCATCAAATAACAATACTTTAGGCTCGCGAACAATAGTTCGCCCAATCGCCACTCGTTGTCGCTGACCTCCAGAAAGGTCTTTTGGTTTTCGTTCAAGCAAAGGAGACAGTTGTAAGGTTTCTGCCGCGGTTTCTACACGCTGTCTGATAGTGGATTTATTTACTTTTGCCAGTTTGAGGCCAAATGCCATGTTCTCTGCAACGGTCATATGTGGGTAGAGTGCATAAGATTGGAATACCATACCCACAGAGCGGTCTTTTGGGGGAACATCATTCACCCGTGTGTCATCAATGAATAAGTCACCTTCGCTGATGTCTTCCAGACCGGCAATCATCCGTAACAGGGTTGATTTACCACAGCCTGAAGGACCTACAAACACCACAAATTCCCCGCTTTGGATATCCAAATTAATATCTTTGGAGATTTCTGCTGCACCATAGCGTTTATAAACATTGCACAGCTTGACACTGGCCATTTTGTACTCCTACTGTCGATTAATTCAGCATCATGATGAGTGTTTCAAATGCACCCAGATTAAGCGTGTTATGTTGAAGCTGACCTAGGCAGTGCGGTGCTGGTAAAACTTCGACTTGGGCATCGGTGACTTGAGATAAAGGTATTGTCACCGCTTGTTGATTAAGGTTAATAGCCACCAGTAGGTGTTGGTTTTCATGACTGCGTTGATACAACAAAATCCCTTCAGGTGCCGTGAGATAATCAATGCTCCCTGTTAGGAGGGCTGGCTGGGTTTTCCGCCAAGCGAGGAAGTCGCGATAGGCATTTAGCACCGAGTCAGTTTGTGTTTGCTGTTGGTCAACACTGAGCTGATAATGCTCTTGAGGTACGGGTAACCAAGGTTTAACGTCAGAAAAACCGGCATTATGCTGATCATGTTGCCAGGGCATTGGCGTACGACAGCCATCACGACCTTTAAACTCTGGCCAAAAGGTGATGCCATAAGGGTCTTGTAACTCTTCGAAAGCAAGCTCTGCTTCGGTCAGTCCTAATTCTTCTCCCTGATAAACACAGATACTGCCTCGTTGAGTGAGAAGAAAGTGCATATAGGCTTTTGCTTGTGCCTGACTTGCTTCGGTTTTACCCCAGCGGCTTAAAACCCGAGCAACATCATGATTACCCAGGGACCAACAAGGCCATCCATCGCCCAGTGCTGCTTCCATATTTTCCATGGTTATTTGCAGAAAATCAGCACTACTTTGTTCTGTAAGCAAATCAAAGGAGTAGGCCATATGCAGTTTATTACCTTGAGAGGTGTACATTGCCATGGTTTTTAATGAGTGATCACAGCCAATTTCACCAACAGTTGTGGTATTGGGGTAACGATCCAACAGGGCCCGCAGTTTTTGTAAAAATTCAAGATTTTCAGGGCGTGTTTTATCGTAGATATGCTGTTGATAACCATAAGGATTATCGGGTCGGACACCGATACTGCCATCCACAATTTTTTTACTGGGTGGGTTGTTTCGTAGCTTTTCATCATGAAAGTAAAAGTTGGCAGTATCCAGACGAAAACCATCAACGCCTCGTTTTAGCCAAAACTCCACATCATTCAGCAACTGTTGTACAACATTGGGGTTATGAAAATTTAAGTCTGGCTGACTGCTTAGAAAATTATGTAAGTAATACTGCCGACGTCGGCTATCCCAGGTCCAGGCTGAGCCACCAAAAATCGATAGCCAGTTGTTAGGCGGGGAGCCATCAGCTTTTGGGTCAGCCCAAACATACCAGTCTGCTTTGTTGTTTGTTTTACTGCTACGGCTTTCTTTAAACCAGGGGTGTTGATCTGATGTATGGCTAAGTACTTGATCAATAATGACTTTTAGATTGTGTTGATGGGTTGCGGCAATAAGCTGATCAAAGTCTTCAAGTGTGCCAAAAATAGGGTCAACATCACGATAATTGCTGACATCATAGCCAAAGTCTTTCATCGGTGAGGTAAAAAACGGTGACAGCCAAATAGCATCAACATTTAGACTGGCAATATAGGGTATTTTGGCTGTGATGCCAGGCAAGTCACCAATACCATCCTGATTGGAATCCATAAAGCTGCGTGGATAAACCTGATAAATAACGGCTCCACGCCACCATTCCTGATTATGCTTACGCATTGTAATTACCTTGCTCATCCCAAATTAGTTAACAGATATCCTTATCATCAAGAATCAAGGTAACAAAAACATCCTCCCCCGGGATTTAATTTATAGGCGTAGGTGCAGGGCGTAGTCCCCTTTGTTTAATCCCCTTGACTTGCTATTTAATCACCCTGAATAGTGCGTAGCATTTTATTGGCAATGTCGATGGCTTCATGCCGATGGTTAACATTGAGCTTTTGGTAAAGGCTACGAATATGGGTTTTGATGGTACTGGGTGCTACTTCCAGGTGTCCAGCAATTTGTTCATTACTCAAACCACTGTGAATCAGGCTTAATACCTGCCACTCACGTTTGGTTAAGGGGGTGGACTTTATTAACTCAGGGATATCAGCTTGCTGCAAAATATCGCCAATTAATGTTTCATCCAGCGTGATGGTAATTGATTTACTTAAACTACGTTGCTGTTGGGCCAGTTTAATCAGACGATCTGCGCGTTGCAGTTCATTTTCTGCCAGAGGGTAGTCCTGTTTAAGGGCCTTTAACATAACAATAAGCGATTTACCCATCATTAAAAAGCTACTGATAAAGCCTGTTGTAGATGCCAGTTGTAGTGCTTGCTCTAGATGTTCTAAGGCAAGTTCACGCTCATCTTTTAACCAGTATGCTTGGGCAAAACAAATATGGTTGCGGTTTTGATCAGTAATAAGTCGGTATTTTACCGCTTGCTGTTGAAGGGAGGTCAGTATATCAATGGCTTTCGCAGGATGATTAAGATAGATTGCTGCCCTGGCTCGATTTCGGGCATGGCATTGGTAAAAGTGATTAGTTGCAGGAGATAGTGATGGGGCTGCTTGCTGCCAGCGTTTAATCGCCGATACATCCTGAGTCGCTTGCCAATAGACGAGCAGAGTAGCGTGGGCATTTGCCATCCAGTCACTGTGATAATCATCACCTTGCATTAACTGTTGTAGTTTTTGTATATAGTCTGCACAAACCGTATGTTTTCCACGCAATAATGCAATTTTTGCCAGTAGGGCATAGCATTGTAAGAACCAGTGTTCGCCTTGAGGACGGAGAATATCGATACCCATCAAGCTATTTTTTTCAGCACCATCCAGGTGATGCCACTCAAATAACACCTGAGCCCGCACGCGGTGGATAAACTCCATGATGGGTAAATGGTTAACCTGATGTTCCGTAGCAAACTGCAAGGCTTTATCTTGAATGTTAAAGGCTTTTTGCAGATAGCCTTGTGCCATAGCGATTTCAGACTGCTGACATAGTGTCCACAAAGCGATTTGGCTGGCGCCTCTTAGTCGAGCGAGTTGTTCCGCTTCTTCCATCATCTGTTGTGCTTTGGTCAGTTGTCCCTGACAAAAGCTGGCTTCACCTAATACGGACAATGCGACAGTTCGAATCCGTCGCCGCTCTTCAGGTAAATTTGCTAACGCATCCTGGGCAAGTATTTGTGCTTCTTTTATCTGTCCTAAATTCATCGCCAGTTGGGCGCGTATGGTATTGAATTCACACTGTATTTCTTGCCACTGGGCTTGGGGCATTTGTTGAGGCAGCTGCTGCTCAGCCTGTACCAGCAGGTTTTCAACTTCATCATACTGGTAAAGGTTCTGGGCAACCCAGGCTGCAAGCATAGTGAGTTCTGCATCTGTAGCCAGTTGTACCGAGGGAATACTGTGTAACGCTTGTTGAAGAATACGACACTGGCCTTGTTGATAAAATGACCAGCCATGTTCAAGCAGGATATTAGTGAGTGCAGTATGACTTTCTCCTGCAATGGCATGGGTGAGGGCCTCGTGAATATACCCTAACTGTTGCCAACCAGTGCAGGCCCGTTGGTGTAAGGCCTGGGTTTGACCGGGGTAGTGCTTACTCAACTGATGACGAAGAAATGTTGAAAATAAGGGGTGGTAGCGATACCAGCGACGTTGACAGTCAAGTGGAGTGATAAAGAGACCAAGCTGTTCCACTTGCTCCAACATTGCCTGGCCATTCTCAACCCCTGTGACGGTTTTCACTAAATAATCATTCATACTGTCAAGTACACTGCTGAAGTACAGAAACTGTTTTACTTCAGGAGAAACCTGGGTCAAAACCTCTTCAGCCAGATAGTCGAGTAAATAGGTATGGCCCTTGATGACTTCATTGGTCCAGGATTCGAAACTATCTATATCGGGGGTTGAGAGTAGGGCGATCAGCTGTAAAACCGCAGGCCAACCTTCAATTTGTTGTAATAGGGGGGTGAGTTGCGTCGATGTCAGTGAAAAAGTGAGTCGATCAGCAAAAAACTGGTGGGCATCATTTGTATCAAATGCAAGCTGTTCTGGCGCTATTTCCAATAGCTGGTCATGTAGTCGTAAGTTAGCAAGGCCTAATGGCGGTAAGCTGCGAGAGTTGATCGCAATATGTAAAAACGCCGGTTTATGTTTAATCAAGAAGCGCATACTTTGATGAATTACTTCATTATCAATCAAGTGGTAGTCATCAAGTACTAATAATGAGGGTGTTTTGGTATTAGCCAACTCCATAAGTAACTGTGAAATATGGCTTTCTAAGTGAATGGGATTAGCAGTAAGTACCTGTTCAAGGGATTGAGGACAACACTGTGTTGCTTGCTGAATACTGGCAGTGAGATAAGCAATAAAACGGACAGGTTCGTTGTCTGCCGAGTCGATGCTGAACCAGGCGACAGGATGATTAAGTTGGCTGATCCAGTCTAAGCTCAGGGAGGTTTTGCCGTAGCCTGCAGGGCCGTGAATCAGCGTAAGCTGGTGAGCTGAATAGTCTGCCAGTCTGTTGGCTAAGCGGGGTCGATGGGTAAGTTTTGAGGGTCGGTTGGGTACTGATATCTTGGATGGGATGAGTACCTGTTGGCCTGAGCCGGACTCCACTGTATTGGCTAAATGCGCAGATGCCATAGTCACTGCCTGTAAACTGCTTTTGTTTAGTCGTTTTTCTTTATTGGCGTATTTATACCCCTAAGTTTGGGTATATGAATTATTATTTTGCCTCTGGTTCACAAGCGATCTGTCTTCTTTAGGTTGAGTACAGACTGCGAACCAACAGTATCAAGCGAAAGGTACTGACGCAAGATTGTAATATTGGCCAGATAACAAAAGGCAAAGAAAAACCCGCAATAGCGGGTTTTTCTTGATACGACTAACTTCCGTAGAAGTATTAAGAGGTTGCAGCATCAGTGGCAATAATTTGGTTGGCTGCTTTTTGGAAGGACTCAATTTCATTGAAGTTCATGTAGCGGTAAATATCTCCTGCCATGCTGTTAAGGTTTTTAGCGTAGGTCATATACTCGTCTACGGTAGGCAGTTTACCTACAATTGACGCTACCGCTGCTAGCTCAGCACTGGCAAGATATACATTCGCACCGTCACCCAGTCGGTTGGGGAAGTTACGGGTAGAGGTAGAAACGACCGTTGCCCCTGCTGCAACCCGTGCTTGGTTACCCATACACAGTGAACAGCCTGGCATTTCAGTACGAGCACCCGCTCGGCCATAAACGTTGTAGAAACCTTCTTCCATCAATTGGTGTTCATCCATTTTGGTAGGAGGAGCAATCCATAAACGGGTGGCAATGGGAGAAGAAAGCTGATCAAGCAAACGTCCTGCTGCCCGATAATGGCCAATATTTGTCATACATGAACCAATAAAGACCTCATCAATCTTGTCGCCAGCGACTTCAGAAAGCGGCTTAATATCATCAGGGTCGTTAGGGCAAGCGAGTAAAGGCTCTTTGACCTCATTAAGATCAATTTCAATAACCGCTGCGTACTCTGCATCTTCGTCAGCACTCATCAGCTGTGGATTCGCCAACCAGGCTTCCATTGCTTGGGCACGACGCTCTAAAGTACGTGCATCACCATAGCCTTCACTGATCATCCAGCGAAGTAAGGTTATGTTAGAAGTGAGGTACTCAATGATAGGTTCTTTATCCAGCTTGATGGTACAACCTGCGGCGGAGCGCTCGGCAGACGCATCCGATAATTCAAAAGCTTGCTCTGCTTTCAGGTGAGGTAAGCCCTCAATTTCCAAAATTCGTCCAGAGAAGATGTTCTTCTTATTGGTTTTGGCAACCGTGAGTAGACCTTGTTGGATAGCGGCATAAGGAATGGCATTGACCAGGTCACGCAAGGTAATCCCAGGTTGCATTTCACCTTTAAATCTCACCAGGACAGATTCTGGCATATCCAGTGGCATCACCCCTGTGGCTGCCGCAAAAGCGACCAATCCTGAACCGGCAGGGAATGAAATACCAATGGGGAAGCGCGTATGTGAGTCGCCACCGGTACCGACAGTATCTGGCAGTAACATACGGTTTAGCCAGGAGTGGATGATGCCATCGCCAGGTTGTAATGAAACACCCGCACGGTTACGAATAAAGTCTGGCAGGGTGTGCTGGGTTTCGATATCGACGGGTTTGGGGTAAGCCGCAGTATGACAGAAAGACTGCATCACTAAATCAGCAGAGAAGCCCAGGCATGCAAGGTCTTTAAGCTCATCACGGGTCATGGGGCCAGTCGTATCTTGTGAGCCGACTGTGGTCATTTTAGGTTCACAGTACTGGCCTGGACGAATGCCTTCAACACCACAGGCTTGCCCCACCATTTTCTGTGCTAATGTAAAACCTTTTGTTGAGCTTTGTGGGGCGATGGGACGTCTGAAGACTTTGGATGGTTCCAGTCCTAGTGTTTCTCGGGCGCGATCAGTAAGACCACGGCCAATAATCAGTGGGATACGTCCACCAGCTCGTACTTCGTCCAGAATGACATCGTTCTTCAGTTTGAATTCAGTCAGGACATTATCTGTATCGTGGGCTTTGATAACGCCCTCATAGGGATAGATATCAATCACATCACCCATGTTAAGGCTGCTGACATCACACTCGATGGGTAAAGCGCCCGCGTCTTCCATGGTATTAAAGAAGATAGGTGCAATTTTACCACCAAGAACGACACCACCTGCCCGCTTATTGGGTACATGAGGGATATCGTCACCGATATACCAAAGTACTGAATTAGTGGCTGACTTACGAGATGAGCCTGTACCGACCACATCACCGACAAAGGCAACAGGGTGACCTTTATCTTTTAGCTCAGCAATTTGCTCAGCGGCATGGGTGATACCTTCGCGAGGCATTTTATACATGGCTTTGGCATGCAGTGGGATATCAGGACGAGACCAGGCATCAGGGGCGGGCGATAAGTCATCAGTATTGGTTTCGCCAGTCACTTTAAAAACCGTTAAGGTGATTTTTTCAGGTAATTCTTTTTTGGCGGTGAACCACTCAGCATTAGCCCAGGATTCCATAATGCGTTTAGCATGCTTATTACCTGCATCTGCCTTTTCAGCCACATCATGAAATGCATCAAACATCAGCAAGGTATGAGATAACTCATCAGCAGCAAGGCTGGCCAGCTGGTCGTTATCCAACAGTTCAATCAAGGTCGCGATATTATAGCCGCCGAGCATAGTGCCCAGTAATTTTGTGGCTTGCTCTTTGGAGATAAGTGGTGAGTTTGCTTCACATTTTACGATGGCTGATAAAAAAGCGGCTTTAACGTAGGCTGCTTCATCTACTCCAGGTGGAATACGCTCAACTAAGAGTTCAACCAGATACTCTTCTTCGCCTGCAGGAGGGGACTTAAGCAGTTCAACGAGTCCTGCGGCTTGTTCTGCGTTAAGTGGTTTTGGGGGAATGCCTTCAGCGGAGCGTTCTTCAACATGTTTGCGGTAGGCTTCTAACACGATTCTTACCCTCATCAGTGTGCTTCCTGCCGGGTTATTATCACGCGCTGGTGATGATGCTCATCAGAGAATTAGGTGGGCCTTTAGGGCTTGAACTCGCAAGCGCTTATGGGGTATTTGGCAGGTAAATAAATAGCAATTTAGTGACCCCACTTGGTTATGAAAGTATAACGAAGTAAGGGAAAATTGTTAAGTAAGTCGGTGACTTACCTTATTAATTTCCATTATTCATGAAAAAAATGTTACAAACTGTCGTATTGTTATAAGCCAGTTGCAGTGGGTCAATTAACAGTAGATTTAAAATATGCCGCTTATATACCATTATTGTCGGTATAACTAAAAATACGGCATATTTAATGAAGAATATAGCTTTACATGTTCTCTCTATGTTTATTTATGGCTCAGAGCGGCTTCTAGTGTTTCCATCACATGCGTTGGTTTTAGTGTGAGAATATCCGCGTCCAGGCTATCAATAATCTGTTCTGCAGTATTGCCGATAATGGCGCCTTTCAGTCCACTACGTGCCACAGTACCAATGACGACGAGAGGTGCATCTAGCTTTTTAGCGATATGGGGAATATAGCTTGAAGCTGGCCCTTCTTCGACATGAATGTGGTCTGCCGGGATATGATATTTTTCAGCAAAACCTGAACAGACTTCTAAATATTTTTTCTGTAAAGCATCTTGTAATTGATAGACCGGATCAGGAGATGACAGCATAGGTGCGGGATGTGCTGAAGCCAGGTGACACTCACCATCAGCAAGTCCGGCAATATCCCGAGCATGGCTGATAATGACATCATTTAATATTTGGTGGTCACCATCGTTTGGATCAGCATCGACGGCCGCCAAAATATTACCATTCTCCCAAGGCTTATCATTCTTGACTAATAAGATGCCCGCTGGACACTGTCGCAGTAATTTCCAATCACTGGGTGTAAAAACAACTTTACTCAGTTCACTTTCTTCGCGCGCATCTTTGATGACCAGTTCACACTGCTCGGCTTGCTGGACCTTGATAATCGTTTCATGAAGACTGTGATCCCAATGAATATGCTTCGTAACCGATAACCCTTGCGCTCGAATGGGCTCACACCAGTCACTGAGAACAGCATGGGTTTCTTCATCAGGATGTGGATTACAACAAAGGATATGAAGTTGGGAGCCTGTTACATGTGCAATCGCGCAGGCACGGTTCAGTGCAGTATGTTCAGGCTTGCGGGTATCAACAACTACCAGCAGTTTACGTATCGCTTGCATGGTGCTTTTCCCTATTCATGAGCATTCGGGGTTAGACCGTTGTTACTTGTTACGAGATGGTTGCCCTAGATATATGCGTGTTATTGAGTGTTCAAATTCACGCATAGAGGTTAACAGCCATTTGATGACGGTTTAATACTCGACAAGAGTAGGATAAATGTAGTCTAAGATTAGTTTTCAAACAACTGTTTGATGTGCATCAAGCCTATGTTTAGGAATAGCATTTCTTTTGAGCCTAGGGCCTAGTAACCACTTGAGTATTTTCAGTTGCTTTGAATCGCAAATTCAAAAAACCTTCTGTACCGCCATCTCCTACTGAATTGGATTTCATGGCCTAAACTGGAAGTTTGTTATTGATAGTTTTAAGCAGGCTGTAAAAGCGCTTTTTTGAGCGTAGGGTAGTTAAAAATATGCAGTGGTATGTGCCTGTTATTCAATTAATCCTTTCTTCGCCACTTTGGCTGAATTTATTACGACTGGGATTGGGCTTCTGGCTTGCTTTGTTTGTTATTTTTGTAAGTGGAAAGCCCCATGCTTTTCCCTTTGGCGGAGGTTTGATGGGCGGGGAATATGTCCAGCAGTCTGAGTTGGTTAGTGGCGCAGTGTATGCCAGAGATATTATCAAAGGTGAAAATGATGCACCGATTTTAGTGGAATATGATTTTGAAGGAAAAGAAGTTAATGTTATTGGAGAGCAGCAGGGAGAGTATGCTGATACTCAAATAATGAGTAGTGCAACATTTAATGGATATTTATACCAAAAAGAAAAAATTGAAAAAGACTATAAAAACCAATTTTAATTATTAAAACGAGAGGTTTATGCTCGATTTTTTTCTTTTGATTTAGCTAAGTGTGATCAAATAATAAGTAGAATTTGTTTTTTTTAAGTGGCGATGCACAATAACTGGAAATCAAATGGTCAAAGTCGAGAAAAGAGCACCAATAAAGGGACACCCTAGATTTGACTTTGATCAAAAAGTGGATGTCCTTTTTAATTACTGTGCAGGGTAGTACAAAAATGCTGAAAACGAAAAAAGTGTTTTTGAGGCTTGTAAAGGATACTAACTCTCCAAGTGGATTTAGAATACAAACAGCTTTCCCACAGCTATAAGGTGATACAAAAAAGTGAAAAATAGTATAACGCCTGAAATATTAATTAGTGCATACAAAAATGCATGCGGCAAACACTGTGAAGCTACTATAGGTTTTGAACAAATTGAAAATTATCCAAGAGACTGGAATGATAAGGAATTAAAAGCCTTTGTAAACTCTATAATGCGTAAATATAGTTGTATAGAGGTTGACTGGAACATCATATCTTTTCAGGAGATGCTTAGTCAGTTTTTGTACTTATTAACAAAGCCGTTGATTAATGAGTATCCACCATTTGGTAAGTCTTCAGAAGAAGACGTGAATCAGTTTATAAATGATCTCTTAAATTTTGTTGGCGAAGGTTATTATTTTTCAAGTTTGTTAGAATTCTCATCAGATACGATATCAGATATGCAAGTGTTTGAAGATAATGATAATGGTGATTTTTGTGACATTTGTTTGATATGGCTTGGATCTGAATGGTTAGCTTTTATTGCTCACAGAGGGTTTGATTGAAAAAATTGAGAAAGAGGACACTCAGTGCGCCGGGCTAAGCCGGCAAAAGGTTGGAGGTGAAATTCCTCTACTCAGTAAGGGCTAGCGACCCGCTGAGACTTCGAGTCATGGGCGGTTGTCCGTAAGGACAATGGTTAAGCGTTGACAGAAGCATGTATAGGCTCAGTATTGAGCTCCGAAATCACAAATTGAGTGTGTGGATCTTGTTGGGTGATAGGGAACACAATACGGCATAAGGCGTAAATCGCGAGCCGAGAACAATAAAGGGACACCCTAGATTTGACGTTGATCAAAAAGTGGATGTCCTTTTTAATTCTTTATTAAATGGAGTTCTGATTATTGGAAGACTCGAGCGGGAGGATATTAATTATGGAGCGTAGCAGCTTCGAAGATTTAATGTTAGCACTAGATGAACTCAAAGAGTTTGATTGCCATGGGCATCACAGCTCAGAAGAAATATCTTCAGCGGAACAATATTTAGGTGTTTCATTGCCTAATAGTTTTAAAAGATACTTGAAGGAGTTTGGGAATATGGCCTTTGGTCATGTTGAGTATCTAGGGTTAACAAAATCTAGTGATTTCTCAAGTGCAGGCTTTCCAAACTTCGTTTGGTTTAATCTCAGAAAGCGAGAGCAAGAAAATTTTCCAGATTATCTAATAATTTTCCGTAGTGTTAATGATGAAATTTTCTTGTGCTTAGACACTAGTAAGAAGATTGATGACGACGATTGTGTTATCACTATATGGTCTAATTTAGATAAGCATGTAGAGCGAGAATTAGAAATTGGGTTTAATAGTTTCTTAATTGGAGATATAGAAGAGTACATTGACTTAATGCAATAGTTCCAAACAATCCAGCTTCAGCAGTAAAAGAAAGGGACACCCTAGATTTGATGTTGATCAAAAAGTAGTCTGTTGTGTGTGGTTATGATGTTGTCTGAATTTCGATCAGTTGTAGTGAGAGGTTTAAGGATGACGAGGCCACGAAGTCAGTTGGTGAGTGTGCAGGATACGCCGTATTATCACTGTATCTGTCGTGAAAGAAGGGGACACCCTAGATTTGATGTTGATCAAAAAATAGTCTGGTGTATGTGGTTATGATGTTGTCTGAATTTTGATCAGTTGTAGTGAGAGGTTTAAGGATGACGAGGCCACGAAGTGAGTTGGTGAGTGTGCAGGATACGCCGTATTATCACTGTATTTGTCGCTGTGTCCGCCGTGCTTTTTTGTGTGGTGATGACAAGTTGACAGGCCAAAATTTTGATCACCGCAAAGCGTGGATGGTGGAAAGGCTGACTGAGCTAGTTAAAGTGTTTGCGATTGATATCTGCGCTTATGCGGTGATGTCAAATCATTACCACTTAGTGGTGCGTATTGATGCGGAAAAGGCTGAACAATGGACTGATAATGAAGTGATTCGTCGCTGGCGCAAGTTGTATCAAGGTCCTCCTATGATTCAGCGTTATTTAGCAGGAGCAACGTTGGATAAAGCTGAATTAAATGTTGTTGATGAGATAGTCCAGCAATGGCGGCAACGATTATCTGATTTATCCTGGTTTATGCGTTGTTTAAATGAGCCTATCGCCCGCTGGGCCAATGATGAAGATGGTTGTAAAGGTAGATTCTGGGAAGGCCGATTTAAAAGTCAGGCATTATTGGATGAAGCCGCATTATTAACGTGCATGAGTTATGTGGACTTAAATCCTGTTCGCGCCGGTATGGCAGAAACGCCAGAAGCGTCGGATTTCACATCAATCCAGGCTCGGATGGTAGCGTGGGCTAACCGGCAACAGAAAAGCCAGCAGAAAAGAAAACCACGAAACCAGACTTTTGTACGAAAAACAAAATTGCCAAAACAACCCCTACCTGTTGTACCTCTATTATTGCGTTTTTCAGGTAATGAAAAACAAGGAAAGAAAACGGCAATTCCCTTCAGCTTAAAAGACTATTTACAATTAGTGGATTGGTTGGGTCGTGCTATCTGTGATGATAAGCGTGGTGCCATTAGCGAGCAACAACCGCCTATTCTTGAGCGTTTAAATATCAATAAAGATGAATTGCTTGGGTTTGTAAGCCGGAAAGAAAAGCGTTTTATTGATGTGGTTGGAACAGAAAATAGTATGCAAAAAGCAGTGACGCAATGGCAACGGAAATTTATTAAAGGTATTAGACTTGTTAAGCAACTATTTGCGGCAAACAGTATTCGATATACTTAACATAGCGGTTGTAATAGTAACAAGTATGTAATTATATGCTGTGTGAATATTTTTTGTCTTTGTAAGGATATTTGCTAAAAAACATTCAAAAAACCTTTGTTTTCTCCTGTTTAATCTCATCCTATATCAATTAAAAATAGTCTGCAAATATGTTAACTGAATGATTTGTAGTTGTAATGTATTTGTAGTAAGGCATTTTTCTGTCATTTGATAGTTATTAAGATGTGGATGTCCACTTTCCTTTTCTTTCCTTTTTTATTTTGCATGATACTAACTCCATTAAGAATGGATATTTATTTTTAATAGAGTTTGTTGTACAAAATGTGGGATTAATTTATTTGATTTTTAGGTTATATGTAAAAATGAAGTCTAGTGGAAGCTTTATTTTGTTTTGGTGTGTTTGTGAGGAAATTAATATAGATGTAGAAGATTTAGTTAAAATAACTGTTGATATTTAAATGATTTGTGTTGACAGATAAATTTCAAGCTCTTTGTAGTGGTGAGAATAGAAAGATAGCCAAAAATCCAATTGATTAAAAGTTTGGTATCAGTATAAGTCGGTTGAACTGAGAATTTACCGAGACTAGTTGGTTGCTAATCAGTCAATAGCTGGTAAACTGTCATGATTCTGTATCAATAGAGTCATAATAATGCAAGTAAAAACTGTTGATTATTTAACCCCTGATTGTGCTCAGAAATTTGTTGAATCTTTAAGAACGACGGGTTTTGGAGTAATTAAGAACCATCCTATCTCTCAGACCCTTGTTGAGTCTATTTATAATAATTGGTATACGTTTTTTGTTAGCGATGAAAAACATCAGTATCGCTACAATGTTGATACGCAAGATGGTTACTTTCCCTCTGAAGTATCTGAAGTAGCCAAAGGACACATGGTTAAAGATATTAAAGAGTATTATCATATTTATCCTTGGGGACAAATTCCTGCTCAATTAAAAGCTGATGCAATGAGCTATTATCAAATGGCTAACACTTTGGCAACAGAGTTGTTAAGTTGGGTAGAAGCGCATACACCTGCAGAGATCGCCCAACATTATTCAATGCCTTTATCAAAAATGATAGAAAGTAGCCGTGGTACACTACTTAGAGTATTGCACTACCCACCATTAACGGGTGAGGAGGAACCTGGTGCTATTCGAGCGGCTGCTCATGAAGATATAAATTTGCTTACTATTTTACCGGCTGCTAATGAACCGGGCTTGCAAGTTAAAGGAAGTAATGGTGAGTGGTTAGATGTACCCTGTGACTTTGGAGCCCTCATTATTAATACAGGTGATATGCTTCAGGAGGCTTCTCAAGGCTACTTTCCTTCAACTACTCACCGAGTGATTAATCCTACAGGTGGACGTCAAGATAAATCACGAATTTCCTTACCGTTGTTTTTACACCCTAATCCCGATGTTGTATTATCTGAACATTATACTGCAAGAGAATACTTGCTCGAAAGGTTAAAAGAGCTTGGAGTAATATGATGGCAGAGCTTGACCAGCAAACACTATTAAAAGCAAAGTTAAATCTTGAAACTTCAACGATTGCCTGGAAAGATTTGCAGTCATTTTTTGCTGCTGGGCAAGTAATCGCTGTAAATAAAGGCTTAGATTTAGTTGAAGTTGCGGCACAGATTGCTCAGGATAATAAAAGCCAAATTGAAGCTTGGATGGTTGAAAATAAAATCGCAAAAGTGACTGACCAACAAGCTACAGCATGGTATGAGCAAGATTCTGTGTTGTGGGCTGTGGTTATTCGACCATGGGTGTTGGTTCAAGATAAAAAATAATAAACATCTTTAACTGTGGCTTAGCTCTCCCTCTCAGTTATAAGAGGGAGATAACCATACTGAAATACTATTTCTTCATCAGTGAGCTAGGATTAAGTTAATAATATAACTATTATTGATTGATAGCTTCCCCATCAGAAGATATTGGATCAATAGCATCAGCCATAAATAGTAACCACATTTCGGTGTATTTTAAAGGTTTTTTGAAAACTTTTATATCTGATACAAAACCATGAAATACACATCCACAGCTAAAGTCAGAAAAACTTATGTATTTATCTGGTATGTTGTTCCTTTTAGGATCGAATTGAAAATCATGGTCGAGGTTAATGACTTCAAGTGACCAGCCATTAAGTGTGATAAGTATTTCTTTTTTTGCTATATCTGTCGAAATAGTAGCATGATTCCATTGATTATTTTTTATGGTTAAATTAGGTAGTGGATAGGTTTTTTTATGGTTATTCAGCGATAATTGAAGTATACCCTCATTAACATGTAGACTAATCCAACGCGTAGCAATACCGCCGACAACAATAGTATAATTGTTGTCTTCATTCGCATAAGGCAAAAAATTTAACGCCATTGTAAACTTATCGTAGTCAAATTCAGGGTTTAGACTTGCATAGGCTAGGTATCCATTCTCTTCATCTGCGTGTCGTCCATTGAGAAACATTACTTGCCTGACATTTTTGGTGCGCAAATCTTCAATCGCATTTTCCTCATTGAGTGTTTGAGTAGATGGTTGGTTAGACTCATTATCAAGAGGGTTGAGTTGTGATAATGCAGCTATTGGAATGCTTGCTAGCAATAATCCTAGTAGGTTGATATATTTCATATTTTTATCCTTTAAAATATGTCACATTTTGATTGCTATCTATATTACTAATTTTTTTATTGAACATTGTATTAGGCAATTTTTAAGCCAGGATGTCGTGCTTCAGTAGCAAATCGATCTGGGATGATATATTAAGACGATATAGTGCTTTGTTGATTTAGTGTATTAAAAGGGAGGCGGCAATTTTTTGCCTAAAAGGCTTGAGGAGAATGAATGTTTAGAGAAAGGGTAGGTATAATTTTGCTGCTGGTCTCATATGATTTTAAGAGTTTATTTGATTTTGTAATGTTTTTAGAATACTTTTATTGATAGGTTTTTTAGGGCTAGGTGCGCATATTCTAGTGACTTAATAGAAGCGCTTTATACTAGCCCTATGAGTTATGAACGATACAAAGTTTTTATGTTAGTGTGGTAAAAATAACGGATACGCCCGTGTAATTAATTCGATTATCAGGGAAGGTCATATCTTTTATCAGTGAGCCATTTGTATTGTAGTTATAAATGTGATTGGCCGACGCTAAATATAAGTCGTTTTCTGGGCCAGCTGCAATACCGTTAATGTCGAAACCAGTATTTGTATAAGATAATTGATTAAGGTTCATATCGCGTATAGTGAATCCTTTCTGTGATCCATTGTAAGATGCGTAAACCCGGTTGCCTATAACCGTGACATCTGTGTAATTGATTGTGGAGATTGGAAACTCCATATCTTTTATTAAGGTACCATTTGTTTTGTAGTGATAAATATGATTACCAGCGGCAACGAAAACATCATTATTCGGACCGGCAGCAATACCATTGGCTTTGACACCTGTATTAAAAAAAGAAAGCTGGTTTAGATTCAAATCACGGACAGTTACACCCAGCTGAGATCCTTCATATGCCGCATACACACGGTCACCTCTAACGATAACACTGGCATAGATGATACCACCATCGGGAAACTTCATATCTTTGATTAATGTGCCATTAGTATCGTAATGAAAGATATGATTCCACGATGTTAAATACACATCATCATTTGGGCCAGCTGCAATGCTATGAAAGTCAAAGTCCGTGCTGGCAAAAGACAATTGGTTTAGTTGGAAATCACGAACGGTAAAGCCTCTTTGTGATCCATTATAGGATGCATATACATTATTGTTGCTCATGTCGGTTTCCTTACAAATTATTCCATTAAGATCTACTTACCAAGAAGATAAGTATAGCTGAGGTTACACAGTATATGTGTCAAAAGTAGTTGTATTATGTAGCTATGGTTTAGAAAAAATGACTTAACTGTTTAGTTTTATTTTAAACGTTATGGTCATAAATTGAACGTTTTTAACGTTTTAACTATAATCTAGAAACAGTTTTAAATTGACCTTAAGAAGGTATTGATTATGTTATCGTTTAGGTAATACTGATATATTCTCTTCATTAAGGGTATATTTTTATGGACACTGCTGAGTTATTTGTTTTCGATATTTATAGTTTAGTATTGACTAATATAATATTTGCGTAGTTTTAATAATTATTTTCCTTTGTCGTGTAGTAAAATCATCAGCGGTTGAAAGTAGTTTAGGTAGTCTTGAAGATAAATAGAGGGAAATATCAGTGTTAACTAACAAGCTGGCAGGCATATTACTATTTGGTTTTTGCTTTTTGGATAGTGTTTCAGCCGTTGCAAGTAATCTTGACTGTGAAGATTATAACGATAATAAAATTTACTGTAGAAACCCTGAACTTAGAAATAAGCATGATCATCTTCTGAAACTATATAATTCCTTACATATTGCTGCTAGTGATTGGTCTGTAATTAGCAAGCAAAAATCAAAATGGCAAGCAACGAGAAATAAATGTAAAACATCAGAGTGCTTTATAAAAGTATATGATGAACAAATAAGATATCTTGAACAATATCCCGATATTTGTCGTGGGTTTAAGGATGATTTTTTTCACGGCAATCCATTAGGTTATGATGTTATAAATCCAGAATTGAATGGTAGTTTAGCAGAGATTATCTCAGGGCTAGGTAAAGAAGGCGAGAAGGTTAAGTCTATAATATTAGAATATTCTGATACAACAAATTATGTTGAGCTTTATAAAGTAGATATAAATAATGATAAGCTCGGTGACTACATTATTGTGGTTTCTGATGGTAAAGCAGATTGTAAAACCCATTTATTTTTTGTGTCTACTGGGAAGGGATTAACATTAATTAATAATGCTGATTTTTCTTCGTATGAGAATGAGGGAAAGCTTTGTGCAAACTGGGGGCAGAAACTTTCTTTCGTTAGTTACTATAATAATGGGATTCCTAGTATTTATGCGTTGTTAACCGATACATTTTTTGATGATGGGTTTGCAACTATTTCATTCACTCCTTTAGCTGCTGATACTGCAACGACTGAAATATGTAAGTTTAAAATTGGCTTTATCAAGGACTGAAGTGCTAAATATGATGCTTTGTGTATAGACTAATGGCTAATAGCCGATAGCCGGCACATATGGTCTAATTGATAAACTTATAATTCTTTAGCCGTATATAGTGAACTACTGGGATAGAGAGTCAATGATTTCGGATATTGTAAAAGACTATATTGGTCACAGCACCCAAAAAATGGAAGATTCGTCACTCAGCTTAGGTTATCAGGCTTCATTTGCGGGTGGGGAAAGTGGGCTTTCATTTGGTAAGTATCAAAATGATGTAAGAAAAAATGGTGAGGCTAAAAGTACTTTTAGCGAGATTCTAAAAAAATCAGGAAATTTTACTGAGTCAGAAGTAAACAGTATTGTCTCTAGAGCTGCAGCTAAAGGATCCAAAGGTAGCGACTTTACCAGTACTGAATTACAGAATATTAATAATGCTTTAAGTAGTGCTGATGGTAAAAAACTGGTTGATGCAAGAGATAATAAAGAGCTAAATACAATTACTTCAAGGGTTCAGCAAGCGCTTGATGCCGCAAGTAACAATAAAAATGGACTAGGCGATTTAAAACCAACCTCAGATAATTATCTAAAAACGGTTGCGATGATTGCTGCTTGGATAAACCGCACAGGGGCACCAAACTTACTCTCCAAATATCTCCAGGGGGATAAAGTAAAGCTTGGTGGTAAAGAGCTTGAGCTAAATGGTGCACCTACCTTAGATGGTTTAATAAGCTACTTAAAAAAGAACACTCAATTTAGACCAACATCTGAAGGTGGTAATGCTGAAAATTTTGATAATTGGGAAAAAAGGATAGATAGCGCTGTAAAACATGGGGCAGATAAAACGGGTATTGACCATGACCTTGATAGAGACGGTATTCCTGATAGTAAAGACTTTGATATTGATGGGGATGGTATACCTAATCAAGATGATAATGATATAGATGATGATGGTGCCCCCAATGCTATAGACAATGATTCAGATGGGGATGGTGTACTGGATGAAAATGACACTTCGCCTAATGGTGAATCCAGTGACATTGATAATGATGGTGTTGATAACGTTGATGATAAAGATGTCGATGGCGATGGAATACCTAATGCCATAGATGATGATGTTGATAATGATGGTATTCCAAATACGATAGATGGTGATATTGATGGGGATGGCATTGATAATACAGAAGATCACTCTCCAAATGGAGGAAGCTCAACTGATATAGATAATGATGGTATCCCTAATGATGAAGATGATGATATTGATGGAGATGGGGCTCCAAATTCAATTGATAATGATTCTGATGGTGATGGAATACCCGATGCAGAAGATTCCACACCTTCTGGTGTAGACCCAAATGATTTGGATGGCGATGGTATTCCTAATAATGAAGATGATGATATTGATGGTGATGGTGCTCCAAACTCTATAGATAATGATACGGATGGTGATGGTGTACCTAATTCACAAGATAGTACTCCATCGGGGGAAGAAGATGATGACAGTGATGATGGGGACGATGACGATGATGACCTACCACCGCCGCCACCACCACCTGAGCCTGATCCAACGCCGGCTAGCCCAATAATTTTGGATTTAGATGGTGATGGTGTTGAAACCGTTGGGCTAGAAGAGAACATCTACTTTGACCATGATGGCGATGGTTTTAAAGAACTATCTGGCTTTGTCGGTAAAGATGATGGCTTTCTAGTGAATGATTTAAATAATGATGGCCAAATATCTAGTGGTGCTGAATTATTTGGGAGCAACACATTACTTGCAAATGGTGAAAAAGCCAGCAATGGTTTTGATGCATTAAAACAGTTTGATGAAAACCAGGATGGCATTATTAATAGTGAAGACACGGTCTTTAATAGCCTGAAAATTTACCAGGATGCCAATCAAAATGGTGTGGTAGATGATGGTGAGTTGTATTCTCTAGAAGAAAAAAGTATCAGTGAAATCAACTTAACGTATAAAAACGCTTCCTTTGAAGATAATGCGGGTAATATACATAAGCAAACGGGTACATATAAGACAACCGATGGAGTTGAGTATACTGCTTCCGATGTATGGTTTACTACAAACCGGACTCTAACCCAAGAAGAAAAAGTCAAACTCTCTAATGAAGTTCGTTTGTTACCTAATGCGAAAGGCTATGGAACTGCATACTCTTTACGCCAAGCGATGCAAAGAGATGAAACAGGTAGCCTGAAATCACTTGTTCGCCAGTTCGTGAATGCTAAAACCAGAGATGAACGGATAACGTATGTTACGGATATTATTTTTAAATGGACCCATCAAGAAGGCGAATACCGCAAATATTATCAGTCACCTGTTGATGCAAGAAAGATTGGTGCATTAGAAGCGTTTTATGGTTATAAAGTTGATAAGCCTCGTGGGTCTGGCCAGCAATATGCTGCTATGTATAGAGGGTATTTTGATCATTTAGTTGATACCGTGTATTACCAGCTTTCAGCAAGATCGAACTTGTCTAAGTACTTTACTGCAATCAGCTTTATCTTTGATGAAAAAGATAGTGTCTATAAAGGTAATTATGATGAAGCGGTAAAACTTGTTTTAGCTGATATGGATGCAGATAAGGCTACAGCATATGATTTAGCTCAGGATTTTCTGCAGTCAGTGAGAGGTATCAATCCATACAATCAAATAAATGTTCAACGATTAAAAGACTCGATTGTTAAAGTAGCTGAAAACCAGCAGTTAACTGAAAATATTGATAGAAAAACAGTAAATATTCTACTGGCAGTTGCTACTGGTGCGTCTGATGGTGATGACCAAGTAAATGGTAATAGTCAAAACGATATGCTATTTGGCTTAGATGGTAACGATACTCTATCAGGGCATGCTGGTGACGATGAACTGATTGGTGGGCGAGGAAATGATTATCTGAAGGGTGGCAGCGGTAGTGATATTTATCGCTTTTCAAGAGGATTCGGTAAAGATCGAATAAATAATCATGATACATCAGATGGAAGACAAGATGTTATCGCTTTTGATGAAAGTATTAAGAAAAAAGATGTTGAATTATTGCGGATGGGTGATGATTTAATTATCAAAATTAAAAATACTGATGATCAAATAAGGGTAGAGTCTCACTTTGCTGGTGAAGGAAGTAAAGGGTATAGCATCGACAAGCTGGTGTTTGCTGATGGTACAGCAATGGAAGTAGGGCCAGCTTACATTGAAAATATTAATATTGCGCTGCAAAAAATTACTGAAGCATCGGATGAACTACATGGTACATCAAAAAATGATGAATTAGATGGTCTTGGTGGAGATGATGTCATCTATGGAAAAGATGGCAATGACCAGCTAGCGGGTGGTCAAGGCGATGATAAGCTAGTGGGTGATGCGGGTGATGATCATTTATCCGGTGGCGAAGGTCATGATCGTCTGGAAGGTGGTGATGGTAATGACATTTTGGTTGGTGGTCAGGGAGATGATTATTTAGTCGGAGGAAAAGGTAATGATATCTACCAGTTCAATATTGGTGATGGGTTAGATGTTATTGCAAGTAACTCAAATAAGACAGGTTTAGACGTTATTGAGTTTGGTGAAGGAATTACTAAAGATACCCTTATTTTACAGCGTCAATCGAATGATTTAATTATTCATGTAAATAGTTCGGATGACCAAGTGAGGGTAAAAAATCATTTTAGTTACGGCACAATCAATCAAATAAAATTTAATGACGGCTCTTCAATTGACCAATCTTATATTCAATCTGCTGTACTGAAAGGCTCTTCTTTAGATGATTATATAAAAGGTACTGAGGCTGATGATGTTATCACTGGATTAGCTGGGAACGATAAATTGTATGGTCAGAACGGAAATGACCAACTGGATGGCGGCGCTGGTAATGACAGCCTGAACGGAGGTAAAGGCCAGGATCAGCTGGTGGGCGGTGACGGTAATGATAGCCTGGATGGCAGCCATGGGGATGATGTCCTCACCGGTGGTGCAGGCAATGATTACCTGACTGGTGGTGCGGGTAATGACACTTACCACTTTGGGCGTGGCGATGGCCAGGATCGGATCAATAACTATGACCGTGGCGCTAATCGTGTAGATATCCTGCAACTGGGTGAAGGCATAAGTGCCGATGAAGTGGTCGTGACCCGCAATGGTGATGATCTGTACCTGAAGTTAAACGGCAGCAATGACCTGGTTCGGGTGCAAAACTACTTTAATGGTGAAGGTCAAGGTGGTTATGCGCTAAATACCATCCGTTTTGCTGATGGTACCGAGTGGGATATCCCGACGGTGAAACAGCGAGTGCAAGTCAGTACAGAAGGCGCTGATAAGCTGTATGGCTATAGCACAGATGATCATCTAGCGGGCTTAGGCGGTAATGACACCCTGTACGGTGGCGCAGGCAATGACCGGCTGGAAGGTGGTGCTGGTAGTGACCAACTGCGCGGCCAGGAAGGCAATGATGAACTCCTCGGTGGTGCAGACAACGATAAGTTGTATGGCGATAACGGCGATGACCTACTGGAGGGCGGTGCGGGTGATGACAGCCTAAACGGGGGCAAAGGCCAGGATCAGCTGGTGGGCGGTGACGGCAATGATAGCCTGGATGGTAGCCATGGGGATGATGTCCTCACCGGTGGTGCAGGCAATGATTACCTGACTGGTGGTGCGGGTAATGACACTTACCACTTTGGGCGTGGCGATGGCCAGGATCGGATCAATAACTATGACCGTGGCGCTGGCCGGGTTGACGTGCTGCAACTGGGAGAAGGTATTGGTGCCGATGAAGTGGTCGTGACGCGCAATGGCGATGATTTGTATTTGAAGTTAAACGGCAGCAATGACCTGGTGCGGGTACAGAATTACTTCAATGGTGAAGGTCAAGGTGGTTATGCGCTGAATACCATCCGTTTTGCTGATGGTACCGAGTGGGACATCCCGACGGTGAAACAGCGAGTGCAAATCAGCACGGAAGGGGCTGATAAGTTGTATGGCTATAGCACAGATGATCATCTAGCAGGGTTAGGCGGTAATGACACCCTGTACGGTGGCGCAGGCAATGACCGACTGGAAGGTGGTGCTGGTAGCGATCAACTGCGAGGCCAGGAGGGTAATGATGAACTCCTCGGTGGTGCAGACAACGATAAGTTGTATGGCGATAACGGCGATGACCAACTGGAGGGAGGTGCGGGTGATGACAGCCTAAACGGGGGCAAAGGCCAGGATCAGCTGGTGGGCGGTGACGGCAATGATAGCCTGGATGGTAGCCATGGGGATGATGTGCTCACGGGCGGTGCAGGCAATGACTACCTGACCGGTGGTGCGGGTAATGATACTTACCACTTTGGACGTGGCGATGGCCAGGATCGGATCAATAACTATGACCGTGGCGCTAATCGTGTAGATGTCCTGCAACTGGGTGAAGGCATAAGTGCCGATGAAGTGGTCGTGACCCGCAATGGCGATGATTTGTATTTGAAGTTAAACGGCAGCAATGACCTGGTACGGGTACAGAATTACTTCAATGGTGAAGGTCAAGGTGGCTATGCGCTGAATACCATCCGCTTTGCTGATGGCTCTGAGTGGGATTATAAGGCGGTCAACCAATTAGCTACTGGGGCGACTGAGGGTGCTGATAAGTTGTATGGCACGAGTGGCAACGATGTGCTTTCAGGCTTAGGCGGTAATGACACCCTGTTCGGTGGTGCAGGCAATGACCGACTGGAAGGTGGTGCTGGTAGCGATCAACTGCGAGGCCAGGAGGGTAATGATGAACTCCTCGGTGGTGCAGACAACGATAAGTTGTATGGCGATAACGGCGATGACCAACTGGAGGGTGGTGCGGGTGATGACAGCCTAAACGGGGGCAAAGGCCAGGATCAGCTGGTCGGTGGTGACGGCAATGATAGCCTGGATGGCAGCCATGGGGATGATGTGCTCACCGGTGGTGCAGGCAATGATTACCTGACCGGTGGTGCCGGTAATGACACCTACCACTTTGGTCGGGGCGATGGCCAGGATCGGATCAATAACTATGATCGTGGTGATGGTCGGGTTGACGTGCTGCAGCTAGGTGACGGTATTGGTGCCGATGAAGTGGTCGTGACGCGTAATGGCGATGATTTGTATCTGAAGCTAAACGGCAGCAATGACCTGGTGCGGGTGCAAAATTACTTCAATGGTGAAGGTCAAGGTGGTTATGCGCTAAATACCATCCGTTTTGCTGATGGTACCGAGTGGGATATCCCGACGGTGAAACAGCGAGTGCAAGTCAGTACAGAAGGCGCTGATAAGCTGTATGGCTATAGCACCGATGACCACTTAGCGGGCTTAGGCGGTAATGACACCCTGTTCGGTGGTGCAGGCAATGACCGACTGGAAGGTGGTGCTGGTAGCGATCAACTGCGAGGCCAGGAGGGTAATGATGAACTCCTCGGTGGTGCAGACAACGATAAGTTGTATGGCGATAACGGCGATGACCAACTGGAGGGTGGTGCGGGTGATGACAGCCTAAACGGGGGCAAAGGCCAGGATCAGCTGGTCGGTGGAGAGGGTAATGATAGCCTGGATGGCAGCCATGGGGATGATGTGCTCACCGGTGGTGCAGGCAATGATTACCTGACCGGTGGTGCCGGTAATGACACCTACCACTTTGGTCGGGGCGATGGCCAGGATCGAATCAATAACTATGATCGTGGTGATGGTCGGGTTGACGTGCTGCAGCTAGGTGACGGCATTGGTGCCGACGACGTGATTGTGACCCGCAACGGTGATGATCTGTATCTGAAGTTAAAGGGCAGCAATGACCTGGTGCGGGTGCAAAATTACTTCAATGGTGAAGGTCAAGGTGGCTATGCGCTGAATGCCATCCGCTTTGCTGATGGTACCGAGTGGGATTATAAGGCGGTCAACCAGTTAGCTACTGGGGCAACAGAGGGCGCTGATAAGTTGTATGGCACGAGTGGTAATGATGTGCTTTCAGGCTTAGGCGGTAATGACACCCTGTACGGTGGCGCAGGCAATGACCGACTAGAAGGTGGTGCCGGTAGCGATCAACTGCGCGGCCAGGAAGGTAATGATGAACTCCTCGGTGGTGCGGACAATGATAAGTTGTATGGCGATAACGGCGATGACCAATTGGATGGCGGTGCGGGTGATGACAGCCTGAACGGAGGTAAAGGCCAGGATCAGCTAGTCGGTGGTGACGGCAATGATAGCCTGGATGGCAGCCATGGGGATGATGTCCTCACCGGTGGTGCAGGCAATGATTACCTGACTGGTGGTGCGGGTAATGATACCTACCACTTTGGGCGTGGTGATGGCCAGGATCGGATCAATAACTATGATCGTGGCGCTAATCGTGTGGATGTCCTGCAGCTGGGAGAAGGTATTGGTGCCGATGAAGTGGTCGTGACGCGTAATGGCGATGATTTGTACCTGAAGTTAAAGGGCAGCAATGACCTGGTACGGGTACAAAATTACTTCAATGGTGAAGGTCAAGGTGGCTATGCGCTAAATACCATCCGTTTTACTGATGGTACCGAGTGGGACATCCCGATGGTGAAACAGCGGGTGCAAATCAGTACGGAAGGGGCTGATAAGCTGTATGGCTATAGCACCGATGACCACTTAGCGGGGTTAGGCGGTAACGACACCCTGTACGGTGGCGCAGGCAATGACCGATTGGAAGGTGGTGCCGGTAGCGATCAACTGCGAGGCCAGGAAGGTAATGATGAACTCCTCGGTGGTGCGGACAATGATAAGTTGTATGGCGATAACGGCGATGACCAATTGGATGGCGGTGCGGGTGATGACAGCCTGAACGGAGGTAAAGGCCAGGATCAGCTAGTCGGTGGTGACGGCAATGATAGCCTGGATGGCAGCCATGGCGATGATGTCCTCACCGGTGGTGCAGGCAATGACTACTTGACTGGTGGTGCGGGTAATGACACTTACCACTTTGGTCGGGGTGATGGCCAGGATCGGATCAATAACTATGACCGTGGCGCTGGCCGGGTTGATGTGCTGCAACTGGGTGAAGGCATAAGTGCCGATGAAGTGGTCGTGACGCGCAATGGTGATGATCTGTACCTGAAGTTAAAGGGCTGCAATGACCTGGTGCGGGTGCAAAACTACTTTAATGGTGAAGGTCAAGGTGGTTATGCGCTAAATACCATCCGCTTTGCTGATGGTACTGAGTGGGATATCCCGACAGTGAAACAGCGAGTGCAAGTTAGTACAGAAGGTGCTGATAAGCTGTATGGCTATAGCACAGATGATCATCTAGCGGGGTTAGGTGGTAATGACACCTTGTATGGTGGTGCAGGCAATGACCGACTGGAAGGTGGTGCGGGTAGCGATCAACTGCGTGGCCAGGACGGTAATGATGAACTCATCGGCGGTGCGGACAACGATAAGTTGTATGGCGACAACGGCGACGATCAACTGGACGGTGGCGCAGGTAATGACAGCCTGAACGGAGGGAAAGGCCAGGATCAGCTAGTCGGTGGTGACGGCAATGATAGCCTGGATGGCAGCCATGGAGATGATGTCCTTATGGGTGGTGCAGGCAATGACTACCTGACCGGTGGTGCGGGTAATGACACCTACCACTTTGGTCGGGGCGATGGCCAGGATCGGATCAATAACAACGACAGAAATAAGGACAGAGTTGATACTTTGAAATTAAACCAGCTATCTAAAAACGATATTTGGTTTAAAAAACAGGGTAATAATTTAGTTGTTGATGTTATTGGTTCTTCGGATCAAACAACTATCCAGAACTGGTTTTCAGGAGAAAATTATCAGCTTGATAGTATTGAGACTGAAAACTCGACGCTTGATTTATCTCAGCTAAATAATCTTGTTCAAGCAATGGCTGCTTTCAATGATTATGAAACTGCAGATGGCAGTTTGACATCCGATGCTCAAGTTGCGATTGCACCTGTGCTAGCAACTGCCTGGCAGTCTAAAAACTAGCAAATAAAAATATGATTAAGTCCAAGGATTGGACTTAATCATAACAAAAGCGGATTATTAGACTGGATAATCAGGAAGTTAATATAAGTGTTCTAAGATCTTATCATATTGGCCACTTTCCTTAAGTTTGGCTAAGCCATCATTAAAATCTTGTAGCAACTTTATGAGCCTTTTACTGTTTAACTTCTTTGAAAATGCGACACATATAGGTGTATTCTGCAATGATTTATTATGGAAAGTTATACGGGAAGCCTGAGGTTCACTGAATTTATGCTTGAGTAAATAAAGACCAACAAGCTTTTCCATAGGAACTAAGTCTGCCCGACCTGCTAGAAACATGCTGAATTTTTGCTCATCGCTATTGGAATAAATAACATTAATTTTTTTTTGTTTTGCTGCAACATCAAATTTATTTCCATAGGTATACTTCTTTGTTGCGATAATGCGTAAGTGTTTTATATCATTTAGATCCATCCAGTCAAATTTAAATGCTTTTAAATGGAAAAATACCTTGGTTGAAAAAGTAACAGGATCGCTAAAGACAAAGTCTTTTTCTCTTTCATCAGTGGGAGCCCAGGCAAGAGAGGCATCAGCTTGACCGCTTGCCGCAACAAAGTAGCTACGTTGCCAAGGGTAATACTTAACATCTATTGAATATCCCATTACTTTAAAAGCTTCAGATGTTAATTTAGTGAAAACGCCGCCATCTTTTAGACTTTGAGAAGTATAAGGAGGCCATTCACCAGAAGTAATGGCTACGGTTTTAAGAGTATTCTCAGCAAAGCAAAAGCTTTTAGAATAAAAACATAGTAAACTAAATATGAGTAATCTGACCATATACTTTGTTTTTAAAATATGCCTTTGTATAAGTCGTTTAGGTAATTATCATATGTTTTAGATTCTTTTAACTCTTTAACACCTTCATTAAATAGTTTTATTAACTCAGCACTCTTTTTATGCTTCTTCGAAATAATGAGGTGTCCTGTGGTTGAACGTAATGGCTTTGAATGGATGGTGAGAGTATCTTTGGCTACAGGTAGTTCAGAAGATATTACTCTCCACCCAGTAATTTCGTCCATAGGGAAAATATCTATTTTTCCTGCTGCAAGTTTTTTAAAGTTACTACTGTCGGAAGCGATAATGTCTGAGTTAATTATTTTTTTATTAACTAAATCCCATAGCTCATCAGTGTAGGTGTAACCTCTTGTAAGACCAAACTTAAAATCTTTTAAGTCTTTAAGTGTATTCCATTCTGGAATGTTTGTTTTCTTTAAATGAAATAAAACTTCTCGGTGTTCTGAAATAGGCACACTAAATAGGTATTCTTTTTCTCTTTCTTTATTGGTAAACGAAAAAGAAACACCATCAAATTTATCATGGCCTTCGATCAATGCGCGTTTCCATGGACGGTACTTAAATTCAACATCATAGCCTTTTCGTTCGAAGGCTGATTTTATCACTCGGTTTACGAAACCGTCATATTTTGCTTTTGAGCTAGTGAAAGGTTCGTATTCAGTTGCGACAATAGTAAGCTTTTCCGCACTGCTAGCTATTGAAGGAATGAGAGAAAAGCATGATAGCATAAATGCAAATATAACGACGATTTTCATGATAATACCTTGAAGTAAATTTTACCCATTAGGTGGTAATGAATAGCTATAACTGTAAAGTAGTCTAGTTCAAATTTTTGATTAGTCAGGAGTTGATTTATGCTGTGTAAATAGTTGAGTTCGTGTTCAGTTTACTTTGTTATATGGTAGATCTTAATTGAAAATTGATTAGATCATGTTGAACAAGATTTTAGCTGTTGTAAGGGGAACTAATCGTTGAGTTAAAAAGAGTATGTGCTTGGTAATTGCTATCCGCTATAATCCGTCACTTTATTGATTGTCTTATAAGAATTTGATTATCGCCATGCAAGCATTACCTGAACTCGATGAATTTTTGTTGTGTGAGACGCCAAAAGAATGGATTGAGGCTGCACTTGATGAGCCAGAAATTCTGCTAATTGATCATGCAAACTGTGAAAAAAAAGCAGCATCAACTGCGTTAAGATTGATGTTCAGGTATCCCGAATATGCTGATTTACAGCATAAAATGTCGCGGTTGGCACGGGAGGAATTGAGGCATTTTGAGCAGGTCTTTGCCATTATGCAGGACAGAAATATCACTTATCAAAAGTTAGGACCTGCACGTTATGCTAGTGCTTTGCGATCAGGCGTGAGAACTCACGAACCGGCTAAGTTCGTGGATATTTTAATCATTGGGGCTTTTATTGAGGCACGTTCTTGTGAACGCTTTGCTGTATTAGCACCTTATTTAGACGAAACATTAAATAAATTTTATTGCTCTCTGCTCAAATCTGAACGTCGTCATTTTCAGGATTACTTACGTTTGGCTATGCAATACAGTGAAGAACCCATTGATGAGCGAATATCTTTTTTTGCTGAAATGGAAAAGGCGCTAATCTTAAGCCCGGATACTGAGTTTCGCTTTCATAGTGGCGTGCCTCAAACCTAGGGCCTGTTAACCACAGCAACCCCACTTTTGCTATATCCCTATCATAAAGAACAACCTGTGGTATTTCGATGTATGACAGTGGTAGATAAAGGCTGGATAACGCACAGCGAACTGTTTGCCGCAAGGATGCGGCAGCCAAGCCTCCAAGGAGGGATTTACGGCGTGTTCGAAGAGTGTTATGCAGACTTTAAATAAAGATGGTTTAGAAAATTAAAAAAAATAGCTCTTACGAATTAAATCCCCCACAAATTAACAAGCTTTGTGAGGGGAGAATAAACAGCTTAATCTGATTTTTTAAAAAGAAAAATGGTTAGAGTGAAAAATCGATCAGGTCGAAACCTACTGACTCATCCCAACGTAACATCCAACCTTTTTTATCCCAGTCACCTAGCACAATGCGTTGCGCAGGCTGTTGGTTGATAGTTAAAGTGTGAATTGCAGGGCGATGGGTATGGCCATGGATAAACCATTGAACATTATGCTCCACCATCCACTTCTCAACTTCTGCTGGGGTGACGTCCATGATTTCATCGGTTTTAGCTTGATTGGCTGCTTGACTTTGTGCTCGGATATTTTCAGCCATCGCAATGCGTTCATTAACTGACAATGAGAGCAGTTTTTGGACGGTGGCTGGATTGCGAATGTATTGGCGAAACGCCATATAGTCTTTATCTGCCGTACAAAGCTGATCACCATGGGATAGTAATACAGGTTGATCACCCAGGAAGATAATACAAGGGTCATTTAATAGTTGAAGACCTGTAAGTGCAGCAAAGTCCTCACCAATCAGAAAGTCACGATTGCCGTGCATAAAATACACGGCAACACCACGATCAACCAGCTGTTTTATTTCACTTGCCACGGTCTGTTGTAAGTCATCCATTGCATCGTCACCCAGCCAAGCATCGAACAGGTCCCCCAAGATATACAGCGACGTCGCTTGAGGCGCTTGTTCCGTTAAAAATCGGCTAAATGCGGTTGTCAGGTCAGGACGCTTTACCTGCAAATGCAAGTCAGAGATAAACAGCACAGACATGGTGATTAGGCTTCTACTAATTCAGCGGATTCAATAATGACTTCTTCAGCAGGTACATCAGCGTGGAAACCAACACTTGTGGTTTTAACACCTTTAATACGATTGACGACGTCCATGCCTTCTACTACTTCACCAAATACAGCATAGCCCCAGCCTTCAATGGTCTTAGAGCGAAAATTTAGGAAGTCATTGTCAGCAACGTTGATAAAAAATTGAGCTGAAGCTGAGTGAGGGTCTTGAGTACGTGCCATGGCTAAGGAACCAATTTTATTTTCCAGGCCATTATCCGCTTCATTTTCGATAGGGGCATTAGTGTCTTTTTCTTGCATACCAGGTGCAAAGCCGCCACCTTGAATCATAAAGTTATCGATAACACGATGGAAAATAGTATTATCGTAATGACCATTTTTTACATAGCTTTCAAAGTTAGCCGCTGTTTTAGGTGCTTTTTCATGGTTGAGTTGGATTTTGATATCGCCAAAGTTGGTGTGCAAAATAACCATGCTATTGCCTTGTTGGGTTATGTTAATTAGATCAATATCTGCTGTGTTTTCCATCTTAACAGTTTACAGGCATGTGCCAGTAACAAGCGTTCGTTAAGTAAGGTGGAAAACCTATACAGTCATCGTTTATCACTGTAGCATGACAGGATAGACTTCAGTTAGGTTTATCACAGCATGAAAAGGGCGCTATAATAGCCTCTTTACCTATTGCTCCGCAAACTACGCCTCCCCATTGGGTTTACACTGGCCTATGCTAATGTGTAGGAATGTATGTAAAAGCATGGCGCTTGCTGAGGTATTTGCTCATAGTGAGCGCGTATCTCTACTCGGTGTCATGTGTCGTATTAGGGGAGGATTATTGTGTATTTATTTGACGGGTTTACAGTAAGCTAGTATGGATCATCAAGAAACAACACGTCCGAATAACTTTATTCAGCAAATTATCAGTGAAGACCTAAAAAATAATAAAAATAATGGTCAGGTTCACACACGATTTCCCCCAGAGCCTAATGGTTTTTTGCATATTGGTCATGCTAAGTCAATTTGTTTGAACTTTACTCTGGCGGAGCAGAATAGTGGCGTCTGTAACTTGCGATTTGATGACACTAACCCAGAGAAAGAAAGCCAGGAGTTTATTGACGCGATTCAAGAAGATATTCGTTGGTTAGGCTTTCAGTGGGAAGGAGAGGTTCGTTACACCTCCAGTTACTTTCAGGCGCTATATGATTATGCCGTTGAACTGATTCAGAAAGGCAAAGCCTATGTCTGCTCGTTAAATGCAGAACAAGCCAGAGAATATCGGGGTACATTAACAGAGCCTGGGAAGAATAGCCCTTATCGAGAGCGTTCTGTTGAGGAAAACCTTGATCTGTTTGAGCGGATGCGCCGTGGTGAATTTGCTGAAGGTGAACATGCACTTCGGGCCAAAATTGATATGGCTTCACCTAACATGAATATGCGTGACCCGATCATTTACCGTATTCGCAAAGTAGATCATCACCAAACGGGTGATGAGTGGTGCGTATACCCAATGTATGATTTTGCTCACGGACTCTCTGATGCGATTGAGGGGATTACACACTCGATTTGTACGCTGGAGTTCGAAGACCACCGTCCGTTGTATGACTGGTTTTTGGACCAGCTGGATGTACCTTGTCATCCACAACAGATTGAGTTTGCACGCCTTAATGTAAATTACACCGTGACCAGTAAACGTAAGTTGAAGCAGCTGGTCGATGAGCAAGTGGTTGATGGCTGGGATGATCCCCGAATGCCCACCATTGCTGGGATGCGCCGCCGGGGTTTTACACCACGCGCTATCCGTAACTTCTGTGAAGCAACGGGTGTGACCAAAAGTGAAGGGGTGGTCGACGTGGGCATGTTAGAGCATGCTTTGCGTGATGACTTAAATAAACATGCACCCAGGGCGATGGGAGTGCTACACCCCTTAAAAGTTGTCATCACCAACTACCCAGAAGATCAGGTTGAGCAGTTAACCGCACCTGTGCACCCACAAGATGAATCGATGGGAACACGGACATTGCCCTTTGCCCGTGAGTTGTTCATTGATGTAGAAGACTTTAAAGAGCAAGCCAACAAAAAATTTAAACGTTTAGTGTTGGGTAAAGAAGTACGCCTTCGGAATGCCTACGTTATTCGCTGTGATGACGTCATTAAAAATCAAGCAGGCGAAATCATTGAGTTACGTTGTAGCTATGACCCTGAAACCCTGGGTAAGGACCCTGAAGGTCGTAAAGTGAAAGGGGTTATCCATTGGGTGAGTGCTGAACATTCATTGTCTGCAGAAGTACGTCTTTATGATCGACTGTTTGATGAAGCAAGCCCAGATAGCAACAAAGAGCGTGACTTTAAAGCGTTCCTTAACAAAAGTTCATTGCAGGTGCTGGCAGAGTGTCGCCTTGAAGCTAGTCTAGCCGAAGCCAAGCCTGGGCAGGCCTACCAGTTTGAGCGGGAAGGGTATTTCTGTCTGGACAGTAAAGAGGGTAGTAAAGATCATCTGGTGTTTAACCGGACCATCACCTTGCGTGATACATGGGCAAAAATTGCGAATGAAGCAGGATAAGAAAAAGGAAAACAGTAGCTGTGTTGAAGATTTATAACACTCTGACCCGAGAAAAGTCTGAGTTTAAACCGTTACAACCACGCAAAGTCAGCATGTATGTTTGTGGCATGACGGTTTACGACTACTGTCACCTGGGCCATGGTCGCGTGTTTGTGGCATTTGATGTCATAGTGCGGTATCTGCGGGCTAAAGGGTATGATGTGAATTATATCCGTAACATCACCGATATTGATGACAAAATTATTCGTCGTGCCCAGGAGGCCAATGAAGACTGGCAGCAATTAGTCCAACGTTTTATTGATGCCATGGATGAAGACTTTGCGGCATTGGGTATTGGTAAACCCAATCTGGAGCCTAAAGCGACAGAACATATTGGTCAGATTATTGCCATGGTGCAAACCTTGATTGATAAAGGTATGGCCTATGCGGCAGATAATGGTGATGTTTACTATGTAGTAGAAAAATTTGCTCACTATGGTCAACTGTCCGGTAAAGTGTTGGACGATCTGCGCTCAGGTGCACGTGTAGAAGTGGATGAGGCCAAGCAAAATCCACTGGATTTTGTATTGTGGAAAGCGGCCAAACCAGGAGAGCCTTCATGGGAATCGCCTTGGGGTAAAGGTCGTCCAGGCTGGCATATAGAGTGTTCAGCGATGTCGACCTGCTGCTTGGGTAATACCTTTGACATTCATGGGGGGGGGCCCGATTTAAAATTCCCTCATCATGAAAATGAAATTGCCCAGTCTGAGGCTGCTACGGGTGAAAAATACGCGAATATCTGGATGCATGCCGGTGCATTGCGGATTAATGATGAAAAGATGTCTAAATCATTAGGTAATTTTTTTACGATTCGTGATGTGTTGGCAGACTTTCCGGCAGAAGTCGTACGTTACTTTTTGCTGGCCAGTCATTATCGCAGTCCAATTAATTACAGCATCGAAAGCTTGAAGGAAGCGGGTGCCAGTCTGGAACGCTTTTACCATGGTTTGCGTGGGCTTACATTACCTAAAGCGCAGGAAAGTGAGTTTAGCGCGCGTTTTTATGGGGCGATGGATGATGACTTTAACACACCAGAAGCGTTAGCCGTGTTGTTTGATATGGTTCGAGAAATCAACCGTAATAAAGCCACTCAACCTGAACAAGCGGCACAGATCGCGGCAGAAATGAAAGCGCTGGGCGATGTTTTAGGCTTGTTACAACAGGACCCTGAAGCGTTCTTTCAGCAACAAACGCAGGATGTTGATCCACAACAGGTGGAAAACTTAATTGAGCAGCGTAATGCAGCACGAAAACAACGTGACTTTGCTAAAGCAGATGAAATTAGAGATCAACTGCTAGCAATGGGTGTCGTATTAGAAGATAGTCGTGAAGGAACAAAATGGCGTGTTGAAAAGTAACCTTTGGTGAAATGAACATGTCGTATTGGTGACAACGTTTATCGAGCTTTAGAAAAACCACAGTTTAGGCTGTGGTTTTTTTTTACCTAAACATTTGGCGTGGAGCAGGGCAATGGCCCTGTGCTGTGGCGTTATGTCCTCAGTCTTACATATACTAAGAGTGAAGTATAAGGCGCTTATTGATTGCTTATTCGCATAACTTGCTGTTTGTTGTCCTATAAGCCATCTCCTACTCTTAACAGTGGTTACTGACAAGGTTTAAAGGAGTAATAAGCAATGGATGTGCGAATAGGAATCGCAGTCAAGCTAACATTTATTTTCTTGCTTTTTGCGCTGACCACCATTGCGCTTCAAGTTTATAGCTATTATCACCAATACCAACAAATGACTTTACAGCGAGCACTACAAGTGAAGACGCTGGTTGAGTCAGTGCATGCTATTTCCAACTATTATTACCAGCAAAGAACTACGCAGGGAGAAGAGCAAGCTAAACAAAATGCATTATCCGCTATTCGAGCGATGCGTTATGGTCAGGGAAACTACTTTTGGATAAATGACACACGTAACCGAATGGTGATGCATCCTTTGAATAGTGAGTTGCAAGGTCAGGATATGAGTAATTTAAAAGATCCTGATGGTATCGCTATGGTGGCTGAGGCAACACGTGTTGCATTGGCGGGAGGAGACTGGTTTGAGTATAAATGGCACCGAGCGGGAGAAGGCGAACAGTTTTTTCCGAAAATATCCTATGCACAGCTTTTTGAACCTTGGGGCTGGGTGATTGGTACAGGTGAATATATTGATGATATTCGTAATGAGTTTTGGTCCAGTGTCCGGGTAAATGGCATTGCCTTTGGTGTGTTATTGGTACTTGTTATGGCGGGTAGCCTGTGGTGGGTACGGCGAATAACACAACCGGTCACTGAAATGGTAAAGGTGATGAAGGCTGTTGAGCAGGGGGATTTGCGTCAACAGATGGCGACTCAAACTCAGGATGAAATTGGCGTGTTGACGGAGTCTTTTAATCGCGTTGTTCGATCATTACAAAAGATGATTGGTTCTCTCTATCAGTCTGTAGAGACGCTACTGACTGAGGCTAATGCACTTCGTCAGGAGTCAAAAGCGACAAGTGATGCCTTATCTGCCCATGATCGAGAGGTAGAGCAGCTGGTAGCTGCCATGCAGGAACTCCAAACGACCGCACAAGATGTGGCTAAAAATGCCAGCTTAACCGCCGATCGCACTTCGCAAGTCGTGAATGCGGTGGGTGGTGGTGAGCAGTATGTTGGTCAATTACAGCAGCATAGCCAAACGTTAGCCCATGAGTTAGTGGATGTGTCCAGTGCTATCAGCCAGCTCGATGAGAATATGCAGAAAATTGCGGAATTTATTCATGAGATTAATGAAATTTCTGCCCAAACAAATTTATTGGCGTTAAATGCCGCGATTGAAGCCGCAAGAGCAGGTGAAAAAGGACGTGGATTCGCGGTGGTGGCCGATGAGGTCAGATCATTGGCATCACGTACCCAGGATTCTACTCAGCTTATTCAGGAATTAATTTCGGGTTTTAAAAACTGTTTGTCGTCTGTGGTGGTGGCCATGAATGACAATCGTCAGCGTTCTGAACAGGGCGTTGAACATGCTGTTCAGACACAAAATGTATTCAATACAGTGGTACAGGATGTTCAGGATGTTGACAGTATGAACACGCAGGTTGCGACAGCCGCTGAAGAGCAGGTAAATGTTATTTCTGAAATGAATAGCAACTTAGAGCGGATTCAGCAGGAGGCATCCACTTCTGCCGAGAATGCCGACAAGGCATTTACCCATAGTGAAAATGTGGATCAACAAGCACTGATGATTCAACAACAGTTGGCGCGTTATCAAATTGGATAACTGTATGAGTCACTCCATTGGGGGTGTTAAATGATGACATCCCATAAGTCAACAACATGCAAGTTACTCTATTGCAGGCAGGAGGCAACCACTGGAAACAGTGTGTTAAAGGGTACTGAGTCATTAACTTATGTTGAAAGTATGAATATCACTGTGGGTGATATTCAGCGTTCAGTTCACTTTTTATTGGTTGCTTTTCCGCATTGGACAATGCGTGCTCGAGGCCAGTATGAGTGGCAGAATATGGCTGTGTATTGGGTGCATGTTGGTGATGGTAGTTGTAATCTGGCCCTACAAAGCCCAGCTATTGAAGTCTACAATCCACAAGATATGAGTGAGCATAATACCTGCCTGGGTTTTGCGGTTAATAGTTTACCAACGTTAAAAAGTCGCTTGGCTTTGGGGGGGTATAGCATTGAATATCAAGTTGAGCGAGCGGCGAACCAAGGTATGCGTGTTTTTTATCGTGATGAAAATAACATCAGCTATGAATTTGTTGAGTATGCAACAAGTGATGTATTAACCCCGGTAGTATAGAAAGGGAAGGTACTTTTTAATATGAGCCGCTTAATGAAGGCACAAAAAAACCTGCAAAATGCAGGTTTTCTATCACCATCCTGGTGGCTATTCCATTGAGCCCATCCCTAGACCCTGATCCTTAGGTCGTCACACAAGCAATGGCTGGAAAGTCCCTGACGCATCCATACGCTTTAGCTCCCTCAAGCTTCATGCTGCCAGCCATCATGGAGAGTAATGATCCATGAATTTCAGAGATGATCAAAGTGATAATTGTTACTATTACGTGTAGGAAATTAGCCATAAAGTACAGCTAGGATTGTCTTAATTTCGTCATATTTTTATTAGGTTATACCTTTAATGGAGGGTATTCATTTAAAAAGGCTTGCTAACCAGAGATACACCACGTAATGTAACAGTCGAAATTTGGCGTTATTAAAAAGCCAGCGTTTTAAGCCCTTTTTTAGTTAATGGAGGATAGACATGAGTGTAATGAAACTGTTCTGGGCTAATGGGTTAAGATGTATCTAAAAGCAACATCAGTGATGTTGTAAGATGTTGTAAATAGTCAGCAGATATAAATAGACAGAAGCCTACATCTGGCAGATAACGCAGGTGTTGTTTTTCTTTTCTAGGTCCATTCCTCCCGTATAGCCCGGTATTTCTAACCGGGGTTTTCCAATGAGAAGCCCTAAAAATCACTTTTGTTAGGCTTTTCTCCTATGTTTATCAATCATTTAACACTTGGTTGGCAACCATTTTTTCAGCAACAATTAACACTTGATGAATTGTCTTCAACGATAGCCGCTCGGGTTATTGCAATCCATCGTTCACATATTCATGTGTTAACGCCAGAGAAGGTATTTTCAATTGATGCTCAGTTATGTGCAAAGTTTCAACCATTGGCGGTGGGTGACTGGTTGTTATTTGATACGACTGAACTACATGATAATGCCAGGCCTTTACGACAGTTGTCTCGTTTATCGCTTATTGCGCGTAAAGCAGTTGGTGAGCAAGTAGGGGTTCAGCCTATTGTGAGCAATGTTGATACATTGTTTATTGTTTCTTCGTGTAATCAGGACTTTAATATTTCACGACTGGAACGTTATTTAGTATTAGCGCTTGAGGCACAAGTAACCCCCATTATTGTGCTGACTAAGTCAGACCAATGTACAGCCGATGATGATTTTGTAGCACAAGCCAGTAGGCTCCATCCTAATCTCATCGTGGAAGTCTGTGATGCCCGTGATATTACCCAGTTACAAGGATTACAAGCCTGGTGTAAACCAGGACAAACGATTGCCTTAGTCGGGTCATCGGGTGTGGGTAAATCAACGTTGATAAACAGTCTTTGTCATCAACAGATTTCAACACAGTCGATTCGTGAGGATGATGCTAAAGGACGCCATACCACAACGGCAAGAACACTTTATGTCATGGATAGTGGTGGGTTGTTAATTGATACACCAGGCATGAGAGAACTTCAGTTACTCCCTAGTGAAGAAGGCGTACAAAATGTATTCGCTGATGTTGAAGCGCTCATTACTACTTGTCGATTTTACAATTGTACGCATGAAAATGAGCCTGGTTGTTCTGTACAACAAGCACTAATGGCTAATCAGCTTGACAGGCGTCGTTGGAAAAATTACCAGAAATTACTGAAGGAACAGCGAAGGAATGCTGAAACGTTAGCGCAACAGCACCAGCGAAATAGGCAATTAGGTAAACTGTACCGTAAAATTAAACAAGAAAAGCAAAGTAGAAAAAATAGCGCTGATGAGTAATTATTAGCTGTAGGTATCGTTTATTTTTTGTAAAAATAATGACGTTAAAACCTAAAAAACCTGCTCTTTGAGCAGGTTTTTTTATAGCGGATAATATTTTGGGCTGTATTTGAAAATATCGGATTAAAAGCCTAGTGGGTGATTCTAATCTGGTTTTATCCATGCTAGGAAAACTGGGTATTACGCTGGGATATGGTCTATAAGCATAGTAATTTGAGAGTAAAAGGTTAGGAAGTGTTTTCTATGTTGAGTATTTACCGAAATGGTGAAGGGCTGGATTTTTGAGTGGAAATCTATAGAACAGAGTTCACTTAATGAATTAGCAAGCGATCAAAAAAATGTAAATATTTGGCTGATGAAAACAACGAGTTCATGTATAGGTGTCTGAAGACTGACGTACTAAAGTAGTAAAGTGAGGCTGACATGTCGTTTACGATCAGGGCAAGTGCCTGTTATCTCCCTGCACAAACCATTTCTGCAGAAGAAATGGACCAACGTTTGAATCTACCCCCTGGTACATGTCGGCAACGTTATGGCGTTGATTACCGACATTATGCGGCGCCCAGTGAAACAGCGCTATATATGGGCGCTATGGCAGGGAAAACGGCATTGAATCAAGCAGGTATTACTTTAGATGAGGTGGATTTGCTGGTTTGTGCCAGTGGTACCAGTCATCAGGCGTTACCCTACAATGCCGCGGGGATTCTTGCTGAGTTGGGTGCTGAAACGCCTGTTGCCAGTATGGATGTGAATGCCAGTTGTTTATCTTTTTTAACCGCGTTGGAAATGTGTCATTGTGCATTACAATGTGCGCGTTATCAGCGAGTGATGATTATTTCGAGTGAAGTGGCGAAGGTGGGGGTGACCGATACTAAAGCTGAAACGGCCACCTTATTTGCAGATGGTGCGGCGGCTTTTATTTTAGAGGCTTCTTCTTCAGCAGGTGGATTAACATCAAGCCTGTTCCAAACGTTTCCTGAAGGCTATAGCTTGTGTCAGATTCGTTCGGGAGGAAGTGCGTTGCATCCTGCTCGTTATGATATGGAAGCGGTAGCATCGGGTTGCTTTTTTGAAATGCAGGGTAAAGCACTTTATAAACTGGTTTCTAAACTGGCTCCAGAATTTATTCAGCAAGGTTTAAACAAAGCCGGTTTAACCATGGCTGATATCGATTATATTGTGCCTCATCAGGCCAGTTATGCCGGATTGGCTCATTTAACGCAGCGTCTTGGTTTTGCGCAGGATAAAGTCATTAATATCTTTTCTTCCATGGGTAACCAAATTGCGGCATCGATCCCGATTGCTTTACACAATTTATTGGTTCATCAGCAACCTCCTGCAGGAAAAAACGTGCTGCTATTTGGCTCAGCAGCAGGATTGTCGTTAGGTTTAGGTGTATTGCAATTATGAAATTATTAGTGACTGGGGGAACGGGTATGTTAGGACAAGCCATTGTCCGGAAATACCATACTCAACATTCCATTCGCTTTTTAGGTCGAAATCAAGTCATTGGCAAACAGCTTGCCAGCAGTACGCACAGTGAGTTTGTCTGTGCTGATTTACAGCAACAAGCGCTATTGCTTGAAGCTTGCCAGGATATTGATGCCGTCATTCATTGTGCTGCATTATCGAGTCCTTGGGGCAAGCATCAAGATTTTGTACAGAGTAATGTAGAGGGTACAGAAAATATATTGAAAGCCGCAACACAGTGTCAGGTAAAACGATTTGTACATATTTCTACCCCAAGTGTTTACTTTAATTTTCAAGATAAAATGATGATAAAAGAAGAGGAACCTTTGGGGCCGGCATTTTGTAATGACTATGCCCAAACAAAAGCGTGGGCAGAAAAAAAGGTACTTAATAGTACTTTAAATAGCGTTATTTTAAGACCACGAGGTATTTTTGGCCCCTATGATCAAGCGATTTTACCACGTATTTTAGCCGTTGTTCGCCATGGGATATTGTGGTTGCCTTCAGGACGAAATCCTATTGTTGATTTGACCTATGTGGATAATGTAGCCGATGCCGCCTTATTATCAACAGAACAGCCTGTTGCATCCAAATCGGTATTTAATATTACCAATGATGAACCGATGCCTATGCAAACCGTTTTACAGAATTTATTTTCAACACTGCAGCAAACTGTACAGATTAAAACATTGCCCTATTCATTGATTGCACCCATTATTCGTATGAATGAATGGTGTTGTCAAAAGCTTCCCACATTACCTGAACCCAAATTAACCCGTTATACCGCTGCTCTTTTTCATTATCATCAGACGCTTGATATTACGAAGGCCAAAAATCAATTGGGTTATCAGCCCCAAGTATCGATTAAAGAAGGAATTCAGCGTTATGCTCAGTGGTATCAGCGTCAGGCTGCTTGAAGTCGGTCATTGTGTTCATCCTGGCTTTATGGTGAAACCAGGATTGGGTTGGACTCCAAAAGCGTTTCCGGCCGGAGTAGCATTAATTAACCATCCGCAACAAGGTTATATACTTTTTGATACAGGCTATCATCAACGCTTTATGCAGTGTACTCAGCATTTTCCTGAACGTGTCTATGCGTTGGTGACACCGTGTTCTTTATCAGAGACAGAAACGCTGGTATCTCAGCTTGCACACTTAGCAATTAAGCCAGAAGATATTCGTCATGTTGTTTTGTCGCATTTTCATGCTGATCACATTGCGGGTATTTGTGAATTTAATGAGGCGAAGGTTTATTGTCACTCTGATGCACATCATTTTATGACCCATGCGAATCGCTTTCATAGAATTCGAAAGGGTTATTTACAAGGGCTATTATCACCACAACAGTTGTCTTATGCTGAAGATTTAAGCCTGACATTTATCAATCATTTTCCTTTGGACCTGGCTAGTGTTTTGGGGCTAACAACAGGGCCGCTAGGCCTTAATGCGTATGATTTATTTGGTGATAACGCATTATATTTAGTTTTTTTACCTGGACATGCAGCAGGGCAAATGGGGCTATTGGTGCGTTTAGCTGAAGGTTTTTTATTTTTATTGGCTGATGCCTGTTGGCTTATTGATAACTTGAGAGATGGTGTTAACCAACATTGGTTGGCGAATATTGTCTGTGATAATCGGCAGGCCTATCAAGATACATTAAACAAACTGCGAATTTGCTATGAACAGGCTAAGGATCAGGTCATATTTCTACCTTCTCACTGCCAGGAAACGTTGAATCAATTAAAACAGCGTGGCTGGATTAGCTAATGGAAAAGTTAAATATACTTCGCCATTTAATCATGAGCCGCTACCGTCGTTTTAAATCACGCGCTCAGTTACTTAACTGGCAACAGCAGCAGATTAGTAAGCATTTGGATTGGGTTACGCAGCACTCACTGTTTTACCAAGCCTTTCGTGGCAAGTCGTTGGCAGAATTTCCGCTAATGTCGAAGTCACTGATGATGGAACATTTTAATCAGCTTAATACACGGCAGTTGGATCGAGATCAGTTATTTGACTGTGCTTTGAGAGCAGAGCAGGAAAGAGATTTTAGTCGTTCTATCTGTGGGGATGTAACAGTTGGTTTATCTTCAGGAACTTCAGGACAGCGAGGATTATTTTTAGCTTCGCAAACAGAGCGACATTACTGGGCGGGTTATATCTTAGGTCGCTTACTGCCAAGCTTATGGGCTCCACAACGTATTGCATTATTACTTCGGGCGAATAGCCCGTTGTACCAGACAGTACAACGGGGCCATATTCGTTTTCACTATGTGGATCTTACTCAACCATTAGATCAATGGATGGCGGAGTTAACGGCATTTGACCCTACCTTATTGGTTGGCAGTGCCCAGGCGCTTCAATTATGCGCACAAGAACATCGGACATTATCACCTAAGTTGGTGGTTTCAGGGGCTGAAGTATTAACGCCTTCTGATCGCGCTTTGTTGGCGACAAAGTTTAAATGCCCAATTCATGAGATTTACCAATGCACTGAAGGTTTTTTGGCATGCACCCAAAGGGATGGGATTATGCGTTGGAATGAGGATATTGTGCATATTGAGCCACATTGGCTAACACCTGACAAAACACATTTTTCACCTATCATCACTGATTTTAGACGACGAACACAGCCTATTATTCGCTATCAATTAGACGATGTCATTGCGGTTGTTGATGAGCAAAGTGATAAGTGTAATGGAACACAATGCGCCGAAAATCAATTAGAGATAGCACATTCTTCACCTGTCGTTTTCCAAGCTATAGGGAGTATTGCTGGGCGTACAGGCGATTTACTGAAATTACCAGGTGATAATAATACATCAGTAGTCGTGTTATCTGATTTGATATACCGAACCATTAGTTTAATCAGTGATGAACCCCTGGATTATCGAATCAGTCAAATCAATAAAGATTGTATTCAGATTGAAAGTGATCAGCGACATGAACACATAGCAAAGGCTTTACAGCAGCTTTTCAAACAATTACATGTGGATGTTAGTCAGGTGCATTTTGAATATCGGCCACGTCCACAGTGGCAACCTTTAACGAAACAGCGGCGCGTGGTTAATCAGTGGTTATCTTAGTGACAGGTGCGCGTGCTCCCGTTGCCATAGAGTGGGCACGATTATTGATGCGAGCGAGTCACCAGGTTTTTTTGGCGGATAGTATGGTTTGGCCTTTGGGCCGTTTTGTAAAGGGTATTCAAGGCTATATTCAATTACCTTTTCCCCGTTTTAATTTACAAGAATATAAGCAGGCATTAATTAAACTACTACGAGATAATTGCATTGAATGTATTATTCCTACGTGTGAAGAAGTATTCTATTTGGCGACGATTAAAGCAGACGTTGACGCTCAGTTAAATGATGGACGCGTAATAGAATGGCTTCTACCAGAACACGATTTATTGTTTACACTACATAATAAATTTACTAGCTTGTCTTTATTGTCAGGGCTTGGTCAGGTGCAGATACCCTCTACACATTATTGTCAGCACCCCGATGATATTGTTGATGATAAAGCATCTATTTTAAAACCTGTTTATTCACGATTTGGGCGTCAGGTAATTAGGTATCCTTATCAGGGTGTTCTTACACCGGATCAGATTAACCCTGCTCTACCATGGGTTCAACAGCAAAAAATAGTGGGGCAGGCGATATGCAATTATGCACTTTTTCAACATGGACAATTAATCGCTCATCAGGCTTATCTGCCAAAATATTGTGTTAATCAGTCGGCAGCTAGTTATTTTGAGCCTTATTGTGATAATCGCTTAGAGGTATTTATTCGACAGTTTGGTGAGCGAACACATTATCACGGACAGGTTGCTTTTGATTTTATTGAAGAAAATAATACATTATTTGTGATTGAGTGTAACCCAAGAGCAACCAGTGGGCTACACCTATTGGCTTCTGGTTTGACAATGAACGCCAAAGGTCATTTTTATTATAAACCAGCTTCAACCAGATCATACCGGCTAGGTAACATCATATTTTATGGCTTTTTATTTAAGGAGCCGTTTAAAAAGTTACTATTTGATTATCGATGTGCTGGTGATGTCTTTGCCGATAGTATTTATCCATTATTCTTTGGTGGACAGTGGCTAACGTTTGCTGAGCTATGTTTTCGTTGTTTACGCTATCGTCGGCCAGTGACTGATGTCAGTACTTTGGATATTGAGTGGGATGGATACACCATTAGATATGAAGAAGTAAATAGCTAATGAAGTTGAATAATAATGAATTTCAACAGCGATTTTTAACAATCATGCAAAAGCCTGGCTTGATAAGGCGATTGCACACACAGTTTATTTCATATAAACAAGAGGATGTCATTGTCACGGCAACGGTGAATGATTCTATTAACACGTTGCAGGGAAAGCAGTCAACTGAAAAAAACAACTGTTATGTAGTGTCGCCCATGACACAATTGATTTACTTCACGCGTGATGAATTGCCGAAAGTAAGTAGTCGTATATTACGTATTTTTTGTTTGGGATTAACATATCTTTTTGAAACACCTTTTCGTTGGGCAAAGCTTGATGAAATACAAATACTTAATAATTTGTGCTTTTCAACCAATTTTTATGCAAAAGCATGGCAGGCAATAAACATAACCGCTTTAAGGAAGCAAGCACTCAGTAAATATCCCTATCATGCTTTAATGTTAAGATCGCTGAATGTACAGGAACACTCGAAAATAATCGCGAAAACAAAAGAAGATGGTTGGTTACCCATAGTCAACCGACAGGTTTATTTGTTCATGGACTTTAAGAAATGGCAACAAAAAAGAGATGCGCGTGCCGATTTAAAATTACTAAAGCAGTCTGATTGGGGTTTTAGAATGCTTGATCCAAACAACCAAGCGCATATGGATCAAGCTGAAGCATATTATAATCAACTGTATTTAGATAAGTACAGTAAGCATAATATCCAGTTTACGAGTGACTATTTTGCGCAACATGCAAAGGCTGGGTTATTAGAACTTTACGGTTTATTTCATAAGCAGGAGATGTTAGGTGTTGTTGGATTTTGTGGTATAGATGACACCCTTACAGTACCTATTATTGGGTATAATATGCAAATGCCAAAAAAAATGGCACTTTATCGGCGCCTGGTTACGTTTAATTTAGTTTATGCTCAACAAAATAATTTGAAATTAAATCTTAGTGCAGGAGCATCTGAGTTTAAGCGCCTACGTGGCGCTGAAGCCGTTATTGAATATAACTTTGTTTATGTTAAACACCTCAGCGGCTACCAACAGATAGTATGGCGTTTCTTATCGTGGTTATCCTTGAGTCTTTATAAACCAATACTTGAACGTTTTGAATTATAGCTTTAATGAGGCTACCAAGCAGTTTATAGCGTATTCCAGATTTTTTATCTAGTGGCAGGCAACATTATTAGCACTATACTTCTTATATTCATTTTTATATGTTATTACAGTGAAAAAATACCTTTAATAGTATTACAAATTCATAGTTTGTTATAGGTATCCTTTATAGGAGCAGATAGTATGAGAGAAACCTCTACTATATCTAGACGGTTAACACTCGCGACAACAATTAGTGCTTTTTTTTTGTTATTGAGTTATCCCGTTTTTGCTGGAATGGAAGAAGCTAAGTGGTGGATTAAATCTGAGTTTAATGAAAGTACGCTCACTCAAGAAGAGCAACTAAGTGAAATGGAATGGTTTGTTAGTGCGGCAAAACCTTTTCAAGGGATGACGATACGAGTTGTTTCTGAACGCATTGATACTCACTGGTATGAAGCAAACGTGTTAGCAAAAGCATTTGCTGATATTACAGGTATTCATGTTGTTCATGAAATTACCGGCGAAGATGATGTCGTTAAAAAAATTGATACGCAAATCAATTTAGATTACAGCATTTATGATGCTTATATTAATGATAGTGATTTAATTGGGACACACTATCGTTATGGAAAAGTCATCGCCTTAAGTGATTTTATCAAAAATGAAGGTAAAGATGTTACCTTGCCGACCTTAGATTTAGATGATTTTATTGGATTGAGTTTTACAACAGGACCTGATGGTAAACTTTATCAATTACCCGACCAGCAGTTTGCCAACCTTTATTGGTATCGCCATGACTGGTTTTCTCGGCCAGACTTAAAAGCCAAGTTTAAATCGATTTATGGGTATGAATTAGGGGTACCTGTAAACTGGTCTGCTTATGAAGATATTGCGGACTTTTTTACTAATAAAGTGAAAGAGATTGATGGTCATCCTGTTTATGGTCATATGGATTATGGAAAAAAAGATCCTTCAATTGGTTGGCGTTTTTCTGATGCCTGGTTGTCAATGGCAGGTGCAGGAGACAAAGGTATTCCTAATGGAATCCCCGTAGATGAATGGGGAATTCGAGTGGAAAACTGCCACCCAGTTGGTGCCAGTGTAGCGAGAGGAGGGGCATTAAATAGCCCTGCGTCTGTGTATGCTATTCGTAAATTTACCGAATGGTTAAATAAGTATGCGCCTCCTGAGGCTAAAGATATGAACTTTACCCAAGCAGGGGATGTGCCAAGTAAAGGAAATATTGCGCAACAGATTTTTTGGTATACCGCTTTTACAGCGGCGATGATTAAGCCAGGCTTACCTGTCACGAACAGTGATGGTACACCTAAATGGCGTATGGCACCTTCTCCGAGGGGGCCTTACTGGGAAAAAGGAATGAAATTAGGTTATCAAGATGCTGGTTCGTGGACTTTTTTAAGTAGTACTCCTTTAGAGCGTCGCAAGGCCGCATGGTTATATGCCCAGTTTGTCGTATCTAAAACCATTTCCTTGAAAAAACTGCTTGTGGGTTTAACACCTATTAGAAACTCTGACATTCAATCCTCTACTTTTTCGAAGGCCGCTCATAAATATGGGGGATTAGTGGAGTTTTATCGAAGTAAAGCACGTGTCGCATGGACGCCAACAGGGACTAATGTTCCGGATTATCCAGAGTTAGCTGATTTATGGTGGAAAAAGACCGCATTGGCGATTAGTGGTCAAATGACAGCGCAGCAGGCGATGGATGAAATGGCTAAGGAAATGGATGAACGTTTACAAAAAATTGCAAGTAAAGGACAACAGCGTTGTGAACCAAAGTTAAATGCACCAAAAGATCCTAATTATTGGTTAGCACAACCTGGTGCCCCTAAACCGAAACTCGCCAATGAGAAGCCTAAGGGGAAAACGCTTTCGTATGAAGCTTCACTAAAGGCATGGGATTAGTTTTTATTTGGCATAGATGATGAAAATAGTCATGCTCATCAACTGTATAGCACCAATGGCTTTTATTTTTGTCATTGTTGCTGGATTGCCAAATCTAACATTTGCTACAACGTTTCAACTCTACACTGAAGAGTTACCACCTTATAGTATGATGGAAGACAACCAGCCTGTAGGGATTAGTGTGGAGATAGTGTCATTATTGTTCGAAAAAGCACAACTTGATTATGAAGTACGTGTGGTGCCTTGGAAACGGGCATTTAATACGTTACAAAATAAAGTTGATAGTTGTGCATTTCCGGTACAACGAAATCAAGAAAGAGAAGTAGTTTTTCACTGGATAAGCCCGATACTTATTACACATACTGCATTTTATACTAATAAACATTCGTCATTGCGTATTCGTACGTTGGAAGATGCAAGGTATTTAGAAATAGGGAGCTATGGTGGGAGCGCGATTGTTGATTATTTGAGTAATTTGAAATTTATTGTTCGTACGACAACGAAGGAAGAAAATAATATTCATAAATTAATCCATAATCGTATTGATATTTGGGCTGCAGATACAAATACGGCAAAGTATTATTCAAAAAAAAATAATGTGCAACTTAAAAGGCATGTGGTCTTTTTTACCACACTTCGGGCATTAGCTTGTAATATAGGCGTGCCTGACGCAGTAATTGAGAAGTTACAGATAACATTAAAGAATATGTATGAAGATGGTAGTATCTCTGCTGTGATGAATAAGTATCAATGAACTGAGTGAGATGCTGTTTGTTATTTTAAAAGCTAATAAAGAGTATTTATGATGACAAAGCAACTATTGGGTAGGCTAATAAAATATATGTCTTTGCTGTATGCTTTTAGCTTAATACCTATAAATAGCTATGCAGTACAATTTAAATTGTTTACTGAAGAATTACCTCCTTATAGCTTTAAACAAGGTAAAGCGTTAAAAGGTATAAGTATTGATATTGTTTCGATGTTATTTAATAAAGCTTCGTTACCTTTTGAAATAAAAATTGTACCACTACGTCGAGCTTATAACTTAGCGCAAACAGAAAAATATAACTGTGTATTTCCGGTGCAAAGAACTCAGGCACGTGAACCATTGTTCCAGTGGGTAAGTCCGACGCTAATCACACAAACTGGCTTTTATACAATGGAAGATTCACCCCATAATATAAAAGCACTTGATGATGTCAAAAAGCTAGAAATAGGTAGTTATAGTGGAAGTGCGGTGGTGGACTATTTAGCAAAATTAGGGTACACCATTAGGCTTACGTCGAAAGAAGAAAATAATGTACATAAACTCGCCAATAAACGAATAGATGTATGGGCTGCAGATACGGTTACTTCATCGTACTATGCAAAAAAAAATAATGTGAAGCTAAAAGAACAGTTAGTTTACTTTACAACACTGCGTGCACTAGCATGTAACTTGGATACGCCAGATGAAGAGATAGCGAAGTTACAAAATGTTCTGAAGATAATGTACGCGGATGGTAGCGTGACTAAAATAAAAAGCCAGTATCAATAAAACTATAGGCTTAAAGTGAACGCTGCGTCATATTGTTTTGGACATCAAAAATTTTTTGAGGGTACCTTAATATTTGTTTTATTACTATTGAGTATGACGTGTGCTGCAGGAAGGAAAGATGCTCAATGGTGGATAACAAACGAATTTGTAGAGAGTACATTAAGCAAAGAAGAACAGCTAAATGAAATGGAATGGTTTATCAGTGTGGCGAAACCATTTCAAAACTTAACTATTCGGGTTGTATCAGAACCCATTGCCACGCATTGGTATGAGGCTAATGTTTTAACCAAAGCATTTACGGATATTACGGGCATAAATGTAGTTCATGAAACTACGGCAGAGGATGACGTTGTTACGAAAATGGAAACCCAGATTGAATTGGGGGTTAATATTTATGATGCCTATATTGGTGATAGTGATTTAATTGGTACTCATTTTCGTTCTGGAAAAGTCGTTAATTTAACAGACTTTATAAAAAATGAAGGTAAAGACGTTACCTTACCCTCATTAGATTTAGATGATTTTATTGGTTTAAGTTTTACCACAGGGTTAGATGGAAAACTTTATCAGTTGCCGGACCAGCAGTTTGCCAATCTTTACTGGTATCGTCATGATTGGTTTTCTCGGCCAGACTTGAAAGCTAAATTCAAATCGATTTATGGTTATGAGTTGGGTGTACCAGAAAATTGGTCTGCTTATGAAGATATTGCAGATTTTTTTACTAATAAAGTAAAAAAAATTGATGGGATTACCGTTTATGGCCATATGGATTATGGTAAAAAGGATCCCTCTTTAGCGTGGCGTTTTTCAGATGCCTGGTTGTCCATGGCGGGTGCGGGTGATAAAGGTTTGCCGAATGGTATGCCTGTGGATGAATGGGGGATTAGAGTTATAGACTGTCACCCAGTAGGGGCAAGTGTTGCCAGGGGTGGAGCGTTAAATAGTCCTGCTGCGGTATATGCGTTACGAAAATATAAGGAATGGCTGGTAAAATTTGCACCACCTGAAGCGATCAATATGGATGAAAGACTTTCGTTACCCATTATTGGTCAAGGTAATATTGCACAACAGATTTTCTGGTATACAGCTTATACGGCAATATTGACAGACCCTTCTTTACCGGTCACTGATAGTGATGGTATCCCTAAATGGCGTATGGCTCCTTCACCTAAAGGCGCCTATTGGGAGCCAGGAATGAAAATGGGGTATCAGGATGTAGGTGCCTGGACTCTTTTGAAAAACACACCATTAAATAGAAGGAAAGCGGCATGGTTATATGCACAATTTGTTGTATCAAAAACGGTATCTTTACGTAAGTTACTGGTTGGTTTAACCCCCATCAGAAAGTCGGATATAAACTCAGAGGCATTTTCCAAGGCTGCCAATAGATACGGCGGTCTTGTTGAGTTTTACCGCAGTAATGCAAGAAACTCATGGACACCGACAGGCTTAAATGTACCAAATTATCCATTTTTATCCGATGTATGGTGGATCTATGTTTCATTAGCTATCACAGGTACTCATTCAGCTCAGCAAGCAATGAATAAAATGGCCCAAGAAATGGATAATCGTTTACAACAAATTGCAATTAACGGTCAGGAACGTTGCGAACCAAGGTTAAATAAGCCTAAAGATGAAAATTACTGGTTATCACAACCTGGCGCACCAAAACCCAAATTATCAAATGAAGAACCACCCGGAAAGACAACATCCTATGAGGAGTCTCTAAAAGCATGGGATTAGTATGGTGTTTAGAGAGGTTTATTAACTGATTAGAGTGGAAGAGTCAAAATCAGGCATGCTTAATATCCAAAACTGCGTGATTAAGCATGCCTGGCATTTTTTTAAGCTCTAATTGTCGTATGATGCTTTTAGCGTAATGCCATTGTAGTCACTAAATGCGTGTAAAAGTATATAGTAAGTTGCAGCATCTGGCGTATTGTAAGCGCATTCTTCATATTGAGTTACTTTATAAGGTCTACAATCCCATTCAGAAAGTGTTGGTTTAGTACTCGATTTTACATACATATCAACATCACCTGATCCACCATCCACTGATATCTTCAGGTTACTGGCTTTAGCGGGTACATTAATCTGGTAATAGATTTGGTGTCCTTTGGTGGCACTAAGGTTAGTTATTGGCACACCATTTTCTAGTACTTGATCACCTGCGTTTTTATATGAAGCTTTGAGTGTTATATTATTATAATTACTGAATGCATGAAGTAGTACATAATAAGTCGTTGCTTTGGGAGTTTTATATAAACACTCTTCAAGCTGTGTAACCTTATAAGGTCTACAATCCCAATTTGATAATGTGGGTTTTGTATCCGGTTGGACATACATATCCGCATCACCCGATCCCTCATCAATTTTAATCATGAGGTCTGAAGCATTCGCTTGAACTTTAATTTTATAGTATGTTTGATCCCCTTTAGTTTCTGAAATATTAGTTATAGGAATACCATTTTTTAGTTCAACATCATCATCTGGGTCGGGTTCACCAGGCACGCCAGGATTAGTTAATTTATTCCAGGCACAATACTTATTATTGTTTTTTTCAAGCCAAAAATAGTTACAGTTTGAGTCATAACTATCTCTTCCAGTATGGACTTTAAAACCTGAAAGTTTGACATCATTAAGGTGATAAAAGCGGCCGTCTTTTTTAAGGCTGAAATGTTGGTGTGGTCCAGTGGAGTGTCCTCCCTGACATAATGCTTGTGATTTATTGCCTGCGTAATTAGCCACTTTTTGGTTGCGGGAAACAGAGTTATTTGTGCTTACTTGAATATTGTCTAAATGGTAATACGTGGTAGACCAGCCACCTTCATGAACAATCTCCAGGTTACAAGATGAGTGTACTTTAGCTCGCCCTGGTGCTGCAGCTGCAACCCATTTGTTAGAGGTATCTGACCCCCAAACACCACCATTATTTAAGTCTAATGAGGATTGAGGGTACGTGCCACTACCGGTGTTAGTATGTGTGCCGCCAAAGTACCAGGCCCTGCCAACAAGGTAAGGTAGTTGTAGAAGATTGTCAGGAGGAATAATAAGCTGATTATTTTGCAAGTTTTGATTAGTTAATTTATCTTGCTTTCTTTCAGATGAAATTTCATGTGTTTCATGTGACTCCTTTGGAAATAACTTGTAGTAGATAGCATAAAAACTTGCGAGTTTCTCTTGTGTATACTGTTTTTTTGTGATGTCAGAATATTGTTGCTGATTTACTGTGGAAAAAAGTTGCTCGAGTGCAGTGGACGTTATTGGTATCGCATTTCTTGCTTTATTTTCATTATTATAAAAGAATGTTGAAAGCTTGATGGCCACATCTTCTACTTGCTCAGAAAAACCATATTTATCTGATAAGTTAGCTAAAGGCTTATTGTATTCAGATATATTTAAATTCTTATTAGTAATTAACCCTGTCTGCTGCTCTATTAAGGCAATTAATACTTTCGGACTGATGCTTGAATAACCGCTCCAGTGAGATATTACTTCAGTATATTGAACTATATGTGGCGCGTTTTTTTCTATAAATTCGTGTATATTAAAGCTAAACATCTCATTTGTTGTATATATAAGATGATCTTGTTCAAACTGATTTGGTATTATGCTTTCAGGTTCAGCACTTATTACACTATTAGCATGGATTAGTATAAAGATTGAACCTAAGTAACCTAAGATGCTATTTCTAATAAGGGTTAACTTTGATTTAGAGTTCATTATAACCTTCCTTGTTTATGGTCAAGTTTTCTCTTTCCTTCGTTGGTTATTAAGAGGCTTTATTTATCTATAACTAGCGTTATAGTAGGCGTAATTGATATGCTGAATATTTTCTTTACAAGTTATTTTTAGTGTTTATTGAAAAGCGTCTTTCACTCCAGTTATTTATGAATATAACCGTCCAGTAGTGTTTGAGTATAAAAACCCTTCGTTAAGGGTATATAAAAAAGCAAGCTTGAGTGTGGAAAACAACTATGAATCGAGTAGATATATACCTTTATAAAACAAAATTTTGTATTTAGTCATAATGAAAGGAGATGACTAAGTAAAAGGTATATTTTTATAGACTAGTAGATAAATACTTCAGCTCTCTTATTTGAGTATAGAATTTTAAGGAGTATAGCCGCGCTGTAAATTATGATAGGTTATAGTTTAAGGTAATTATTCCTTATGTTTTGTGTGTTTATTGTTTCTCAGGGTAATAACTTAATGAAAATCAAAACTGTATAGCTTGATAGTTTGATGTGATCCAGGAAGTGCATGTTCTCCTAACGATCGCCATGGTGCTTGAAGGTACTGTGTAAAACTTTCAGAAATCAGTACTTTTTTGTTAAGTACTTTGCATAATGACTCTATTTTTGCTGCTTCATTAGCAGCTTTACCTACGACCGTAAATTCAACACGGGTAGCTGTGCCTATATTGCCATAATGTACTTCACCTATGTGGAGTGCAATACCGTAATTAATAGGAGAAAGATTAACTTGTTTTCGTGCCTGGTTTAAAGCGGTGACCTGTCTATCTGCTTCTTTTACAGCTACCAACGCAGCATTACAAGCACTATCCCATGTTTTAAAGTTATGTTCTCCAACAGGAAATATTGCGAGAACAGCATCTCCTATGAAGCGTAATACTTCACCTTCTTGCTGTAAAACACTGCCAGCAAGACAGTCAAAATATTGATTTAATACGTTGAGATATTCATTGGAGGGTAATGTTTCTGATAACTTTGTTGAAGCACGTAAGTCAGAAAACCAAATAACAGCATTAATTGTTTCTCCATCTCCACGTTGGATAGTACCCGCTAATACACGATTACCTGTTGTCTTACCTAAATAAGCATTGAGGAGAGAAAGTGCCTTTTCATGAAGAACCAGTACTTCTAAACTACGCGTTATCGCTCGTACAAATTGTTGTAGGTATGAAACCTCTTCATCAGAAAAACCATCGGAGTGGGTGGTAGCAAAACTTATAGCTCCCGTACGTTCCTCCGAAAATTTAAGTGGTAGCACGAGGTAGTCAGTCATGCCTTCTTTTCTTAAATCATTGAGTATTGGATAATCAGGTTGACTTTGTACTTGATTCAGACGACAGCGGACTTTTTCGGTGTTACCTTCGCAAATGAGGTATAATGGGCTTGATAAGTATGTTTCTCTCTCTAATAGACCCTGAGTTGGTTTATTAATTACGATATCTTGGGAGGGATGAGTCCAGCAATAGCTAATTCCAGCTAACTGAGGATGGAGAATTTGATGAAGAATTCTAATCCGAGAGAGTGGTAGCCCTGTACTTAATAAATTTTTAATTAGTGTTTTAATCCATATTACTGGGTGGTTGACATCGATAGTGGAGGTAACAGCCCATTCAATAATTGGATCAGGCCAAACATTTACGTTCTTAGCCTTTTTGAGCATTTATATACCTATTTACTGTTGTATAGTTACTTTGAGTATATCTTTTAGTCTAAAAGATGCTAGTTATCAATGCCTAGAGTAATGCATAATAAAAAATTTAATCTATTGGATATTACCTCATTGATTAACAATGATATTCTGTGAGCCTATATTTATTGTTTAGATGATTCTTTTTATTTTCTAACCTCTAATAATGGCTCAAGATAGATATACTTGATAAAATATTATTTGCACGTAGTGGATTTTGTATGAGTCTTATGGTCATATTGAAAAGAAAAATGCTTATGTTTCTCTGTTAATTGAGTAAAAATCAGAGCGTAAATTAGAATGTGAACATCTGTCTATATTTTATGGAAGATATGTAATTATCATCAGGTTGACAATCGTTCTAAATACTAAGTCTTGATAGATCGCTAATAAACTTCTAAGTATGTATCAGCTTAAGATACTCAAACATACTATGCCTTTCACAAGAAATTTTTATGCGTATTATCCTTAGCGCATACTTCAATGGTTTATGAAACTATTTTAACGTGCTCTTGATAGATTTGTCAGCTTTGCCTGGACTCCTCATGATTCGAGCATGTCAGCCTTACAGTGGCAGTTTTGGCCTAGAGCTTTTTTACGTGATGGCTTTGCTAGCATTGTTAAAACGTTTTTTGTCACTAACGTTAGTGTGAGAAGGCCAGATTAGCCACGTTCAAAAGCTTACGTGATCGATATATTATAGAAAGGCATATAATGATAAATATTGATAACAAAAGCTAATTAAGCAGCCTTCTTAAAGAAGATAATTGACTGCAGACTGAACTACGAAGGTATAACCCACAATTGTGATGGGGTATTCCTGGTGCTATTATAAAGGACTTTTTGTTATGAGTAGTTATTTTTGCAGTATAACAGGATAGTCATATGCATATACTTATCGGGTTAATAACGTCAATTGCTGCTTTGGTTTGGGCTTTTAACCGGCTACAACAGTCTGGTGTTGACTTAAACTCATTCAATCCTTTTCATTGGTTCAGAAGACATAAATGGGCAAAGCTTTACTCAATTAAGCCTCTACACCGCTTGGAAAGTGCTGTTGAAGGTGCAACAGTATTGGTTTTGGGGATTGCAAAGCTACAAGGAGAGATAACAAAAGAGCTAAAAGAGACAATTATCCAAGCGTTTGTTCATACTTTTTGTCTTTCTGAAAAGCAGGCTCTTGAAGCTTTTACTACAGCGGCCTTTTTATGGAAAGACAGTGCAAATTATATTGCAGAAGTAAAGTATATCGTTGCCCCTCTACAGAGTCTCTTTTCTGGAGCACAAAAAAAATCTATCGTTGAAACACTGAACTATATAGCAAATGCCGATGGTCAGTTAACAGATGAGCAGAGTAGATTTATTAAGTCTGTAGAAAAAGCGTTTGGAAAAGATATTTAATTTATAGCTGAAAAACGGCTGAAAGCTATTAATGAAGCTTTCTTTTATGGCAAGGATGCTGCGGTTTTAATTTAAATGTTTATATTATTCATAATACATCTGGCAAAAAAACTATTTTAATAGTAATGACTTCCTGTTTAAATCAACGGAAAGTGTTTTTTGATAATTAGATTAATAATGCCTTATTTTGTTATTTTTGGGTTCATTTAACTAACATCTTTTCTCTATCGATTTGTCCTATATTTACTCAATATACTCTTAAGTATATTGAGTGCATTAACCCATGCGAGAAGGACATCATAATGAACTTCGATCGTAAAGATACAAAACTGCTTATGCGTCTTGAACCTTGGTTGTTGTTAATGGTGTTATCCATCATTTGGGGTAGTACATATATTCTCATTAAGCAAGGTTTAACGGCGTTTAGCTCATTGGATGTTGGTTTGTTACGTACTTTTTTTTCAGGATTCTTCTTTATTCCACTGTATTTTTGGTTACGGCCAACATTAAAACAGTTGTCACTTAGTGACTGGAAGTATTTAGCACTTACAGGTTTTTTTGGTAGTGTGTTTCCAACACTATTGTTTGCAGTAGGGCAACAGGTTGTGCCTAGTGCCTTAGTGGGGATGTTAAATACATTACAACCTGTGTTTGTCTTGGTTATTGCATTTTTTGCATATAATCAGCGCTTTTCTAGGAACGAGTTGCTGGGGACTGGCTTAGGTTGTATTGGGGCTGTTATTTTGGTATCAGCAGGCTCTGATTTAGCTAATATTACACATCACCTATTTTATTGTGGTGTTGTGTTACTTGGTATTATCAGCTATGGGATTGCCAGTAACCTGATTCGTTACCGATTAAAGCATATCTCTGCAGTGAGATTGACAGCCATCTCCATCAGTATATGGTCTATACCAGCATTTATAGGGATCGTTTTACGTTATTCTGCAGGTCAACTGCCCACTACAAATCATACGGTTGTTGCTTTATTAGCCATTGCGGTGCTTGCATTATTAGGTACATGTGTTGCGATTTCGCTTTATAGTCGTTTAATTCTAAGATATGGACTGATTTTTGCTGTATCTATAACTTACTTTATTCCTATTGTAGCGACTATGTGGGGAGTATTAGATGGTGAAGCAATTTACTTTTTGCATTTCATTGGTCTAGTTTTGGTACTTGGTGCGTTATACCTCATTAACCATCGTCGGCAAACGAGTGATGAAGTTGTCACTCAAGGAAAAATGAAGGAAGTATGAAGCTTCTTGCTTAAATTGCAGACACAAAAAAACCTGCATCCTGCAGGTTTTTTTGTCACCATCCTAGTGATACTTAGTCCTTTAAGTTGTTCCCTAACCCATTCCATTGGGTCCTATCTTAAAACCTGGCTGGCTTATCCCTGACGCATCCTTACGAAAGAGCTTCCTTGAACCATCCGTTGGTGCCAGCCTGTTGATATATAGTTTGGTCTAACTTGGGTTGGAAGCAAAGTGACGATTGTTGTATGCCTGTGTAGGATATTTGCCATTGTTGTGTAAGTGAACTGAGTTATCGGGATTTCGTTTGTATTTTACTTGTGAACTAAAGGCGGTTTTCTTGGATTAGGTTTAAATCCAATGAAGCAGTCAATCAATATAAATAAAAACTAATTTAGTTGTCATGAGTTTATCGAGCATTTATAAGACGAAATTATGACTTGTTCGTTTTATAAGCAAGATACTGACTGTGAAAGACAAAAGATTAGAATCTTTGCTAGTGACTAGGTAGTAATACTTTAAAATCAATGTATTCTTCATCGACTGACCATTTAGAAGGACAGCAAGAAGAATTTCTCAAGAAAAATAGTCGTTATCAGGTGCAAGCCTATGGTGATGGCTATATGGCATTACATACAGATAGTGCTTATGCAAAGCATTATCCACGAATCATGTCGTTAACGTGTAAAGTACCTGCAACAGTGGGTGGTAGTTCCATTGTTATGAAAAGTGACACTTTGAGTGCATGTTTACAACAGCAGTTTGGCAGCCTAGTAACACAATTAGCAGATCCAAGAGCGTTGACTTATATTTAAAGGTTTTCAGTCAGGTAGAGAGTTGCAAGAATGCTCAGCAATGCTTTGGAATGTCAAAGGTAGCAATAAAACTTGCTATCACACTCGGTTTACTACGCTAGCTCAATATGTGATAGGTAAAAATCGGATAATAGAAGCGATGTATCAAGCAGCCATTGATATTATATCTGATCCTATAAACTTGTGGGCTATCCCCTTAAAAGCGTGGGATATATTGATATTAGATAATGAGCGGGTACTACATGGTAGAACAGGTTTTAAAGGTAGTAGAGAAGTGATTAGGCATTTATATGCTTAGTTTTTATACTCTTGAATTACGTATAAGTGATTATGGTAAAAGTGAATAACATTTTGTTTTTTCAGTGTAAAATATTTCGTGCTATCAAATCACTGCTTTGGTTATAATTGCTTTACGGTATATTTCACATAGAGGACATCTTTAAAAATGCGCTTTTTTTACGACAATTGCGTTAGCGCTGTACTTGGATCCTCATGTATTCCTTATACACTACAGTTGTCGGTACAGAATTTCTTTGCTCTCTCAAAAAAAACACTATTTTTAGAGATGCCCTAAAGGTTTAGTATACTTTATTAACTTTGAAACTAATTAGTAAATATATAGTTTTTGGTAAATTATTTATATTGAACTTTATGCATGAGTAATTATTTTTGTGTTGAAGTTAGCATTAATGTTAATTCCATGTAAAGTGTTAAGTTTTCTAATTGGATAAGGTAAATTCTTGTTGAGAGTTTTAAAGGGAGAATATGAAATAACAAGAACAAGACGGTAATTGGAGTACCAAGCGATAATAGATTGCTCTAATTTACAGCGAATGTCACCGATAAGGATGATAATTGCGACAGGGAGGGTCTTCTATGTTAATGGGTGTTCCTGCTTCACTTCAGCGAAAATATTTATCAGATATTAACCTTCAATGGCGGTTAACACCTAACTTTAATAACATTTGTCCTGAGATTAACTTTGCTTGCAGTGAGCCCTTTCAGGTTCTTTCCGAAAAAGAATTAACTAAATTCATTGATATCATAAACAAAAATCAGTCAAAAGCAGTCCAGTACAGCCGATCGTATACTATTCGTGGTATTCCTGAGATTGACGATATTCTCGGTCTCTCAGATTTAGAAGTGATACTATCTGAAATTGTTGGCACTGAGCTAAAAATGCACCCCATTAAAGTGGAGCACAGTCATATCAATTTGCAGGCTAAAAATGAAGAAAGTGCTGTTGATGACTGGCACTTAGATTACGTTCCCTTCGTATTTGTGATACTTTTGGAAAAAAGTGGTAAAGAAAGTGGCGTTAACAGTGGCCGTTTATGTACAAAAGACTTTGGTGACTTTTCAATGAAGCCTGGTGAGGGTATTTTATTACAAGGAAGTCATGTATTACATAAAGCTGAGATTTGTGAAGGTGGGAGTCGCACCAGTTTGGTTATATCTTTGGTGCCTAGAAATATAAAGCTGTATGATTGTACAATGGTTTACAAGCATAAGCCAACGTATAATGAGCAGTCTATTTTTTACGACTTTATAAGCTACCGGTTGGCTAATATCGTTGAAATGGGTAATAACATACGCTCAAACTGTCACTCTGATGAAAATATTAAGTTTTGGCTATCCAGAATACGTGATGAATGTATGACCATTGAAAACTGTTTAATTTAATCTTATTTATGATAAAGCGATGTAAGGTTTATTAAATAAGGGAGGCAATGTTGGTAGTGTTGTATATCTATTCATGGACTCTGAAGGGTAGATAGATTCTACCCTACGTAGCATTATTGTTCATTTAGAGTGTTAAATAATACTTCGTACTTCTCTCTCAGTGGGGTAATGGGCGTTGTATTCATTCGCTGAATAAGCTTAGATTGGTATTCCTTTGATAACGTGATTTCTGATTTTTTGGATAAATAAGCATCAATTATTTCTCCAGCAACACTGGGATTGTTCTCAATTAATAAATGATCAAAAAGTTTAGTTTGATACTGTTTATCGTTTGCCAGAATTCGTGCTGCAACCATTCTTTCTTCATAATGCTCGCTGTTTATAAAAGGCAGTATGTTTTGGTTAAGCACAGATGTTTTTAAGTTGTTGACGGCGAGTAGGGTAATATAATGGTTATTATTTTCGGTTTTTTGTAGCTGATCATGAAGAAAATCAGTTACATTATTGGTTAAATGTTTCGCATGATCTCCTAAAATACCCACATTAAGTAATGCCGTATCAGCAATCGTTTGATTATCAATACGAGTCATTTGTTGTAGGGTGGTAAGTGCTAAATCTGAGGTAACATCGCCGAGTTTTGCTATAGATGTGATTGCTCGAAGTCTGTTTTTTTCATCAATTGTTTCATTTAAAATGATTGCAGACAGTATATTGTTAGCTTCTGGAACACCTGACTGTTCAAGGGCAAATATTAATGCTGACTTTAGGGTGTCACTGTGTGATGAATTCAGTAGTACTTCTTCCACGAAGGCAAGTCCAGCTTGTTGAGCGGCATATTGTCCGATTGCTGATATAGTGTAGATATCTGGTGTATTAGAAAACGAGGTTAGTGCATCCATTAGTTCAGCATTACTCTCAATTTTGAGCTGTTTATCCTGTGTTGAAGTGATAAGTGCGTGATGCTTATTGGCATCATGAGTATAGAGTGCAGGGGAGTCGTCAAAAGAGTGTGGAAAGTGAATAGAATCAATGGTAATTGACTGGTCAATATTGATAACCTGGCCATTATAGTTGATTTGACGAAATGTTTCGTATTTTAGTGCGCTAGGGTGTAACGATTTCTGCAAGTGCAAATCCCAATGTTCAGACTGAGATAGGACATGGTAAGTATTTGCTTGTGCTGCGTTATATTCGATATGGGTAGTCTCGCGCTGTACTTGAAGATTATTCCGGGTGTATTGAAATGTGTATATGCCATCAGCTAATTGGAGTTGAAGTGGTTTATGTTGGTTGTAGGAAAGTTGGGTTAAAACGGTTTTAATAATCGTTAGTGGGTGGTTCTCTGGTAATTGTAGTAGGTCTATATTGTGGAAGTGACCATCTTGGTAGTTTGCTGTAAACGAGAGAAATTCCGGCAGCTTGTTTGAAGTTTCAGCTATACGGTTAGCGGTTATTTGGTCAATGCGACCTAACAGAAGTGTTGGCTGCTTTGAGTCATTTTTAGCAGCTTTTAAGGCTATGTTGAAACGAATAACAGAACTGTCTTTTTCATTACTGGCATTTGTCATGTTACTGTTTATGGTGACTTGATAGGCCAGTTTTTGCTGTTTAAGCATTATGCTGCTATCAGTTTTTTCATTTGAAGTATTTAGAGAAGATGAGCGTTCAGGCTTAGGCGATGTATTGTTTGTCGTGGTATTCGTCACGCCAAAATAAAGCAGTCCTGCCACCATACCACTTAATAAGGTAGCAACAGAGAAAAAAAGGGTTCGGTGTGTAATACTCATGGAGTGATCTACCCTAATGAGAATAATAACTCGCTTTTACTAATGCTATGGCAAAAGCATATGGCATGACTTCAGGAGTTTAAGCTATAACTGAATAGTTATAAATGAAGGGTATAAATTGGTATACCCTTCATTATAAGTATTACTATTAGAAATAGTGTGATTTTTCGTAGAACGTTTTTTGGGTTTCGTAGATAGGTTTCCAGCTGATCACTTTGGTTGAACGACTAAATATATTCCATACATTAAACAGTTTTACATCACAATAAAGTGAAATATCACCATCACCACCTTTGGCGCTACCTGTCCATTTCAGTTTAGTATAGTATTGATAGGGATTTTCATTCTCTGTTGGTAAAGAGGATGCACCAGGCTTATAAGTGATACCACCTTCAATGTGTCCTTCAGTAGACATATTGATTAGGTTAAGATGACCTTTCACTCCTTTTTCAATACGCTTTACCCCAAGAAAATCAACTGCTGCATAGGCTTTACCGGTGACACTACCAGAGATCCAGGGGCTGGCTGTGGCATATACAATATCGGGTTGTCTTACGCCCTGTTGAAAAATAGGATCGTTGTTTTTTTCGAAGCCACCAATTTTTACGCCTGCACGAAAATTGGCTCCGACATTAAAAGCACCACCGACTTTTGCGCCAACTCTAAAGATGCCTAAACCATCTAAAGGAACCTCTGGTAGCGTGACTTCTGGAGAGGCAATGGTATGACTCCAGTCGTAGTTTAACTCCTTGTGTAATAAGTTATCACAGCTGGGACTAATTGAGATGGGTGTTGAGGCGCCAATTGAATAAGTAAGGTGTAGACCACGAGTACATGCTGCTTGGGTTGGATCAAAGGCAAAGTGAATGTTTCCTGTGACAGAACTCATTTGGGTATTATGAGGGCCAACAGTGACATTGAAGGTTTCTTGAGTATTTCCGATTAACTTGTTTTTGGAAGCGTAAATATAGCCTTTTGCCTTTCGGGTTTGTTTAAAGTTTTTGATTGCTTTATTGGTTTGCGCCGTATGTGCTTTATTCATCACATTACCTGGGCTCAGATTTGCAGTGGCATGTATAGAAAAAGCAGTAATTAAACTGGCACTGGTGTAAATAAAGAGTTTTTTTATTTTAACAGCTTTCATTGTTATCTCTTTGGTAAGCTTTTCGCTAAGTTTGCGAAAACTATTGTTATGAGTAGATGTAGGCACTAATTAAGTTTTAAAAATTTTAAACGCGTTGTAAATTTATGTTTAATAAACAAATATGAGATCTGAGCATTTTAATTGGTTACTAAAATACACATAAATTTTTTGAACTAAGTTTTAGATGCTTGTATATCATACTCACTTTATTTGTGTCGAAAAAAATAAGCAGACAAGTTGAGACAAATCTCATTTTTTATGATGTCTTCGAAATTTTTTCTAAAATTGCTGCTTTATGAGTAAAAAGAACTAGGCAGCATATGGCGATATAAGTATTGCAATAATGCTTAGTGCTGAAAAAGCATATACCCTACAAAAATCATTTTTATACTCTTAGGACGTAAGGAGGGGGCAGGGCAATTGCATAGGATAGGTTCCCAGCACCTGTTTCACAAACCGGTCCAAGCATAGCAAACCCACATTTTGCTATACCTCAATCATGATTAAATACACACCTGTGGTACTTCGATATAGGCTAGTGGTAGACAAAGGCTGGATAACGCCCTCCAAATTGTTATAACCAACGCCACGCTAGCATCTTGATAGCAAAAGCAAAAAACAGCGTCATCCATCACTTGTTTGGTAGTTAACACCGGGTGTGGTGTGAAATCTAGCATCGTTATACCACTCTGTATCTGTTGCAGGTAGGGTAACAATATGTGAGTAGTTTTAACATAATAAATAGAATTTTTTGAAGAATGAAAAATGGTAAAGGTTGTTTTTATATCAAATTTTTTTCTTATTTAGTTAAGCGTTAAAACCGGATATTTAGGGAAGTGTTTTCGAAAATATCAACTGTGTTAATGGCTAAAAAAAATACTTTATTATGTCTAATTTGACTACACTCATTATGGTAAATGAATCGAGTTTTAATAAAATGAATATTCGTTAATTAGCAGGAGGTGATTATGCCTATGAAGCAAATTTTTTATGAAGATGCCCGGCCTTTAATGCAGCCAGGTGATGTGATCGCTTTTGGTGGCAAGGGACATTTTTCAGAAATTATAAAGTTTGCAACCTTTTCCGATATTTCACATGTAGGCGTCATTTTGCAAACCAAAATTACCACTGACGATACCAATAGGTTTTTTAATCAAATTATTGAGTCAACATCGCTTCATGGCTTTAACGGAGTTAATATTTCTCGATTTAGTGACCGTTTAAATACCTATAATGGTGAACTTTGGTGGTTGCCGCTCAATGAAGAACTACGAAAAACACGCTTTAAGCAAAAAGAATTTTATAATTTTTTGTTTAACCAGGCGAAAGCCAGAAAACCTTATGATATGCCACAGGCAATTAAGTCTGCATTAGATGCATTGGATGAACTTCCATTTGGGATGCATGGCCTGGGGTATAATAGAGAGGATTTTAGTAAGTTTTTTTGTTCAGAACTTGTTGCGGCCGCACTTGAAGTAAGCACGTTGGTTGATAGTGTGAATGCCTCTGAAGTTACCCCTATTGATTTGTGTCGCTGGAAAATATATCAAGATACATACTACCAGTTAAAAGGTGATAGCAACAAAAAAATTTCTCGTTTTAATACCGCCAACCCTGCTGATTGGAATACATAATATAGCGCTTCAGTGAATTTCTGTAATGAAATGTGTGTAAAATGTCGTTTTTTGAATAGATCGACTTGCAGCATAAAAACGCTAAATTAAACTCGCCGTTTCATTAATTTTCGAAGGAAAGCAGATTATGAGTCGGTGTTTTAAGCGTGGCTTACCCTGTGTGTTTGTGTTGTTGAGCTTATTGTTTCAAACTGTTTATGCTACTGATAATAATTTTCTTGTTGATCCGGTTCATGCCGTTGGTCAAATAACACCAAACTCAACTGAAGCTGAGTTAATTAAACGCTATGGTACTGAGCATGTAAAACGTTCGGAAATTCCCGTGGGAGAGGGAGAAACAATTAAGGGTACATTACTATTTCCCAAGACTAAAAATGAGCTATTAATTGAATGGAAACATAACTTTTCTCAACCTCTTCGCATCACCATTAATCAGCCGAATACACAATGGAAAACCCACAGTGGAATAACGCTTGGGACAACACTTACTGAAGTTGAAAAGATAAACCGACAGGTGTTTAAACTCACTGGACTGGGGTGGGATTATGAGGGGAGGACCACTTCTTGGGAGTCTGGCAATTTACCGAATCAACTACGGTTAGTATTTGACTATGATGCAGAGAATCTTTCTACGGCTGAATACCGGAAGATTTCAGGAGATGGTGCTTTTAACTCTAATCATGAAGTATTTAGAAAATTAAAAATGACAGTGCGTGCAATGATTATTGAGTGGAATAACTAATTACCAATCCCAGCCTCAAACGTGCATTCAAGCGTAGCTTTGAGGCTGGAGGGCAGAAGTATTTAAGTTAAGGCATACTCAGGGATTTTTCATATTTTTGGGCTAGATTGGTGATAAATCCCTCATTACGCATTTCATTAAGTACTTGATTTAGATGGTCTATGTACTTTTGTGGTGTCTCTTTATGCATTGCTAAATAAAGCTCGGATTTTCTCACTGTATATACGGGTTTAATATTGGTAACACCGGCTTCTTTGGCAAAATAGCTACCAGAATAGCCACCAGATATCCATAAATCTATGAGTCCGGTTGCGAGGCGTTTAGGATTAACACGATCATTGTCAACCTCAGATACAGTAAATCCTTTGGATTTAAGATATTCAGCTCGAACATCACCTTTGTAAGCCCCAATTTTATAAGGCTTTAAATCTTCTTCTGATGCTATGCGATCATTGAAATCCGCTTTGGCAAATAGCATCCAATCATTGCTGATTAGCGGTCCAACCCATTTAAATAATGGTTTACGTGCCTCTGTTAGTGTTGTACCAAAGACTCCACGGAAGGGGCGACGTTGAGCATAAGCATAAGCGTAATTCCACTGACGTAGTTTCATTGAGTAGGGGTAGCCTGCACGTTGAAAAAGTTCTTGAACAACTTCAACAGCCAAGCCACCTATGTTTTCTTCCTTATGTTCGTACGCGTTTTTATGAAGGCTGTAATTGTAAGGTGGGAAGTTTTCGGTAATTAAACGAAACTTTACGTCTTCTGCTAAGCAATAACTGCTAAGAGCCGTCAAAAAGGTACACAAGAATAACCAGTAGCGCATAAACACCTTGCCTATGGTTGGGATATTGTTATTAAATTCAATATGTATAAAGTTTAGTCAAAGTTCGTGTGGCTGCTCAATGAATAAGCGATTGCTGCTTATATAAATTAGCCTAACGAACTAATATACCTTTGTTGAGTATTTTTTAGGATTTGACTTTCTTTCCTTGTCCTACTTGTTCCAGCTTACTTTTAGTTAACAGTTTAAATAAATACACAAACTGTCAGTATCAAGCAGCTCCTAAAAGATAATTCACTTGAGGTATATCATATGAATGATTGTTTAACGAGCACTTATAGGATGAGCCAGGCAACAATTGTTATGTTTTGTACATGTGTTATGTTTTGTGCATGGCCTTTTATATTAAGCACTTGTTAAGTCATTCACTTTATAAGTTTTTATTGAGTCATTATTTTCGGCCGATTATAAACAGTTCGACTGTAAAGACAAGCTAGGTCTTAAACCATAAGGTTATGTAAGTGAGTTATTTGATTTCTTTTAATAATGTGAATAAGGGAGGAGAGGGAGAGTGCTTGTAACAAGGGGCTTAAATTAAACTGGGTGATGATGACTCATTGATAAATGGCTGTAAGCTGATATAGCGATGATAAAGTGATGTAATAAATGAAGTGGGTTGTGGGTTGGAAAAGAATCCCTACATGTAGCTGGTGTTGTTGAAGGGATTCCTTTGTACATCAGTTAATTATGTAAACCATGAAGCTCAGTAGCTGCGTAGAAAGTATTTTCAATTAACGTTGCAACGGTCATTTGTCCTACACCACCAGGAACTGGGGTTATCCAACTGGCGCGTTGTTGAGCTTCATCAAACTCTACATCTCCGACAAGTTTACCGCTTGGCAGTCGGTTAATACCGACATCAATGACTATGGCTCCAGGTTTGATCCACTCGCCTTTAACTAAGCCAGGTTTACCTGCTCCAACCACAACAATATCTGCGGCAGCAACCTCCGCAGCAAGGTCTTGGGTAAATCGGTGGCAAGTTGTGACTGTTGCCCCAGCGAGTAATAGTTCTAGAGACATAGGTCTACCCACTATATTAGAGGCTCCAACAATAGTTGCCTTACTACCTCGTACTTTGGCATTGATCGTTTCTAAGAGCGTCATAATCCCTTTAGGCGTACAAGGCCTCAGGACTGGCATACGAAGAGCTAAACGTCCCATATTATATGGGTGAAAGCCATCAACATCTTTAGATGGGTCTATACGTTCAATGACTAATTCTTGATTGATATGTACAGGTAAAGGAAGTTGGACAAGGATGCCATCAACGGTGACATCATTATTTAGTTGATCAATGAGAGCAAGTAATGACTGCTCTGACGTTTCTGGGGGAAGATCAAATGCTTTAGAAACAATACCTGCTTTTTCGCAAGCTCTACGCTTATTGTTTACATATACTTGTGAGGCTGGGTCTTCCCCAACAAGGATGACTGCCAAGCCTGGAGGACGTTGACCGGCTGCAGTAAGATTTGCTACTTGCTGACCGATGCGCTCAATCAATTGGGTGGCAATTGCTCTGCCATCGATGATATTTCCGCTCATGGTGCTTATTAAGGTGCCTTGTAAATTAGGAGTCAGTTGGAGCTCATTGGGGCGTGCATTGTCGCATGCAGGCTGGGGTATTAGCAATTGGCATCATTACTTAAAGAGGGAGGTCTAATAAAGAAAGGAGTTATTGATAACCTGTGTACATCTATGACTGATGAAAAAGGCCTGTAATCAATGAGGTGATATTTTAGTGTACGGCACCTGTTTTGGTTAATAAGTAAACATTAGGCTAACTGGTTGATAAAAAAGTGCTTTAAAGCGTTGACGGCAGTTGGGTCAGCAAGTATTATGCGCACCACTTGCTGAGCAGCACAGCTTCAAGCAATCTGAGTTCTAGCAACTTAGCTGATTAAGTATTAGGTTAAACATTAATACATCAGTTGTGTGATGTGATGATGCTAGAGATTAAAGGTCTTGTCTAGTTAGATTAGTTATACTGGTGAGAGCTTAATCATAGGTATTTATTAGCACAAAAGAGTCGCAGAAATAAGAGCTTGAATTTTTTGAAAGGTGCTGTAAGATGAGCGCCCGTAGCTCAGCTGGATAGAGCATCCGCCTTCTAAGCGGATGGTCGCAGGTTCGAGTCCTGCCGGGCGCGCCAGTCCCTGGTTAAATGAAGAAGGGCCTGGTTGAGCTAGAATTGAAGTTACGGTTTTTATGGTGGGCGTAGCTCAGTTGGTAGAGCGCAGGATTGTGACTCCTGTGGTCGTGGGTTCAAGTCCCATCGTCCACCCCAGTTTTGATAGTTGATCGAATGGTGAGCTATTAGTTTAAGTTAAAGCGGAAGTGGTGAAATTGGTAGACACGCTGGATTTAGGTTCCAGTGCCGAAAGGTGTGAGAGTTCGAGTCTCTCCTTCCGCACCAAGATCAAAAAAATGGGGATAAGGTGACTTATCCCCATTTTTGTATTGTCGGCAGAAAAAGTTAGGGGTTCGTGAGACTATCGCGTTGATAGTCTGATAACATTTTGCTTTGATTAGGCCCTTCGAAGAATTTGTTTTAACGAGGAACAACGATGCAAGTCTCACTCGAAGCGACTTCTGGTCTGGAGCGTCGCCTGACCATTACGGTACCCGCGGAGCAAGTGGAAGCAAAAGTCACTGAGCGTTTAAAAGATACCGCAAAGAAAATACGTCTTGATGGCTTCCGTCCTGGTAAGGTACCACTAAGTGTGGTTAAGCGTCGTTTCGGCAAGTCTACACGCCAGGAAGTTGTAGGTGATGTAATGCAGTCTTCTTTTATAGAAGCAATTCAAAAGGAATCATTACGTCCTGCAGGTATGCCCTCAGTTGAACCTGTCAAAATGGAGCCGGGTGAAGACTTTGAGTTTATTGCGACTTTTGAGGTTTATCCTGAGCTCGCTCTGAAAGGTTATGAAGGCATTATCATTGAAAAGCCCAGTGCAGAAGTCACTGATGCTGATGTTGAGCAAATGCTGGAAACACTTCGTACTCAAAACCGTGAGTGGCAGACAGTAGAACGTGAAGCCAAAGATAGCGATCAAGTAACAATTGACTTTGTTGGTCGCAAAGACGGTGAAGAGTTTGAAGGTGGAAAAGCTGAAGACTTCAAACTAGAGCTAGGCTCTGGTCAAATGATTGAAGGTTTTGAGTCAAATTTGGTTGGTAGCAAAGCTGGTGAAGAAAAAGTGATTAATGTTACTTTTCCAGAAGACTACCAGTCTGAGTCATTGGCAGGTCAACCAGCAGAATTCACAATTCAGGTTAAAGACGTGGCAGAGTCCGTATTACCAGAATTGAATGATGAATTTTTTGCTAAGTTTGGTGTTTCTGAAGGTGGACTTGATGCTTTTAAAGCAGAAGTTCGCAAAAACATGGAACGCGAGCTGCAGCATGCGATCAAAAACAAGGTTAAAAACCAAGTAATGGATGGTTTGCTGGCTGAGAACGAAGTTGACGTACCTAAGGCGTTATTGGATGATGAAATTAATCGGATGCGTCAGCAGGCTGCACAACAGATATTCGGTGGCGAAAACCAAATAGATCCTGCTAAACTGCCAGCAGAGCTATTTAAAGATCGTGCACTTAAGCGGGTAAAACTAGGCTTGGTGGTTGCTGAAGTAGTTAAACATCATGACATTAAAGTTGATGATGACCGTGTAAAATCTCTAGTTGAAGATATTGCTTCAGCTTATGAGCAACCTGAACAGGTAGTTAGCTGGTATTTTAGTAATGAACGCCAGATGGCTGAAGTACGTTCAATTGTACTTGAAGATCAGGTGGTTGATACTGTCCTGGGAGCAGCGCAGGTAACTGTGAAAGAATGCAGTTATGAAGAAGCTATTAAGCCTGCTCAGGAAAGTAAAACTGAGGAAGAACAACAAGCTGAGACCGACGTAGCCAGTTGATCTCTATAAGCAGCCGGTTTTTCCGGCTGTTTGGTCACTGTGTCCACAAGGGGGATAGCAAGGACATGTCCAACTCTTTCATTTATGATGGTCATTCCGAGAAAGTGATTACAAATAGCTCTTTGGTTCCCATCGTTGTTGAGCAGACTGCGCGTGGCGAACGTTCATATGATATCTATTCAAGGCTGCTCAAAGAGCGTGTCATATTCCTTGTGGGGCAGGTTGAAGACCACATGGCTAATTTGATCGTTGCGCAGCTATTGTTTTTGGAATCGGAGAACCCAGATAAAGATATTCATCTTTATATAAATTCACCTGGTGGTTCAGTAACGGCAGGTATGTCAATTTATGACACCATGCAGTTTATTAAACCTGATGTTAGTACAATGTGTATAGGGCAGGCCGCGAGTATGGGTGCTCTTTTGTTGACTGCAGGTGCACCAGGTAAGCGTTACTGTCTGCCACATTCAAGAGTTATGATTCACCAACCGTTAGGTGGATTCCAAGGGCAAGCTTCAGATATTGAAATTCATGCGCGGGAAATTTTACAGATTCGTGAGCGCTTGAATAAAGTCTTATCCCATCATACTGGACAGCCCCTTGAAGTAGTTTCGAAGGATACAGATCGTGACTACTTTATGAGTGCTGAAGAAGCAGTTAATTATGGCTTAGTCGATAAAGTCATCGCTAAGCGGGCTGCGGCAGAATAATCTAAGCTAAAGTAAGGGGAGTGTGATCACTCTTCTTCTTGCCATCTACTTGAAAAACAATGTAGCAGGCTACATTTAGCAAAGTAGACTCGTTGTCTCAGTAGGGTAAATCGAATGACTGACGAAAAAAACGGCAAAGGCGAAGATGGCGGAAAGTTGCTTTATTGCTCTTTCTGTGGGAAAAGTCAGCATGAGGTGCGTAAACTAATTGCAGGCCCCTCTGTCTTCATTTGTGATGAATGTGTCGATTTGTGTAATGACATCATCCGTGAAGAGGTTCAAGAAAATAGCCCTGACAGTACCTCAGACAAATTGCCTACCCCAAAAGAGATCAACGCCATTCTCGATGAGTATGTCATTGGTCAGTATCGTGCCAAAAAAGTTTTATCTGTAGCGGTTTATAACCATTATAAGCGGTTGCAGAAGGGTAACAAGAAAGATGATGTAGAGCTGGGTAAGAGCAATATCCTGTTAATTGGTCCTACAGGTAGTGGTAAAACCCTGCTGGCTGAAACATTGGCAAGGCTATTGAATGTGCCGTTTACAATTGCTGATGCCACAACGCTCACAGAGGCAGGCTATGTCGGTGAGGATGTTGAAAACATCATTCAGAAATTATTACAAAAGTGTGATTATGATGTAGAAAAAGCTCAAATGGGCATAGTCTACATCGATGAAATTGACAAGATTTCCCGTAAGTCTGATAACCCATCAATTACCCGAGATGTTTCGGGAGAGGGTGTACAACAAGCGCTGTTAAAACTTATTGAAGGTACAGTTGCTTCAGTTCCTCCTCAAGGTGGTCGAAAACACCCGCAGCAGGAATTTTTGCAGGTTGATACTGGAAACATTCTTTTTATTTGTGGTGGTGCATTTGCAGGCTTAGAAAAAGTTATTCGCGATCGCTCCGAGAAGGGGGGAATTGGCTTCTCCGCTGAAGTGAAGAGTAAAGATTTGTCGAAGAAGGTTGGCGAAACACTTAAAGATGTTGAGCCTGAAGATTTGGTCCGTTATGGTTTGATACCAGAGTTTGTGGGTCGCTTACCTGTAATTGCCACTTTAGATGAGTTAGATGAAGAGGCGTTAGTCAGCATTTTAACTGATCCTAAGAATGCGCTGACCAAACAGTACAGTAAGCTGTTTGAAATGGAAGATGTTGAGATTGACTTCCGTGAAGATGCTTTGCGTGCCATTGCCAAGAAAGCTATGGAGCGTAAAACAGGTGCTCGAGGCTTACGCTCAATTCTGGAAAATGTACTTCTTGACAGTATGTACGAGATTCCGTCTATTGCGAATGTATCAAAGGTTGTCATTGATGACTCTGTAATCAAAGGTGATTCTGAGCCTTTGCTGATTTATGAAAATAATAATGAACAAAAAGCATTGCCTGAAGACTAATAGGCTTGTTTTTGTATAAAAAATATACAAATAAAGTGACCATTTATGAGAAAGCTGTTATTTATTTGTAATTTATCGTAAATAACGAAAATATATATTTTAAAAGGGGCTATATGCTCCTTTTTTTATATCCAGAATAATGGCTTCACTGAATCTGTAAAATTATCAACTTATCATTTAATTAAAAGAAAAAAGGTTTAATGAGTCGTCAATAGATGTGGTGTTCATTCAGAGAAAAGCAGGCTAACGACGATAAACTTGAGCTTTCGTATTGCTTGAACAGTTGTCTAAGATTGAATAGAAATAACCTTGTACTGTTAATGGGCTTATTAAAAGGATTTTATGAAAGGCAGCTTCTTACGATCTTTTATGTTATCTAAATCTTCAGATTGAACATTAACCTGTCATAGAGGCATTGGGGTGTTTGTTAAATTGAGAAGAATATTGTCTCTAGTCAATATCAAGTTAATGTGTATATGTTGCTAAGTACTTGACATTGAATACTTTTTATTTTGTTAATCGATGGGCTTGTCAATTATTAATTGCGTTGAGTTCTTTTCATAAAAAAAATAATCAACAAGATTTCGCTTGTAATTTGCAGCAATTAGCCCCATCTTAAAACGATAATCAAGTTTTTGAGTCAAAGTTAGGATGTTAAATGTACGACCTGACGCCACATAGAAGTTTTGAGGGGGCCATAAATGGATAATCCTACAATCTCCAACCACATGGAGGGTATAGCATTACCTCTGTTACCCTTACGTGATGTGGTCGTTTACCCACATATGGTTATCCCTTTATTTGTGGGCCGAGAAAAGTCGATAAAGGCGCTGGAAGCCGCTATGGCTGCCGATAAGCAGATAATGCTTATTGCTCAAAAGAATGCATCTGATGACGAGCCAACACGTGATGATATTTTCCCCATTGGAACCGTTGCCACAATTTTGCAGTTGCTAAAATTACCTGATGGCACCGTTAAACTACTGGTTGAAGGTGGATATCGAGCACATATTGAAGCCTTTAATGACGATGAAGGTTACTTTAAAGTAACAGCTACTGCATTGCCTGTACTTGCCATGGATGATAGAGAAGGAGATGTACTCACACGCTCCCTGTTGTCTCAGTTTGAGCAGTATGTTCAGCTAAGCCGCAAAGTGCCAAGCGAAGTTTTAACGTCATTGTCAACTATTGATGAGCCTGGGCGATTGAGTGATACCGTTGCGGCGCATATGAGCTTGAAGATTGCTGATAAGCAGCAAATTCTTGAAATTGCTGATGTACGTGAGCGAATTGAACAGTTAATGACCCTGATAGAGTCTGAAATAGACTTAATGCAGGTGGAAAAGCGAATTCGTGGTCGTGTCAAAAAGCAGATGGAGAAGTCCCAGCGAGAGTATTATTTGAATGAGCAAATGAAAGCTATTCAAAAAGAGCTGGGTGATATGGATGAGGCACCTAATGAAATCGAGGAGTTGCAGCAACGAATTGATGATGCGGGCATGCCGAAGGAAGCTCAAGATAAAGTTCAAGCTGAACTAAATAAGCTTAAGCTGATGTCACCCATGTCAGCTGAAGCTACTGTGGTTCGTAGCTATGTTGATTGGATGATTAATCTGCCGTGGAAAAAACGAAGTAAAATACGACATGATTTGGTTAAGGCAGAAGAAATTTTAGAGCATGATCACTATGGGCTTGAAGAAGTTAAAGAGCGTATATTGGAATATCTGGCTGTTCAGCAGCGTGTTCGCAAATTAAAAGGCCCTGTACTCTGTCTTGTTGGTCCTCCTGGGGTTGGTAAAACATCACTAGGGGAATCTTTAGCAAGAGCAACTAATCGTAAATTTGTGCGAATGGCGTTGGGTGGTGTCAGAGATGAAGCTGAAATTCGTGGGCATCGACGGACTTATATCGGCTCAATGCCTGGTAAATTACTACAAAAAATGTGTAAAGTGGGTGTAAAAAATCCACTCTTTTTATTAGATGAAATTGATAAAATGGGTGCAGATATGAGAGGCGATCCATCTTCTGCACTTCTTGAAGTACTTGATCCGGAACAAAATAACACCTTTAATGATCATTATCTTGAGGTTGATTATGATTTATCGGATGTTATGTTTGTTTGTACTTCAAACTCAATGAATATTCCCGGACCTTTACTGGATAGAATGGAGGTTATTCGAATTCCAGGTTATACCGAAGATGAAAAAGTTAATATATCTACTCGTTACCTAGTACCTAAACAAATTAAATTGAATGGGTTAAAAGCGGACGAAATTGAGTTAAAAGAACAAACAATTCGTGATTTAATTCGATATTATACTCGAGAATCTGGTGTGCGTGGGCTTGAAAGGCAAATTGCAAAAATATGTCGTAAAGTTGTAAAAGCACATGCGTTACAAAAAGGTAAGCAGCAGCCCTTTACTAAGGTTGTGGTCGCGCCTGAAAATTTAGAACAATATTCTGGTGTACGCCAGTATAAGTATGGTATTGCGGAAGAGCAGGATCAGGTTGGTCAAGTTACAGGGCTTGCTTGGACTCAGGTGGGTGGCGAACTGCTCACTATTGAGGCGGTAGCCGTTCCAGGAAAAGGACATCATGTGAAGACTGGCTCACTGGGTGATGTGATGCAGGAATCTATTCAAGCTGCATTGACAGTCGTGAGAAGCCGTGCGAAAGTGCTGGGCGTACCGAAAAACTTCCATGAAAAGAACGATATTCATATCCACGTTCCTGAAGGTGCTACACCAAAAGATGGCCCTAGTGCTGGTATTGCAATGTGTACGGCACTGGTGTCGGTATTAACAGGAATCCCTGTTCGTGCAGATGTCGCAATGACAGGGGAGATAACCCTCCGAGGACAAGTGTTGCCTATTGGTGGGTTAAAAGAAAAATTGTTAGCTGCTCATCGAGGGGGGATCAAAACGGTTATCATTCCTGATGAAAATGAGCGCGACTTGAAAGAAATTCCTGATAATATTAAACAAGACCTTGATATCAGGCCGGTAAAATGGATTGATCAAGTTTTAGAGGTTGCACTACAGTATATGCCTGATCCTTTACCAGAAGAACCCGTGCAAAATGATATTGTTGCCGGAGACGATGTTAAAGAAAGTGAGGTAGGCGAGCGATTAAATACGCACTAGGCTTGATGCTTTCTTGACAGTGAGCAAAACGAGTTGGTATAAATCCCAACTCGCTTTGGTATCACAAGGTCAGGCGGATACCGGCTGTTTCATATACCACACCAGGCGAGTGTTAAAAAGCTATGACATTGCGTTATGGGGGGATTTTTGCAAGCAGCGTGTTTTTTTAATTTGACTGTTTTTAAATTGTGTGCGTAATTAATATACGCATGTCTTATTATCTGCTTACCTTGAGCGTTTACTGAAGATCTCAATAGAAGGGGAATAGAGTGAATAAATCAGAATTAATAGATGCCATCGCAGCTTCTGCTGATATTTCTAAAGCGGCTGCCGGACGTGCTCTTGACGCCATGATCGGTTCTGTAACCAAAGCGTTGAAAGATGGTGATCAGGTGGTTTTGGTTGGTTTTGGTACTTTTTCTGTTAAAGAGCGTGCTGCACGTACCGGGCGTAATCCTCAAACAGGTGAACCCATTCAGATTGCAGCGGCTAAAGTGCCAAGCTTTAAAGCGGGTAAAGCACTGAAGGATGCTGTAAACTAAGGCGCCTTCCCGAAGGTCAGCATGTTAAGCTGGCCTTGGCAAGTCAATACTTGAGATAGTGCTCGTTCATGCGGCATGCTGACTTGCTTGGTTGTACAACAAGTGAGTTTGTTACCGTGCGTACCGCTACAAGTCAATCAAGGCGCATCAATGATGCGCTTTTTTTTTGTTAATGTTTTATTTGCAAGATAAGCGATGCTGCTGAGGTTATTATGCTGCAAACGATGAGGGATAATGCGCAGAGTTGGGTCGTTAAGGTAATTGTATTTCTTATCATTTTTGTATTTGCAATTTTTGGATTGGAATCATTACGACTAGTGACGACCAATACCGCTGTGGCTACTGTCAATGATGATGATATTTCTCAGGGAGAGTTAGCCAGGGCAGTTAATATTCGAATAAATCAAATGGCTCAAAATGAAAAATTTGATCCTACAAAAGTAGATGAAAAGAAAATAAAAAATACTGTTCTTGACCAGTTAATTGATCGTTCTCTACTGACTCAGACAGCCAAAAACTATGGTTTATTCTTTCCTGAACAAGCTATAGACCAGGAAATAATTTCTCAGGATGTTTTCAAAGAAGACGGAAAATATAGTCCTACACGTTTTGAACAGATTATAAGACAAGCAGGTTTTACACCTCGGCAATATAAAGATGCCATGATTGAGGATATGTTGACCACACAGCTACAGTTAGGGTTAGCAGGTAGCGAATTTTTAACCTCCGCAGAAGTTAAGAGTTTACAACAGCTTGAACAACAAACGCGCAGTTTTCGCATGTTGACGCTGCCAATTGCAGAGATAAAAAATACAGTTGAAGTGACAGAGGATGAAGTCGAATCCTATTATCAGCAACATGAAAAAGAATTTATGTCTGCAGAGTCAGTCAAAGTTAATTATCTGACTCTAGAAAAAGTTGATTTGCTTGATGCTGTGGAAGTAGATGAAGATGATGTTAAAGCACGATACAACCAGTTTGTTGAAGCGTTTAAAAAGAGTGAACCTCCACGTCCCAAAGCAGCACACATATTATTAGAAATAAAAGATGATCGTGATGCTGAAGCAACGAAGGCATTGGCTGCAGAAATTGAGCAAAAGCTGAAAAAGGGTGAAAGCTTTGCTGAGTTGGCTAAACAGTATTCTGATGATCAGGTTTCAGCAGAAAAAGGTGGGGAACTGGGTTTTGTTGAAGAAGGAATATTTGGCGAAGCGTTTGATAAAACGTTAGCAGAATTAAAAGCGGGTGAAGTTTCAAAACCATTAAAAACCAGCTATGGCATACAACTCATAAAACTCGTTGAAATGATGCAACCAGATGTACCAAGCTTCGCAGAAAAGCAGGAAGAATTAACAAATGCACTAAAAGAAACACAAGCTGAGCCATTGTTCGTGGAAAAAAGGCAGCAGCTTGAAGATTTAAGTTATCAGGCTGCAGATTTGCAAGAACCAGCAGAAAAACTGAAGCTTAAAATTAAGACATCAGACTTCTTTTCAAAAGACAATGGTAAAGGTGTTTTTGCTAATGCTCAGATAGTTAAGCAAGCATTTTCACCAGAAGTTCTGACGGATAAAATGAACAGTGCAGTGATTGATTTATCAAAAGATAAAGTCATGGTTTTACATGTGCTTGAGCATAAACCTGCTAAGTTACAACCGTTAGAAGATGTTAAAAAAGAGTTAATGGTTAAACTAAAAGATCAAAAGGCGGTTAAACAGTTAGAGGAGCATTCTGCTTCTTTGATTGCTGAGCTTCGTGAAGGTAAGCAGAAAGCGGATGAAATTGCACAGGAAGGGCAAACGTGGAAAGCTTATACTGACGCTAAGCGTATGATGACTGAAGCGCCTCGAGAAGTGGTACAACAAGTGTTTAAACTGCCACATCCTCAAGATGACCATCCACAATATGGTGTAGCAACGTTAGCCAGTGGCGATCAGGCTATCATTGAGTTAACGAATGTCACAACACCTGAAACTATTGAGGGTGAAGAACAACAGCAAGCATTTATGAAACGTTTTATGGCAATGCAGCGCCAACAAATAGTGCGTCAGCAGCTGCAACAAAATTTGCGTGAATCTGCAGACATTAACAAAAATCTGTAATCAATTTTTTAACCTGTAACTAAGCCTTAAACAAGTGTAAAAAAATGATGACTGACTTATTGTAAAAATGTTTAGACACCCATAAAAAAACCGCCAGCTGGCGGTTTTTTTATGGGTAAAGTTTTTTTAGTGTGAAACAAAAAATGAAAAATTAAAGTTAATACGTCGTTGACTTGAAAACCATGTGATTTTTTGGAGAAGTTTGAACGTTGTATTATTAACTTTTCTTTGGTTAACCTGATCACTGGCTAAAATGTTTTTTGCATGTTGAATAAATTTATCCATTTGTTGGGTGGCTACTTTAGGGTAGTACCATAAGTGGTAAGTGTCATTATTTGCTTGTTGCAATAAGTTTTCAGCTATCTGAACGACAGAAGATAATCCCGCTTTGTTAACGGCCGTCATCGGATGCTGTAAATCAGATATTGCCTGTTGTAAACGACTAATTGCATGCTGTATATATTGCTCTGAAGCTATAGGGTTATTTTGTACCTCTAATGCAAAAAAGAGTGCTTGCATCAACTTCATTTGTGTATGAATAGGGTAAACCCCTAATGGTGCATGAACTACTTTTCTATAATGAGTCCATGCACTTGAAATAAGTTGATTCAAGGTTTCTTTAGTTGTTTTTTTTTCAGTAAAAGTGATGCTTAGTAACAATGGGTCGTGATCTGATGCGCTAAAGTGATCTTCACTTTTTGGCAATTGACCAGAATATTTTTTACTATATTCAAATAAACTATTTTCTAATGAGTTTATATGCCAGTGCGTAATGTCTTTTACTTTTTCGGCTAGTGTGGTTGATGCTAAGGCGTGATCTAAACTACCTAGTTCACCATCAAATGAATAACTGAAAGTTTTTAGACCATGGTGTTTGCGTGTCAGATCCACAAAGCCAAAACCATTAGGAACAGTTGTAAAAGGACGCCAAGGATGACCGTTAAGAGTCGTATGCTCTGCAGTTTTGATGAGGCGTTGCTCTTTGCCGGTATAGTCAGTGAGAACCCGAATAGGATCTTCTTGGGCATAAGCATTGAAGTCACCAATTAACAGAATATTGTTACCGTACTGTTTTGGTTTTGACTGTAAATATTGGGCCAATTGAACAGCAGCAGAAACTCGGAATTCATTACAGCTACCTTGTAAATCATCAACATAGCCAGGAGCAGGCTTTCCTTTAACCTTGTTTTTGCCATCCAACGCTACTTTACCGTCAACGGCATAGTCCTGGTAATCCTCAAAGCACATTGAGCCTTTTGATTTGAGGTGGTTTACCGCTATGGTGAGTGTTTCACCACTGGTTAAGTGTTTGAATGATTGAACTAGGGTTTCACGTTGCTGTTTAGTGATTGTTTTTTGTTTATCATCTGTGGTGGTTAATGTGAAATGCTGCTCAGGCATTGGAATAATTGATGGCTGGCCTTTTAAAGCAACTTTGCTCGGCCGGAAAAGAAGTCCAACGGTTATAGCATCGCTACCAATAAACTCACTATTAGGTGTTGACACAAACTGATAATAATTGTCTTTATCTGTTTGCTGTTTATTCAAGGCAGTGGCGAGATCATAGATAGCGCTATTGTCGCTAAAACCATTGTTTTCAATTTCCATTAAACCAATAATATCTGCATCCATTCGAGTTATAGCATTTACAATTTTGGTACGTTGTAAATAAAAATCATCAAGTTTGGTTGCGCCGCGATTGGAATTATTGGCGGCATTATCCGCTGCGCCAGGAACCACTCGGTTAAAATAATTTAACACGTTGAAGCTGGCAACTTTCAGATTGCCTTCCTGCGTTAATTGAGGTGTGTCAGTACGAGGGTAGTTTTGATGATCAAAGTCACTACCACTCAATGTTACTGTAGGTATTACGCCATAACGTCCATAACTGTATTGAATGACACCCGTTATATTTTGTAGTGTATCGCCAATCCTAATATAATTTTGGAAAGGTCCAAAATCAGGGAAATAACTAATAACACCATTAGTTTGTTTGCTCACATCTGTTTCAATCGTGATGCTTTGTTGCTTATTTGAGTTAGCTAAGGTTTGCGCTTCTTTAGAAAGAGTAGGATATACTTGTGTTGGTTTAAAGAGAGGATGATCTTTACTCAACACCATTTCACTTCGAAAAGATGTGTAGTTAAAGCTAAAATTTTTGGTTACTTTGAGGGCTGCGTTACCACTCCAGTTAACCAGCATACCTTCATAAGGTTCAAGAGCTTGTAAGGGTGTGTCAGCGGATACGTGCAGGGGTTGAATGACTTCTTGTTGTAAGCCACACTTGCTGTATGCAACTAAATCAAGTTGAGTTTGGTTGTAATATTCTTTTACTTTACCTTTAACTCTGACTTTTTCACCCACGGTTAGCCCTGGCGCTTGTCCGTAAACAAAAATCCCTTCAGATGTGGTTGGGTTGCCATCACTATCCCATGACTCTTCTTGAATGAAAAAGCCTTTAAAACGATTGGGAGTTGTTTGTGTCACTATACCTTCGACAATGACTTCTGGACCTTCATATTGACCATCTGGTACAAGTGGACTTTTGTTTCCTGAACCTTGTATTTCACTGATTAAACGCGGTGTACCTGTAGTGCAGGATATTTGTGGTGTTGGCTGTGTGTCTGCATTGTGATTACCAAGTGAGGTCGCCATCTCTTGTGCGGAGCGAGCAGAGATAATTTGCCAGTCTGAGCTATTATAAGTAGCACTTGCCTGTTGCGTTAAACGAATGAGTTGTTGATCTTTTCCAAATGATTGTCCACCAAATTCACCCACCAGATCGATTCGGCTATCTTGGTAATAAAGTGCAATGGGGTCATCACCATTAAAATTCAGAATATTATGTTTTTTTACTACATTTGCTTTATCTGTCAGTGCTTTTTCCGCTTGTTGATGTACTAATACAAACGTCTTACCTGGGGCAAGTTGTCCCGTAAGAGGATAATCGTGGCTACTGGATGGTTTGCCATTAATATATTTCTTTAATGTGAATTGGGATAAGTCTAGTGTTTCCTTTCCTCCATTAAATAATTCTATTGCTTTATTAAAACCTTTACCTTCAATATATTCTGAAATAAATAAGGAAGGTGTTGCTGCAGCTGTATGAGTTGCTAAGGCGAGAGCTGTTAGTGAAAAAACTGTTTTATAGCACATAACACTACTCTTTATGTTGTAAAAAATTATAATTAGATTGTTAAAAAATGATTGGAGCAAATAAATATGTTTTATTTTTAGGAGATTTACATATTCTGGTCCTCTTATTTAAAAGTCGTTAATAAATTAATATGAATGTGCCACAGTCAATATGATAATGGTCTCTTGATACATAAAAGATTGGTATTAATTATTGCGATGATTGAAATCAAATATTGATGTGCTGGCAAAGTGTCAATTATTGTAATGGTTTTATGCATGATGATGCATATAATTACGCTGTAAAGTAGGTTGAAGCGAGCACAGAAAAAGCTAAAAATAATATTTACACTATCGTGAGTAGAAGACTTGATTAGTGATGATTTACTACTCGCATTGTACATCATTGGGCTTATGCCTATCACCAAAAATAGTTATATTCTTTTGTGGTAAATATTTCACACTTTTTGTGCTTCAGGTGATTGCAATTCACCGCTCATGCTGGAGTGTGTTGTTATTACTCATTTATATGAAATATCAGCTAATAGTGTATGGTGTGGAGCGACCTATTTTGATATTACCGTACATATGGGAGTAGTTATAAATGGCTTTTATTACATTTATATATTTCTTAAAATAAAATTGCATGCTTGTTTTTTAAATAAACCAAGTCACCAATATGACCGTATCACAAGCGCGTATAAGATTTACATTAATTGTGTGTGAAGAGTATATATGAACAATGGGTACTGTTTATTGACTTACACCGTTTAATAGGTTGTTTTTGAATATATTAATGTGTAGTAGGTTATTTATGAAAAAGTTGTGTTAAATGTTTTGATATAATAAATCTGGACGTAACCTTGATTAATGTAAGGTTATGCTAAATTAAAACTTTTGACTAATATGCAATCTTAAATAGGTATCAATTATACATCAAATACACCATTATCTAATTTAGCATGATTTAATGTTATGCGCTTTTTGTCGCATATGTGGTACGCTTTTTAATATAAAATTATGTTATTGTCCAGCTTTTTGCTGTGAATTAATCTGTCTGTAAGGGGCACCGCTGGTCAAGATGGCCTTTAGCATATGGCTATTAGCAGGTAAGTGCTGCAATTTACTTGAGTTTATATCTTTATTGTAGGATTTTATGCGTAGGACAGTAACAAGTAGCGTATCTGGAATTCAGGTTTACTTTAACGTGTTCTATACTTAAGCGATATTATTGTCATACAAAATATATGGGATCGATTTGCGTGGTTGCTAACATGTTGTACTGACGTTTAAGAGGTTAATATGGACGAGCAAGAAAAAAAGCCAATTAAGCAAGAGGATGATCCTTCATCAAGTATTGTTCCTTCAACTGAAGAACGTAACTGGGCCATGGCTTGTCATCTTTCAGCATTTGCAGGTCTATTGTTCCCTTTTGGTTTTATCATTGCGCCACTCATCATTTGGTTACTTAAAAAAGATACGATGCCTTTAGTGGCGAAGCATGGTGCTGAGTCGCTTAACTTTCAAATTACTTTTTTGTTTATTTATATTATTTGTACAGTGCTGTTTATTGTCTTTATCGGAATTATACTCTTGCCAATAGCAATGCTTGTGCATGGTATTTTTATATTTATCGCGAGTGTAAAAGTCAGTAACGGTGAGGATTATCAGTATCCATTTGCAATTCGCATAATTAATTAAAGCAATAAGGTACGTAGCTACTATTCCTTAAAATTACTGGGGGTTAGCTTTTCAATCGTTTTTGGAAATTGTGTGAGAGGGAGCCAGTTTTGATGTAGCTTCCTCATCCAACCATTTTGATGAAGCTGTTGGAGGTGTTGATACCAGCTGTTGATAATGGCAGGATCTGACCCTTTGGAGAAAGCGATATACAGTAAGTTCTCCTTAAGTGTGAATACTCGCTTGACCATGTTAGCGGGTATATTTGCCTGCTTTAGAATACTATCGATAGTGAGATCTGCTGTACACCATAAATCAATACGGCCCTGAACTAACTGCTGTGCAGAGTAGATGGGCTTGGAAACAATGACTAAATTATTAAAATTTTGAGCTTCCAGCAACTGCTGCTCCACGGCATCTCGATAAACGCCAACTGTTGCTATACGTCTAGCATCTTCTAGTGTGTTAATTTCAATTTTGCTATTCCATGTGGCATAAAAATTAGTTTGTCCAATAGCCACAGGGCCAATAAGGGTAAATTGTTGTTGTCGCTGAGGTGTAAGAGTCATGGTGAATAACACAACATTAGGCTCAGTGGTGATCATTTTCCATCCTCTAGCCCAAGGCACGATTTGTATGTTTACTTTCTGACGTTGCATGGAGAGAATTTTTTCGACGAGATCAACTGCATAGCCTTTAGGTTTGTTGTTTTCACTGTAAGTGATGGGGGGCCATTCCTCAGTGTAAAGCCTGAGAGGGGGGCGTTGTGGTGATGTGCTGGTTATTGAATCTGCATTGCTATATAGACTGTAAGTGATGAGCGTGAGAAAAAGGAAAGTGGCAGAAGGAAAACAGTTCATAGGAAACAAATTGGTCAATATGTCTGTTGTGCTACCTGAATTGACACGCTTTTAATGGTAAACATATAAACGACTGATTAATAAAGTCAGCAAAGAAAATTCACTCTTAACCGCACTATACTGACTATTTTGCCCAGCTTTTTACTTATACGTTTAGCGTTATCCCTCTTATGTAAGAGAGCACATTGAGAAATAAGGCGCTTTTTCTGAATATACTTAAGTATATCGCCTGATTTAAGCGGTTGTATTTTTTTGTGTCAGATTATTTTCTGAGAGGGAAGGGGAAGGAAGTATATAAAGAGACTCTCAACCACCTGCAACGATAAGATCAAGCAGGGGTTGAGACTTTATGGGGCTAAAGCAAACGTTTGCCAAAGGCTAGTTTTGCTCTAGTTGTCCCATTGCCGTACTACTAAAACCACCATCAACATGTGTGATCTCACCAGTAATACCACTGGCCAGGTCTGAACACAGAAAAGCACCCACATTACCCACTTCTTCAATGGTGACATTGCGGCGAAGAGGTGTATTTTGCTCACTAAAGCTGAGCATTTTGCGGAAACTCTTAATGCCAGAGGCAGCAAGCGTACGAATAGGTCCAGCGGAGATGGCATTCACGCGAGTGCCTTCTGGTCCCATCGCTGCTGCGGCATAACGTACGGATGCTTCTAAGCTGGCTTTTGCCAAGCCCATGACGTTGTAGTTAGGAATAGTCCGCTCAGCACCCAGATATGACAGCGTTAATAGGGCTCCGTTGCGGCCTCGCATCATTTCACGGCCAGCTTTAGCCAGGGCAACAAAGCTATAGGCACTGATGTCATGAGCAATTTTGAAGCCTTCACGGGTTGTCACATCAACAAAATCACCATCAAGCTGGTCACCAGGGGCAAACCCCACAGAGTGCACAATAATATCCAGGCCATCCCATTGTTTTGCAAGTCCAGTGAAAACGTTTTCAATATCTTCATCTTGGCTTACATCGCAGGGAAAACAGAGGTCTGCTGATGAGTCTAATTTGACAGCTAAATCTTCAACACGAGACTTGAGCTTGTCATTCTGATATGTAAATGCCAACTCAGCGCCTTCACGGCGCATTGCTTCAGCAATACCTGAAGCTATAGAGAGTTTACTGGCTACACCTACGATTAATGCTTTCTTTCCAGCAAGAAAACCCATATGTTGTTTCCTATTGTTTGGGAGGGACTATAAATCCCAAGAAATGGTTGGGTTGACTTAAAGGCTGTGAAGTATAGAGAATCCAAGCCTCGCTGGCGAGACTTATCAGTGTGTCTTTATGTTAACCAGCCTTTTTTTCCTCTGGGGCTACCAAAAGGCAGCCTGTAGTAAACTTTGTGTGTAGTGGTGCTGAGGGTTCTCAAGTACCTGCTGCGCAGCCCCTTGCTCCACAACTTTACCAAACTGCATAACAATCACTTTGTGGCTGATCGCTTTCACTACCGCTAAATCATGACTAATGAAAATATAACTGAGTTGATACTTTTGTTGTAATGTCTTTAATAAATCAAGTATCTGTCGTTGAATGGTCCGATCTAGTGCTGAAGTAGGTTCATCCAGAATAATTAACTCTGGACGTAAAACCAAGGCACGAGCGATCGCAATTCGCTGGCGTTGCCCACCTGAAAACTCATGCGGATAACGGTGCTGAACTTCATTCGGCAAACCAACATCTTCCAGGGCTTGTGCTATCCATTGTGCATGCTGATCTTTGTGCTTGGCTTGATGGACTATTAAGCCTTCGCCGATGATCTGAGCAATAGTCATTCTAGGGTTCAAACTACCAAAAGGGTCCTGAAACACAATTTGGATTGAACGTCTCAGTGGCCGGAATGCTTTTTGTTTTAGCTGATGGATAGGATTGTCATTAAATGAAATTGAGCCTTGCGCATTGACTAGCTTCAGTAAGGCAAAGCCAAGCGTTGATTTTCCTGAACCACTTTCACCAACAATACCCAGGGTTTCCCCTTGTTTAAGTGAAAAGCTAATATCATCAACAGCACGAATATGGCCTGAAATACGTTTAAAAATGCCTTTGTAGATTGGAAACCAAACTTTTAACTGGTCAACGGTCAAAAGCGTTTTTGTTTGCTCTGGTAACGGTTGCGGTGAGCCAGAAGGGACTGATGCCAGTAAGTGTTGGGTATACTCATGTTGTGGAGACTTAAACACCGACTGCAGAGGTCCTTGCTCAACCACGTGTCCTTGTTGCATAACGCAGACGTGATCGGCCATATGCTCAACCAGGTTCAGGTCATGACTAATGAGTAGAAGTGCCATGTTAGTTTGTTGCTGCAATGATTTGAGCAATTCTAAGATCTGACGTTGAACCGTGACGTCTAATGCCGTGGTTGGTTCATCAGCAATGAGCAGGTCAGGCTTATTGGCTAACGCCATCGCAATCATCACCCGCTGTCGCTGGCCACCTGATAGCTCGTGCGGAAATGCTTGAAGGCGACGTTTGGCGTCACGAATACCGACCTGTTCGAGTAGGGCAAGTGTTTGCTGTCGCGCTTCGTTTTGGGTGGTGCCACTGTGTAACAGAATGGTTTCACTGATTTGCTTTTCAACGGTGTGCAGTGGGTTGAGGGAGGTCATAGGCTCTTGAAAGATCATGCTGACACGGTTGCCTCGAAGACGTCGTAAGGCGACATCAGTTGCGCCTAACAGCTCTTGTCCTTGCCAGCGAACACTCCCTTTAGGAAAGTGAGCTTGTGCAGGGAGCAGCCCTAAAGTGGCTAACGCAGTTACTGACTTTCCTGATCCACTTTCACCTACAAGCGCTAATGTTTTACCCCTATTCAAAGTAAAACTAATATCACTAACTGCAGTTTGTTGGCCAAACTGAATCATCAGATTTTCAACTTCTAATAATGATGGTTGACTCATACAGGGAGTTTCCTGGGATCAAAAGCATCACGAGCGGCCTCACCAACAAAGACCAGTAGTGTCAATATCAAGCTGAGTGTTATAAAGGCTGACAGTCCCAGCCAGGGAGCCTGCAAATTATTCTTACCTTGAGCAACCAGTTCACCTAATGAGGGTGAGCCGACGGGTAGGCCAAAACCTAAAAAGTCTAATGAGGTTAATGTTGAAATCGCGGCAGTTAAGATGAATGGCAGGTAAGTCAGGGTTGCAACCATTGCATTTGGTAGCATATGTCTAAACATAATGACGAAGTTACTGATACCAAGTGCTCTGGCCGCACGGACATATTCCAGGTTTCTGGCTCGTAAAAACTCGGCTCGCACTAAATCCACCAGTTGCATCCAGCTGAATAACAACATGATTCCCAGTAGCCACCAAAAATTAGGATTGACAAAGCTGGATAAAATAATCAGTAAATACAAAGTGGGTAACCCGGAAAATACTTCAATCAGGCGTTGACCAATTAAGTCAACTTTACCACCGTAATAGCCTTGAGCTGCACCCACAATAATGCCAATAATGGAACTAAAGATCGTGAGTGTCAGGGCGAACAAAACAGAAATACGAAAGCCGTATATAATTCTAGCCACCACATCCCGGGCTTTATCATCACTGCCTAACCAGTTGTCTGAAGAGGGGGGGGCAGGCGCAGGTACAGGAAGGTCTTTAATAATGGTGTCATAGTTGTAGGGAATGGGAGGCCAAACCAGCCAGCCTTCTCCTTCAATTAATTCTTGTACATAAGGGTCTGTGTAATCTGCTTCTGTCGCAAATTCTCCACCAAAATCGGTTTCAAAGTAGGTTTTGACGACAGGAAAGTAATAACTGTTCTGAAATTTAATTAGAATGGGCTTATCGTTGGCTATCCACTCAGCCGCAAGTGAAAACCCGAACAGGATGATAAAAACCCATAGTGAGTAATAGCCTCGCCGATTATTTTTAAATATTTGCCAGCGACGCTGATTAATGGGACTCAGCTTTTGCATAATCCACATAGTCAACCTTCCCGGCTTTCAAAATCAATTCTGGGGTCAATAATCATATAGGTGATATCACCAACTAACTTCAGGAGTAAACCAATTAAGGTGTAGATATACACGGTGGCAAAAACCACGGGATAGTCACGACTTAAGGCGGCCTCAAAGCCCAGTAAACCTAACCCGTCAAGGGAGAAAACCACTTCAATTAGTAAGGAGCTGGTCAAGAAAATACCGACTAACGCGGCAGGGATTTGGGCAATCACGATCAGCATAGCATTACGAAAAACATGTCCATAGAGCACTCGTTTTTCAGACAATCCCTTAGCTTTTGCCGTTAAGACATACTGCTTATGTATTTCATCTAAGAAAGAATTTTTAGTGAGCATGGTGAGTGTTGCAAAGCCACTCACCACCATTGCTGTAATAGGCAACACTAAATGCCAAAAATAATCGAGCACCTGTTGCCAAATGGGGAGTTGGTCAAAATTATTGGAGGTAAGCCCTCGCAAGGGAAACCAGTTAAAATAGCTACCTCCTGCAAAGAGTACGATCAGTAAAATCGCAAACAAAAAGTTGGGAATGGCATAGCCTACAATAATGGTTGTTGATGTCCAAACATCAAACCGACTACCATGTTTGACAGCTTTTTTAATGCCTAAGGGAATGGATATTAAATAGACTAATAAGGTTGTCCAAAGCCCCAGTGATATTGATACGGGTAATTTATCAATAATTAAATCAATAACATCTTGATCCCGAAAAAAACTCTGGCCAAAGTTAAATGTTGCGTAGTTTTTTAACATCATCCAGAAGCGCTCAGAGGGTGGTTTATCAAATCCATAAAGCTTTTTGATTTCGGCAATTAACTCTGGGCGAAGACCTTGAGCGCCTCGGTACTGTCCATCTGGTTGAGCAATATCGGCACCTGTCCCACCAAGACGACTGCCAGCTCCTGTCTGAAGTCCTTGGAGTTGGGCCAGCATCTGCTCAACAGGGCCACCAGGGGCGGCCTGTATAATAATGAAGTTGATGAGCATGATGCCAAATATGGTTGGAATGATGAGCAATAAGCGTCGGATAATATAAACCAGCATCAACAAGCCTCTTTAAAGCAAACTGATAGTTATACCCTTCGCTGTGGGTATAAGCGGGGCCATTGGCAATGACATGACATTAGTTGGCTTTTTTACGCAAAGACTTTATTTTTTCGGCTTTTTGGGGATCTTCCCACCAAGTATCTAAGGTAAAGGTGTATTTGGGTGAAATCTTAGGTTGACCAAATTTGTTCCAATAAATAAGGCGATGTTGATTGATATGAAACTGAGGGATCACATAGTGATTCCACAGTAAAACACGGTCTAATGCGCGGCAGTAGTTAATTAATGTTTCGCGACTGGATGCGGTAATAATTTTATTAACAAGGTCATCAACAACGGGGTTTTTGATACCAATATAGTTACGACTACCTTGAATATCTGCCTGCGAAGAGTGCCAGAAGTCACGTTGCTCATTCCCTGGTGACTGACTTTGCCCAAATCCACCAATGATCATATCAAAGTCAAAGCTTTGTACGCGTTTGACATACTGCTGAGCATCAACTTGTCGGATGGTCATCTCGATACCCAGCTTTTTTAAGCTTTCTTGAAACGGCAGAATAACTCTTTCCATTTCAGGTTGAGTGAGCAATATTTCAAAGGTAAAAGGTGTATTGGTTTTTTTATTGACAAGCTTGCCTTCTTTTAAGGTATATCCTGCTTCTTTGAGTAAACGAAGTGCTTGCCGTAATTGTTGTCGGTTATTACCTGAACCATCCGTTTTGGGTAGCTCAAAAGCTTGAGTGAAAAGCGCTTCAGGAAGTTGATCTTTATAGGGTTCAAGAATTTTTAGTTCATCAGGTGATGGGAGGCCTGAGGAGGCCATTTCAGAGTTTTCAAAAAAACTGTCAGTGCGTTCGTAACTATTATAAAACAAATTTTTATTGGCCCACTCGAAATCATAGGCATAACTTAATGCTTGGCGTACCTTGCTATCTGCAAAAACAGGGCGGCGAATGTTGTATATAAAGCCTTGCAAACCAGCACGTGATAAGTTTGGTAGGGTTTTCTTGACCATGGCCTGGCTGGTGAATAGCTTACCCTCATACTGGGTTGCCCAGTTTTTAGCACTGTTTTCAAGCCGAACATCATATTCACCCGCTTTTAATGCTTCTATAGCAACGGTTGGGTCACGATAGTAATCATAACGAATGGTCTCAAAGTTGTATTTTCCACGGGTTACAGGGAGGTCTTTACCCCAGTAGTTAGGGTCTCGCTTATAAGTAATGGAGCGACCAGCATCAACTTGGCTGATGGTATAGGGACCACTGCCAATCGGTGGTGTAAGTGTGGTTTTATTAAAAGTGTGCTGGCTCCAGTAGTGTTTAGGTAAAACAGCAAACTGGCCGATGATCATGGCCAGTTCCCGATTATCACCTGGTGTAAAGGTAAATTTTACCCGCCATTTATCGAGCGCCTCGACTTGTTCAACATTGGCATAATAGGTTTTGTATATAGGGTGTCCTTCTTTTTGCAACAAGTTAAAGCTAAATACGACATCTTCAGCCGTTAGGGGGTGTCCGTCATGAAAATGGATGTTCTTACGTAGATGAAAAATAATCCAAGCACGGTTTTCTGGCCATTCCATTTGTTCTGCCAATAAGCCATACATGGTAAAAGGTTCATCTTCGCTGTGATAAAGAAGTGTGTCATAAAAATAATTATTGTAGAGCGCTGTCATCCCACTAGCAGCAATTCCCTTAACGATAAAGGGGTTTAAACTATCAAAACCACTTGAGGAGATAGCTGCCAGGCGTAAAGTACCACCTTTAGGGGCATCAGGATTGACAAAGTCAAAGTGAGTAAAGTCTGCAGGGTACTTGGGTTTACCATGAATGGTAATGGCATGACTTTTATGGATCTTTTCTTCAGCTTGAACAGCAAGGGCTAAGCCTAGCAAGGTTGCCAGTAAAAAAAGTACGTTGATAGGATGATGTTTGCTTTTTAATTGGCAAGTTGACATAAGTAGTATTTTTCCTGTCCTTATTGATCATTTACCCACCAGCACTCAAAGCAGAATGAATAGGGCGGTGAAATAGCAGGCCTTTGCAAATGTTTCCAATACGCTACCCGATGATAATTTAAGTACCAATGTGGAATAATAAAGTAATGCCAGAGCAGTATTCTATCCAAACTACGCGTAAATAGCTGAAGCTCTTTACGGCTGTGTGCCTCAGTTATCATCGTGAGAAGTTGATCTACAGCGGGCAGCTGTATACCCGACAAGTTAAGTGAGCCGGGTACAGCGGCTTGAGAAGAGTGAAACAATGACTTTAAATTTTGCCCAGGAGAGAGCGATTGAGACAACGCCAGTGTTGTCATATCAAAGTCAAATTGCTTGAGGCGCTCTTGATAAGAAGCACTATCGACGATGCGAATACGCATCTCAATACCTATTCGTTTCAGGTTTTTTTGTAAAGGGAGCAGTATTCGCGAACTACTTTGTTGGTAGTCTAATGCTTCAAATGTAAAAGGTATGCCTTGAGTATTGACCAGCTTACCTTTTTGCATGCGCCAACCTGCTGCAGTGAGTTTTCTTAAGGCAATACGTTGTCGATCGCGAATTGTGCCATCATGGATATTTGGAAGCTTGAAGGGTTTTTCTTTAATTTTTGCAGGCAGTTTAAACTGCGAGAGTAGCTTTCGCTCTTCTGGTGTTGGAGGACCAAAGCTACCTAAGTCCGAATTGGCAAATAAGCTGTTTGAGCGTTGATACGCCTCATGAAACAGAACTTTGTTTGTCCACTCAAAATCAAAGGTCCAGGCAATCGCCTCTCGGGAGGCAATATCATTAAACGGAAAGTGTCGACTGTTTAAAAAAAAACCTTGTAATGAGGCTGGTTCACGATGAGGAATGACTTCTTTGATCACCTTGCCTGATTGGACGGCTGGAAAATGGTAAGAGGTTTCCCACTGCCTGGCGATATGTTCCAGGCGAAAGTCGTACTGGTTAGCTTTAAATGCTTCAAATGCGACAGTGCTTTCTTGAAAGAAAAGGTACTCAACCGTATCAAAATTATATCGCCCGCGATTGATGGGTAATGATTTTCCCCAGTAATTTTTTTCGCGTTTAAAGGTAATACTTCGCCCGGGCTCTACTTTAGTCATTCGATAAGGCCCACTATTAAGGGGCGGCTCAAGGGTAGTGGCAGCAAAATTCCGATCAGTCCAATAGGCTGCTGATAATACCGGTAGTTCGCCAAGCCGAAGTATCAGGCTACGCCGACTACTCCCCGAGAGTAAGAATTTGACCTGCTGTTTTGAAAGGGCAATAGCATCTTTAACGTCTGTATAAACAAGTTTATAGCGAGGATGCCCTTGCTTAATGAGGGTATTAAAGGAAAAGACAACATCTTGAGCAGTGATGGGGGTGTTATCATGAAAACGCGCTTCTGGTCGTATGTGGAAAATAACCCAGTCGTAATTTGCAGGAAACTCAATATTCTCTGCAATCAAACCGTAGGCGGTTTGATATTCATCACCGACACGGTTATCACCTGTCGTACCCATTAATAGGGTTTCATTATTTTCATTGATGCCATAAACAAAAAAACCGGGGGTGTTTACCGGGCTGGTGCCTTTTAAGGTATAAGGATTTAAGGTATCAAAGGTACCAAGTGCCGAGAGGGTGATCTTTCCACCTTTGGGGGCATTAGGGTTAACATAATTAAAATGCTTAAAATCAGCAGGGTATTGAGGTTCACCGTGTAGTGCTATAGCTGATACTTTAATTATAGGGGAAAGAGCTGCTTTGGGTGTTGCTACGGAGACAGGTGTTTCACTTGCAAACGCAAGGTAGTAAGCCATAAACCCTGTCACTAAAATCAGCCATTGTAACCCGCTAATAAAGGTCCAATGTTTTACTGAGTGATTTGTGCTGGGTAAAGCCTGTTGGTGCATTTTATCCCTCAAGCATGACTGAGTCGTTAGTTGGAAATACTACGCAAGATGTCATTATTATTACGTCAGAAACACAATCTAAAATGATTACTCTTATCAGTATATCTGGCGTGCGGGATAATGTTGGGTGGATTGATATTTCTTAATAACAAAGAACAGATTAAGGGGGGAGGCTGGCTATAACCTATGAGGATTGTAATAGGTTATAGCCGCCGATCAACAAGATAACTAAATGGTGGGTAGAGCTGGCTTTAAGTGCCTGTCACATTCACAAACAAGGTAAGTGCTTGTCCTGGTTTTAGATTAGTGTGCTGTAGTTGGTTCCAGTCTTGGATATCATCGACACGCACATTAAAACGCGAGGCAATTCTATAAAGAGAGTCACCTTTACGTACTTTATAGTTTACCTTGCGTTTTACTTTTCTTTTTTGAGTCGGGGTGTGAGCGCTGGATCGTACATTATTTAATTGTACGACTAAACGTTGGCCTGGTTTTAAGGTATCTCTTGGTGATAGGTTATTCCATCGGCTCAATGCGCTTACACTGACATCATATTGACGGGCAATATGCCAAAATGAGTCGCCTCGTTTCACTTTGTAATACACTGACTTGCCTTGAGCTGCAACGCTGGCCTGCTTACCACGGCGGCGTTGAGCACGTGTTTTCGTGTATTGACTCAGTAGCTGGCTTGCTTGAGGAATAAGCAATGTTTGCCCTATACGAATACGGTGGCTAGACAGCTTATTGGCTTGCTGAATCACTTTAGTTCGTGTTTGGAATCGATTGGCAATCGCGATCAGTGAGTCTCCCCGCCTGACCTGATAACGTTGCCATTGCATACGCTTTTTGGGTGGGAGCTTTTGTAAGGCATCCTGAAACTGACTTGCTTGGGTAATGGGGACAAGTAAGTAATGGGGTCCATTAGGATCAGTGGCCCACTGATTAAACCCAGGATTTAATTGGTAAAGGGTGTCCAGTGGTAAGGCCGCCATGTCAGCAGCTAGTGCCAAATCAATTTGGCCTTGCGTTTTCACTTTTTGAAAGTAAGGTTTATTGGCGACAGCAGGCATTTTAATGTCATAGCGATCAGTATTCGCGATGATATGCGCTAAAGCCAGCAAACGAGGGACATATTGTTCAGTTTCTCTAGGTAGATCGAGAGACCAATAGTCTTGAGGTTTACCTGCTTGTTTATTTCTGCGCATCGCTTTAAGAATGGTACCTTCGCCAGCATTATAAGAGGCTAGAGCCAGTTCCCAATCACCAAGATGACTATACAGTTTGCTTAAGTAGTCGAGTGCTGCATTTGTCGAGGCAACAACATCTCGGCGACCGTCATACCACCAGTTTTGTTTAAGTCCAAAGTATTTCCCCGTACTGGGAATAAACTGCCAAAGTCCTGAAGCGCGTCCAGGCGAGTAGGCAAAAGGATCATAAGCACTCTCAATTACTGGGAGTAAGGCGAGTTCAGTCGGTAGTCCACGCTGTTCCACAAGTTCAGTGATGTAAAACAGGTAAGGTTCTGCTCTTTGGTTCACTCGCTGAATGTATTTGGGGTGTTTTTTGAACCAGGCAATTTCCCGTTGTATACGTGGATGGTCAATAGGATACGGTAAGGAGAACTGCTGGCTTAATCTTATCCAGACATTATTGAGCTGAGTGGTGTTTGATGTTGCTGTAGTGGACTGCTTTAGTGTTTCCTGGTCTGCACGTGCAGCGGCCTCAGCTGAGAGTGACTGGGTTGCAGGCTCTTGGTGAAACCAGGAAAAAACAGATTGAGGCGTGTCAGGATCGGGAATTTGAGTGGAGGTTAGTGGTTTACTGGTTTGACAGCCTGATAGCAGGACTGTACCTGTAAGCCCAAGACAACAGAGCAATAGGCGGTAGGCTTTTCTGCCCCCAAAAGAGTCATTTTGATAATACAACATCATATGGCCAGGATTGTGTAACACACTTTTTATGAAGCGAACCTACTAACAGGAAGGTCGCAGTGTTTATGGTAACTTTAGGTCATTGCGGTTAATTTTGGTGAAATATATCTATAAAAAAGTGCGTAGCATATCATCAAAATACTGTGAAATGTAAAGAATAAAAAAGCCGCAAAAAGCGGCTTAGAGGTAATAACTTGCTTATATTTTACTGTATCGCGTAGTTTTAATAGTGAGTATCAGCCTATCAAAAGTGGTCTTTCCAGCGGCGCAAAGTAGCAAAGACATCAACCGGGCTGACAAGATCTTGCTGAATGTGCGACTCACAGCGATGCTTTACAGAAGGCTCGGCACAACGCAAAAAGGGATTGGTACTCAACTCATCTGCAAGGGTTGATGGTAGGGTGGGTTGGTGATGGTTGCGTAATTGAGCAACGTGTTGTCGTCGCGCATTGAGTTCAGTGTTATTTGGTTCAACCGCATGAGCAAAGGCTAAATTGTTTTGGGTATATTCGTGAGCACAATAGACGAGTGTATTTGCAGGTAAGTGAGTCAGTTGTTGTAACGATTGGTAAAGTTGTTGTGCCGTGCCTTCAAATAGTCGACCACAACCTCCAGCAAACAGGGTATCACCACAGAATAAAACCGGCTGGTTTAAGAATGATTCTGAAAAGTAAGCAATATGGTCGAGGGTATGACCAGGTACGGCAATGACCTTAAATGTGTGCTCCAGTACAGTCAGGGTATCATCAGCAGAGAGCGGCACATCAATGTCATGAATAGCATCACTCTTAGGGCCATAAGTCACTGGTTTGAAAAGTTTTTTGAGCGCCTTCAAACCACCAACATGATCAAAGTGATGGTGGGTGATGAGGATGCCTTCTAGTTGTAACTGTTTTTCTTGTAGGGTGTCGATGACAACCTTAGCGTCACCTGGATCGACAACCCACGCCTTGTGAGTTTTGGTCTCACTGATGAGCCAGATATAATTATCGTTAAATGCAGGAATCGGTGAAATAGAAAGCATAAGTCGCGCACCTGACTTTTTAATAATAGTAAAACATTAATGATATTATACGGTAGTTAGCTTAATGAGCGTGTTATGAAATTATGGCGTAACGTCAGACAGCGACCCAGTTATTCAGCAATACTGCCTGTTTTACATCAATGGTTACAGACAGGTGTTGGTAAGCGTTTTCTTGCTTCAGGGCATCAGCTACTGGATCATACACTGGATAGCGTATTTGGTTATCATGGTGTCGTTGTCAGTATTTGCGAGACACCCTCTATTTTGCAGGCTAGCCGTGTCGCTCATCATACATTAATAACACCTTTTACTTTACCCGAATGGGGAGAACATCAAGTCATTGCTTCCCCCAGTAATTGGCCGCTAAGACCAAGAAGTGTGGATATGGTGTTATTACATCATGGCTTAGACTATGTTGAGCGTCCTCACCGACTGTTAAGAGAAGCCTGTAAAGTCGTCATTCCGGGGGGCAAAATCATCATTGTTGGGTTTAATCCTTGGAGCTTATGGGGGGCATCACGGCGGGTACGAGAGGGCTATAAACGAGGAGGAAAGTATGCCAACTTTATTGCTGTTCGTCGTTTGCAGGATTGGTTAACGTTGCTGAACTTCTCTGTTGATCACTTACAATATGCTGGATTTACGCTACCTATTGCTCCAGGAAGAAAAGCGGAGCCCGCCTGGGAAAAACGCTGTGAGCGTTGGCATTTACCGTTTGGAAGTTTGTATTTACTAAAAGCAACCCGAGAACTCGCGGGAATGACACCTATTCGCCCTGTTTGGCGTCAGCTAAGAGAGTCTCTTGCGACACCAACCTTGGTGGAACCTAATACACGACGAGAGATTTAAGTGGAGAATAGTTTGAGTCAGGTAGTAGAAATTTTTACAGATGGTGCGTGTAAAGGTAATCCTGGCCCAGGAGGATGGGGCGTGTTACTTCGCTATAAAAATCAGGAAAAAACCTTATGTGGTGGAGCGTTGGACACCACCAATAATCGTATGGAATTAATGGCGGCTATTGAGGGCTTGAATGCACTGACTCGTGCTTGCAATGTGCGTTTGACTACTGATTCAGAGTATTTGCGTAAAGGTATTTCGGAGTGGATGCCTAACTGGAAACGTAGAAACTGGCGAACAGCCAGTAAGTCCCCCGTTAAAAATGCTGATCTTTGGCAGGCACTAGATGCAGCTGCGCAACGCCATCAGGTAGAGTGGTGTTGGGTTAAGGCGCACAACGGACATCCTGATAATGAACGTGCTGACCAGTTGGCTAACCAAGGCGTGATACAGGTTTTATCATCATCCGCTGATGAGTGATTGGATTTTAGTAAAAGTGATATTGAATTTAAGTAAAGAAGAGCTGCCATGCGTATAGTTGTCTTGGATACTGAAACAACAGGCCTTGAACCCTCTCAGGGACATCGAATTATTGAAATTGGTTGTGTTGAGTTAGAAAACCGCCGTTATACTGGACGCAGTTTTCACTGTTATATCCAACCTGATCGAGAGGTGGATGATGGTGCAGTTCAGGTTCATGGTATAACCAATGAGTTTTTACAGGATAAACCCCGATTCCAAGAAATTGTTGAAGAGTTTGTGTCATTTGTCAGAGGGGCGGAACTGGTTATTCATAATGCCCCCTTTGATGTGGGTTTTATCAATCACGAATTTAATCTTCTTAGCCGTCCCTTACCTGGTGTAGATACTATCTGTCAGATCACCGACAGTTTGGTGATGGCGCGTAAAAAACATCCTGGTCAGAAAAACAGTTTGGATGCACTGTGTAAGCGTTATGGCGTTGATAACTCGGCACGGACTTATCACGGTGCCCTCCTGGACGCAGAGATTCTGGCTGATGTTTATCTAGCGATGACCGGTGGGCAAACCATGTTGTCGTTAGGCTCAGCAGATAGTGATGAGGGTGAAGGGACTAGTCGTATTCATCGGGTTTCCAGTGATCGTCCAGCCTTACCAATTATTATGGCGTCTGCAGAAGAAATAGAAGTCCATCAAGCAAAACTACAACAGATGGCGGACAGTGGTGCGTGCTTGTGGCATGAGTTAGAAGGTGCTGAAGGGCAAAGCTAAGAAAGGATAAACACACAGTATAGTCTGGAGTGGGTATTGTGAGTTATAACCAACCACCCTTTGATGAGTGGTTGGTTAGTAAGCTTAGATAAGGGTTGAGACGCAGATATAGCCCACCAGGGTTAATACAATGGTATAAGGTAAGGCCATTAGCACCATTCGGCCATAACTCAGTCGAATAAGAGGGGCTAATGCGGATGTTAGCAAGAACAGAAAGGCCGCTTGACCATTCGGTGTGGCAACGCTGGGTAAGTTGGTTCCCGTGTTGATGGCTATTGCTAATGTATCAAGGTGCTCGCGAGAAATGATGTTGGCTTTGTAGGCTGCAACGACTTCATTAATGTAAACAGTTGCTACAAATACGTTATCACTGATCATGGATAAAATACCATTTGCCAAGAAGAACATGCCAGGTTGAGCTGATTTTTTCATTTCCAGAACGGCATGAATAATGGGGGTAAATAAATGTTGATCATGGATAACGGCAACAATCCCAAAAAATACCACTAGCAGTGCTGTAAAGGGAAGAGCTTCTTCAAAGGCTTTTCCAAGCTGATGTTCTTCAATAATGCCTGTAAAAGCGGTAATCAACACAATAACCAGTAAGCCAATAAAGCCTACTTCAGCAATGTGAAAGGCAAGTCCAAGCACTAAGATTAGGCCTGCAACGGCTTGTACTATGAGGGCTGCAATATCTTTGTTAGTGCGTTTTTCGGCTTCAACATCAGCATATTCTGTTAATACTTCACGTACTGCAATGGGTAGTGTTGCGCCATAACCAAACCAGCAGGTCTTTTCTAATATGACCAGGGTCAGTAGTCCTGCCACAAATACAGGCATGGTGACAGGTGCCATTCGTAAAAAGAACTCAACAAACTCCCAGTTTATTTTGTCAGCAATGAGTAGGTTTTGGGGTTCGCCTACAACCGTACAAACCCCGCCAAGTGCTGTACCTATAGCTGCATGCATCATGAGATTACGCAGGAAGGCCCGGAACTGTTCAAGGTCAGAGCGGTGTAACTCAACCACCATATCGTCTTGATGGTGATTGTGGTCTGGGTGTTGGAGCTTTTTACCTGAGGCAATCTTGTGGTAAACCGAGTAAAAGCCAACGGCAACACTGATGATGACTGCAGTTACTGTTAAAGCATCTAAGAAGGCTGACAACAACGCTGAGACAATAGAAAAAAGAAGGGATAAAGCAATTTTTGAGCGAACACCGATAAGTATCTTAGTAAAAATAAAGAGTAGTAAATCCTTCATGAAGTAGATACCAGCCACCATAAACATCAGTAACAAGATAACTGGGAAATTCTGGAATACCTCATTCTTTAAGGTCTCAGGTGTGGTTAGGTGTAAAAGCATGGCCTCGATGACCAATAACCCCCCTGGTTGGAGGGGATAGCATTTCAATGCCATCGCCAGCGTAAAAATAAACTCTAATACAAGACACCAAGAGGTTACCGTTGGGCCAGTCTCAGGGGGTAAACCAAAGAGAAGCAATGGGTTAATGACTAAAAATGCCAGAATGGTGTACTTATACCAATCCGCTGAGTTTCCCAGAAAGTTGTGCATGAATGCACTTTTAACAGAACTAGGCATACGCTCTTCCTAACTAAAGTTACTGGCCATGTTGATATACAAACATGTTAACAACTGAACACTGCAACCAGTGGTCATAGGTGCCAATATCCATTAATGCGGGAACACTTAAGCTTTGCATGCCATAAAGGGCCTTGTTGCGAAAAGCAGAGGTGTACCACACAGGTATCAGTGACTAATCCGGCTAGTGTAAATATATGAATTAACGTAGCTGCGAATAAAGATTAGTACACCGAACGCCATTACTGGATATGGCATGTTGCAACTGAAGATGGTTGCTTGTGGCACCGCCTCGCCTTTGGTGGTAAGACCTGCTCACCTGTTAGGTGAGTGGCTTCAGGTTAAGGTATCTGAGGTCAGATCTTACCACCAAAGGCGACACGCGCACTTTAATATAGTAAACCACTAATTTAGTGGCGATGATATAAATCAGTTTAAGGCAATGTGAAGGGAATTATAACGACTTTCTCTTGGAAAAGCAGTTTCTATCAAGAATTTCAGTGGGTAAAGCACATTGATCATAAATAACTCACTCGCTTTTTAGGGGGTAGTTGTTATATTTAACAGAGGTATAGTAACGATTTTTGCATGAATTCATGTGTTATATGTTGAGAGCAGGTATGCCGCTATACTCCTTAACGTTGTGTTTATCACTAAAATAATGACATACTTAAAAGTCATAACCCTTATATTGATGTGTTGTTATTGGGCATGATGTAGGAGAGACTACCATATCTATCAGGGGAGCCAGCACTTATCCTGAGTGGATTCATTGCTGTTTAGCAGGCATACTACGGGTGTTCCCTACTAATGCACTTAACTTGTAGTATGTTTACTACGCAAACTGATTTAGACAAAGCCTGTGTTAACTCAGGTTTTTTTCACGCTGTTAATACCATGATGTTTGGAGTTACTATCTGATGGCGGGTGCTTCTTCTTTAAGCTTGGTTCGTGATGAACTGGAAGCCACAATCCAGAATGCCGAACACAGTTTGGAAAGTTTTATTGAGGATCGTGAAAATGGTTCTCATATCCAGTCGTGTGTAGATTACTTACAGCAAATTCGAGGTACGCTCAATCTTATCGAAGTGAGTGGGGCCGAGTTATTAGCTCAAGAAATGCTTGAGCTGGCAACTGATATTCCAGAGGGTGCTTCAGCAGAAAAAGATGAAACATTGAGTGCATTGGGTAATGGGCTTTTTGTATTAAACCGTTATCTGGAGTATTTGCAGCTTAATCGAAACGAAATCCCCGAACTGCTAATTGCCGTTATTAACGAATTGCGAAGTGCACGGAAAAAGGCAGCACTGCCAGAAAGTCATTTCTTTACCGTTCGTCTTGATTCTTCTATTCCACAGCCTGATGACTCTGCTGAACTATCGGCTCAGGAATTAGGTCAAAGTACCCGTCGGCTACGCCAAATGTATCAAGTTGGTTTACTGGGACTGATTCGGGAAGAGAATGTATATTCCAGCGCTCGGTTGATGTCTCGTGCTTTAACGCGGCTTTATAGGCTTTATGGAAAACAGTCCTTTGCTAAATTACTGTGGGTTGGCAGTGCGGCTTTAGAGTCATTTGCGGATGCCGAGATGCAAGTCACCAAACCAAGGAAGATGCTGTTAGCCTCGGTTGATCGGCAGATAAAGCGTTTGCAGTCTCCTACCGAAGAGCTGGCCAATATTGAGCCTCCAAAAGCGATTCTCAAAGAACTGCTTTACTATATAGCACTTGCCAGCACTAAAGGTTCACTGGCTTCTGCAGTGCAAAAAACATTTGGCTTGCTACCGTTACCGTTTAATGATCATCGGCTTGCTGAAGAGCGCTCTATCTTAGCGGGACCAGGTAATGAAGTTTATCGTTCTGTCTCCAGTGCGATTAAGGAAGAGTTAGCCACCATTAAAGATATGCTTGATTTGCTAGAGCGGGGTGCTGGTCATACTGAAAATGACTTCACTGATATGCAAGATAGCTTGGGCCGTTTAGCCAACACTTTAATTGTTGTGGGTTTGTTATCTGCAGCTAAATCCCTCAAAGCACAACAACAGGTTGTGGCTGACTGGCAGCAAGCTGGCGAGGTTCAAGACCAGGAACAATTGCTGAAGCTGGCCGATACCGTCTTGTATGTAGAGTCTCTGGTTTCCAGCCTGGAAAGCTCGATGGTAAAAGCCTCTCGTCATGATGCGGCCCCAGGAAGTGAGTCATCAACGATGGCTAATACTCAACTGACTGAAGCAAGAATCGTTGTGGTTGAGGAGTCACAAGCAGGGTTAGCCCTGGCAAAACGAGCCATTACTGCTTTTATGGAGTCAAACTGGGATAAGATGCATTTAGGCAATCTTCCTGCTACGTTAGATGCGGTGCGAGGTGGACTCTTCTTTTTAGGGCTTGAGCGTGCATCAGCGGTACTTGATGCGTGCAATCGCTTTATCCAGGAACGCATTATGAAAAGTGCGGAGCCACCATCAACGGAAATGCTTGAAACACTCGCTGATGCACTTACCAGTCTGGAGTATTTTCTAGAGGGGATGGAAAGTACGCAGCAGGCTGCCCAGGAAGTGCTTGAGCTTGCTGAAACAAGTTTGGCTGACCTAGGCTATAAAACCAATTATCAAACGGCTTCTGCTTCATAAGATTATCGGCCAATATTAAGGTTACTGTGAACGACAGCTGAAGAGCTTACAAGGTAGTACCATGAAAGTTTTGCTCGACCCTTTGCCCTTTACACCCTATGTATCTTCTAACCTGTCAGCCTATACAAAGCATGTTGTATTTATGAATGGGCAGATTGTTTGTTGTACAGCAACTCAGTCACCCTTGTTAACAACATCCCAATGGCAAGTGTTGCAGTCAACCTTAACCTCTCCGCCTTTATCGTTTAGCTTAGCGCTCTTTCAGCAGCAGCATGTCGCTGGGCATGTGTTACCTGCTGACTATGATCTTCCCACAACGTTTGAACTAGTGCCTCTTAGGGCTGTGCTTATGTCATTGTCAGTGGAGGTAGCAGGGTTACTGAATTATGCCATGCAATTGGCTGATTGGCATGATTTGCATCGTTATTGTGGGCGGTGTAGTCAGCCACTAGCTGATCACCCGACAGAGCGTGCCAAAGTATGTCGTTGTGGGGCAAGAAGTCGATATCCGACAATTAGTCCTTGTGTCATTGTATTAATTACAAAGGGCGAGCAAATGTTGCTGGCTCGAGCACCTCATTACCCTGAAGGTCGGTATAGTACCATTGCTGGCTTTTTAGAACCTGGTGAAAGTGTTGAACAGGGATTAAAGCGGGAAGTTAAAGAAGAAGTGGGGGTTGAAGTATGCAACCTTCAGTATAAAGCCAGTCAACCCTGGCCGTTTCCTAATTCACTTATGTTAGGGTTTCGCGCTGATCATAAAGCAGGTGAAATCGAAATTGATAACCACGAAATTATTGCAGCTGACTGGTTCAGTCCCAGTAATCTACCACAACTGCCTCCTCCAATTTCAATTGCACGCTGGTTGATTGATGATTTTTTATCGTCGGGATGAACAGGCATATTCCTTCCTACTCACTTGTCACATTTTTGCTTAAGCAAAAGTTAACTCTTTTCGTTAAGACGCTATAAGAAATTGCAGATTGTTGATTTTTTTGACTAGTCTTGGACTATGCCTATTGAGTTAGGCTGTACCTGTTATTTTGTTAATTTGGTGCTTATTATTCAAGGCTGGTGTTTAGCGGTGATAAACACAAGTGATCTGTAGAGTGCCTGTCATAAAAGGTGAAGGGATGCGACTATGATGTATCTGGCTATTGCTGGAGTCATGTGTTTTATTGCATTACTCATGTTTTTGCTAGGATTGCGATTATTATTTTCTGTGCAATGGATTCTTGGGTGGTTGCGAGGTACTTTTGGGTTACTCGCGTTGGCGTTGAGTTTGTTTTTAACATGGGCTGCCTTAGATGTGACGGATTATGATGAGCTGGCATTTAACGAAGCATTAGCCACTGTGCGTTTTAAAGAAAATCAGCCTAATCAATTTCAAGTCACATTTAGCGAAACTCAAGGCGTCAGCCATTATTTACATTTAAATGGAAGTCAGTGGCAAGTCACTATTTATAGTTTAATGACTAACTCTGCATTACAGAATTTTGGTATTCCTGCTGGGTTTAAGTTTGTTAAAATTGAAGGGGTTGATGATCAGCAGGTCATTAGCCATAAAATGTTGACAGAAAGTCGGTATGGGCTGGATATTTGGCATACTTTACAACGTTTTAGCTGGCTTATACCACAGGTGACGGCTAAGGAGTTTGTCTCAACACCTCATCAAACCAAAGCAGATGCTTTGTATCGGATATCAATGACTATGAGCGGGGTTGAGGTTAAAGTGTTAAGTAGTGGTGGACAGCAGAAAAATAATGTGAGTCCTCAGTCAGAAGCGCCTGCTGCACCATCACCAGAACAAGCTGAAGCTGGAGACAATTCAGCGAACGACCAATCTACATCTGGCACTGAGTCAGAATGAATATCTGTTAAATACTAAAAGTGAAGTATCTAATGTTTAATGAGGTTTATTGGTAGGCGTAAGCCTGCACACCTTTGAGTGTATATATTGTACAGTTTACGCCTTGCTATATTCCTTTGTGGGTTTAAAAGGAATGTAAAAATAATCTTATCAATAGCTGCTACGTTTCACTAATTAATAGGAAACAGTTCGCTCAGTTTAGTCGCTAACATGACATTACCTTCAGCACGTAAGTTGCCTGCCATAAAGGCTTGCATGCCATCTACTTCCCCAGTCATGATGCCGTCTAATGTTTCAGCGCTCATAATTAAGGTGACAGAAGGATCATCAGAAGCACCATCAATGATTTCACAGGTACCTTCTTTCACGATAATGTGGTAGGTGTCACCATCTTCAATATCAAGCTGAAAAATAACATCAAGACCTTCAGCCGCACCAGGGTTGAACTTTTCCTTCATGTCTTTGAGGGTATTAGCAACAGTTGTCATTGTCGAAATCTCACAAGGTTAGTTTATTGGTACAAAGTTTAAAAACAGAAAAACTGTTCCTTAGAAAGCATGCTTCACTATGCGTGATTTTTTTGAGCATGTAAGCCTTCCATGTTTTTTACAGGTACCTATCATAGGTTTTACTGATTTAGCATACCTTTGTTGTGCTCTCGTGCGAGTACACAGAAAATAGTGAAAACTTGTCGTTTAAAATAACTTGGTGTCAGCAGATTATGCAGTTTAAGCTAGGCTGTCAACCCGGAATCATACAATTGTTTGAATCTGGAGAAGGGTGTGCTGATGGCGTACTAGGTAGTTTTATTTTTTCAAAAGATGGCCAGTTTATAAATTGCTGAAATGAAAATACCTGGTGTTAATGCTCGGTCTTTAGGGTTATTTTTGCTAGAATAACGCCCTATTTAGAAAAACCTGGCGACGTGGATGTGCTTTATCCGTTGTGTTTTATGGGAGGATAACCTTGGAATTTTTGGCTGAATACGGTTTGTTCATTGCTAAGGTCGTTACAGTAGTCGTTGCTGTACTGATTTTAGTGGCTGGCATTGTGGCAATAAATAGTCGACATAAGAAGTCAGTCGCTGGACATATTGAAGTTAAAAACTTGTCTAAACATTATACTGAAGTAAAAGACACGTTACGTAATGCGGTATTGGATAAAGAAACTTTAAAAGCATTACATAAAGAGGAAAAAAAGAAGGAAAAACAGGCACAGAAGAAGACGGATAATGAGAGTGAACCGCGTCGTTCTCGTTTATATGTCGTTGACTTTCATGGGGATATTAAAGCGTCTCAGGTTGATTCGTTACGAGAAGAAATTACGGCTATTTTGAGTATTGCTGAGTCACAGGATGAAGTGCTTGTACGCCTAGAAAGTGGAGGCGGTGTTGTTCATGGTTATGGTCTGGCGGCTGCTCAGTTAAATAGAGTGCGTGACAAAGGCATTCCACTGACCATTGCAGTTGATAAAGTGGCTGCAAGTGGTGGCTATATGATGGCCTGCGTGGCGAATAAAATTATTGCAGCGCCATTTGCTATTCTAGGTTCTATAGGTGTTGTTGCGCAGTTACCCAACTTACATCGACTGCTGAAAAAACATGACATTGATTTTGAACTCCATACGGCGGGTGAGTACAAACGTACATTGACCGTTTTTGGCGAAAACACAGATCAGGGACGTAAAAAGTTTCTTGATGACCTGGAGGATACCCACGAGCTATTTAAAGTATTTGTTCAAGAACATCGTCCTGTTCTGGATATGGAAAAGATAGCAACAGGTGAGATTTGGTTTGGACGTCGAGCACAAGTGGTGAACTTGGTTGATGAGCTAAAAACCAGTGATGAATATTTAACTGCTAAAGTAGATGAAGCAGATATTTATCATGTGATGTATGAGCATAAAAAATCGCTACCAGAAAAGTTGGGTATAGCCGTACAGACAGCTGCTGACCGTTTGCTTTTACGTTGGCTGCAGACACTACAATGGGGTCGCTTTTTTTCTTAACGGCGCCGGCTGCTATTAGTTTTCTCAGTCCGGAGGTTAAATGACACAGTTTAAGGCATTATGGGTTGAAAAGGATGCTAAGCAGAATAGTTATGTCCAACGGATTGTAACGCGAGACACTGCAGATTTGCCGGCAGGGGAGGTGTTGATTCGTGTTCACTATTCCTCTCTCAACTTTAAAGATGCCTTATCGGCTATGGGTAATCGAGGCGTCACCAAGCATTATCCGCACACACCTGGTATTGATGCATCGGGTGTTGTGGTATCCAGTGATCATCCTGATTGGCAAACAGGACAAGAAGTGATTGTGACGGGTTATGATCTGGGTATGAATACATCGGGTGGGTTTGGTCAATATATTCGTGTACCTGCTCAGTGGCTGGTTCCTTTACCTGCTGGACTGTCTCTTTATGATGCAATGGCTTTGGGCACGGCTGGACTGACAACGGCATTATGTATTAATAAGCTTTTACGAATGGGACTCACTCCAGCGTCAGGCTACGTTTTTGTGACTGGAGCAACTGGAGGGGTGGGTAGTTTAAGTGTGTCGCTCCTTAACCAGCTCGGTTATTCTGTCGCGGCAAGTACTGGCAAGCTGGAACAAGCAGACTACTTGAGCCGGTTAGGGGCCAATATGATACTTGATCGGGAAACTTTATTTGAAGGTAATGATAAGCCTTTACTTAAACCCCGTTGGGCTGCAGCTATTGATACAGTGGGTGGTGACATTCTGTTTAATGTGATTAAGTCACTGCAATATGGTGGTATGGTTGCTTGTTGTGGCATGGTCGCTTCGCCTGAGTTCAGCGCCAATGTTTATCCTTTTATTTTACGTAGTGTCAGCTTGCTTGGCGTTGATTCAGTTGAAGAAGCCATTGAAACCAAGCAACGAATGTGGCAAAAGCTTGCATCTGAATGGCGAATTAAAAAATTACCAAGTATTGCTCGAGAAATACCATTAACCCTTTTACCTGAATATATTCAGCAGATTTTTCGAGGTAAAGTGGTGGGTAGAGTCGTGGTTAATATGCAGTCAGTTTAAGAGGGGTAAGTCATTTCATGTGGGCACAAAAGACGATTAAACTACGTTCTCGTCCACGAGGTTTTCATTTGGTTACAGATGAAGTACTTCAACAACTTCCTGAGCTGTCTCATTTAAAAATAGGCTTACTGCATTTATTTATTAAGCATACGTCAGCGTCACTTGCTTTAAATGAAAATGCTGATCCCACGGTTCGAGAAGATCTGGAAATGTTTTTGAATGAGCATGTGCCTGAAGATGCTCCCTATTTTCAGCATATTTATGAAGGACCTGATGATATGCCGGCGCATATTAAGTCAATCCTGATCGGTACCTCGTTGTCTTTGCCGATAAGTGAGGGGCGGCTGCAACTTGGAACGTGGCAAGGCATTTACCTAGGTGAGCATCGAGCAAGAGGAGGCCCCAGACTGATTATTGCGACAGTCCAAGGGGAGTACTTTTAATCGTTTGTAATGTATTGACTTGTTAAGCGCCACTGGCAAAACAATAAACTCTGCACCATAGTAATTATACTCAGAATATATCTATTCCTGATTTAGTGAACAGATGTGTCGAGAGTGTACTTGTCATGGATTGCAGGAATTAACGCATGAGAGATTGTGGGCGGGATCTGGTAGGGTACTGGCTATGGCTTAGTCTTTTAATCAGTAGCTTGCTCAGTATCCACACTGATGTACACGCGTTACAAGGTGTAGAGTTAAGTGAAACCCCTGATTGGGTAGAACATTATCCAGTGAATTTACCTGAACCTGTGCCTGTAGAAGAAGCCATAGGGGGGGAGTATTATTTGCTGGTTGATCAGCAAACTCGTGCCATTGATACGCTACAAAACTTTTTTCACTATGCTGTAGTTGCACTGAATACACAGGGCGTAGAAAGTGTTGCTCAAATTAGTGTGACCTATGATCCTACCTACGAGCAATTGCAGCTCCATGACATAAAAGTACATCGTAAAGGTCAGCATCTTGACCGACTTCATTCGGCAGATATTAAATTAATGCAGCGTGAGTCTGAACTCGATGCGCAAATTTATGATGGGCGCATGACCGCGAATATTATTTTAAGTGATGTGCGGGTTGGAGATATCATTGAGTATAGCTATTCAATTATTGGTCAAAACCCAGTGTATCAAAATATCTTTGCTGACCGGTTGGAGCTGCAGTGGTCGGTGCCTGTTTATCAGCAGTTTTTTAGGTTACTTTGGCCAAATAATAAGCCGTTAGCAACACTGCCTGTTAATACAGAATTAACATTGGTACAGCGAGAATTGGATGATTTTACGGAGTATCGTTTACAGCAACAGCAAATTGCTTCGTTAAGGCGAGAAAGTGAAACACCTGGTTGGTATAATCCTTATCCTCGAATTTATCTCAGTGAGTTACAACAGTGGCAACAAGTTGCTGATTGGGCTCGTCCACATTACCAGCTTCCTACCGAGCTATCATCTGCGATTCAGTATTTACATAAACAAATAATGCAAGAAGGCTCCACATCTGAAGCAAGAGTGGTAAAAGCACTGCACTATGTTCAAAGTGAAATTCGTTATTTAGGCATTGAGATAGGCGTGAGTTCACACGTACCCAGTGCGCCAGAAATTACACTTAATAGGCGGTTTGGCGACTGTAAAGACAAGACCATGCTTTTATTAGCGTTGCTTAAATTGCAAGGTATTGAGGCTTACCCTGCGCTAGTTCACTCCCGTTATCGCCATACAGTTGCCAATTATTTGCCAACGCCTAATGCGTTTAATCATGTTATTGTTTACGCTAAGGTCGACAACCAGTGGTATTGGCTGGATCCTACTTTACTTTATCAGCTGGGTAGCTTGCAGTCGTTGTATCAGCCTGATTATGGTGTAGCGTTAGTGTTGCGGGAAGGAGAACAAACACTAACATCACTTGAGACTAAGCCTCATGCGAAAAAGGAAGTAAAGGAATGGATTGATTTATCAGGGGGGGTGGGTGAGCCAGCGACTTATCGCATTGAAACACATTATTTTGGTAAGGAAGCTGAAGATTTTAGAGCTTATTTAGCGTTAAGTGGTAAGCAGAAAATACAACAGGAATATATTAACTACTACAGTAAATTTTATCCTTCTATACAGCCTTTGAACCCACTAACCATTAAAAATGAAAAGGCTGATTTTATTGCCACGGAAGAGTTTTATGTGATACCTGAGTATTGGCGTAGAGATGAAGACACAAGCCGAACAGAAACCTATTTTTATTCCAATGCACTGTATCCTTACGTTATTAAACCTAAAATAGTCCGGCGGCAGGCGCCTTTAGTCGTGGCTTATCCTGCCGATGTTAAGCAATCAATTGAAATACAGTTGCCTTTTGCCTGGCAAGTGGAAACCGATGATTATGACAATGATAATCAGTTTTTTCAGTACAGTGATAGTGTTGCCTATGATAATTCATCAAATACGTTAATACTAAATTATCATTATAAAAGTAAAGTCAGCTATATCTCTCCTGATAATCTCAATGAGTATTTAAGTCTAATTAAGCAAATAGATAAACGACTGGATTACTATATTTTTCATCAGTATGAACAAGAAGGAATAACGCCAACATTATCAGCTGAGCAAAACTCATGGGGTGGGAAATGGCATCTTATTATCATCGCAACATTAACATTAGTATTTGCTGCATTTACTTATGCAGGCATTGAATACAGTTATGACCGACAGCTTCGATCCCCAATTTATGTTGTGAGCTTTGTGAAATTTATTACGTTAACCATATGTACATTTAATATTTATTGTTTGTATTGGTATTGGATGAATCGCCGTACTTTCATGGGTGCTGTAGGTTATGTTCGGGCATTGTTGATGGTATTTTTATTCCCTGTTGCATTACCCTTTCTTTATTTTTCGGCAATGCGAGCTAATCATCATAAATATCCCTTATGGGGATTTATGTTGGGAGTAGGGTATTTGGTGTTATTAACATCTTTATGGTGGTTACCTGCGCCGTGGAATTTTATTGCCTTGTTATCAGGTGTTTTTTTATTGCCATTAGTTAAACAAGTAAATAATTATGTTAAATGTTTTGAAAATGATACCCAAACAAACCATGAATGGCGGGCTCGACATGTATTGCTAACCGTGGTTTCCTGCTTTTTTATTATGTATCAGTTCGCTACCTATTTGAGTTTTATGCCCAGTAGTGAAGTCATTGCGGGTGATCAACTCTGGAAAAAGGATTTAAAGTTTATGCATCGCAATGGTTTGCTGCGTACTGATGAGAAATTACTGTATTTTTATTCTGATGGCTTATTTTCTTTTCAGGAAGATGGGAATGCTGTCACTAATAAAAGGGTATTATCGTATTGGCGTGATGATTTGACTCAACAGCTAAATGTGGAAACAGCAGGATTCAATGAAATTATCAATATTGATGTGGATCGCCAGCTACTTAAGGATAACACCATTATTACCGTGACGAGAACGGATGGTTCGCAATTTATTTTATTTGTCTCTCAGAAAGGGAGAAAAGACCATTTTTTCACTCAAAAGTTATTAACTCTCTGGCAGGGAGAAACACAAACGTCCTTATAGATGCTTAGTGTGTACTAAGCATATCGCTTACTCTATAAAAAGAGCATTTCCCCTTTGCAGTAGGCTGGTTTTTCTTCATGATATGTTGAGATGTAGATTGGTTAATATTGCAATTTAATACTATTTCTCTAACAATATTGGAGACACTTGTAGTATAGTTATGGCAATATGTGTTTGTAAGTAAGTCCTTAATGAGCCACATTAATCATCTTTATTACTACAAGTATACAGTTTTAGGATGTGTGGGGGGATGTATCCAATATCTCCTTGGTAAGTAGGCGCTATGGATAGTGCGTGAATATGTTGTTGGTGTATATCCTGGGCAAGGGGTATATATCCTATAAGGAATAGGAATTATTATGGTTGATATGCAGGTAGCTGATCACCAGGTCAGGAAGATCGTTCGTAAAAAAAAGCAAGTTTTTCATGTGAACAATGGAAAAATTAAGGTTGTAACTCGCAGTAAGCGACAAACTGCAACGTCTCTCACCGCTTCTCATAAATCATCATTAGCTGATATTTCTCAAGCAACTCACCCGGATGAAGTTAAAGAAACTAAAGAAAAACACATCTTGCCTATACCTCCAGAACTAGCATCATTACGTTTATCGGGTCGTGCTCGATCCCGTTATCTTCGAGGTTATCGCTGCTATCTTTTATTAGCGGAACAATGGCCGAAGGCCTTTGATATTAAAAGTCCTAAACCATTAAAAGTTGGTATCAAAGAAGACTTGTTGAAGATAGCCGATGTCAGTGAAGGACAGATTAAGCAAGGACTTCGTTGGTACTGCCACCGCTCAGTGTATGAAAAAACATTAAAGCAAGGTGCAATGCGGATAGATCAATTTGGTGAACCTGCAGGTTTTGTCTCCAAAGAAGAAGCTAAAGTTTGAATCTGTGAGTTTGGTAACTGCTCACTCTTTAATGTGCTTCTTTTTTGGAGTGAGCGAAACTATTTTCTGTGCTGATTACAGAAAGTGAGTGTTAGTTTGAGTATTATGTGTCTTTGACTTGGGTGGCGAAATGAAGTTAGGCAGTGTTTGCATGCGGTTGACCCATTTCAGAATATGCGGATAGTCTTTGAATATGGCATCTTCAATGCCAGTGGCTGTTAGCAAGGGGTAGCACGCTATATCTGCAATGGTTGGACGATGTCCAATTAACCAGCTTGCCAGTTCAAGTTGTTGCTCTATTAAGCTAAGTCCAATATCTAAGTGTTGCCACTTTTGCTGTACCGTTGAGTGATGATTCGCGTTTGGTAGCCAATCACCTCTAGCAATATTGAGCCACTGATTAACACGGGCTAGTGCTGGAGGGGTTGATGGCATCCATAATTCACTGGCATAGGCTCGGCTCAGGTAGATAAGCATGGCACTTGTTTGAAATAGCTTTAAAGTGCCATCATGCATAATGGGCATATTGCCTAAGCCATTAGCAGCCCAGGAGGCATAACGTTGCTCGTGCTGAGGTGCTTCACTGAAAGGACGTTGCCTGAAATTAACGCCTAAAATTGACATCATCAAATGAACGCTATACGCATTGAGAGAGTCTTCGCAGCAAAAAAAAGTGATCATATTAGCCTCTAACCCTTGAGACTTAATTCAAGAAAACACTCAGCACTGAGCATTAGAAATAAAACAAATTACTATAACGTTAAGCTTTCCAGCAATAATATGTGTTACATAACCTGCTTAGCTTAGGTTGATCACCTTAATGTTAGTATACTACAAGTGTTTTTCTTCTATGAGAAATTATCGTCATAAAACATAGGTTATTGTCTAGCTGCTCTGTAATGCGGCAGTCCCTGTTAATGGTTATTTACTTTCAGTGATAATTAATTGCTTGCATGAGTGGTAAGAATGACGTCATTTATATGTCAAGTACAGGCCCCAGCTTGGAGTAAGCCTTGAAAATGAGTTTTGGGGACAATTAACTTAAGTGTTGGTGGCTCTTCCTGTTGACTGGGGTGCATGGGTTGTAAATAGGGCGATGGATGGCAGTATTTATTGTCTACCTGTTGGAAACGATTGTTGTTGTTCCAACGTAAGCAGTTACCCTGTTTTTTAATAAATAAATTACCTTTCTGGTTCCAGGTAAGGTCCTTAGGTTCTAACTCAACTAAGGATAGATCCCAGGCGGGTGTTGTATATTCTGTTACAAGGTTTAAATTATCATCAAGGAGTTGTAAGCATTGCTCACAGCCAATGCTTAGCCGGATATCTTTTACTGTGAACTCTCCCGTTTTGGTTAATAAAATAGGATCGCCTTCAGTTGAATAACCTACTACAGCAACATGGTCTAAATCTGAGCAGCCGAGACCTTGAGTAAAAATAGCTTTTGTTACATGGTAGCGTTTGGTTTTTTTGTCATTGGGAAGTGTGCCACGAACAGGAAATGAAACCAGTGTGTAACTGGGGGTTAGCATGGCTTCTCGTTCAATATAATCATCCCAGTCAACAGAACTTAAATTTAGAGACATGGTGACGCACTCAAGAAGATGAGCAGGACATTCTGCCAGTAAGACGAGAGGTTCGACCTTACTTGCTGTAGCTTGAAAAGAAAGTGATAACCCTGCAATAAATCCTGTAATCCATGTCGTAATGGTGGTTAGTTGTTTAAGTGACGGAACTGGTTTTTTTGTCATACGAAACCTTTTGCATAAAAAAATAAACTTGCCGTATAAAGTGGTTGTTTAGCAAGTTATTTTTCCTACAGGGTGATCTATGTGGAAAAATGGATTGTATTATGGATATATGGTTCCGGTTTGTAGGGGAAAGGACGATGACAAAAAAAATTAAACAAATGTTTGTTTGGTATGTGTTATACTTGCCTTGCTTTTGTTTTCTTAGGAAAACATTCAGAATGAGGCATAAAAAAAGCGGTGTTGGGACAAGCAACACCGCTTTTTTTGTGGTACCAGATTGCTCTGGACGTTCTTTTTAGAACTTACGGAACACTAAGGTTGCATTCGTACCACCAAAGCCGAAACTATTGCTCATAACGGTGTTAAGTTCAACATTTTGCTGAGTGGTTGTCACTAGGGGCATACCTATTACTGCTTCATCTGGCGTAGTCACGTTAGCGGATGCACAAATGAATTTTGATTCCATCATTAGCAAGCAGTAAATTGCTTCATGGACACCTGCAGCACCAAGAGAATGGCCAGAGAGTGATTTGGTTGAACTGAAGACAGGGACTTTATCGCCGAATACTTGCTTCATAGCTCCTAACTCGGCAACGTCTCCTACTGGCGTACTGGTGCCGTGGACATTGATGTAGTCTATAGGCGTATCAACAGTATTCAAGGCTTGTTGCATACAGCGAATAGCACCTTCACCTGAAGGGGCAACCATGTCATAGCCGTCAGATGTAGCACCATAACCTATAACCTCAGCATAAATTTTAGCGCCACGTGCTTTAGCATGTTCTAGTTCCTCAAGTACCAGCATGCCGCCACCACCAGCGATAACGAATCCGTCACGGGTTGCATCATAGGGACGAGAAGCTGTTTCCGGGGTATCGTTGTATTTGGTTGAGAGTGCTCCCATCGCATCAAATAGTGCTGTTTGAGACCAGTGTTCCTCTTCACCACCACCTGCAAAAATGATGTCTTGTTTACCCAGCTGAATCTGCTCAACAGCGTTACCTATACAGTGTGCACTTGTCGCACAAGCAGAGGTAATTGAGTAATTCACACCTTTGATTTTGAAAGGTGTTGCAAGACAGGCTGAAACCGTGCTGCCCATGGTCCGTGGAACACGGTAAGGACCAACACGCTTGATACCTTTTTCACGAAGAATATCAGCAGCTTCAACGATGTTTTCTGAAGATGCCCCACCAGATCCTGCTATAAGACCAGTACGAGGGTTGGATACATCTGTTTCAGACAGTCCAGCATCTTCAATGGCTTGTTTCATTGACAGAAAAGCATAAGCGGCAGCTTGTCCCATAAAACGCAATTGTTTACGGTCGATATGCTCACTTAACTCGATGTTGACTGTACCAGAGACCTGGCTGCGAAAGTTTTTGTCAGCATAGCTTGGGTTAAAGCGAATACCCGATTGGCCTGCTTGTAGGGAAGCCAGTACAGAGGCTTTGTCATTACCCAGACAGGAAGCGATCCCAATGCCTGTAACAACTACACGTTTCATTGACAATTAACCTTGTTTTCGTTGTGCATTCAGAATGATTCAGGCGTTGTAAATAAACCTACACGCAGATTATCTGCAGTATAGATATCTTTGCCATCAACCTTGACTATACCATTAGCAATACCCAGTACAAGTTTCCGCGATATAACTCGCTTAATATGGATATGGTATGTGACTTTTTTGTGAGTCGGTAAAATTTGTCCAGTAAATTTAACTTCACCACTACCTAATGCGCGTCCACGGCCAGGAAGCCCTTTCCAACCAAGGTAAAAACCAACCAGTTGCCACATGGCATCGAGTCCAAGACAGCCAGGCATTACTGGATCTCCAGGAAAGTGACAGGCAAAAAACCACAGGTCAGGGTTAATATCCAGTTCAGCGATAATTTCGCCTTTTTTGAACTCACCTCCGGTTTCATTGATATCTGAGATACGGTCAATCATCAGCATATCAGGGATAGGTAACTGTGCGTTACCAGGACCAAACATCTCGCCTCGACCACAGGCTAGGAGTTCTTCACGAGTAAAAGCGTGTTTACGGGTCATCAGTTATTCCTAGTCGAATCACATAACAAGATAGTGCATGTTGCAATGCAACGCATGAGACCTTGCGAATAAGTTTTAGTAAGTGTGCAAGGTGTGGGGTGACATGATTATGTTACGGATAGAACAAAAACACCGACTCATTGCACCAAGCCGGCAACTATATCATTAAACTAAGAAGCGATTAATGGCTGTTTGAATTTTTTAACAAAATTCAAACATTGGATGGCTTGACGTAATGTGAACGATTGTTCTGTTGTTGAGAGGAAAATGCTTTCAGATATTGCGCCAGCTTGTCATGTAACTGGTTACGGGTAAATGGTTTATTCAGAAAATCATCCATACCACACGCGATGCATTGTTTTTTTACCTCCGTGGAGGTTTCTGTGATCAGCGCAATAATAGGCGTTTGCTGTTGGCTTTTCGCTTGCTGCTGTTTTATTTGGCGACAGCATTGAAAACCATCAATATCAGGCAGATAGAGGTCCATTAAGATGAGCGCATAGTGTTGTGTTGTGGCTTTTTGGTAGGCTTTTACACCATTTTCAGCCGTATCAACTTGAAAACCCATCACACCGAGCATACCTGTTATAACCGTTTGATTAACAGGGTTATCTTCCACTAGGAGCACTGAGGCTGTTTGGGGAGAGGAAGCAGGTGTTTTAAGAGCGAGAGAGGTGTGTGTTTGAGTGTTGCTGACCTGAATGGGGACACTAAAGCTAAATGTTGACCCTTGTTCTTCTATGCTTTTTACAGTGAGAGTTCCTCCCATAAGACTAATCAGGGTTTTGGCAATGCTTAAGCCAAGGCCACTACCACCATACTTTCGTACTTTGAAGGTATCTGCTTGTTGAAAAGGAGTGAATATATGGTCGAGGCGATCTTTGGCTATGCCTATTCCAGTATCAATAACATGACAGGTAAGAACTGTAGGCTGCTTGTCTCGTTTTTTGATCTGCGCTTTGAGGGTAATAGACCCCTGGTGAGTAAATTTAATGGCATTGCTGATTAAGTTGATAATGACCTGTTTAAGCCGAGTTGCATCCGCAGTCACTTGCAATCCAGGAGGTATGCCAGAAAATTGGGTAACCAGTTGTAGACCTTTGGCTGCAGCATGGTGTTGGAATGTGCGAACACAGCTTTTTAGCACTTCATGTAGATTAAATATGCCTTCTTCAAGTGTGAGCTGTCCTCGCTCAATTCGGGAAAAGTCTAGAATATCATTGATGACTTTCAGTAAATGCTCCGTAGAGTTACTGGCAATCTTGATATATTCTCGTTGTTCATGGCTAAGCTCTGTGCAATCCAGCAGTTGTAGCATACCCAAAACACCATTCATGGGCGTGCGCAATTCGTGCGTCATCATGGCTAGGAAATCACTCTTTGCTCGACTGGCCATTTTGGCCTGGTGATTGGTTTGTATAAGCTCATTGGTATAGTGCTGACGCTGTTGCTCAGCTTGCGTTAATGCTCGTCCTAGATGATTAACTGCTGCTACCAGAGGGCGGAGTACACCCGCTTTGTGAGGGGGAAGTTGTACAGTGTTGAAAAGATTGGACTCAAAGTGTTGAAGGGTTTGAGTGATGTTTTGGATTGGTTCAGTAATAGACTTAGCTAGATAATTCACAATGAGAAAGGCCACCAATAACGTAACACTACCTGTTACGATAACGGTGACTAAATACGGCAGTTGTCCAGTATGTTCAAAGTCTCTCGACAGTCCTACGGTGATTCGACCTTGGTAAAAAGGTGATGCAGGTGAGTAGTTTAGGTTAAGTTGATATTCAATCCTTTCACTATATTCTTCATAGTCATTCTCTGTGAGTGATATAAGTGGCGAGCCGTCATGGTACTCTATGTGGATATAACAAAGCGCATCTTCATCAATTAGCGACTTAAGCTTTTGCTGGACCTCTGGCCATGGACTATGGTCAAGGGCTTGAGCAATGTGTAAAGCGTGTGATTGAAGGCGATGTGAAATGCTGATATCTAACAGTTGCTGGTTAGAAATGATGGTGTAGCTAATGAGTAAAATAAACATGACGATACACGGCAACATACCGAGTAAAAGGGCTTGATGCTTTATCGTCCACCATCCATGTCGCATGAAACTTAGCCTTTGTGTAATACCTTAAATCACTGCAAAAAAGTTTTTTATCAACATCATTCAATGAGGGTTATTACCTGGGTTAAGGGGTAAACAGCTCTCATAGGTGCTTATAAGTCATACTAGGTGAAGTTGAACAAAAGTGAGTAAAGCGAAACAAAATAAACACATAAGTGTGTATACCTGGGTAGACGAAATCTGTCGTCCCTCTATAGTATGGTATAAATAGTAATATATAAGCTTTGAATTCAATTAGTTGGAAAGTAAGGCATGAGTGAGAAGGGTATGGGCAGTAAGCAGTTGATTGCTGAGTATAAAGTCACTGTTGTAGGGGGGGGGAGCTTTGGTAGTGCTTTGGCTGATATTGTTGCCGCGAACAAGTTTAGTGTTTGTCAATGGATGCGCAGTCAATCTCAGGCTGATGAGGTGAATCAGCACCATACAAATACCCAGTATTTACCTGATTACCCATTACATCCTGCCATTGAAGCGACCACTGATTTAGCGTATGCCCTTAAAGATTCTGACGTTATTCTGGTTGCTATTCCCAGTAAATCATTCCGCACGGTTGTACGTAAAATTCAACCGTTTGTTCAGCAACAGATGGTGGTTAGTACCACAAAGGGTATTGAAGCAGACTCGTTTAAATTGATGAGCCAAATTCTTGAAGAGGAGCTACCAACGGCAACTGTCGGTGTTATTAGTGGGCCTAACCTGGCCAAGGAGATTGTTGCTAAAGCATTGACGGCAACTGTAGTGGCCAGTGATAGCGAAGTTTTATGTCAAACACTACAGATATTATTACATACTGATTATTTTCGCGTTTATTCAAGTACGGATAGATATGGTGTTGAGTTAGGTGGTGCGTTAAAAAATATTTATGCCATTGTTTGTGGTATGGGTAATGCCTTAAATATGGGCGCAAATACACAAAGTATGCTAATGACCCGCGCACTGGCGGAAATGAGCCGCTTTGCTGTAATGCTTGGGGCCAACCCGCTCACCTTTTTAGGGTTAGCAGGTGTCGGCGATTTAATTGTGACTTGTACTTCACCCTTAAGCCGAAATTTTCGTGTGGGCTATGCGGTGGGCAAAGGCAAGTCGCTGGATGATGCTGAAGCTGAGTTAGGACAGGTTGCTGAGGGGGTGAATACCTTGCGCTTGGTTAAGGCGAAGGCGGATGAGCTTGGGGTCTATATGCCTATTGTTCAGGGACTTTATGCCATCCTTGAAGAGCAAAAGCCTATTGCACGAGTTATTCGGCAGCTTATGTTGGGTGAACAGAAAGATGATGTTGAGTTTACCCTGCATTCTTAATAGATCAATAAATGGGTTGAGATGTGGTTATGAAAGTAATGATTATGCGTCATGGAGAAGCAGAGGCTATTGCGCTTTCAGATGGTGAGCGGCCATTGACGGCAGAAGGGGTTAATGAAGTAACACAGGTCGCTGAGTTGGTTGCCGAAGAGTATAACGTGTCAAAAGTAATGGCCAGTCCGTTGCTTAGAGCACAACAGACAGCTTCACTGATGGCGGCTGGTTTAAATGTGGCTGGCGTTGAGACGTTGGATGAACTGGCACCAGACCATAAGCCTGAAAGTGTGTTTAAAGTGTTGGCTGATGTAGAAGCGGACGTTTTATTATTAGTCAGTCATATGCCTTTAGTGGATCAATTAGCAGGTTGGCTGCTTGATGGTACCCGAAAGAGTCCGATAGCCTTTCCTACCGCGACGGTGGCTGTGTTGCATGCAGAGCATTTGGCCCCCGGTGTTGCTGAACTGGAGCGTGTTTTTCTTGCACCAAGTTAATGGAAAGAGGCGGTATTCATATATTTGTTTGGGGGGGAAGGAAAAGGCGTAGGTGAGTTAAGTGGTTTAACGCGTTAGAACAGCATAATGCCGTATTTTTAGCGAGAGAGAAGATGGACTTGTTAGTGGGTAAAAAGGGATAGGCAAATAGAGTCTTCTTTCATAATGGCTGATCGTGGTATTATCTTCTTGTAAAAGTATTTACACATAAAAGTAAAAAATAAAAACACCCATATTTATGCAACAGTTTATGTGTATATGAGCCTGACTAAGATAACTGTTTGCTCATTACTGTTTGGATAAAACAGGATTGTTTTACCATTTTATCATTATTTGTATGTTATTTATTAAACATGTCATCAACTCAAATTCACTTTTCTCATGCCAATGGTTTTCCTGCTCCCAGTTATCGTCAACTGTTTTCGTATTTAGATAGCTTTGGGTATAACGTAGGGTATTTAGCCCAACATGGTCACAACCCTCGTTTTCCGGTAAATGATAACTGGGAACACCTGGTTGCAGAGCTCATTCATACCGTTCGGCAACGATACCAGCAACCAGTGATTGCTGTCGGTCATTCACTGGGCGGCTTTTTATCATTGTCCGCGGCCAGTCAGCAGCCGCAATTGTTTCGAGCTGTTGTAATGCTTGATTCACCATTACTGACGCGTATGGATCAAACCGTTGTCAGATTGGCAAAAAGACTAGGTTTTATTGATCGAATTACACCAGCAGGTCGAACCCAGGGGCGTCGCACAAATTGGCCTGATATAGACCAGGCGAAAGCTTATTTTGCGAGTAAATCATTATTTAAATACTTTGAACCTGCCTGTTTGCATGATTATTTGACGTATGGTTTACAGGAAAATAATCAAGGTGTATCGCTGCGTTATGATGTGGCAACGGAACTACAGATTTATCGAACCATTCCTCATCAGCCACTCAGAGCAAAATTGACAGTGCCTACGGCATTACTCTTTGGACAACATAGTCGCGTAGTGGCTCACCGGCACCGTCGAATGATTACTGGACGCTATCGTGCACTGGTCAGGGAAGTTCCAGGAGGGCATATGTTTCCCTTTGAGCATCCCAAGGAAACCGCCGAGCAGATTCATCAAGTTATTACTCACTTATTGATGAGAGGGGAATATGCAGTCTCCGCCTGAGTCGCTATCCATCAAGCTGCCTTCAGGCCTGACTTTAGCAGGCTTACGTTGGGGAGCATCACACCGGCCCTTGGTATTGGCACTCCATGGGTGGTTGGATAATGCTGCAACCTTTAATGAATTGGCGCCTTTGTTATCTGACTTTCAAATACTGGCCATTGATTTTGCTGGGCATGGTTTGTCAGATCATCGACCTTATGGAGTGTCCTATCATATCTGGGACAATATAACGGATGTATTAGGATTAATGAATGAAATTGGCTGTAATACCTGCCATGTGTTGGGCCACTCAATGGGTGCCATTGTGGCCATGTTGTTAGCCGTTACTTTTCCTGAACGAGTCAAGTCTATTGCGTTGATTGATGGGTTATGGCCTTTAACCAACAAGCCAGAAGAAGGTCCTACACAGTTACGTAAAGCATTGATGCGTCAGATCCAGCATCATCAGCGACGTATGCCAGTTTATTCTAATTTTGATGAAGCACTTGCTGCAAGACAGCGAAATACACCTCTTTCTCTCACAGCGGTTCATCATCTTGTGGAGCGTGGTTTACAAAAACTGCCTACAGGCTGGCAATGGCGAAATGACTTACGACTTACGTTGCCTTCTCCTGTACGTCTGACTGAAGAACAGGCTGATGCTTTTGTTCAACAATTGGATAAACCAAGCCACTTATTTTTAGCTTCCAATGGACTATGGCAGCAGTTTCCTTATCTACAAGAAAAAATGTCAACGTTAAATACGATTACTGTGACAGAAGTGCTTGGGCATCATCACTTTCATTTAGAAATTGAAGGGGCGATAATTTTAGCGCCATTATTACGTGCTTTCTGGCACCACTATAGTGAGCCAAATGCCTATCGCATTGAATGAAGCTCATAGTGCTATTGATTAGTTTTATTTGAGTTGGTTTTATCAGGCAGACAACACTTGAGGCAGGTTAAGCTTATTACTGCTAAAAAGGCTAAAAGATGACTACCTGATGACACAGAGGTTTACTAAACTAACAGTATACATGACAAGGGTTAGTTAACTACATGTATTGCGTTAAATATCGAGCTGTGATGTTGTTGATGGTCATGTTGTCTACTATGGCGATGGCGAAAGCCGATTTGTTGGATATTGCTCCTTATCCAAATGCACAAATAGAGCATGAAGAACAACGCGATGTTGCCAATCATCAGGTCGTTTTGAGTGCCGTTCGTAAAGTAGATGGTTTGCTCAGAACAGACAAAGAGTTATGGCTGGATGGTATTTTACACCGCGTGGTTTACCAAATACCCACTGGACATTCGAATAAAGATGCGTTTGATTATTTTGTTGAACAAATAAGTAAAAGTGGCTCGACGGTTTTATTTCGCTGTGAAGAACGGCGATGTGGTAGTAGCAATATGTGGGCTAATCAGGTATTTGAAGTGGCTAGGCTTTATGGGCCGGATCGGGAGCAATATTATTTAGTTGCTAAACATTTTGAGCAGCAACAACTGTATTACATTGCACTGTACACGATTCGTCGAGGAAATCGACGCGTCTATGCGATGGTTGAAACATTTAAACCTAAACAGAAACCAGCAGAACAGTCCCTCATTAATGCCGATGCATTATTAACCCAGTTAAATGAGGAGGGCTTTGCTGATGTTTTTGGTATCCCTGATGAGGTTAATCAAATAGCAGATAATGTTAATTATCAGGCTTTAAAACGACTTTTGACAGAGCATTCATTACAGCTAGTGATTGTAGGACAAGGTTCTTGGCAAGTGAGTTCACAAGCGTCGCTGTCTTCATCATTACAAATGGGATTGGAATACGCGAAAAAAATACAACAACAACTCATTCAAGATGGTGTTGCAGAGAAAGATATTTTGGTGATGACATCGGGACCGGCACTGAGTATTAATCATCAAACATTACCAACCATTCGGATTATTAAGCAACAGTAGAGGTATTTAAAAAATTGTAATATGACCTTTTCCCAGTTAAATCATGAACCAAAACCAGTAACGGTATCATTGGTTCTAGGCAGTGGGGGTGCAAGGGGCTACGCTCATATAGGTGTCATCGATGAATTGGTAGACCGTGGTTATCAGATTGAATGTATTTCAGGGTGTTCCATGGGGGCCTTAGTGGGGGGGCTGTATGCAGCAGGAAAACTTGAAGAGTATCGTGCATGGATTAACTCCCTTGATTATATTGATGTAATCCGCTTATTGGATGTGAGCTTCAATTTAGGAGGGATTCGCGGAAATAAAGTCTTTGAAGTTATTAATGGTATGTTGGAAAGCGTACGTATAGAAGACTTACCGATTCCTTACACTGCCGTGGCAACGGACTTAGTCGCACAACAAGAAATATGGTTTCAGCGGGGATTATTACAGGATGCAATTCGCGCGTCGATTGCTATTCCCAGTATTTTTACACCCGTTATTAAAGGAAATCGATTTCTGGTCGATGGTGGTGTATTAAACCCTCTACCCATTGCTCCGACAATATCGGTTCATACGGATGTTATTATTGCTGTTGATTTAAGTAGCAATAAACCTGACCATGAATTACCCAGTAATAATAAATCAAAAAAATCACTGTCTAAAGTCAAAAATAGAGGCCCATTTGATCGTTGGTTTGGTCAGCTACGTAAGCGCACACAAAGCCTGTTTGAAAATGGTAATAAAAAAGATGACTTTTCTAGTATAATTAATGAAACTGGTGATAATGTCTTAAAAAAAGGCATGATGGAAATTATTAACCAGTCATTGGAAACCATGCAAAGTTCGTTAGCGCAATATAAAATTGCAGGTTATCCACCTGATGTACTAATTGGCATTTCGCGAAATGCCTGTCGTTTTTATGAATTTTATCGCAGCCAGGAGCTTATTGATTTAGGACGAATGGCAGCGAAAAATGCACTGGACCGATTTGAAGGTATAGAAACGATTCCCAAACATCAAGGTCCAGTGGTGATTAATGATGACAGTGAAGACCTCGCAATTTAATGAGCTAGTCGTAACTACCAACTGCATATATGGTTTCATAACTATGGCTGTAAATTTCTAATATATTGCCAAAGGGATCTTCCATATAAACCATACGGTATGGGTGTTTTCCTGGATAATAATAACGAGGTTTTTCCATTCGTTTTTTTCCTCCTGCTAAAATAATTTTTTCCATAAGACCCTCTACATCAGGATCTTGCACACAGAAGTGAAAAATACCTGTTTTCCAGTATTCAAAGTTATTATCTGGATTTTGTTGATTATTAAATTGAAAAAGCTCAACCCCAATACGATCTCCAGTTGCTAAGTGAGCAATTTTGAACGATTGCCAGCCAGCCCCAAAAACATCGGTACACATTTGCCCTATGGCACTTTGGTTTTCAATAATCCGTGTTGGCTGCATGACCAAATACCAGCCTAACACTCGAGTATAAAAGTGAACGGCTTTTTCAAGATCAGGAACCGAGATACCTATATGGGAAAAGTTACGAGGGTAGGGTGCTTTCATTAACTAACCTGTTAAACCAAGTGATACATTTTCTTGTAGTTTAAGAAACCAGGAAGTTAATATAAAATTATCATTTATGATGGTAATGATAATTTTTTGTTATGATAAGTCAAAATTTTTTACGTACCTTTAGAGTGCTAGTTCAGACGGGTAACTTTACGCGAACTGCTGAACAATTATATATGACGCAGTCTGGCGTCAGTCAGCACATTAAAAAATTGGAAACACAGCTAGGGCAATTATTATTGAACCGCTATGGTAAACGATTTGAACTCACGAGTGCAGGTGAATTATTGTTCGATTTTGCTATAAAACAGCTTACGGCAGAATCAGAGTTGTTGAAATCGCTTGAAATGGATAACCCGCATGTGGGGCAGTGTAAAATAGCCTGTTCAGGTCCTATGGCTATGCAGCTTTATCCTGAACTGTTGAATCTGCAAGTGCACACTCCTACTTTGACGTTCTCTCTTGAAGCTGCACCGAATGAGACCATCATCGAGCTAATTAAAAATAACCAGTTTGATTTAGGCATTGTCACACAACAAGTTAATGATCATGCATTAATGCAACAATGGGTCGGTACAGACGACCTTTGTCTTATTGTGCCCAAGGGAAAACAGGTTAATTGGTCATCTTTGATGAATTTGGGGTTTATTAATCACCCCAGCGGGCATCACTATGCTTATCAATTACTGGAACAAAACTTTCCTAATGAATTTGTTACTATGAATCAATTACCAGAACGTAGTTATGTTAACCAACTTGCACAGATTTTACTCCCGATCTCTCACGGTATAGGATTTACTGTTATTCCTAAGTCGACGTTAGATGTCTATCCATACCTGAACAAAATTAGAGTGGTGACCTTAGATAAACCTGTGGCAGAAGATGTTTATTTGGTCAGTAAAAAACATAAACCGCTTCCAGTCAGGTATCAGTTAGTGACAAGTTTAATTAAGCAGTTATGGACAAAGTGATAGGAATGTATTGGTGTTGTTGTAGGCATAATGAGCTAATCGCTTACCCATCTGATTATTTATTCCGCCCGCGACAGATGACCATCCCTGGTCTCTGTCGCTATCAATGCTCCCTGCATCTGCTCCATAAACAAAAATGGCACGCTTGATCAATATTTTGTGTGACATCGGCCATAAGGATATGGCAGTCGAGTTTTCAGGGATGGATTTACGACGTATTGCGTGGTGTTATGCCTTACTTTAGCTGCATTATCGTAATAATATGAGGAACAGTAAAATACTCTATTGCATTCTTCAATAAAAGCCTATCAATAAATCTAATCGTCAATAAAACGATTTAAAAATGTCATTAGCCATGGTCATAGTGATGTTGTTTCAGTAACAATGTGATTATTTTTGTTTATTTATTTTTGCTTTTTCTAATGCAAGGACGCATTTTTAAGGATTTTTTATGGCTAAATTTAAGGGAATAATTAATAAATTAACCATAACGACAATACTTTCCATTTTTTCTGTTTGCAGTTTTGCGGCAAATGGTGCAAAAAAAGTATTATTAGTCGGTGTTGATGGTACACAGTATGAGCGTGTTATGGCATTAAATACTCCTGCATTTGACCGACTCAATATTATTAAGGCTTATACCGGCGGTGTGGCGGGGAATAAGTCTGAGCAAAGAACGGTCAGTGGCCCAGGCTGGACGACGATTTTGACTGGTGTATGGAAAAATAAACATGGTGTTGAAAGTAACTCTGATGGATTGGCAAACTCAAACTGGCCAAGTATTTATCGTTATTTACACGACGCGAATCGTCAGTTGAAACTTTATGGTTTTTCAACATGGGGACCTATTCATACTCAATTTTTTGCAAATGATATGGCGTTTTTATCCAGTCGAGCCGAAGGTGGGAGTGATGATGACAATGTGAAGCGTACGTTAAATATACTCTATCATGATTCTCCTGATTTTATCTTTTTACATTTAGATGAGCCTGATGCGGCAGGGCACAGTCATGGTTTTGGACATGAATATGATGAGTCAATCATTCGTTCAGATCATCGCTTGGGTTTATTGTTGGATGCTGTCGAGCATAGAGAGCAGACATTTGGTGAAAACTGGTTAGTGTTGGTAACAACGGATCACGGGCGTGATTTTATGGGTAAAGGTCATGGCAGCCAAACAAAACAGGAAAAGACCATTTTTATTGCCAGTAATAAACCATTGAATAAAAAATACCAAGATATCATTGCATTACCTAATAAAAGTTTTGGTGGAATTTATGGCTTGCCTGCACAAACATACATTGTACCAACCATATTAAATTTCTTTGGGGTTATGTCAGATATTCATTGGCGACTGGATGGATTACCACTGATCGGTGATATTAACGTAAACCGTATCTATGCCAATATTGGTGGTAAAAAATGTGGGCTGGAGTGGGATGTAAATACGGCTTCAACCGCAACCATTGGTATGAATGAACATGTAGCGAAGTTTGATTGTGACGGCCATGCTGATCCTTTATTTATTAAGGGGAATAAAATATACGCCAATATTTTTAATTCAGGCTGCACATTACAGTGGGATGTGGATAAAGGAACGCCATTAACATTGGAAGAAAGTGAGCATGTTGCAAAGTTTGATTGCACGGATTATGGTGATCCATTGCAAATAAAAAATCAGCAGATAGCTTCCTACATTGATGACCAACTGTGTGGATTCCAGTGGGATGCTGATGCGGGTACACCGATAACCTTAGGACGAAATGAGCATGTCGCGAAGTTTGATTGTCAAGGCAGCCCCGACCAACTGATTATTGAATAATACTTTCAGAATAGTCTATTAGCGTTCGAATAAACCCACATAAACTACGTGATTATGTGGGTTTATTTTTGGGGCTGACATGAAAAGTAATCTATCACGTGTTAGAAAACTACAAACTGATCTATAATTGAGCTGTTGCTTATATATTAATTGTGAATATTTTTTAGGTTTTATACCCATAACAAAAGGCATATAGATTATTATCGCGAAATGGGCAATAGTTTATGAAGAAATACTATCTGCATGTTAGCTTTACACTGATAGTGAGTGTAATAGGGGCTAATGCGGGTAATCTATTTGCCGCAAATCAGTCTTTGTCTGAGATTAAAGTTGCTCTTGATGCTTGGCCACCATTTAGAATTCTTAATCAGGATCAGTACTCAGGTATAGATATTGAACTGTGGGAACGCTTAGCGGATCAAATGCAGTTGCAAGTCACCTATGTCCGTTGTCCTTGGGGGCGATGTTTACGCATGATGAAGGAGGGACTTGTTGATGTGATGGGCGGTTTGGCTTATCGTGATGAAAGAGCGGAATATATGTATTATATTTATCCTGCTTACTATTCTTGCTCTACGGTTTTTTATAAAAATAAGCGTGAAGATTTTTTTATAAAAAAGTATGAAGATTTATATCATTATGAAGTGGGCTTTGTTATTGGATCGGCTTATTTTTTACCTTTTGATAAAGACAGCAAAATACCTAAAAGGGGAGTAGGTACTGAAAAGCAACTTTTAAATATGTTAGGGCTTAGTCGCATTCAACTCATTGTTGGCACAGATTGCCAAGCAGATTATGAAATTGCCCAATCTTCTTATCAGCACCTTTTTGAAAAGGTTTCCTATAGACCTAATAATAATGTTAAGTTACATATAGCAATTTCAAAAAAGTCGTCTTATCTTGGTAAAGCTCAAGCTTTTCAAGATGCATTGATCACTTTAATCAAAGAAGGCGCTATTAAAGATATTAGTGCCTCATATTTCAACTAAACGCTATGTGTCGTCATTGGTTGATTGAGTTTGCTTTTGCGCTACCCCCATCAATACCGGCCTAGTTTGTCCCTGACTTTCCAGTGCAAAAGGTTGACTTAACGCTGCCGTAGAGAGTCCAGCACTTGAAAAAGCCTGTTCAATACAATGTTCTGTTAGACCAAAGTCAAAGTCTGCATTTGTTTTAAGCCAATCCCACTGGATAAAAAAAGCATTTGGTTTAAGCATTTTAGCTAATAACTGAAGGGTTTCAGCGTAATTAGGTAAAAAACCACAAACAGATGAAGCAACAATTAAGTCGAAATCAGCAAGTAATGATGGATGCTCTTCTTGTGTTGACTCAGTTAATGATGTTGCAAAGCTATTCACATTAGGTAGATTTTTACTTTGTAGAATTTTGATCATTTTTGGTGATGAGTCGAGAGCAATAATGTTTGCTGCTAACGGTGATAAACGTTCTGTAAGTTGTCCAGTACCACAGCCAAAATCAAGTACACGAAGTCCTGTTGGGTTTATGGTGTTGATCAGTGACTCAAAGGCATGGTTTGCATAGGTCGCCACATCAGGCATGTTATCCCACGCTTCTGCATAATCGTCCCAACTCTCTGACATTACTTATCCTTACCTGAAATATTGAATGAATGTATAAGATTGAGAGAATACCAAAAAATGAGAGAAACAAAAATCAGGGTTCTATTTTAGAACCCTAGTTTTTGCAGTACTTGATGCCAAGAGATGAGTTTAAAGTTGGTGGCTTCGCGAATGAGGTTTTCGTTAAGATAACTTTTTGGACCAGCTTCACCATCATGGACAATGAGTATCCCATATGGAAAATCAGTTCCTAAATAATAAGGATAGGCTGCGAGTCCATCAGTATGTTTGACTTGTTGCTGGTTGGTTCCAAGGATGCTTAATGTTCCAAGTATTTTCACTGGAGAACGTGGGTTTTGATGTTGTGCTAGGCTATATACGACAATACGGTTATTCCCTTGACTGGATGCTAACAGTAAGCGCTGCTGATGGACAAACAGTAACGTTAAGCCTTCTACATCTGCAACTAAAGGGCGGTTTGTGGGTAAAGGTTTAAGCAATTGGCAGCTGTATTCCTCTTCAGTTTCATCCCAGGTTCGTGAATAGGGAATACCAAAACTCGCTACCCGATCAATAAGAATGGGGGCGTGTTTCCCAAAAGGGTGAATACGCCAGATACCGACGTTTTCTTGAGCTGCATATAATTGTTGACTGTGTTTATCGAAGACCATACCTTCTATCTGAGGCAACTCATTGTCATCATTTAAACAAGGCGTCCAGTGTTGGCCATTACTAAGAGTAAATTGACTGGGCAATGATATTTGTTTTTCCAGTTGGTAGGTTAGTAAACCTGAAGTGTTTGGTTGAATTTGAAGGATAGCAAGTTGGCTTTGTTTTCGTTGTGAAACAAAAGCCCATAACTGTTTTTGTTGAGGGTCATAATAACTTGCTAGCCCATAGGCACTGTGCTGCAAAGGTAATGACTCGGGTGTTGAAAAAATCATGGGTACATCAGCAGCTGTTACATTTTTCATTAATCGTTGCTTAGCTGATATTTGTAAAAAACGTAACTTATCCTGCCCACGATCAGTAGTAATCACGATATCAAGAGGTTGTTGATCAAATATTACGGAATGAATGACATCAACGTTGTTATAACGACTACTTGGCGTTTTATTAGCATTAGGCACTATTTGTTGTCTTAACTTTCCATCGAGAGTAAAACTGGCTAAGCCACCTTGTTTTAAGGTACCAATAATTAAACTCTGTGAAGGTTTTTCACTGTTATACCATAGTGCAGGATCATCAGCATTCGCATAACCATTAGCGTTATCGTCAAAAAAGCGTTCAGTTTCGGCGCTTGCGTTAATAGTCCACTCAGAATAAAAAGGGTTTGCGTGAATTGAGGACGCGACTAGAAATAAAAATGTAAAAATGAATATACGCCACAAGAGCACCTCTATAAATAGTGGTTTTACAATATGATGAGTAGTACCCATAAACGATCCCTTGCATACCATGTTCAAAAGGATGTGTTTTTTATAAGCGAGGGTACTGTAAAGTGTTTTTATGACGTGAACATGTATTTAGCTGTGGGAGGGGGGCTGCAAGTGACTTCTTTTTTAAATAGGTCAAATTTGCGCTTGACCAAGGCACTTTGAAAATAAGTGCCTTGCGTAAGTGATCACGCTAACTTGGTATAAAAATAATTGGGGTGAAGAATGGGAGGCTCAATTGTAATGGAGGGTATTATATTAAGCGAAAGATTATTCGCTTAGGTTCTGCTTATGGAATCACAGGTGCACAATCGTTTTTGATTGTTGTGTTCAAACCAGTATGACCTGAACGTTATGCTGTTGTAATGCCTGATAGTCAGCATCATTAATCCCTGTATCAGTAATCAAGATATCAATTTTATCGATAGGGATAACGACATTGGGTGTTTTACGTCCAAATTTACTGGAGTCTGTCACCACAATCGTTTTACGTGCCGCTTCACACATCGCTTGACTGACTTGATAAGCTTCATTAAAAGTTGTGGTGCCTTGTTCAATATCAAATCCATCAGCACCAATAAATAATTTATCAAAGGTAAAGGCGCGAACGGCTTGTTCTGCCAATTGGCTGTGAAAGGATGCAGAGCGTGGTCTAAAGGTGCCGCCGGGCATCAGCAGGGTCATATCACTTTTAAGTGTGGCGGCTTCATTCATAATATGGAGGCTGTTGGTCATGATGGTTAAGGCTACGCGTTCAGCTAGCCAAGGCACCATCTGTAAGGTCGTACTGCCACTGTCTAAAATGATTGAATCGCCATCGTTGACAAGCTCAGCCGCTTTGGCACCAATCCTTTGTTTAATATTCAGGTTAAGTGCTGTTTTTTCATCCATGGAGCGGTCTTCTGGAAGTGGTTTTGTTACGGCTTCAGCGCCACCATAACGTCTAATAATGAGATTTTTTTTTTCTAGATAGCGTAAATCGCTGCGGATTGTCGCACCCGTGATATTAAAGTGCTCAGCCAAATCCTTGACCTTGGTTCTGCCATGGGCTTGTAAGTATTGCACTAGGTTATCTCGACGGGTCTCAGCAGACATAGTGGACTCTCTTGGTGAATTAGTCAGTATAATGTACCTCTTTACTTTCAAAATGAAAATAAAACAATGTATATATTTTCATTTTCTTGATAACTTTCATGGAATTGCCAGTGCACATTTTACGGCTTCTTTTTCATCTGTAGCTAATAGCGCTAAGTCTTGATCACGTAGGGGGAGGCAACAGTTAATGAGATAGTGAAAGGGTCTGGGTCTGGCAAAAACAGTAAAACCTTTCATTATTGCCGCATCAATAATGACGTCATGTTCATTTTGCACAAGTAGAATGATAGTACGTGGGCGCCAGCGGGAAGCTGTTCGGCCGATCTTCAGGTTGCCTTTTTCATTCATGGATTGCACTAGCCGATTAAATGCACGTACTTGAAAAAAACCTAAAAAAATCTGCATTAGCCATGCGCTCAAGGCTAAGACAATTAAAATGTATGTTGGGTCCATGTTGCTTACCTCATTACGCTTAACCTGGTCGTCAAATTAAATGTCTTCTATCAGCTTGCGCAATGCTTTTTAACCATAGGTAGTACTGGTAAGCACTACCTACGACACTCAGTATTCATAATACTGAGTAGCAATGGCTTTAGAACATAACCTGACCACCCGTGATATTGATTGACTGACCTGTACAGTAGCTTGCCGCATCGCTTGCGTAGAACTTCAGCACATTGAGTACATCTTGGTAATCACAGCCTCGTTTTAACGGTACTTTATCAATATAAACCTGCTCAACATCTTCTTCAGGAATACCCAATTTTATTGCGTATTGAGGCAATAGTGATTGAAACATGGGGCTTTTTAGTAGATTGCCGAGCATGAGTGAGTGCACAGTAATATTATGTTCTGCAAGGTCTAATGCGAGGGATTGCGTCAGGCCAATCCCACCAAATTTGGCCGCAGAGTAACCAGAGTTATGCTTGGAACCAACTTTACCTGACTTGGAGTTGATTTGGATGATACAGCCACTGTTTTGGCGAATCATGACCTTGGATACTTCTCGGGCACATAAAAAATAACCAGTGAGATTGACTTGAATTGAACGTTGCCAGGCATCAAGTGGAAAGACATCAATTTTAGAGGCTTGGGCAACGCCAGCGTTATAGACCATTAAATCAATGCGTCCAAATTGTTCATCAGTTGCGCGTACCATCCTTCTCACATCGGCTTCATCAGTCGCATTGGCTTGGATTGCTAATACATGATCGGCACCATGTCGCTCTGCAATTTCTCCTGCGGTATGTTCTGCATTGCTTCCGTTCAAATCTGCAACGGCGACCCGGTAGCCATCATCCGCAAGCCCTTTGCTTAAAAAAGCGCCCAAATTTTGGCCACCACCTACTATTAATGCAACTTTTGACATGTTAGTCTCCTAAACTGCTAGTCTCGCAACCCCCTGCATCGAGCCGCTAACTCAATGATGCAGTGGGGGTGTGAGTTTTTACTTGCTTTCCTCAAAGATAATCTTTGCACCTACATTTAAGGCTTTGGGTGTCTGCCCTTGCACATGTATGGTTCCTGGGTATTCTGCATTTTCAGCACCATCAAAACGAAGGGTGATATGGCCGAGCGCTGCTAGGTTTTGATTGGCTACGTTACCAACAGCCGTTACTGGATAAGCTTCCTGGTCAAGTACCAGCACGTTACCTACCTTGATTTCTGCAGAAAGCTCCGCATGTGGGTGAATAAAACAGTAATCAGCGGCATCTGTTGGTGCATTGTCATCAAATAAAATCATCATGTGATCTTCCAGAGCTTCGCTGGTATAGCTGCCAACACCTGTAATGTGTGTGCTGTACAGAATAGTCATGTGATTTCTCTCCCATCACTTATTGATAAATAAAGAAAGAAACAAACCATGCCATTAAAACGGTCGGTGCGCCTGTCAGGAATCGAGAATAGAGAACTGAGGGAACACCAATTTGGACCGTTTCAGGCTTGGCATTGGCCAAACTTAGCCCTACAGGAATAAAGTCTGCTGCGGCCTGGGCATTGATTGCAAAAAGAGCAGGTAAGGCCAAGTGTGGCGGTATATGACCCAAACCAATTTGCGTACCCACAAGCACACCAATAACTTGGGCGATGACCGCACCTGGCCCAAGGAAAGGGGATAGCAATGGGAACGAACAGATTAAGGCCAGGGTAATGAGGCCCAGTGGACTATTGGCTAAGGGAATTAATGCATGGGCAATGACATCACCAATACCTGAAGCCATGATGACACCAATCAACATGGACACAAACGCCATGAAAGGAATGATGGAGTGCATGACGGTATCAATGGTTTCTCTGCCAGACTGGAAGAACGTTGACATTATACCGCCCATACCAATACCAATTCGCGCAAGTAAGCCACCACTCTGCTCAGAAAGCTTTTTACTCGCGTCGTATTGAGTGGTTGAGGTTGTGGGTGGGGGGGGCGTTGTGTCAGGTTGATCCGTTGTTTGTTCTTGGGCAGTTAATGTTATGTTTTCTGGCCTAACGGCTGATACATAAATGTCTTCGGTAATAAAGTTAGCAAGGGGGCCACTTTTGCCTGTGGCATGGATGTTAATCGTGGGAATACGTTTTTTAGGGTATAAACCACAACGTAGCGTACCGCCACAATCAATAACCACCAAAGCGGTTTTTTCATCACTCACTGAGGTAGCGAAGCCATCAACAGCTTCCATTCCTGTGAGCTTAACCATGTGGTCGATAATGTCGGGTTTGGTTCCTGCGGTGATGTAAACAATTTTTTTATTGGTATCAACCGGGATGGTGAGTGGGCCGCCCCAGCCGCCATTTCCTTTGGTTATATACAATGCTTTACTCATCTCTCAGCTCCTACACTTACATATGTACTTCAGTACTGAGTCGGATATTTTGTTGTCGTTCTACGAAAGCAGTTGTTAAGTCTGTAATCCAGCCTCGGAAGAAGTTAGTGATCATGCCAACTAACAGATAACTAATCGCCAGAGGCCCAAGAGGAAGGTTTAGTTGGGTCAAGCCATTAGCGATACCCAAGTAAACAAATAATTCTCCAGGGTTGATGTGAGGAAAAAGTCCATTCATTGAATGGCAACTGTATGAAGCCGCTGCGTAGTAGGAAGGTTTGTAACGTTCTGGTAAGAACCGACCTAGACTAAGCGTCATTGGGTTCATAAACACAAACGTGCCGATAACGGGCAAGATAAGGTAACGGGAGATGGGGTTGCCTGCACACTTGGCTGCAAGTCTTTCTACCCGATCCTGGCCAATAAACCGGATCAAGGCGTTCATTGCCACCATAAGTGAAATCAGCAAAGGTAAAATGCCGGTCACCATGCCGACAAAAACCTCGCCCCCTTTTTGAAAAAGCCCGATAAACCATTCTGCACCATGAATAATCATATCCATGAAAACACCCTCATTCGAGTTATAGGTTTAAGGGACATATCGTGCCTGCAAAGCTGGCGCGATATGCAGGTATATCACTGACGACTGTGAAAGATCACATCTCTTATCAATCAGTGCCTTAATATTTTCACAATAAAAGTTTAAATGCATCAAAAAGTTTTCAAAATGTGATAGATCAACATTTTTTGTGATCAAAGTGAAAAAAGAAGTTGTTGTTATTAGGTCTTTGAGTTGCGCTGATATGGCTCTCGAAGAGCGAAATACGCTGTATTACATAGAAAAACAGTGTACATCTACTTTGTTGCTTCATTGCCTTAATCTTATTTTGCAGAGTCTGATCATCCTGAGGATAAAGTTAACCCCTGGTGTTCCATGAATAAGACACTGTGCGCATGCTTTAACTTATTCAGGTTAGTTGATGACGCTGTAAAGGGTGTTGACTTAAAGGTCAACCTTTTTAGATCGAGGGTGGATACTGCTTAGAAGTGGCATTGGTAAGGTGCTGTGTTGATGTTGTTATGTCCTTATTATTTAAAAATGAAAATATGTATTTTCAAAATGATTGATCTGAAAGGGTGTTTTTATCACGATTTGAAAATAAAATAGTAGACGTTTGCGGGTTATATGAAAAAATAGAGGTGCAAATTAAGATGAGAGGGGCCGATATCAGGGATTCAGTCTGCCATTGAATGTATTCAAGGTATACTTGACAGATTATCGGATGCGGTAAGCGGCTTTGTTGATTGATAGGGATAGCAAGAGCAGCAGAAGCCGATAACAATGAGACTTAAAAAGATGTACCAGAAGCAAGTTGAAATTGTGGCTGAAAATGGTTTGCATATCCGTCCTGCTGCATTATTTGTTAAAGCAGCAAAAAACTTTGCAAGTGATATTGTCGTTGTTGCTAATGGTAAAGAGGCTAGCGCAAAGAGTTTGGTAAAACTCCAACTTCTAGGATTATCTAAAGGTACGATCATTACAATAAAAGCTGAAGGAGGGGATGAACAACAAGCTGTGGATCAGTTAGTCGGCATGATGGGTGAGCTGGAATAAATTTCGAAAGCCAACTTCCAGAGTATTAACACTGATTTGGAAAGGAAAGGTTATGATAACGGGTATTCCAGTTTCTCCAGGGCTTGCCTGTGGCAAAGTATTGTTGTTAAAAGAAGCTGATGTGGTGATTAACACTCAACCAATTAATGATAACGACATTGAAAAAGAAATAGAGTGTTTTTATGAAGCACGAAGTAAAGCAATTACACAAGTAACACAAATAAAATCGCAAGCACGACAAAAGTTGGGTGAAGAAAAAGAAGCGATTTTTGAAGGTCATTTGATGTTGCTTGAAGATGATGATCTGGCAGCAGATATTATCACCTATATTAATCAAAATAATGCCTCTGCCAGCCTTGCTATTCACTCGATGGTTGAACAAAACATAGCCCTTTTATCACAGCTTGAAGATCCGTATCTCCGTGAACGGGTAACAGATTTTCATGATATTGGTCAGCGGTTGTTAAAAAATGCGTTAGGTCTAGATATCGTTAATTTATCGACCCTTGATGAAAAAGTTATCGTTGTCGCTAAGGATTTGACCCCGTCAGAAACAGCACAAATGGATTTGGACAATGTGCTTGGGTTTATTACTGATATGGGAGGAAGAACCTCTCATACATCTATTATGGCGCGCTCATTGGAGTTACCGGCTATTGTGGGGACTCAAGGTATCACTGAACAGGTACAAAATGGTGATACTGTTTTGTTGAATGCCGTTAATAACACCATTGCGATAAATCCCTCCTCTAAAGAACGGTCACAATTTGAGTATGCACGATCACAGTTTGTTGCAGAGCGGGCAGAACTAGCGGCGCTCAAAACGTTGGCTGCAACGACGTTGGATGGCCATGATGTTGAGCTGTGTGCCAACATTGGTATGGTCAAGGACTGTGAAAGTGCTATGCGTAATGGTGCTGAGGGTGTTGGCCTGTATCGTACCGAATTTTTATTTATGGATCGTCACTCATTGCCTGATGAAGAGGAACAGTTCAAAGCCTATAAACGGGCTGTTGAAGCAATGGCTGGGCGTCCTGTCATTATTCGCACAATGGATATTGGCGGAGATAAAGATTTGCCCTATTTAGACTTGCCTAAGGAAATGAATCCATTTTTAGGCTGGCGTGCTATTCGTATTTGCTTCGATCGAGAAGAGATTTTAACAACGCAGTTACGCGCCATTTTAAGAGCATCTGCGTTTGGCAAAGTACGCATCATGTTTCCAATGATTATTTCTGTGGAAGAAATTCGTAAATTAAAAATCATTATTACAGATTTAAAACAATCATTGCGCGAAACAGGCACAGCTTTTGATGAGCATCTGGAAATTGGGGTTATGGTTGAAACGCCTGCTGCCGCGTGTATTGCCCATTTGCTTGCAAAAGAAGTAGATTTTTTTAGTATTGGTACTAATGATTTAACCCAATATACCCTTGCCATAGATCGAGGTAATGAATTAATTTCAAAGCTTTACAATCCAATGACCCCTGCGGTCTTGATGCTCATAAAACAGGTCATTGATGCCTCTCATGCTGAAGGTAAGTGGACCGGGATGTGTGGTGAGTTTGCTGGAGATGAACAAGCAACAGCAGTGCTTTTAGGTATGGGGTTGGATGAGTTTTCTATGACAGCCAGTAGTATTCCTCGAATTAAAAAAATAATCCGAAGTATTGACTACAGTGAAGCACGACAGTTAGCTGACCAGGTGTTGGTTAAATCTACCACTCAGGAAATTGAAGAAACGATTGCTCTTTTTAACAGTAGTGTGCAGCGCTGATTTCTGGGATAGGATTGATTAACGGTATGGGCGTACTCGTAGCGTGTACGCTCATATTTTCCATTAATGAGTGAATTAATGGAAATCAAAAAACAACGTTGAATAAAATCAAACCCCAGGTCATAAACACCAGTATGAGTGTAATCAGCACTGCCGCTGACCCAGTATCTTTTGCCCGTCCACTTAATTCATGATACTCAGAGCCAATACGGTCAACAACACTTTCGATGGCTGAGTTGAGTAATTCGACAATTAATAATAAAAGTAAACTGCCGATCAGCAAAATACGTTCGACCAGAGTAACATCGAGCCAAATAGCAATAGGTATAAGCACCAGAATCAGTACTATTTCTTGCCGTATTGCCGCTTCATTTCGCCAGGCAGCGATCAATCCCTGATATGAATACCGGGTTGCATTGATAAGACGGCGGATACCGGTTGCGCCTGGTTTCATTGAATACTCCAACTAATAAAAGTGCTCATATATAGGCTAAGCCTATATGTTTCTATAATGTCATGAAAGCAGTGCTTTTTCTACTGCACAACAGTATACATCGTTGATTCATTCCACTCTATTTTATACCCTTCACTGAGACTATAGCTGGATGGAAGCTTCATATAAAAAGTAATATGAATAGGTATAATGTGTAGTGCTTCCTTGCTCTCACAAAAAAATTACTATTTTTAGAGGTGCTCTTATTACAGACCTCATAGGATAAATGGAATAAATTACTTCATCACACAGGAAATAAAAACAAATGTCTGAAACAATAGCTTGGGACGACTTTGCCAAGGTTGAGTTAAGAGTTGGAACGATCGTGGAAGTGCAGCCATTTCCTGAAGCACGAAAGCCTGCGTATATTGTCCATGTAGACTTTGGGCCTGAATTCGGGGTTCGTAAATCCAGCGCGCAAATAACAGACCTTTATACACCTGAGACGTTGATAGGGCGCCAAATAGTCGGTGTTGTTAACTTTCCAGTAAAACAAATTGGGCCGATGCGTTCAGAGTTTTTATTAACGGGCTTTCAGCGTGAAGATGGTGCCGTTGTGATTACTTCACCTGAACAAGCTGTGCCCAATGGTGCAAAATTATGTTAGTGATTTGTTTCAATGCGTTAAATGTATCTGTTTGGCAGACGGGAGGGTGATTTATTAAATATATTTAATTGACTGTTCCTGTGAACTTTTTCAGTGTTAAATAAACCAACCTAAACAGCTCTCAACATAGTGTGTATGTTCATATGTTATCGCCCTTGGTTATGCACAAATAGGCTTAGCTAAGAGGGAACATACGTTTTGTTTTGCTTCATGTGTGGGATATAAAACCCGCTTAAACCCGTCATAAGGGTATGTTTGTTGAAAGACAAGGAGTAATTTATGAAGTTGCGGCTACGTCGCTCAATTCTTTCTATTGCGGTAACGGCGGCTTTATTGCAAGGCTGTCAGTCATTATCCCCCGTAAGTCAACAACAACCTGAGTTGTTGTCGAGTTTGCCGCAGCTTGAATATGAAAAGTTCACTTTGCCAAATGGCTTAACCGTCATTGTTCATGAAGACCGTAAAGCGCCTGTTGTTGCCGTGAATCTTTGGTATAAAGTGGGTTCAAAAGATGAAAAACTTGGTAAAACCGGGTTTGCACACTTATTTGAACACTTAATGTTCCAAGGGTCTGAGCATTATAAAGGAGAGTTTTTTGAGCCTTTTGAGAAGGCCGGCGCTACGATGCAAAACGGAACGACAAATTCAGATCGAACCAATTATTTTGAAACCGTACCAACCAATGCGTTAGATATGGCATTGTGGATGGAATCGGACCGCATGGGGCATTTCTTAGGAAGTATCAGCCAAGCAAAACTGGATGAGCAACGAGGCGTTGTGCAAAATGAAAAGCGTCAAGGAGATAACAGCCCTTATGGCAAAATGTGGGATTTGCTGTTTACTGCCAGTTATCCAGAGGGACACCCTTATTCCTGGGATACCATCGGTTCAATGGAAGACTTAAATGCCGCTTCACTGGATGATGTGAAAACGTGGTTTAAGCGTTATTATGGGCCTTCAAATGCCGTTCTGGTGTTGGCGGGTGATATTGACGTGGCGACGGCGAAAGCCAAAGTCAGTCAATATTTTGGTGATATTCCCGCGGGACCACCACTTGTAAAACCAGAACAATGGGTTGCAAAATTAAAAGAAACCAAGCGTTATACTATTCAGGACCGTGTGCCACAGTCTCGGGTTGCGATGGTGTGGAATATTCCTGCCAGAGATACTGATACTGAACGCCAGCTTGATTTAGTTGCTACCTTATTGGGGGGTGGTAAACAGTCGCCGTTGTATCAGCGTTTGGTACAAAAAGAGCAGTTAGCATCCAGCGTTACGGTATTTAGTTATGCTCGGTTATTAGGTGGCCAATTTGCCATTATTGCTGATGCAAAGCCTGGGGTAGATACCCAGCAGATTGAGTCTGTTATTCAGGAAGAGCTGGATAAAATTAAGCAACAGATACCCGCTAAACACGATATACAACGGGTGATTAACAGTGAAGTTGCAGGTTTTATAGAAAATACAGAAAGAGTCGGTGGCTTTGGTGGTATATCTGATGTACTGGCTGAAAATGAGTTTTATACTCAAAACCCAACGACTTATTATGATCGTTTGCACTATCAAGCAACGCTTGAGCCTGAGGTCTTACAAAAAGCTGCCCGCCAATGGTTGGGCAAGGGCAAATTAGTTGTCACTGTGACACCATTTCCTGAGTATAAGCACGCTAAAGTAGGGGCTGACCGTGCCAAATTACCCAAAGTGGGCGATATTAAGCCGGTACAATTGCCTGACTTCAAAACCTTTACATTAGCCAATGGTATTCAGGTTTCACTGGCTCAACGTCCTGGGACGCCAGTGCTGAGTATGGCATGGCTGTTTGATGCAGGTTTAGCCGCAGAACAAGGATTGCCTTCAGGCATCGCTGATTTAACCTTATCGATGATGCGAGAAGGTACTGAGCATCGGTCTGTCATAGCACTTGAGAATGAATTGGATGAATTAGGTGCGTCGTTTTATTCGTACACTGATATTGACACATCCGTCTTTCAACTGAGTGCAATACGTGATCAGTTTGAGCCTAGTTTGGCGGTTGCGGTGGATGTATTACAAAATCCGGCGTTTAATCAGGAAGATTTTAAGCGTAAACAATCCAATTGGTTGGATCGTATTGCTCAGGAAAAAGCAGAACCCCATAGTATGGCCATGCGTATTTTGCCTGAGCTGCTGTATGGCAAACAACATCCTTACAGTACACCTTGGACAGCCAGTGGCCGAGAGGATGATATTAAAAAGGTAACACCGGCTCAATTAAAGCAGTTTCACCAAACCTGGATCAGACCGGATAACAGTCGGTTGGTTGTGGTGGGGGATATCTCAGAAGCGGAGTTAAAAACAACATTAGAGCGGCAGTTTGCAAACTGGCAGAAACCTGAACACGTGTTGCCACAAAAGCAAATCCCTCAAGTTCAACCCACTAAACAACGCAAGTTGTATTTAGTTGATAAGCCTGATGCCGATCAATCTGTTATTTATATAGGACAGTTAATGTCTATAAATGATAAGAGTGAAATACCACTGCGTATCATGAACGATATTTTTGGTGGACAATTCAGTGCGCGATTAAACACCAATTTGCGTGAAGATAAACACTGGTCTTATGGTGCTTATAGCTATCTGCAGGAAGCAGAAGGGCAGTCTCCCTTAATGATGGTGACTTCTGTACAGACCGATAAAACGATCCCTGCATTGAAGGAAATTCAAAAGGAAATTAAAGGCTATCTTGGTAAGAAACCTGCCACTCAATCAGAGTTGGATAAAATAAAGCAAAACTGGTTACGCAGTCGGGCAGGCGAGTTGCAGACCAATGATGCTGTGTTGAGTTTGATGGTTGGACAGATCCAAAAAGATAAACCTTTGGATGAGTTACACCAGTATGACCAACAAGTGCAGCGTGTGCCATTGAAAGCAGTACAGCAAGTCACACAACAATATTTACATCCTCAAGAGATGATTTGGGTTGTCGTGGGTGATTTGAATAAAATGAAAGGACAATGGCAAAAACTGGGGTTTGATGAAGTAGAAACATTAGACCCTAAAAAGAACCTGTAATACTCGAAATGCTATTCAAAGAAAACACACAGTGAAGGCTTGCCTTCACTGTGTCATTATGTAGTAGCATATTTTTGTTCATGCTCCAATAACCAGCGTTTTCGTTCCAATCCCCCAGCATATCCTACTAGTTTGCCATCTTTGCCAATTACTCGGTGACAAGGAATGATGATGGCAATTCGATTATGGCCATTGGCTGAAGCAACAGCCCGAATCGCTTTAGGGTTATTTAATTTTTCAGCTTGTTGCTGATAACTGGCGGTTTGGCCATACGGAATCGTTTGTAAGCACTGCCATACGGACTGTTGAAATACTGTGCCTGGTGTGTCCAGCGTTACCTTGAACTGTTGTCTTTTCCCAGCAAAATATTCATTAATTTCTTGCTGTGCTTGCTTCATGTAGTCATTCTCACCAGCAATAATGTTTGCTTTTTTTAAGCGTTGCAGGTCTTTAAATTCTGTTTCCAGCATACGACGATCAACAAACTCAAGTAAGCACACACCTTGGTCTGTAGCACAGACAAACATGGGGCCAAGAGGCGTGGTAAAGCGATTGATAAGAATGACATTATTTTGCATAGCGGTACTGTTTTTGGGTGATTTGCCAATAATTTTTTTATAGGTATAACCAAAGCCACTCAAGGAGTCGTAGCCTGCTTCGTAGGCTGTTGCTGTGGCGGTTTTACCCGACTTGAGTTCTTCCAAGGCATTGTTAATACGGTACATACGTTGAAATGCTTGAAAGGTCATCCCATAGTGTTTTTTAAACCAGCGGCGTACACTTTCTGGACTGATTTGATGTTGTTTAAGTTGCCAGTCAGAGACTTTTTCTTTTGGATTATCCCTTACCATCGTAATCGCTTGTTGAACTTGACCTGGCGCTTCATTTGCATTTTCAGTGGGTTTACAGATTTTACAGGGACGATAGCCTGCATCGAGCGCTTCTTTAAATGATGTGTAAAACTCAACATTCTCTCGCTTGGGTTTTCTGGCTCTACAGGTAGCAATGCAGCATATTGAGGTGGTCTTGACCCCAACAAAGAAGATGCCCACAAAACGTGGATCTTTATCTATGAGTGCCTGATAGTAAGTGGCTACTGTCTTGGGATCAGTAACTCGCATTGCTTGGCTCCTGGCTTGTTCTTTATGTTGATAGTAATGGCTTGAAGATTTATCTGGCAACCGAAAACTGGACAAGTATTTTGGTGTTGATGAATGGTGAGGTGGTTAGGGTAGGAGGGGGGGGATCCTTTTCCGGAGGCTTGCTTACCTATGCAATTGCGCTGTGTTCACTAAAACCCTTTGGTTAGTCTTGCATTTGTTGTTCTATCATTTTTTCAGCTTGCTCATAATTTCCATCTGTTTTCATTTGGCGAAACGCTGTGGCTAAAGCAGGTACGAGCTGTTTATGTTTTTTATGTAAGTATAAGTAGGCCGGCTGTTTCTTAAGAATAGGCTGAAGCATTTTGATGCTTGTTAGTCCATTTTTTTTTATGTAAAGCTGAGTAATGAGTTTACTGTAAAGAAGAATATCTATTCGATCACGGTCAAGCATAAATAATAATGATGAAAGATACTCAGATTTATGTACGTACTCAAACTGGCTTAAATGACGGTCAAAAAATTCCCAGCCATTTAAATAGCCGATCCGATATCCTTTAAGCGAATCCCAATCTTTAATTTTAATATTGAGGTTTTTAGTGAAGGCGGCAAGCTGAACTTCCCATATGGGTTCCGGAACGCGTATTAAGTTTGGATAGTAAATATGAATGTTTTTTAATCTTAGCGCGTCGCCATCTGCTTCTCCAGTATTTGCTCTAACGAGAGATCTTTTGGCATATAAAGAATGTATGATGATATCTTTACCAACACGCTTGAACGCTTCTTTATACAGTAGATTCAAAATACCTTTTTGGTCTGGTGTGAAAAAAGGTGCAGCACTTTCTTTCATCGCGAGAGTGAGAATAAGCGTTTCTGCATGTAGGTGAGAATAGAGTAATGTCAGCAAAACAATAATGACTGTTCTTTTTAGAACAGTATGAAAGTAATATTTCATTAGTGCTATATAGCGTAATTCCTTTGATTGAAGCATTAAGTGGTAACTTAGTGTGATCAGCTATTATATTGCTTTAGGGTATCTCTATTAAAGATTAACTATGTTACTAAAGCGAATAGCTTGAGAATACGTTACTTAATATGTTTGACCTCATTGTTAATTGGGTCAACACAAAGGAGCATAACTTATCAGGATTAGAAACAGATTTTAAATATCCATTTGGCCTACCACGCCTATGCTTGGTAGTTTCCGGTATTTTCAGGAATAGTTTAGGTGAAATTTCGGCAGCTTATTTCCATGCTTATATTATGGTTATTGATACCAGGGCATACTTTGGCTGTTGATATTGCTATTTATGCACAATTGAATTTAAAGACAGATCCTCGCAATGAGTATCCAGTGCAACTACTTGAATTAGCGCTTAAAAATAGCGGGGAACCGATTGCTTTGGAAGCGAGTGTAGAAAATTTGCACCAAGGACAAGCGATGAGAATGATTCAAAATAATAATGGAGTCGATGTTGTATGGACGATGACAAGCCAACTACGTGAAAAGATATTATTGCCCATTAAAATTCCTATTTACAAGGGACTGATTGGTTGGCGATTGTGTATCATTCATCCCCAAAATAAAAGCATATTTGCTTCAGTTAAATCGCTTTCAGGTCTCTCTGATGTGACTTTCGTTCAGGGACATGATTGGCCTGATACTAATATTTTTAAATTTAATCGGCTCTCTGTAACAAGTGTTTCAAATTACCAAGCAATGTTTGATATGGTTTTATTTCGTCGGGTGGATGCATTTCCGAGAGCGGTTATTGAAATATGGCCAGAGCTAGAAAGTCACAAAGATTTACAAGTAGACAGTCACTTACTCATTCGCTATCCTGCAGCGGTTTATTATTTTGTTAACCGAAAAAATCAAAAGCTATATAATGCGATTATGATAGGGTTGAACAAAGCTATTATCAATGGAGATTTTAATCGACTGTTTAATAATTTTTATTTGAATGCTATTCAGCGTGCGAAACTAAATAAACGAAGAGTAATTAACCTTATCAATCCACTTTTACCAAAGAATACGCCGTTAGATAAACAACAGTTATGGTATAGAAGTTCCTTTCTCGATGACGATGAATAACATCGCTATATCGATATTATTTAGTATTGTATTTTTGACGTCGATTGAGATTTTTTTGGGTGCCTGAATGTTCTCTTCCTGGGCGAACCCAAGCAATATCGTGAGTTGATGCTAATGTCATATGTTTATCTCGCTCACTATCAGTACAGAAACCTCCAATAGTTTTAAAACCTAAGTTATTTCTTGGCGTCGTGTGCATATGATAAACCGTGACAGCATCAGTTTTACTAAGGAGGTATTGTTGGGCAAGGACGTCAGCCCCACGAGCATCCCCCATGATAAAGGTTTCATTTCGCGCAATGGCTTGATCTATAGCGGGGCGATAGTGAACATTGAACTCAGTTTCACTGAGATCAAGGTGCCCACTAATAAAGTTTACATTTGTTATGTTTTTCATTCAAAAGTGTGAGTGCATTGAGTTGATACTTTTTATAGCCTGTAGAGCCTCACTAAGAATAATGATTTTTGGTTGTGAGGGCAAGTAAGTACTGTATAAGGTATACTTGAGGGCTATGAGTAGAGCTGACATGGCAATCAAGGATAAAAACAGCAATCAAGAATTAAAAGAGTGGAGAGGATAATCGTGTGTACTCAATCAGAAAATGCCAGAGACAAAACTACGTCTTCTGGCATATACCCTAAAAATGATTCGTAAAGGGTTTAGAAGGTTAAATCTATGTTACTTGATATCTAAAGTAGAGGTAATTGTATTCAGGTCAGAATGGCTAAGATCAGTGTAATTCCAAATAAATAAACCACCAAGATGCTTACTGGTGACCTGTTGTAAGAAAAAGTCCAGGTTTTCACTGTTAAGGCCTGCAGGGGTTAGTGCCAATACCACTTTTTTGCAGTCGCCAACCAGTTTAATGGTTCTATCGACAGCTGATGGTACATTGGCTTTTATTGTTGGCATGTCCCACATAGCCGCTGCATAACACATAAGGTTGAATCGGTCACATACATTAGCGTTGGCGAGGGCGGTAACGTTGTCGTTGATTATTTTACCTGCTGCACTTTTATCTGGATTATTGTAATCCCATCCAGCAAGAAGTGTATAACTTGTGCTTTTACCTTGCCCCAAATCTTGCATAGTACTGATAATGTTTTTGACATTCATTTGGCTTTCATCATCAAAATCAACACCTTGCCAGCCATTTATATTCGCAGCATTAACGATTTGGTTGATGTCTTTACTGGTGGCTGGCATGTTTTTTGGCCCTGCGCCACCACCACCGTATGTCCATAAAACCTTTCCATTTTTGCAACTGGGTGCATGTTGCTCTTTTGGACTCCAGCACCAGCTGGGAGGTGGTTCTGTGGTGGGTGAGCCAGATGTTAACCATGCTAAATTGGTGATCATTCCATACATTGTGTAGGAAAAAAGAGGGTTAGGCGGATTTTTTAAGTCTTGAGTCCATCCACCAATAATGTAATCACTCATTTATCGTCATCCTTGTGGTAATAAATGAAAGGATTTTATCATTTGAAAAGTAGCTGCCCTTGTAAAAGTTGATGTTAATTTATAATGAATGTTTTTACATTGTATTATTTTGCTGTAATAAATATGCAACTATAACTAAGCATAAAAATTCGTAAAGGGCCTATATAGTGTAACTGGCAGTCGACTAGAAGTGGCCAATAAACTAACATGAGGTTAACTTACATAAGTCCATAGACTAAAATTATTATTATCCTATTTATGAAAAATTGTTGTCTGGAATAAAATTTAAAGTCAATGGCTGTAATGGTAAATATTAGTGGCGAATAAAAAATGGTCTGCAAAGGTAACGCGTGAAAGTCATGCTTTAGCGCTTGAAGAGGGGGTATTTACCTGGGATGACCCCAAACGAATAGCGATGTCACTTAAAAAGTCAGCCGATGAAAGTACACAACGCAAAGGAACACCATTTCGCTCAGCTATGTCTATGTTGGTTTTTTATATTAATCGTGCAGGCGAAAAACTTAATGCTGAGCAGAGACAAGTATTAGAAGAAGCAAAAATTGAATTGCGTAAGTTGTATGGTAGATGATTTTTCGATGGCAAAATAATCAATGTAAATTCGGTGAGTTACTGTCATTAAACAATATCTGTAGTTTATAGTATTTCTCTATTCTTTTTGTAGTGTTATAACGATAGACTATGTGTTGTTATGTAGGTAATAAGGGCAATCTATACTTATACTAGTTAAGAGATAATAGTGCAAGCGAGTACCTAAAGCATTAACTGAATAAAGATGTTAGTTTCTAGTGTAACGATGGAATCTTTAGAAAGATTTTGACAGAAATATGATGAAATAATAATGTTTTTGTGATGTTCACTCATATTCTCATAAATTAATTTATTGGAGGAATATATGAACATTAACTGGAAGGAAATCGTGTTTATAACGGTGGCTGGAGGGATAGGAGGATGTTTATCTCTTGTGTACTCAATTACAGTAGGAAATCCCCCAACAGTTGAATTACCGGTAGGTATATTGGCGTATATTTTTTTAGGGATGGGGGCTGGATTTTTAGGGGTATACGTTATAGCGAAGACGGATACTTCTCAGTTTGCACATGCCTTGGGGTTTGCCATAGCATGTGGTTTGTCGTGGGCCCCGATAATGGATGCTTCAACTGCTCTTATCAAGCAGAATACGGAGAAACAACTCGCTCATGAAACTGAATACCTTTCAAAAAAAGTAAAAATAGAAAAAGAAAAGGTGAAAGATGCTTCTGGTGATAACTTGAGTGTTATATCGGAACGTATTGGTGAGTATTCAGAACAGCTGGCAAAAATAGTTGACTCGGCCAATGCGGTTGAAACAATTAGTAAGGCTAATCATGTTCTTTCAAGTATTGGTGAAGTCGTAGCTCAGATAAATGAACGAGATAAAAAATTAGCCAGTATAACGCAAAAGAAAATATATGGTGTTATTGCTAATGTAAATGCAAAGTCAGTTGCGAATTTAGATATTCCATTGTCTTTGAAACCGAAGTCGATTTTTAATACTGAATGGCCTGTCAGTGGTTATCCTGCTTATCGAATGGCCATTGGAGTACTTGAAAAAGAAGGTTCAGATAAAAAGGTACTTATTATTCAGAAAGAAGGTGAGGGATAGTTTAATAATAACCTAAAATACTTGGGCCTGTTAACAAACCCTAAGTTGATTGACGGTGAGCATTGGCCGCTAATAGTATTTCTATTTCTGGTATACATGATCCACACACACTACCTGCTTGAGTGGCTGAAGCCACGGCTTTGACAGTTTCCAAATGATGCTTGTTAATTGCATTACAAATAGTCTTATGCCCAATTTGTTTACAAGCACAGATTATTTTACCTTGGGTTAACTCATCTATTGCATTACCTGACAACAAGCTTTGTTGTATATGTACGTGAAAATTGGTTGTCAATATTTCATTTAACCAAGTAAAGTCACTCTGATTAAGTTTAGGCGCTATAAAGAAGCATGCTTGAAGTTGCTGATTTCGAATAAAACTGTACCGATGTAATTGTCTTGTATTATTGTAGTATTCCAGGCGAGAGCAACTTTTTAATGAATTTAGTTGGGCTAATAATAAGGCAAGCGTTTTTGTTACAGGCTGTTGACTTGCTATCCGATAAAGATACCCATTCTTAATATGTTGCTTAACCCAATATTCAAATTTTTTTTCTAGTTGAATATTTTGTTGAGAAATAATAATGGCTTCACTTTGGTAGTTCCAAGGAGATATGGTAATAGGTGTGAATTTTAACTCTGGCTGCCCTGATAGAGGATCAACATGAGCATTGATGAGTTTTCCTATTTGTCCATTACTCGATAAAACATGTGTCCAATGGATAGGCATAAAAATTTGCCCTGGTTTTACTTCTTCTGTAATACACGCTCTAGCAATAACAGTTCCTTGCGTGCTGCTTATTCTCGCTAGCGCTAAATTAATGATGTGTTGTGTGTAAGCATCAACAGGATGAATATTTATAAAGGGCTCTGGTATATGTGTGCTTAATCTTGGTGCTAAGGCTGTGCGGGTCATGGTGTGCCATTGATCACGAATACGACCCGTATTCAGTATAAAAGGGAAGTTCGTATCAACGGTAGAGGCTGGAGCCTTAAATTGAACAGCAATAAATTGTGCCTTTTTAGAAGGCGTATAAAACTGGCCATCATCAAAAAATCGCTTATTCTTTGTTGAAGGATGCGGTGTTAATTGATTTGAAAGAGTAGTGGGCCATTGTACAGGTGCTAAGCTGTTGTATTCATCATCATTTAAATTTGTCAGAGCCGCAAGGTTTAGATCTCGACTACCATTGTTTTTAAATGCGGTGAGTTGGGCATATTCTTTGAAAATATCAGCTTCCTTGGTGTAATTAAAGGCGTGGTTAAATCCCATTTTTTTTGCTACTTCTGTAATAATCCACCAGTCTGGTTTTGCATCACCTGATGCTTTTTTTAAGGATCGTTGGCGAGATATCCGTCGCTCTGAATTAGTGACAGTGCCTGATTTTTCACCCCAACTAGCCGCTGGTAGTAGTATATTGGCATACTGATTAGTGTCTGTTTCCATCATACAGTCAGAAACGACCACAAATGGACAGGCTTTTAATGCCGATTTTACTAACTCAGTATGGGGTAGACTCACAGCAGGGTTGGTCGCCATAATCCAGATTGCTTTTATTTTGCCTGAAGCAATCGCATCAAATAATGCGACCGCTTTTAATCCAGGCTGTTTGACAAGCCGTTGAGTTTGCCAAAATTGACTGAGTAATTCATGATGTTGTGGGTTTTCAAACTCTAGATGAGCTGCTAACGTATTGGCCATACCACCGACTTCACGACCACCCATGGCGTTTGGTTGGCCCGTGAGTGAAAATGGTCCACAACCAGGTTTTCCTATTTTTCTGGTAGCTAAATGACAATTGATAATACTATTGACTTTATCTGTACCACAACTTGACTGATTTATGCCTTGTGAGTAAAGCGTAACAATATTATCTGTTTCTGCAAACCAATGATAAAATTGCGTGAGAATATCGGTGGGTACACCTAGCGTGCTTGCGAGTGATTCATGACAAGTGGTTTCAGCTTTTGCGGCATGCAAAGCGCTGTTAAAGCCTTCTGTATGGGCACTAATAAACTCACTATTTAGTTTATGTACTTTATCTAAATAGTGAAGTAATCCATTAAATAACAGCACATCAGTGCCTGGCTGAATAGCAAGGTGTAAATCGGCTAGTTGGGTAGTGACGGTACAACGCGGATCGATTAAAACAACTTTTAACGTGTTATTTTGTTGCTTTGCTGATGATATCCGTTGGTATAAGACGGGGTGGCACCAGGCAAGATTAGAACCCGTTATTATAATGAGTTCTGCTTTTTCTAAGTCTTCATAACAACCTGGCACCGTGTCACTGCCATAGGCTCGCTTATGACCGGCTACGCTAGATGACATACATAAACGTGAATTAGTATCAATGTTAGCGCTTCCAATAAAACCTTTCATTAATTTATTTGCAACATAATAATCTTCAGTGAGAAGTTGGCCTGACAGATAAAAACCAATTGCTTCAGGACCATATTTGTTGATAATTTGCTGAAAAGTGTCTGCTACGGTGGTTAATGCTGTGTCCCAATGGGTTACTTGTCCTTCAATCTGTGGATGAAGTAGACGCCCTTGATCAGTAACGGTTTCTCCTAATGCCATTCCTTTGGAGCAAAGGCGTCCAAAGTTAGCAGGGTGTTGTTTGTCTCCTCTTACAATCACTTTATTATTCTTTACTCGAGCTTCAACACCACATCCTACACCACAAAATGCACAGGTGGTTTTAATCCAATGATTATCCACAATATATATCCACTTAAATTAAAATATATCTTTCACTGCGTAAGATATTTAATATTTTCTAAGCAAGTAATAATCCAGGTTTAACTTATGAGTACTCTTTACCGCATATACATTCATGCCAAGAGGTTTTATCATTTCATGACCTTGTAGCTTTTCTTATATTGTTGGCTGAATTTTATGCTTAGTCTTAGCGCACAATGCACTACTTTGGTGATAAATGAATCGTTGGATAATGTTTATTCACTAAATGCTGATAAATAACATAATCAGGTATTCTGTGGGTTGTAATGAATCTAACTCATACTAAATATACTGGCATTAACTTTGCTCAACTACAACTAATAAGCGATACAGTGGCTGACACATTTAAAATAAGTCGCTCGATGTATTGAACTTTTTTGGCGAGCGGGTGAAGAAAATGAATATGCAAAAAATTGTAATTATTGGTAATGGCATGGTAGGGCATGAGTTTATTAGGCAAATGCTTGCTCAGCCAGATGCAAGTCAGTTTACTATGACAACGATTTCCAATGAACCAAGACTAGCCTACGACAGAGTGCAATTAAGCAGCTTTTTTTCTGGAACCTCGGTTAAAAAGCTTATGTTAACTGATGAAAATTATTATAAAGAAAACAACGTTGATTTTATTTTAAATGAAAAAGTTGTTGCGATAGATAGAAGTAAAAAACAAGTATATACAAACAGTGGTTTATGTAAAGAATATGATAAGCTTATATTGGCCACAGGCTCTTACCCCTTTGTTCCACCCATAAAGGGTAATGATCAACCTCATTGTTTAGTTTATCGAACCATAGAAGATTTAGAGCGTATTAAAGTTTCGGCTGAGTCGAGTAAAATTGGTGTGGTGATCGGTGGTGGTTTATTGGGCTTAGAAGCTGCGAATGCTTTGAAACAGTTGGGATTGAAAACGCATGTGGTGGAGTTTGCTCCACAATTAATGGCCATTCAGCTTGATGAAAATGGTGGTGCTTTACTGAAACGAAAAATAGAAGCACTCGGCGTGTCTATCCATACGGATAAAAGCACTAACGTCATCTCAACAGGAGAAAATGCGCGTTATCGAATGACGTTTACTGACGGTAGTCATTTAGAAACAGATATGATTGTTTTTTCTGCAGGTATTCGGCCTTTTGATGAGCTAGCGCGGCATTGTGCGCTTGAAGTAGGAGAGCGAGGCGGCATTGCTATTAATAACGTATGCCAAACCAGTGACCCCAATATTTACGCCATAGGTGAGTGTGCATTATGGAATAAAAAAATATTTGGTTTAGTGGCCCCAGGCTATCAAATGGCTAGAGTTGTGGTATCTCATATTACTGGAGGTAATGAGCAATTTTTAGGTGCTGATATGAGCACTAAGCTCAAACTATTAGGCGTAGAAGTGGGTAGTATTGGTGATGCACATGGATATACGACAGGTGCACAATGCTATAGTTTTTGTGATGAAACTGAGCAAGTGTATAAACGGTTGGTGGTTTCCAGCAGTGGGAAGAAACTATTGGGCGCTATCCTCGTGGGTGATACAGAAGATTATAGTAATTTGCTGCAGTTATATCTTAATGGCATTGATTTACCGCAATCTCCAGAACAGCTACTGATTCCTTCCCATGATGTAAGTTCTACTCCGGTATTAGGGGTGGATGCTTTACCTGAAAGTGCTCAATTATGTACTTGTTATAGTGTATCTAAAGGGGATATCCAACAAGCAGTGCTGCAGGGTTGCTGTGATATGGCAGCGATTAAATCAAGTACATCTGCCTCTACTGGTTGCGGTGGTTGCTCCGCGTTAGTCAAACAAGTGATGGATAGTGAATTAGCTAAACAGGGAATCACGGTTAATAATCACTTATGTGAGCATTTCAGTTATACCAGACAAGAATTAGTTGATATTATTCGTATTCAAAAAATTAAAACATTCAATTGTCTTCTCACCCAATATGGTAAAGGTCTAGGCTGTGATATATGTAAGCCAACCGTTGCCTCAATACTTTCTTCTTATTGGAATGAATATATTTTGAAAAAAGAGCATGTCGGTCTTCAAGACACCAATGATGCTTTTCTTGCTAATTTACAAAAAAATGGTAGTTATTCCGTTGTGCCTCGTATACCAGGTGGCGAAATAACACCGGATAAATTAATAGCCATTGGTAACGTGGCTAAACAGTTTAATCTGTACACTAAAATTACGGGTGGTCAGCGAATTGATTTGTTCGGTGCTGCGTTACATCAATTACCTGCAATATGGAAACAACTCATTGATGCAGGGTTTGAAACAGGGCATGCCTATGGTAAGGCTATGCGAACAGTAAAATCTTGTGTCGGTACCAACTGGTGTCGTTATGGTGTGCAAGACAGTACCAGTATGGCTATTGCCATTGAGGAACGCTATAAAGGGCTACGTTCGCCTCATAAAATAAAAATGGCAGTATCCGGTTGTACTCGAGAGTGTGCGGAAGCGCAGTCAAAAGATATTGGTGTGATTGCTACTGAAAATGGATGGAATTTGTATATCGGTGGTAATGGTGGAATGCGGCCACGTCACGCAACCTTATTTACGAAGAATTTAGATAACCAAACGTTAATTTGTTATATTGATCGAATTTTAATGTTTTATATTCGTACGGCAGATCGTTTGCAACGTACTTCTGTATGGCTGGAAAATATGGAAGGTGGTATTGATTATTTACGTAGTATTGTGATTGAAGACAAGCTAGGTATTTGTGATGTTTTAGAACAAGAAATGGTTGATAGTATTGCCAAATACCAGTGTGAATGGCGTACTACTTTAGAAAATTCAGAAAAACTAAAACGTTTTAAACATTTTATTAATTCAGATCAGCCCGACGCAAATTTAATTTATTCAACAGAAAGAGGACAAATAAAACCCAGGGCTATAGAGTATTAAGGTTAAGAAATAATGAGCATAGTACCAACAACGAATTTAGTAGGCGATAATATGGCTAGCCTATTGTTAGATGATAGGCAACAAAAGTGGGATTATTTATGTGACTTAAATGATATTCCTCAAGATTCCGGCATTTGTGTGTTCTACCAAAATCAGCAAATTGCTCTATTTTATATTAGCAGAATAAATAAAGTTTATGCAGTATCAAATTATGACCCTATCGGTAAAGCCAATGTGATTTCTCGTGGTATTATTGGCTCTATTGATGAACAATTGGTCGTTGCATCACCGCTGTTTAAACAGCATTTTAATTTAACCACTGGTGAGTGTATAGAAAATCCAGACGTTTGCTTGAAAATATATAATGTTAGGGTTTTTGATGATCTTGTTAAGATCAATGATTCTATTTGAGCTACTCTCTACTATTTATTTTTAGGTCGGATAACAATAATAAATAAGGCCAAATAGCTCCACGTTAAACGTCAGGATCACTATGACTATTTATTGCAAATAAAGTCAAGGTACTACTATGTCTTCTCTAGATCGTTTCCAGCTATTTTCTTTTTCCGGTAAAATGAAAATACTTCACTTAAGCTGGGTTGCATTTTTTATTACGTTTGTAGTTTGGTTTAACCATGCACCATTATTAATGGCCATTGCTGATAGCCTTGAGATGTCTGCTGCAGAAATCAAAACACTGCTCATTATTAATGTTGCACTCACCATTCCTGCGAGAATTGTGGTTGGTATGTTGACTGATCGCTATGGTCCACGCTTAGTGTATACCTATTTATTGGTATTTTGTTCGTTGCCTTGCTTTCTTTTTGCGGTTGCAGACAGTTTTACACAAGCGGCGATAGCGCGTTTTTTGATAGGGTTTATTGGTGCTGGTTTTGTCATCGGTATTCGGTTAATTAGTGAATGGTTTCCATATAATGAGTTGGGGATGGCAGAAGGTATTTATGGAGGATGGGGTAATTTTGGCTCTGCCGCCGCTGCTTTTACACTACCGACCATCGCATTGATGTTTGGTGGTGATGATGGATGGCGTTATGCTGTAGGGTTAACTGGCGTATTAAGCTTAGGGTTTGCTATCATGTTCTATCGTCAGGTTGCAGATACCCCTAAAGGTTCTACTTATTTTAAACCTAAACACTTGGGGTCAATAGAAGTAACCAGTAAAGGTGATCTGGTTTTATTGATGGTGATGAAAGTTCCTTTGTATGCTGCATTGGCACTGTTGGTTTGGAAGCTTTCACCTGCAGCGGCGAAAATGTTATCAGTTGAGTTCACGCTTAGTTTATATGCTTTTCTTGTTATTCTATGTTTTCTAGATTGTCATAAAGCATGGAAAGTTAATAAAACAGTTTTATCTCAGCCCGTATCCACGTTACATCAATATAAGTTCAAGCAAGTTGCTATTTTAAATATACTTTATTTTGCAACATTTGGTTCTGAATTAGCCGTAATTTCCATGTTACCGCTCTTTTTTGCTGAAACCTTTCAATTAACCCCAGTCATTGCGGGTATGCTAGCATCAGCTTATGCATTTATGAATTTAATGTCTCGACCTGGTGGAGGATGGTTAAGTGATCGATTTGGGCGAAAGCCAGTACTATTAATGCTGACAGCTGGTTTGGTGGTAGGTTATTTTTTAATGGGTATGGTGAATAGTCACTGGCCGGTATGGCTAGCAGTTGTTGCTGCAATGGCCTGTTCGTTTTTTGTTCAGTCAGGGGAAGGGGCTGTTTTTGCAGTAGTCCCTTTGATTAAACGAAGATTAACAGGGCAAATAGCAGGAATGACAGGTGCTTATGGTAATATTGGTGCCGTTACCTATTTAACGATCTTATCCTTTGTCGATTATGCTACATTTTTTATGGTAATTTCGGGTACAGCCCTTGTTGGGTTTATTATTTTACTATGGATGGATGAGCCTTCAGGTCAAATAACAGAAATACACGAGGATGGGTCTGTTGAGTTCATTAACGTTGCTTGAACCAAGTGCATCGCTGGTTGTTAATGTTGGTGGTTATAGCTGTGCTGGAAACAAAGTTCAAAATGAGGATGCTTTTGCAGCGTTAACCCCGGACAATAGTTCACGACATTATAAAGGGATTGTAGGCTGTATTGCTGATGGCGTTAGTTGTAGTGATAATGCTCAGCTAGCAAGTCAATTAGCCGTGACTCAGTTTATTGAAGATTACTATTGTACGCCCGATAGCTGGTCAGTAAAAACGGCAGCCGTTAAAGTACTGTCAGCGTTAAACTATTGGTTATATCAGCATAGTCAACAGCAGCCCATTAAAGATAGCTTTTTAACCACGTTTTCAGCGGTTATTATTAAATCAACGACGGCTTATTTATTTCATATCGGTGACTCTCGGTTATATCTTTTTCGTCATAAGCGTGTAGAACAGTTGACTAATGATCATCGTTTATCACAAGGTAAGCAGCGTTATCTTAACAAGGCTTTGGGGGCTGCGTTGCATATAGAGGTTGATTATCAACAGATTGATGTACAACAAGGAGACATTTTTGTACTCACCACAGATGGTGTACATGATGTGGTCAGTGATCAGCTATTAATACAATGTTTAAATAAAACTGAAGATAATTTAGAAATACAAGCAAAAAATATTGTGCAATTAGCGTTAGAACAGGGAAGTAGTGATAACATAAGTTGCTTATTATTACACGTTGATCAACTTCCAGTCGCGGATTTTAATGAAACACAATTTAGACTACAGCAGCAAGTCATTCCTCCCATAATGAAGTCAGGTATGAAAATTGACGGTTATGAGATTCAAGACGTTATTCATAGCAGTTCACGCAGTCATTTATATTTAGTTGAGTCAATTACAGGCAAACAAAAATGTATTTTAAAAGCACCATCGCCTCATTTTTCTGAAGACGTACATTATCTTGAACATTTTGCTTGTGAACAGTGGGTTGCTCAACGTATAAACCATCCAAATTTAATTAAAGGTTTACCTTGCCCTGAAAACAGCTGTTTTCAATACGTGCTCTATGAGTATGTGGAAGGACAAACATTACGACAGTGGATGTACGATAATCCAAAGCCTTCACTTGAACAAGTGAGACTGTTAGTCAATCGACTTATTAAGCCTTTACGGGCCTTACAGCGATTATGTATGGTTCACAGAGACTTAAAACCAGACAATATTATGCTTGAAAAAAATGGCGAAATAAAAATAATAGATTTAGGGGCTGTAGGCGTACAAGGATTAGCAGAAATAAACAACCAAACGTTGCTGAGAACTGAACAATTTCCGTTGGGCTCTACGGATTATATTGCACCAGAGTATTTGTTAGAATGCCAATGTAGTCATCTGACAGATCTATTTTCCTTAGCGACGATTATTTATGAAATGCTGGCAGGGGAACTGCCATTTAATGTGGTTAAATCATCTTACCATATACCAAAAAGTTACCAGTCTTGGCATTACCACTCCATAAGAGAGAAAAGACCTGATATTCCCCTTTGGTTTGATTTAGTATTAAAAAAAGCCTTATCGCCTTATCCAAATAAACGTTATCAATCTTTTTCTGCATTTTATTTTGACTTGTGTACACCAAATCAATCACTGATATCACAATACCAAGATCAACCTTTAGTCGAACGCAACCCTGTTCTATTCTGGAAAGCATTATCCACTATTTTGTTTATTCTATTAGTACTACAGGTTGTGAATTAATTTAATCCCTCCACTTTCTATACTAACCATTGGTTTAAATAGAATCCTCCGAATAGTAGCAATATAAATAAAATTGAAGCAAGAAGAATAGGTTTAATGCCTATAGATTTAATCGCTTTATAATTAGTTTGAAAACCTAAAGCAGCCATAGCAATACTTAATAGAAGCTGACTGGCAAAGGTGAATGTGTGAGTTATTATTGTTGGTAATTCTGCATAAGAATTAATACCAGCGGCTATAATGAACCCAAAAACAAACCATGGAATCGTTATTGTTGTTGAAGTTTCATGAGTTGATTTATTGATTCGACTTAATATTGTACTTAAAACCAAAATAAAAGGTGCTAGCAACATCACACGAATAAGTTTAACGACAACGGCCGTTTGCATAGTATTTGCACTAATCGATTGGCCAGCCGCTACGGCCTGAGCAACTTCATGAACTGTACTGCCAATATAAATACCAAATGTTTGTTCATTAAAACCAACATACTGGTAAATGATGGGATAACTCATCATCGCCAGTGTACCAAAGAGAATGACAGTAGCTATTGCGGTGGTGACATGTTGTTGTCTGGCTTTGAGTGTTGCTTCTGTGGCTAGAATAGCTGCAGCACCACAAATTGCACTGCCAACTGAAGTAAGAATTGCAACGTCTCTGGGTAGTTTTAGAACCCGAATACCGATAAACGCACCTAGGCTAAAGATACTGATAATAATCATTATGTCTAAAAATATGGCTTGCCAGCCAACAGCGACGATCTGCTGAATACTTAAGCTAAATCCAAACAGTACAATGCCAAGTTTTAATAATTTTTTTTGGTAAAAAGATAAAAACAATGCTGCTTTGGGTGATGAGTCATGTGAGCTTAAGTGGCCTAGCAGAATCCCAAGAATGATGGCCAGTGGTAAAGGACTTAAGCCTAATGCACTGACTTGTGGGATATGGGCTAACAATATCGCGCTAAAGGCGATCAAGGGTAAGAGTACAATCGTCTGCATTGTAGGCACCTCTGGAATGGAGGTGAACAGTGTATTCGTTTATCAATTATAAGAATAATGGATGTTTTTTATATAATATATAAGTAAAACCGATGTATGTAGTGTAAAATTTCTGTGATGTACTAAAAAGTGTCCGATGGTGTGAAAATGAGCATTTCTCTTAGACAGCTTCATTTATTCGAAGCTATTGCCCGTTTAGGCCGTTTGACGGCTGCAGCTAATGAGCAAGCTATTAGTCAGTCGGCGGCAAGCCAAGCATTAAAAGAGCTTGAGTCAGCATTAGGTTACTCGTTATTCAGTCGAGTGGGTCGTGAATTAGTGATTACAGATGCGGGTATTAATGCTTTAGCAAATGTTCGAGAAATCTCGGCGCTTATCGAAAAGTTTAAAACGGTAAATCAAAATGAGATGTCAGGGACATTAAGAGTGGTTGCAAGTGAGACCATTGCTTCATTTTTGTTGCCAAAATTATTTGCATCATTTATTGCTATTTATAATGAGGTGACGTTAGATCTTAAAATTGCAAATACACATGATGTCATTGATATGGTAGATAAGGGGCAAATTCATATCGGGTTGATTGAAGGCCCTGTGATTCATTCTCGATTGACAGTACAACCTTGGCGTGAAGATAATCTAGAAGTATTTTGTCATTCCCAGCACCCACTGGCACAACAGGGAAAGTTATCTTTGAAAGAAATACAACAGCAGCAGTGGATTTTAAGAGAACCGGGTTCGGGGACAAGAGCAATCTTTGAAGCTGCGATAGGGCGGCTTGGCGCAAAGGTAACGTTAGGATTAGAACTGACACGACATGAAGCCATTAAACAATCAGTAAAAGCCGGTTTAGGTATTGGATGTTTATCAAAATTGGTTATTGCTGATGATATTCAAGCAGAGCAACTGACGGTATTAAAAACACCACTAGAGTTGTCTAGACGTTTTTCTTTAGTAACTCATGCCGCAAGCCACTTAAATCCACCCGCCAGCGCTTTTATACAGTATTTGTTAAGGACGAAAGTTTAGATACACTTTACAAATCATTTTTATGACCTTAGGATGCAATGGGTTCGTTGTCAGCGTTCTTCACCCTAGCCACTGCTTCAATTTCAATTAATGTGCCAGGAGAGGCCAGTGATGCAACACCTATTCCTGTCAGCGCTGGACGAGAGGTCCCCAGGTACTGTGTAATGATAGGCACTACGTTGTCCATATGTTCACTGAGTTCGCCCCGAATATAAACACGTAGCTGTAGAATATTTTCAACTGAGGCGTTCGCTGCAGATAATACAACACTTAGATTTTTTAATGCATTTTCAGCTTGTGCTTCTATAGTACTATTTTTTAACTCATAGTCAGTATCCCAGTCCACCTGTCCTGAAACAAACACGAGCCCACTCAGCGTATCAATGGTTGCTTGAGATAAACCAAAAGGGGAACCATCATAGAGTGTATTAGGGTTTATTTTTTGAATATTCATAGAAACCTCTTATGGGCACCTCTAATAATGCACTTTTTCCGTGAAAGCTGTGTCAGCGCTGTACTCATGGCCCTGCTAGCGCTAATAAGTACTTGAGACTGCTATCGCTAAACATGCAGTCGCTATTTAGCCCTCATGTATTCCTTATACACTGCGGTCCTGCATGCAGTGCTTCCTTGCTCTCACAAAAAAATTACTATTGTTAGCAGTGCCCAAATGTTAAGCCATTAAGTTCTGTACTGTCTGTTAGCGTAAGTGAAACAGATACTTGTTGGCTATCAGGAGGAACTTGTAACTGATACAAGCCGTTTTATATTTTGCCAGAGAACAAGTGACTGACTTCATCAAGTAGCCATGTCATAAATGGGTCACTATTGGCGTTAGGGTGGTATGCAGCAACAACCGTATATCCTGGTGGATATTTTTCTAGTGGAATTTCGAATAAGCCTTCATAGGGGAGAAGGCGAGATGGAATGAAACCTACCATATTGGACTGTTTTAAGTATTCTTGCATCATGAAGAATGATGGAACAGAGATCACTACGTTTCGACGAAAGCCTTGTTGTTCGAACCAAACATCTGCTGATCCCTTAAAACTACCTGTTCCTGGCGATGTAATAATAAAGTCGTATTCAATAAGTTTACTAATAGGTAAAGAATCATCAAAAGTAATGTCTCTATTGGCAGAAACACAACGGTATTTTTCAGTAAATAGCGTTTTAGAAATAAGACCTGTAGGTACATATCCATCTGAGGTAAATGCCAGATCAATTTCTCCTTGATGCATTTTTTTTGTTAAGTTAACACTTTCAATATTTATAACGATGATTTTTACTTTGGGGGCTGATGCTCTTAGCATCTTGACTAGCGCACCTATAATCACTTTTTGCGTATAATCAGTTGCGGAGATGACCAGCGTTTTTTCTATTTTACTGGGTATAATCGAACCAGGGAGGGGAATATTATTAAGATGAGTGAGTACCTTATAAATATGTGGTTCAATTAATTTAGCATATGGTGTAGGTGTTACGCCATGCCCTGTTCTAACGAACAGACGATCATTTAGGATCACTCTAATTTTTTTAAGTTGAAAGCTGATAGCCTGTTGAGAAACGTTAAGGTATTCTGCTGCAGAAGATATATTTCCGAATTTATACAAAGCATCAAGTGTTTTGAGGTGGCGTATTTCAAGCTGTTCGATCATGCTTTTCCCGTCGGGTGTTGATGGATTTTTGCTTTGTATAGGGTTACCTAACAAATCTGTACTTTTTTTGAACAAATTACCTCAAGCGATCATGAAAGGTTGCAACTTAGAGTCAGAGGTTAACAAACGTGTCAACTAAAAATACAGTCTATATACTACAATGCGCTTATGGTACTTCATGAAAACCACAACTGACAGAGTATAAGATAAAATGGTGGGTATTATTGAATCAGGTACATTGTTACTCGCACTGCTGAATCCATTTCTACTTATTGTCTATCTAGTAGGTCCAATGAAAAAATTAGACCAGACACAGTTTAGGCAAGTCTTGATAAGGGCAGGAATCATAGCAGGAATAGTCTTTTGTTGTTTTACTGTCTTAGGTGATGTCATATTTTCAACGATTATTCAGGCCGAGTTTGCATCTTTTCAGATGTTCGGTGGGCTAGTATTTATAATTATAGGGTTGCAATTTGTTTTTAAAGGACCCACCGCAATCGAAATCCTTCAAGGCGAAGCTGCTCACATTTCTGGTGCGATTGCAATGCCTGTGCTTATTGGACCAGGAACGATCAGTGCCAGTGTTATTATTGGCAAACGGCATGAGCCTTTTCTGGCATGTGGTATTGTACTTGTTGCGGTCTTTGTGTCTGTGGCTATTGTCGTATTACTTAAAACACTTCACGATTATGTACAAGTACGTCGAGAAGCATTAATTGAGCGTTATATTGAAATAGCTGGGCGGATAACGGCTTTGTATGTAGGTACTGTTGCCGTTGAAATGGTTATGAAAGGTTTAAAGGCATGGTTTGATAAGTAGTAAGTTGAATCCTCTCTTTTTTGTCAGTTTATGATTTATGTTATAGCGTCTTTGTTCTTTTTCTTGATACGATTAGAGCAATATTTTGGTCGTGTAAAAGGATCAACATGAAGCAAGCGCTTATTCACGTTGCATTAGTCGTCAAAGACTACGATGAAGCCATTGATTTTTATGTAAATAAGCTAAAGTTTGAGCTTATAGAGGACACATATCAACCTGAACAAGGCAAGCGTTGGGTGGTTGTTTCTCCTCCAGGGTCACAAGGTATGACATTGCTATTAGCCAAGGCTTCGAAACCAGAACAATTTAAGTGTATTGGTAATCAGGCTGGAGGGCGTGTTTTTTTATTTTTAAGTACAGATAATTTTTGGCGTGATTATGAAAATATGGTCAAAGAAGGTATCAACTTCATTCGAGAGCCAATACAGCAAGATTATGGAACAGTAGCCGTATTTGAAGATCTTTACGGAAACCTTTGGGATTTATTAGAGCTTAGCCCAAATCACTCGATGGCAACAAGAGTAGTATAGTATTAAAACTGATTTAGTTATCCTTCATTAGGATTTTGGCTACGATTAATAAATTTTTTTGTGTGCTACCTTATGTCTTTGTTGAGCTGGACTATGCAGTTGGTTAAAGGGTAGCAGTAAAAAAAAAGGGTATAACATGAATAACAACAACCAATTTATCTTGACATTAGAAGAGCAGCTAAAAACAGCAATGCTTAACTCTGATATCCACACTCTTGATCAACTACTTGCTGATGACCTTATTTTTACCAATCATCTTGGACAAGTGATGTCGAAACAGGATGACTTAAAAGCACATCAATCTGGATATGTTAAAATTAAAGCAATAAGTCAATCTGAACAATTAATAAAACTACAGGGTAGTATTGCAGTTGTCTCGGTTTTGTCTCATATTCAAGGAGAAATTGCGGGTGAACTGTCTGAGGTAGTTCTGCGTTTTATGCGTATTTGGCAAAAAAGAGAGGATGATCAATGGCAGGTTATTGCTGCAAATTCCTGCCTAGTCAATGAAGCACAAGCTTTTTAGAAGTACCCTCAAGTTTAATTTAGCCAAAACGAAGGCTTTAGATTGATATTTATGGTAGTTTACAGTGAAAAGAACAGATTTGCTCATTGAAAGTATACCTGCAGTTTTATGGGGTAAAGCGTCAGAAAAATTATTTATAGCTGTGCATGGAGATAAGTCAAATAAAGCAGATGATTCAATTGTTATATTTGCAGAAGAAGCTGTTAAATCAGGTTATCAAGTACTGAGTTTTGATTTGCCAGAGCATGGTGACCGTACAAATGAATCTTATCTTTGCAAAGTACAAAATTGTATCCAAGATCTTAATACTATTATGCATTATGCACAGCTTAAGTTTGAAAGTATAAGCTTATTTTCATGTAGTATAGGCGCTTATTTTAGCCTTTTGGCATATCATCATAACATAGTGAAACAATGCTTATTCCTTTCTCCTATTGTTGACATGGAGTGTATCATTAACAATATGATGAAGTGGTTTAGCATTACTGAAGATAGACTGCAATCTGAAAAGGAAATTTCTACACCTATAGGGCATGTTCTTTATTGGGATTACTACTGTTATGTAAAAGAAAATCCAGTTGAGAAATGGACTGTCCCGACATCAATTTTATATGGTTCTGCTGATGAATTATGTAATTTTGACACGATATCTTCGTTTTCTAACCGTTTTAATTGTAATTTGAAAATTTTAGAAAATGGAGAGCATTTCTTTCATACTGAAGAACAGTTAAAATTCTTTAGAGAATGGGTAAAAGAGATATTAAATAAGTAGTTCTGTATGCACAAAGGCATATATTGAGTCACTTTGAAGTTTATATATCCAATACGAAGGATATAGTTAGTTAAATAAAGAACACTGACATAGCCAAATGGCAGGCAAAAAAAAATGAAAACAATAAACTATCGAGCAGCGCTTATAGATAAAATTGAAGCACCAATACAACAAGGTCAGATAGCTGCTAATGGGGTTGTGACATCTTACCTATCTGCTGGTACAGGCTTTCCAGTAGTATTATTACATGGTGCCGGGGCCGGCGCTGTTACGTGGTATCCATCAATCAGTGCAATTGCAGAAAAATTCCACGTGATTGCTCCTGATATAGTGGGTTACGGTGAGTCAGAAAAACCCAGTGCTGCATATGATCGATTATACTTTTCAGAGTGGCTTAAAGGATTTTTGTCAGCATTAAAAATAACCAAGGCTCATATTGTCGGACTATCTCAAGGTGGTGCCATAGCGCTTCAGTTTGCATTGGATTATCCGGATTGTGTTGATAAGCTGGTTTTAGTCGATTCGGGTGCGCTTGGGGCTAAACCTTCATTTATGCCCTTTATAGCAATGCTTTGGATGAATAGTGCACCGTCTCGTTTAGCAAATAGCTTTTTTTCCCGTTATCTATTATTCAAGCCTGAAAGAAGAGACCCAAATCACAGCTATTATTCTATTGAGGTATTAAAGCGGGAAGGGGGTAAAAACGCTTTTACGCAAGGTAGGGGAGCTGCTGTGTCTGCTATACCAGAGGAATCACTTCAGCAAATTAAGAGTGAAACGTTGATAGTTTGGGGGGAAAATGATCAGTTATTTTCGATTGAATATGGTGAAGCCGCAGCCAAAATAATTCCCAATGCAACATTTTATCGAATTAAAGAAGCTGGGCATTTATCGCTGATGGACCAACCTAAAATCTTTAATAAAACACTTCTTGATTTTTTTAAGTGATTAAGATAGATCTAATTAATCTGCTGGGAAACCTGATTATGCATGAAGATTCGAGCCATGCGCTGACATCGTTATCAAGGAAAAAGTGTATTTTTGAGGTACTTTGCAACTTATAGAGCAAAATACTTGATAAAGTGGTAGCCTTTGTAGGTTCAGTAGAACTCATAGTGAATATAAAATGACCACTAAGTTAATTGAGCGACAAAGGCCATCATAAAGAATAAAAACGTGTGAAATAAGTTGAATACGGTTATGAATTACTGATTGTCCTTAATCTATTTGCAAGTCTTTCAGCATTGTTTTTAAGTTGCTCAGCTTTCAGTTTAGCTAATTCATCAATATAGTGAACTAATTTTTGATGTTTTTCTCCTAGGTTATAATTTTCTTTATATTGATTCCAGCGTTCAGGATGAAACACGGCTAATGCAAGTCCTAACTCCACTTTATCTCCTACCAAAGATTTTTTTAAATCTGTTGATAAAGTATCTTGATAAGTTCTATTGTTGAGTACGTCAATAACGAGCTCTGATGCTAGTTCTTGTTGTGATGAGTTATATTTACCGACAAGAATAGTTGTTAAATACAATACTGCATCTAAACGCTCCCGTTCACGGACTAGGTCAAGTTCATTACTTTTAATCGTTCGAAACAGTATTTCTCGACTGGTATTTAAGAGCGCATAGTCATTCATTAACACTTGAAGCTTCACTCTTTCTTCTTCACTGACTAACGGTTTATCCATCAATTCTATAAATGATTGAAAATGTGTTGATGGTTTTCTCCAAGGTTTGACTTTTTGTTGAAGTGGTTCTTGATTATCTGTAGCTGATTCTTGAACAGCGACTTCAATTTTGCGGTCTTCAGAATCACTTACTTTGAGTGTATGTTCTTCTTTATGTTTTTTAATAATACTATTAACAGGTGCCGCTGTTACTTTTGAGTGTGATTGATTTGTTAACCAATAGCTAAAAATGACTGCACCTATGCCTATTGCAATCAATACCATAGCAAATGGTAGCTTCTTCATAAAAACCTCAGTAACAGAAAAGGCGAATAGATTTTATGAAATAATTTAGTAAGGTAAAACAGTACTAAATGATGTTGTTCATAAGCTCTATTCGCAAATAATTAAAACTGTAATATACCCTTCACGAATCATTTTTAGGGTTTGTTGTCAGCGCTCTTCACCCCAGTCACTTATTAATATAAGATCCTGAGGCTTCATCGCTTGACGGCCGCCCCTAAAAAACCTTCATATTGGGTATATCTATAACAATACCAAAAATATTGCTTTTATAAGGCTGTTGAGTCACTAACCACTAAAATCCAATATAGTAGATGGTTGGATTAAAGCACGACAGTCTATTCCATTTAGGCTGAAATAACTCTAAAATACAAGATATGTTAAGATATTATTTTTAATGAACTACTAGAGTAAGTCTTCAGGTAAGTTATCACGTAGCACTAAACGATTAACATGGTAAGCACCCGTGTTTTGGTAATACATTGAACCACTTAAAAAGCCTTGAGCGATAACGATTTGACCATTCAAACTTACACCATTTTCACCACTTGAATCAGGTCTAACATTATATACTTTGCCAAAAAACTCAGTACTTTTAATGGATACAATAGAATCAAACGTACCATTTTGTGAAATAAGTGAATCACCAACTTTTAAATCCTCGGCATTTTTCATATGGCCGGAAGAAACCAAAAGTGGATGATTAGGTGTAACTTTAAGTTGACCACCATTTTGAGTTTTGATTACCAGAATTTCATGTAATACATCGCGAACAGATTCACTGTATGCACTAACTGGACGTGTTGTATATTGTAGATTATTTAAACTTGCTGCATCATCAAGCGTAACGATTTTTTTAACTTGACGGCTAAACGCATCATAGATAGTAAGCTCACCTTCAGGGAATAATAATTTTTGATCAGGAGTATAGCAAGATGCTAAACATGTGAGTATTTTGGTATACTTATCACCAGCACCTCTACCACAGTTCGCAGCTTTTGTGGTAGGTGCTTTAAACCAATGATCAAAGTTATTAGGCTCATAAAAGCTTGGATAAAAAGGACGTCCTCGACGATTGCCATAATCATCATTAACATTAAAGTCCCAAGTCCGATGAGTTATATATTTACATTTTTGTGCCCAATCATTTCGGCCAAATGCAGCACTTGAGCTTAAGCTGTCATCTTCACAGCGCTTTTCAATTCTTATGGGGTCTGTAGCAAAAGTAGGAATAGAAATACCTACTAAAGTCATGGAAATTAATATCTTTAGCAAAGACGTTTTCATTGAATACTCCATATGCTTTTTATTCTTGTAGTCATTTATTTATAGTTATATTTTATTCGAATTCTGAACAACTGTAGTAGCCAATCAGTTCGCCATTTTTATTGCTGAATAAGGGCACCTGGTTCATTTCTCGTAGATATTGATATTCATAGGCAGTGATTTTTCCCTTGCTCAAAGACTGTAATCGGAATACTTCACATCCTTTATCACCATCTTCAGATACCGGTTTTGATGGAATGGTATAACTGCAAGACACATCAAGGTAATCCGCTTCACCATTTAAATCAAAATATGACTCATAACGTGGGTTATTAATTCTATATCGTAAATTTTTCTTACCTGGTCGAAAGCGGTTAGGAACGCTGGTAAGAGGATCTAGGTTAGTACCCACCACTTCAGCATTTTCTATATTACCTATACCGTAACCAAGCTCTACAGTCATCAATAAAGAGCTTTCTGTTTCTTTTGCATAGCATGCTAGCTTTTCAGGACGAATATCCTTAATACATTGAGACCATGCGTTAATAACACTATCACTACTATGTTGAATTAACACATGAGATGATTTACTGCCTTCATAATTGTAGTCGGTCCCTGAACAGTTTTCTTTTTTCCATTGCTTTGCAGACTGACCGCTACCACCAATCGTAAAAATACCAATAACATCCAGCTCTAAACCACCACCTCCACCACCTGAGCTTGATTCATGGCTACATAGCCATTTTTTTAACGCAATTTTGGCCTCATAGTTTGAAGTTGACTCATAAGTTTGCAAAGTGCCATCAACTAATATTTGATTACAATATTCATAATAATCAGCTGCAGATACCATTAATGGTAGAGTCGCTAAGGCAATGCTTAAGCATTTTAATTTCATGAAGAAAGTCCTTTTGTTTGGTAGTAACACTAAGTAATACTATTTTTGGCATTAAGAAAGTGGTTGACTATTCAAACGGTAATTTAGATATAAAGCAATTAGATAGATTTGATTAAATAGAATCTATCGATTATTATCGATTGACACAAACCACTTTCAGGATGACTTTATAAAAAAATTGATAATCTATTACAAGAGATTATTGCCCAATATAGACTAAAGTATAATGCCCTTGAAAAATCTCTTGCTTATATAGTTATACGACTAACGAATTTTTTATATTTATTGACTACTCAGTTAAGCAGTACACAGAGGGACACGATGTATAAGGAATAGATGAGGATTAAAACAGCGACTGCTGCATGTTTAGCGGTTGTATCCTCGATACTAACAGGGCTATGAGTTCAACGCTGGCACAGCTCTCACAGAAAAGTGCTTTTTTATCATGGGTTTTTAGGTGAATTTTAATCAGTATTGTTTGTTATTGATATAGGCTAAAATAAATAAACAAGGAGTTTAAGTGGAAATAAAGGTTGGTGAGCGATCTCACGTAGAAGTAATTACTGATATATTTAATCATTTTATTTTGACTTCAAATACTCGATTTGAAGAAAAAATATTTACTTATGAAAACCGTTTGGACTGGTTTTTACAATTTAATCCAGAAACGAAACACCAGATTTATGTAGCTGTAAAAGATGGAAAAGTACTTGGTTTTGCTTGTTCTCAAGCTTATCGGACGGGTATGGCTTTTAGTGATACTGTTGAGGTAACAATCTACTTAAATGAAAAAGCCAAAGGCATGGGGATAGGTACAGCATTGTATACACGCCTATTTTCAGCATTATCTGTTCAAGCTGTTCATAGAGCGCTTTGTGGTATAGCTCTTCCGAATGAATCATCAATAAAGTTACACAAACGATTTGGATTCAGTGAAATAGGAGTGTTTAATGAGTACGCCAAGAAAAATGGAGAATATATAAGCTCTATTTGGTTAGAAAAGTTGTTTACTTCGTCTTGTACTATGTAGCGATCTGCTCAAAAACGGGAATTCATGGGTAATATGAGTTACTACTTTTTTGTATATATCAGTCTTTATTGATACAGGATAAACAGTGTCTTCTGAATTATTAACGAGTTTTTGTGTTATTGTGGGGTTAGGGGTTATGTTACCTGGCCCAAACGGATTGCTTATTGTAACTAATGCGATTGTTCATGGACGTAAAACTGCTTTTGTGACACTACTTGGTACACTGTGTGGTTTCTATGTACATGGCTTGTGTTCAGTGATTGGTATATCCGCTCTCATTATGGGGTCAGCGGAGATTTTTATAGTTGTAAAGACGTTAGGTGTTGTGTATTTAATATACCTTGGTATGACATCATTACTGCAGGCATTAAAGCCATCACCACAAAACAATAAATTAAGCTTTATTCAAAAAAGGAAACAGCATAAATCTTTTTGTAGCGCATGGGTGCAGGGGTTTACTACAAATATTTTGAACCCTAAGGTATCAATGTTCTATCTGGCGTTGTTTCCTCAGTTTTTAGTAGATGTTGCAGACATAGTCACTACTACGCTTTTTCTTGTGAGCTTACAGGTTATTATCGTAGGTATATGGTTTACATGTGTAGCATTGGTTGCTGCGAAAGCAATGGGTGGGGACCGACCTTTGTTTACACGTTTAATTAAAGGTGTAATGGGTAGTTTAATGTTGTGGTTTGGTTTTAACCTCGCCAATGTGAAAGCTTAAGAATTATGCGTTGTAAGTTAAAATTGACAATATCATCTTTAAGCTTTTGTGTATTTGAACTTTACTTAGACAATAATCACATTGCATTGTACTTGTCCGTTGTACTTTCTCTATCCTCCTTGGTAATTGCTTTTGGATTACGAAAATATGAACACTGGTCATGGTTGCCATCAATGGTTATTGCAATATTAATGTTGCCAGCTTTTCCCATTGGAACAATAGTCGGTGGCTATTCAATTTTTACTCTGATAAAAGGTAAAGATGTTTTTGATTGATAATGATACAACGTCTAGTGTTCGTAGCAAATAAAGTGTGAGTTGTTACATATGATCCGTTTTAGTTGTTGTTATGATTTAATGACCCCTTTTCTAGACTATTTTTCATAAAGCTCTCTATATCCTCGATTATGTACTGTACCACATAATCGAGGTTTTTTGGCTTATTGTACTCGGACTGTTACACCCAGCGCTTCATCAAAAAGATCGGCGACACTAAATACATTAAGACCTCCGCAATCCCCAACATGGGAACCATAAGCCTTATAATTAAAAGACCAGCCTCCACCGCTATCACCACCAATTGTGACATCACCGTTCATACGAACGAGGCGTTGCGTGTTGATTCCATTAAAGGTACAGCTAACAGAGGTAGCACTGACATCAAGGCTGCAATCCCTTTTATTTGAAGATCGGCCAAACATACAAATTGATTCACCAATAGTGATATTAGCGCGCGCTTCAAGGGACGTCACATTACGAATGTTATTATTTTGATCAGCATAGAACTGTGCGGGCTCAGTATAAGTGGATGTTTTCCATTCCACATCACCCCACGCTCCTCTATGTTGCCCTTTATGAACTAGCGGATGATAGGCATAGGGAGGATGATCTATTTGGTTGATTCCATCACAATGCCCCGCAGTGGTGACACCTGTTGTACCACTACTATTTTCAACAGACCAACCTGATGTACATTCAAAAGTGTTATCGTCGAGCACTCTCATCCCGCCAAAAGCCAGCTCTGCGACACCGACTGGTTTTTTACTAATAGTCACATTTACATTGCTTTGTAGCGAGATGGGTAACTCAGATACTACTTGGCTAGAAAAGTTAAGTTTATCAGTTTGTTCCGCAACTAATACGTCAATTCTACCTGCATTTCTAAAATCAAATGAAGTAGCGAAATCTTTATAACCTAGCTCCTTTAAATTACTTTGAATTTGATAGGCACGGCTCTCTAATTCCAAGAATGAAAAGGGTTGCTGATCAACAATATTGATATCAATTTTTGATTCAGCGACCAGATTGTATACTAGGCTTGGTGCCGTACCTTTTACATATAAAGAAGGTGTGCCACCTGGTTGTTCAGATAACACTGATCCTACAAATAAGTCTGGGTGAGATTTAGCTAATCGCTCTGCTACAGCACCTACTGCTGCAGCTGCATTATAATCAGCTCTGGCTTCTTCAATAGTCCATCCTTTTGCTTTAGCGACTAACTTTAAGTCAGTAGCCAAAGCCTCTTCTTCGGTTTGTATTTTAATTTTAGTGGCATCAACCGCCTCATGGCTTTCTGTTTTACCCTGTGAGAAAGCATTGCTACTAAACACCAGGGCTATGCCAATAGCGATTAGTACAGTTTCCTTGGCCATAATAACCTCACGGTTAACATTGTTAATGTGTAACAAAATATTTTCAAGGACTTGCTAAAAATCATAAAATTTAATTTCTTATGTCAACAGCATAAGATGCCATATAGGTAATATGGCACTAAATATATTTTTCAATACATCTAGTTTAAAGATGATTTATGTGTTCATCTTTAAAAATAAAGGTTTATGATTTTGTGTTGTGGCTTTCTCCTTTTTTATTGGGTTGTTGTTTTTTTGATAATGAAAATCAAGAGCTCGATGAATGTATTAAGGTATTCTAGAGATGTTTGCTTAGATTTTGAAAGCTGTTTATTAAAAGCATAGTTGAAAAATAGTGATCATTCCATTTGTGGTATTAAGTTTATATGATTATTAATGACGTATATTTAGTCTGTTTGTTGTTTTATGTTTTAAAAGATATGTGTTTACTTTAAAAGGCAATTAAACGAAAGTGCTGGTTTTTAAACGTCTCTGTGCGGTAAGAAAAAGACACTAATATGTTTAATAATTGGGTTTTATCAACTCATAGGTTTTTGTTTGCTTGTATTTATACTTTGTTGAATAATATATAAGGATCAGAGCCTTCTGACGATAGGATGATACGAAGAAAATTAAATATTAGATTTTTCTTTTGTAAATTGTAACTTATTTATATGTATCGTGGCCGTTGGTTTTTTATTATGTATACTCTTAACGAACCCTTTTTATACCTCTAGAGTGCATGACGTTTGTTTTCAGTGCTTGATCACTAAGGAAGAAGAGAGTGGCGTTATATACATATAAGTTAAAGTAGTAATTACCACAATTTTTGCAGTTGTAGACCTACTCCATTAAAAACCCTTCGTTATTAGTATATAAATTTTGAGAATGAGTATTCAATTTTGTTGTCAACGTTTTTTATCAAAGTTGCTTATTCCTCTTTGTCGTCAGGAGATATTCATTGATGACTTTTTCTTATACGTGGTTATGTAAAATAAAAAAAGAGCACTAATTATAATATAAAGCCTACTGCTGTTCGTTACTTAAACATCTGTTAATGATTGGCAGAAAATGTACTTGTAGATAGGGTTAACGTCTCATAGCGTTAACGTATTATTTTATCTTGTCGAAACTCGCTTTATTTTAGTGCCAAACTATATTTTATATGATGGCCATAAATATTTTAAGCGTACTAATGATGGAGCCTTATGTATGAAAATATGGAGTGGAGAGGATACAGTCGGAACGGATTTTTATTTAGTAACGAATGAAACAATTTATATCGATGATTTTGATAATAATGAAAATGAAGAAGTCGCCCTAGATAAGTTAAAAAATAATGAGTCGCCGTTGAATGTATTTACTAAAGACGTAAAAGTAATACATTTATCTACTGTTAGTAAAATATCTGCTGATATTAAACGAAATGAAATAGAAGTAACGTTTAAAGATGGTAAAAGTGAAGATGATGCAACTATGTTTTTTAGTGATGATCAATCGTTTCAATCTGCTTATGGATTTATAAAAAATCTATTTGGTGAAAAATTTATAGAAACAGTTGATGAATATAATATTCCAAAAGCATCGTATGGTTCTTTATGGGCATTAACGGTTTTTGGCTTTTTAACATGGTTATTTTATAGGATGGCAGATCAGATTGAACAAGAAGGTGCTGATCCCCATGGACGTAAGGCAAAATTACTGGTTAAATTTATTGACTTACTGGGTACCACTGGTGTAGCGATTATTGGAGGTATTATCTTGTTAACGACTTTAGTGTATCTTATAAGTAGGATTAGAAAACCTCCCTCGTACTTAGTACTTCATTCAGGTAATTATAAAGTTTCTGGTGTTGCTAGAACTATCGTAAACTATGTTATTTTAATTATTGTATGGATTGTTTTGGTGAAAGCTATGTTATAGCTTAATTATCTCTTTGATTAAAGAGGAGATGTTTGTGAGTAGGGTACTAATACTGACTTTTTTTGCTATGTCTGCTTTGCAATAGGTGTTGAAAGCAAAAAAGTGCTTAAACGATAGATGTCCAATGAATGTTTGTGTAGTGGTATTTTTCGGTACACAAAAATACTATGAGATCAGATGACATGTCACTCTAATTTTCTTAATATAAAATACATTATGAGACTTTATATTGGATTAGTTTTGTCTAATATTTGCATTGAACAATAAAGGATCAGTTGATGAACTATGCCAGCCAATTTTTTTTAATTAGTTTTACTTTTTTTGTTGCTTCGTTTGCTTATGGAGGTTTCAGCAGTAGTAAGGGTTATAATACATATGATATGTATAAACATAACTTTCAATATAAAATTGAAGGTGAAATAGAGGTTAAACCAGATGTTGCTTATTTGCCAGTGACAATAAAAACTACGGATAAGTCTTATACAACCGCCCTTAGTCAGTCGAAAACTGTTTTAGATAAGTTGGTTGAAGAGTTGAACGCATTAAATGAACCATCATTCTCAATTTCCTCTACAGATTTTTTTAAGCCCAAGAAGTATGCTAAAAAAATTGATATCAGTTTTTTTAATAAAAGTGAGGACGTAGTAAATTCTAATCTTAACGTTTATTTGGCAATAGACTTTACAGATAGTGACACGTTTTGGGTGAAAGCAGAAAAAATAGCTATTGCATTAGATTTTGTTCAAAAATTCTCTAAGAAATATGACGCCTATGACAATATTATAGTAGCGAGTAAAGATATTTACTATGAAGTGAAAGATAAAGAACAGTATAGAGAGAAAATTGTAAAAAGGGTATATGAGAAAGCGAAAAAGGTTGCAGAGTTGATTGGTTTGTCAGAGAAGAAGAAAATAGCTATTAAAGAAGCAAAATTTGATCAACATATTAAAGAAGATATTCCTGATTTTATTAAAGCAAGGCTTTCAATCGGTGCATCCATTGTATTTACGTTTGAATAGACAATAGGTGGATATCTGTAAATGTTAGTATGTATTTGATATTTTTTAAATATAGGGTCTGTGCTGATCTTTAAATTTAGTTATATATCGGTTTAAAGTAGATCCCTAATTTAAGTGGATATTATCCGCTTTTTGCAATATCTGAATCACTAGTAAATATACACCAGTGGTAGACAAAGGCCGGATAACACACGTCGAACTGTTTGCCGCAAGGATGCGGTAACTAAGCTTCTAGGGAAGGTTTCATGGTGTGTTCGAAGGGTGTTATGCAGACGTTGTGCAAAGCTGGCTTTAGAACATGCTTTTTATAAGGGTGAAGTTATATGTGATTGCCCTGGGAGGCAAGGAAATTCATAAAACCCCTTTGCCATGTGTTCCTGATAGTAAAATGGTTACTGACATATTTTTACCAATCTAGTAAAGTATATGAGAAGAGTCATCTTTATATACTTTCTGAATATCAGAATGTATTACTTATGATCTAGGAAAGTGAGATTTGGATGTCGAAACTAGAAAAAAGGATACACAACGAGTGCTTGTCAATCTTGATCATCTAATGATAGAAGTAAATGATCCTTACGAATCTGCTATGCGGGTCAGTGATCGATTTGGTTTGCCATTGGCTTGGCCCTTAATTGAAGATGATAAATATACCAGTGTAGGCTTGAATTTTGGAGAACTAAACATTGAGTTTATTAACTTTAACGTTCGTTTTGGGATTTCGGCTGAAAAGTTCAATGGTTTTAGTGGTATTGCATTTAAAGAGTTACGAGATATTACTGAAATCAAAAATGAACTAAACGAGCAGGGCATTAGTTATAGGATTGGTGAAGAAGCGACAGCGCATACTACAATCACGATGGAAGAAGGTATGATTTTTCCAACATTATTTCTTGTTAAATATAATTTTGATACAAGTGATTGGACCAATAAGCTTAAAAATGATTTTGAAAAATGTGCGGGTGGTAAATTTAATATTGGTCATTTAATTTCCCTTGAAATAGCTCAAAGTATACCAGTCAATACTGTGGACAGTTTTTGGCTGAGAATGGTAGGTTGTACCAAAGATAGAAACTGCGAGAATGCGGTTGTCAAAGTCGTATTGTCACAGGAATCTATCTTTGGAAAGCATAGTAAAAACTGTTTT
>NZ_JBOIUB010000004.1:0-502677 GCF_050749885.1 Zooshikella sp. RANM57 | reverse complement strand
GTTTTTGCGGTGTAAGGCCCACTCGATGTAACAAATCTCCTACAGCAGTTAATCCTAAAGGAATACCTAATCTGTCTTTAATGAGATCGGCGATGATTTGCCTTGTCCATAACCCAAAGTCGAAACCATACTGTCGTGGATCACCACTAATTACCCAGCGTTTAACTTCTTCTGCCTCAAAATCACTCAGCGATCGCGCTCGACCTGGACGAGGTTTTGGAGCTAATGCGTCTACCCCCTCTGTTCTAGCAATTTTTAACCATTTGAAAATACTCTTTTCTCCCAACCCATAGCTACGGGTAACATTGGCTGGTGACTCACCGTCAAATACTCTCTGAACGGCTAAACGTCTTAATAATGCTTTTTCTTCTGTTGATAACTGTCGGGCATCATATTTCATACTAATAAGTATGGCATAATTCTAGAAAGTATCCATTATTTCCGACTCATTAGTAACTTTTGTATCACAACTAATATCAGCGTCAGGACAAAGCTTGGAACGAATGCGCACAAAATTGTATACCATAAACCTATACTATCAGCTAAGTTCTGTTTTTCTAAATACAATTCAATAAAGAAAAAAATGATAAAAAGTACTAAAAATAACCCTATATGTTTTTTCAATTTACCAGCGCCACCGTGTTGTTTACATCGCCTGAAAATCCTGAATACCAAATAGAAAGCAAATAAGCATAAAGTAGTCGAGTAAAAGGACTGCTAATATAAGCCCTAAAAACAAGCCCAATACTCCCGCAATCCACCCTTTGCAACTGACTAAAAATAGCCTTACAAATAAATAAGCATATAGTGGCAGACACAGTAAAGAATAAAATAATACCAAAGGCCCAATTGATTCAAAGGATCCAACCTTATACAGCAAACATAGTACAAGTGGGATAAAATAAGTGATTACTGTTATAAGCAGTGTTCGCATCAGCATAGTCATCAATTACAAGCCTAACCTGAAACAAACCTAACCAATGTATGATTTTCACCTTCGAGCTCTTGGTCAATGATTTGTGAAATCCTCGCCCAGTCACCTCCTGCCAAGCCTGCACCAATTAATGGATAACCTATTCGCAAACCTGTGAATTGTTTTTTCACCGCCACCATCACTTTACGAATTGCCTCATAGTCAGCTTTAACTCCTGTTCCACGCCAGTGAAACTGTGTATAAGCATTGACGATAGTGAAGTGGTGTCCACTGTTCTCTACTTCAGCAAATGAATATGTCCCCAGTTTGCCTTTGGAAGATTTTTCAGTTTCACAGTCCGCTGCATACGCATCAGGGAATAGTTTCTTAATCGTTAATGCAATCCCCTTCCCCATCTGACATTGACAGTTACAACCATGAATAATGACATCAAATTCACCATCCATCGCAAGCTTGATTAGGTCACCACAAATCTCTTTCACCCTGACCCCCTCAGCTATTCTTTATCAAGCTTACTACCAGGAAAATAACAATTGCCCCAATGACTGCAAATAAAGCTACAATCCACTTTTCTATCAAAAATCCTAAACTCATAATAATCTATTTATTTAATGACTTTAAATTTATGCTCATTTTAAAATAAGGCACATTAGATTTGAAGAAACGCTCACCAAATACTTCAAAACCTAAGCGCTCATAAAACAGACATGCGGACTCTCGAGCATCACACCACAAATACTGGATTTTACATCTTGCCAAGTACGCCAGTACATGCTTAATCAGTGCAGTACCAATGCCTTGTCCTTGATAATCGTTCAATGTAGCAAACTTACGTAATCTCGCCTGCGTTCCATCAATATAAATAGAGGTAACTGACACCAACTGCTGACCCAAATAAACACCGAAATGAATACCCGCTTCATCCTCATCAACACAGCAAAACGCAATTGGTTTATCAGGCCAAAGCACCTGATGTCTTATCGGCAGAGCATCTTCAGCACTAATTTGTGTTATGTTCATAAGTACCACATTTATCCAAAATGAAAATATGGCCTATTATATACAGCCTCAACAACCTTTGTTAAATCAGCAGTTTCTTCAATATTTAATCATCAACACAGTATTTGCTGCATTTATTAGTTGAATCAACGTTAGATAAATTATCTAACTTCAGCACAAATGACCCTTGCTGCTTCTTTTGGTGCTGCTTGCAAAATGAAATGTGGTCCTTGTATTTTATTGACAGTTAGGCTTTTTAAACCATACTGAAAAACCCTTAGTGAAGAAAAAGTAACCAGCCTGTCATGGGTAGCTTGAATATAACAACACGGTACGACGATACTCTCTAATTCCTTTGTCTTATCAATAACTGAAATAATTTTAATTCGTTGCGCTAGCACCTTTGGATCAACTGCATCAACCGTTCTCCTAAAATGCTTAACAATCTCAGTTGGCGCATTTTTACCAAGACAAAAATAACGAATAAGGAAATCAGGTATATGCCACTTAAGAAGCATTGAAAGAGGTAATTTAGAAATCAAGCTAAGCAACATTGGTCGAGGAGGTTTAGCAAAAGAGGCTACAAAAAAAGCTTTCTCAATTTGATGACTTCTTGCTTTTAGTACTTCGATTGCTACGGGTCCAGAAAAAGATTCTGCCAGTAAAATAAACGACTCATTACTAGGTAAATTCTCTAAAACATACTGAACATGTTCTTTGAATGTTTGTACTTGTGAAGCTGGGTAGCATATGGTTTGGATAATACAATTTGTGGGTAGTTCAGCAATCAAGTCCTTGAATAGTAACCCTGTACCATCAAGACCAGGTAAAAGGATCAGCTTTTTATCGGTAGGCCATTCGCTCATATTGTTTCTAATTAATCCCTGAAGTAGTTACATATGCTCTTCAATGCAGGTACTTTAACAAAAATATGATTCACAAAGACTGAAATACTGCCCACCATGCTCAATTGGGTGTCTCTGTCCCATATTTAGGGCCATCATTATGGAACCATGACTTGAACGCCTTATCGCCAGCTATGGCCTACCAAGTAATAAACTCAGGGCATCCAATGTATTAGCCCTCACATCTGTGCTATCTTCTATAGCATTTGCAGTAGACGTTAATGGTTTTTGATTAAATGTTAGACACTGGCAAAACTTATGAAACGCCTGAAGGTATTCGGCTAGAATTAGACGTCGCTGGTCCACTGGTTAGAGTGACTGCATTTTTGATTGACTTTGTCATTCGGGCTGTTGTCTTTCTCATACTTTGGATTATTCTGGAGATTTTCGGCGACTTAGGCTTTGGATTATTCTTAATTTTTGCGTTTATTATCGATACCTTTTATGGAGCATTGTTCGAAGCCTTTTATAATGGCCAAACTCCAGGCAAACGGGCCATGAATATTCAAGTGATTAATGAAAACTTCACGCCTGTCAGTTTCTCCCGAGCTTTCCTCCGTAACTTAATTCGCTATGTCGACTGGCTGCCACTCTTTTATGTAACAGGATTAATTACAATGGCATTGCGGCATGATTTCAAACGGTTAGGTGATTTAGCCGCTGGCACACTTGTCGTTTATAATGAACCAACACCTAAGTTGAATACACTGCCAGATGTGACGCCAGTTAAACTTCCTATCCCACTTGCTATTGAAGAACAACGCGCCATTATTAATTTTGCAGAACGCTACCGAACAATATCAAATGCGCGAGCTGAGGAGCTTGCCAATATTGTTGAGCCTGTCTTCAAACGTGAAGGTACATCAGCTGTTACCTATTTACACCAATTAGCTAAAGGTCTGTTGTCATCACAATGAAGCAGCAAGATTTTGAACGACGCTATCAAGCTCAGTGGGACCGCCTGCAAACACTTGCCAAACAAGTGACTAAGATTTTTCCAAAACCACTGAGTACTGAAGAAGCGGAAGAGTTTATTACACTCTATCGACAAAGCTGTAATCACTTAGCACTAGCGCGGCAGCGTCAATATAGCCGCTTTTTAACCGAGTACCTTAATCAACTCTCACTCCTGGGTCATCAATGCCTTTATCGACAACGCATAGGCTTTTGGAGCAAACTTGGTCGTTTATTTTTGTATGAGTTTCCACAACTCATACGTCAAGAGTGGCGTTTTTTCTGGCTTGCGACCCTTGCACTGTATTTACCTGCATTGCTCTTTGGTTTAGCGGTATGGATGTCACCGGATGTGTTATACAGCTTTATCGACCGAGAGACAGTTGTCAGTTTTGAGTCTATGTATGAGCCCTCACGTAAGGTCATTGGTTTTGAGCGCGACTCAGCTGGCGACTTTGCGATGTTTGGCCACTATATTAAAAACAACATTACTGTTGGCTTTCGAACCTTTGCTGGTGGTCTGTTAGCAGGTATCGGCAGTTTAATTATTCTGGTTTTTAATGGGCTTATTTTGGGTGGTCTTGGCTCCCATATGATTAACATTGGCTACGTTGAAACCTTTTATTCCTTTGTCTGTGGCCATGGTTCGTTTGAGTTAACCGCTATCGCTATTGCTGGTTGTGCCGGGTTAAAGCTGGGCTGGGCACTGATTAGTCCAGGGAATCTAAGTCGTAAAGCAGCATTGATGAATGCCTCTCAAATATGTATTAAGCTCATTTATGGCGTCATTGGCATGCTGGTGATTGCTGCATTTATTGAAGCATTCTGGTCTTCATCCACCTTATTTCCTGCATACACAAAATACTGGGTTGCTGTCGGGCTGTGGACGATCGTCATCTGCTATTTTATAGGGGTTGGTCGGAGGAAGTCACATGGATCTGAGTAAAATTACGGTTACCGTCCGTCCTCGTAGTAGCTGGCAAGCGGTTGACTTAGGGTTGGCGATGACTAAACGCTGGTTCTGGCCTCCGTTAGTGGTCAGCTTAACGACAACACTCCCTGTATTCTTACTACTTTGTTGGTTCTTTAATGAGAAACCTTATTGGGCCGTGGTGATTATTTGGTGGCTCCAGGGTATCTGGGAAAAGCCAACGCTTTTTTACTACAGTCGTCTACTTTTTGGTGAGTCGTTAAACTATCGGCAGCTACTTTCAGCGGCGGGTAAAACCTGTCGTATTCAGTGGTTTTCTTCGCTGCTTTGGCGACGGATCAGCCCTCACCGCTCGTTCAATTTACCCGTCAGCGTATTGGAAGAATTAAATGGTTCAAAACGCCGCAGACGCTTGCAAATTCTGCATATTCGTGGTGGAGCCTCTATTTTACTAACGCTTATTATGCATGGATTACTTTGGCTTTTTTTAGTCGCCAGCGTCGCGTTTATCAATATAATGATTCCAGATGAAATCGTTCAACACCAAGACCGTGCAGCATTTTTTGGCCTTTTTTCGACAGATATAGCGCTTTGGCTAGGTTGCACTCTGATGTATGTGTTTATTATTTTATTTAACCCTTTTTATATCGCCTGTGGTTTTTCTTTGTACATCAATAGTCGTACTCACCTAGAAGCCTGGGATACCGAAATTGCATTTCGTCGTCTGCTAGCTCGCCACCAGCAATCTCACTCAGCCACTACTAAACTTGCAGGTATTCTCCCCTGGGGATTAAGCCTACTGCTTATGACCTGTTTGAGCTTACCTAATGCTAGTTGGGCACAAGCACCAACGCCTACAGAGGTAAACCAACCTAAAATTGAAGCCAAACAGCAAATTAATGAAATTCTCGCGGATCATGACTTTGGCTACCATAAAACAGTCACCAACTACCGTCTTCCTGATTTCAATTTAAAAAAAGATATTCCAAAACCAAAACCTGATCTTGATTTTTCTGGCGTAGATTCATTTATTAAACTCTTTGCGCAACTGATTGAAATCTTACTGTGGGGGACAGCGATTGCACTCGTTGTCTTTTTGCTTTATCGCTATCGCCGCTGGGTTAATTATTTAGTACCTAAACAGTGGCGCTGGAAGAAAACAGTCAAAGAAAAACCTATTACTGAAATAATGGGGCTGGATATACGACAGTCTCACTTACCTGATGACTTGTTGGCACATGTTCGTACACTCAGTAACCGTCATCCACGAGAAGCCCTAAGCCTGTTATACCGTGGTACCCTCAGCAGGCTACTTCACAACTATCAAATTCGCTTTCAATCTGCTCATACTGAAGGTGAATGCTGCCAGCTTGTTGAGCAGGATACTCCACAGTTCAGTGATTTCTTTCACCAGCTCACCCTGTGCTGGACAACCACTGCATATGGGCATGAATTACCAGATCGAACTACGCTTTTGGCACTTTGCCAGCAATGGCAACAGTTATTTATGCAGGGTGACCAATGACCCGTAAAGCATCATTTGAAGTCAATTGGCCGATTGTCATTATTTTAGGCGTTATTTTACTCTTTGTACTCCTTTTCTGGTTATTGTTAGAACCCTATGACGACACCGAGTGGGTACCCCCTTCAACTGAAGCAAGGCTAAATGAATACCTGGCAGCCGAGCGTTTTATTCAACGTAATAACATTCATATTGAAAGCCACAAAAACTTAAAACTGCTTGATCACCTTCCTAAGACAAGTGATGCCATTATATTAAGTAGTTCAAGAGCTTCTTTATCAGAACATCGTCGCCAGCAGTTAGATACTTGGGTACGCCAAGGGGGTCATCTGTTAGTCAGCTATAGTGAGCCCTGGTTGTTTGACGACCAAGTGCTTGATCCTCTTTTAGCGTCCTGGGGAATAAAAGCTGTCTATCTTCAAGAGGATGAGCTTGATGCATTATATGGGAAAAAATCATCCAGCAAATCTGAAAAAGACAAGAGCGCGAAAGACGTTGCACAATGTGAAACACCTGTCCACTTACCTATTACATTAACCTGGCCTACCGAAAAAGAACCGTTAGCCATCGATTTACGCACTGACTTTGGTTTAGTCAGCACTAAAGGTGAACTACTGTTAAAAAACAGCTTGGAGCCACCTTATCAGCTTATTCAAAAACCCATCGGTGATGGTCGCGTTACCGTACTGACCTATATGGGTATTTGGCAAAATGATGAAATTGGCGATTATGATCATGCCTACCTGCTGCATTTATTACTGAAAGATCACTCATCTGTTTGGTGGTTATATGGGCTGGAATACCCATCCCTATGGCAGTTATTAGTACAACATGCGTTGCCTATACTGGTTTCATTGGGGACATTTATTCTTTTTTTCTGCTGGTATCGTGCCAAACGTTTTGGACCTACAAAACCAGAAGCAAGCCCAGAACGACGCCAATTACTGGAGCATTTACAAGCTGTCGCCAGCTTCTTTTGGCGTAATAAGCAATCAAGTTATCTCATTAACACCTTAAAACAACAGGTTGAACAACGTATTCGACTACATCATAAGCAGTACAGTGAATTGCCTCAAGCAAAACAATATAGGCTATTAGCCACATTAAGTGGCTTACCCGTTGAGGAAATTCAGTGGACTATGTCCCAGGACAGCCTACAAAATGAAATTGAATTTATTCGTGTTACCAGAAACCTGCAACATATCAGGAACCAGCTATGAGTAGCCTTAATCCAGAAATATTCAGCAAGGCCTCGGAACAAGTTAATGCCATCCGTACAGAAATAAATAAAGCCGTTGTTGGTCAAGCATCGGTTGTTGACCAAGTACTTATGACGCTACTTGCCTCAGGTCATGTACTCATTGAAGGCGTTCCAGGATTAGGGAAAACACTATTGGTGAGAGCATTAGCCGCCTGCTTTGGTTGTAAATTTGGCCGCATTCAATTTACCCCAGATCTTATGCCCAGTGATGTCACCGGACATGCCATATACGACATGAAAAGTGAAGAGTTTAAAATACGCCGTGGGCCAGCCTTTACTAACTTATTACTTGCCGATGAAATTAACCGGGCGCCGGCAAAAACCCAAGCCGCTTTATTGGAAGTGATGCAAGAAAAACAAATTACCATTGAAGGTCGTCCGTTACCCCTTCAGCCTCCTTTTATGGTGCTCGCTACTCAGAACCCTATTGAGCAAGAAGGAACTTATCCATTACCTGAAGCAGAGCTAGACCGCTTTATGCTGAAAGTAAGTATTGACTATCCTTCACTGGAAGCCGAAAAAAATCTTGTTGCACTGGTAACTACCAATAAGTTATCTGATGTACTGGATGTGTCTGAACTACAGCAAGTTGTCTCACCCGAAGGGGTTATTCAATTACAGAAAATTACGGCACAAGTTGATGTCGATGACCAGGTAATGGACTACGCCATTCGTATAATTCATGCTACACGTGCCTGGCAAGGGTTAAATCATGGCGCAGGGCCACGAGGCGGTATCGCGTTAATTCGGGTGGCACGCGCTCGGGCTTTACTCAGAGGACAGCATTTTGTCACACCCGATGATGTAAAAGCCGTTGCACCTGCCGCACTTCGTCATCGGCTGGGCTTAGCCGCAGAGCTGGAAATTGAGGGGCTTTCTGTTGAGGAAGTATTGAAAAATCTACTAGACAGTGTTGCTGCACCGAGATCATGACGCCAAGTAAGCACTTACTTTTAATTTCAGGTGGCATTACCGTGGTCACCTGTCTTATTTTTATGGGTAACCTTTTTGGTTACAACCTCAATGTTTTAGCCGCTTATGGACACTATATTTTTGCAGCTATTGTTATACTTTTACTTATTGATAGCCTCACGTTAATCAAATCACCGATCCTACAGATTGAGCGCGAAGCACCTGTCTCAATGTCTCTTGGAGAATGGCATAAAATAAAATTAACCCTGAGCAATCGTGAGGATAGTCTACGACAGTTAAGTGTTATTGATGGTTATCCTCAGGGACATGATGTTAAAGACCTCCCTCAGGCAATTACAATTCCACCATCAAAGCGGTTGGTAATACACTACGAGTTACGCCCTTTACATCGTGGTGAATACAGCTTTGCGCCCAGCTACATTAAAGCCTTCAGCCTTATGGGACTATGGCAGCGCCAGTTTCGTATAGGGCCCACCACGAAAACCCGTGTCTACCCCAACTTTGCCACCATCAGTCATTATTTATTATTGGCCACAGATAATCATGTCAGTCAGATGGGTATTCGTCAAAAGCCTCGTCGTGGAGAAGGTTTGGAATTTCACCAATTACGGGAATACCGTGAGGGTGACAGCATGCGTCAAATTGACTGGAAATCCAGTGCACGAAAACGTAAGTTGATTTCCAGAGAATACCAGGACGAGCGTGACCAGCAAATTATCTTTATGCTCGACTGTGGTCAACGCATGCGCACACAAGATGGTGACCTGAGCCATTTCGACCACTGTCTCAATGCTATGCTACTGCTTGCGTATGTTGCTTTAAAACAAGGGGATGCTGTAGGCCTCATTACCTTCAGTGGGCAACACCGTTGGTATCCCCCTACCAAAGGTCTTCATACCATTAACCAGTTACTGAACCAAATCTATGATTTGCAAGCAACGACACAAGCCAGCGACTATTCATCAGCCGCTAAACACTTAATGCAGTATCAACCAAAGCGTTCATTAATCATCACCTTATCTAACGTGCGAGATGAAAATGCAGATGATTTAATTCCAGCATTAAAATTACTACGTCGTCGACATTTGGTACTACTGGCTAATCTGCGGGAACATATTCTAGACAGCTTGCATATCCAACCGATTGAAGACTTTAACGGTGCACTAAATCATGCTGCCAGTGAAGTCTATTTAAAACAGCGCAAAGCATTACATAATCAGTTAATCAGCCAGTCAATTTTTACCCTGGATAGCTTGCCAGAAAAGCTGCCACCTGCAATTGTGAATCGCTATTTGGATATTAAACGGAGTAATCAGTTATAAGGAATTCAAGTAAGTGTACTGGTTAACCCAAATTGGACACATTTAGTTGAAAATTTTCAAACTCTACGGGTGACACATCACCATTGGCAGAATGCAGTCACTCTATGTTGTAATACTTCATATAAGCAGCCATATCTTGTTTCATAAATGAAAAAAGTTTAGCGCCCTTTTCGGCTTGATGCTTACGATTATTTGTTACAATTATATGATCTTGAAATATTTATCAGCCTCAGTACTTTTGACATAGACTTTAATAAACTAACTATATACTCACTTGTTAAAATATTATGTCATGATATAACAATAAGCACTATAGTGTTTATTTTTTTAAGTTACCCAATGCAATGTTTAGTAATCCGCTAAAATCACCAAAGGCTTCATCTGTTAGATTTAATGCTTGCTGATTGTTAGCAATATAAGTAACAAGTTTAATCACCTTACTTAAAATAGGTTGTAAGTAATCTGGCTTATGTTCAGCGATAGAACAAAAAATAGCAAAGAAACAAGCATAGGATGCTTTTTCGTTATCTGGTTTAAATTTATTGGCTAAGACATAATCTTGATAAGCCAGCATGTAGTATTGGAATGGTTTTTTTGCCATATGGCCCAGGTCAAATGCACGCTCAACTGGGTTCTTATATATAGCTTCTATGGCTTCATCATGGGTCTTGCCATAAAATTCATGAAAGGCAAATATTGCTGGTATATCAAAAGCAATTTCCTTCCATTCAGATTCAGTGGGAGGTGTCATGTATACCTCTCTCAATTACTTTATTAAGAAGTATATCAGTTAATTCTTGATAGATAGAATTTTTAAGTTATCAAGCTAAATTAAAAAAAATTTTAAACGGGTATTGATTAATCTTAACTTTCACTAACGTTGGGTATAGGAACTTAAAACTTTACCTAATTATAACTCACCCCAAGCTATCCTCAGCAATTTTCCTGGTAGCGCAGACGTTCTCAGTGCAACGTAGGCAAGTCTTGGTATAAAATCTTTTAAATTAAACTGTTGATTAAATCGATACTGAAACTCTGCAAGATAACGTTATGCGTACTTAGGCCGAATTGTATGGTACGTACTGCGTAATGCACATTTTAAATTCCTCAAAATGGTATTAACCCAATAAAACTCAGACTCTTCTACGTAACATAAACTCCATGAGTTAACATTATTCGCGGTTCAATCTTTACATAGGAGATATTTCCATTAAAAAAAGACTGATAGCACCCTACCTCACCATCAAGTAATCCAGACTTAATCATTTGCAAGGATCTTTTGTTTGGTACCTGTACCGCATTCAAACACAACACTCTAAGTTAAAACATATACTATATTTCATACAAAGTCAGCAGACATTGTTTTTAAAAGCCATCCTAGAACAGTATTTTTAGTGACAACTCAATTAAAGCCACAATTAGCACACCCTATCATTAACAATTAAAAAGTCACTTCTTTATTTACTTACTCAAAAACAACAAAACAAATAGACACAAATAAAATCTCACCACACAACCTTTTAAACCCAACCAACATAGCAAACCACTATTTATAATTAACACCCTTTTCATTTATTTTTAACAAACCTATAAACATTCTGCCTTTTATCGTTCACACTCTTAACAATAACAAGTGTTAACCTTATGCTTATATTATATAGCATTACTTATCTAACACACTTTTTAACATAGATAATCTTGACGGTTAAACTAATATGAGTATATATACCATGCCTAAAGATTTAAAATACTTTTCAATCCTTTTGTGCCTTTTAAATACAAAATACGTTATTGCAGACACTGCTTCTTTGGGTATTGGAGTTGCTCGCGTACCAGATTATATAGGTTCTGAGGATTATGAAGCTACTCCGATCCTACAAGCATCCTATGAATGGGATAATTTTAACTACATAAAGTTTTCAGGTAATAGCTTAAAGTGGAATATTTTACAAAGCAGTACAATTCACTTTGGCCCCATGTTGCATTATACACCTGAACGCTCAGATGTAGACGATGATCGTGTTGATGCTTTAAAAAATGTAGATAGTTCTAAAGAAGTTGGTTTTTTCATCCAAGGAAATTCACTACCATGGTTATATGGTCTTGAATATTACCATGATATTACAGCAGGGCACCATGGTTATGTTGCTTCAACATTTTTAAGTTATAAAGTATCAATGACAAATAGTGATTTTACAGTTAAAGGTAATGCTGATTACTTAAGCAGCGATTTTATGGATAGTTTTTTTAGTATTGATAATAACGATGCAAACCGGTCAGGACTACCTTTATTTAATGCTGATAGTGGTTTGAATAGAGTTGGACTTACCTTTTCTTATAAGAATATTTTCTCCGATAATTGGCAATTGAATACTTTTTTTAGCTACCAACGCCTTCTAGATGACGCAAGTGACAGTCCAGTAACAGATAATCAGGGAGATAAAAACCAATATCTTTTAGGTTTAAGCTTTGCTTATGTTTGGTCTCTTTAATGATATTAAATAGCTTTTAATAATTAAATATATATGACACTATAACTCCATAACACTGTAGACACTTTTAAGCGGCTATTGAGCTATGGCCTCTTAAAAGTGTCTACAGTATTACTATAAATATCCTGCTTACGATACCCATAACTTCACCAGTCAAGCATTACTCAATGAACACCAATTGTATTTTAGTGTACACTGATGGCAAACAACAGTTGGATAACTTATGTTGAACTGCTTTATCAGACTAAAATTAATTCGATATTTTTCTTTTTAAACCACGCTATATCACTTTCCGGTATACCCTGGTTCGTTATTACTGTTGCAAAATCATCTATTTTTCCTAGTGTTGCTGGGCATATTTTACCGAATTTACTGGCATCGGTTAGAATAATATTACGTTGTTTTTTCTTTAAAATGGTATGAACTACATCAGCACGCATCATATTTCGACTGGTAAAACCTGAATCTTGATGAAAACCATCAACACCAATAAATGCCGTACTGAAATTAATATGCTCAATACACAGTTTTGTTAGCGGTCCAACTAAACTCTCACTTTGCGACTGATAAACGCCTCCCAACAAAATAACATCCACATGATCATTTTTAAGCGAGTGCGCAATATAAGCACTGGGAGTAATGATAGAAACATCACCACGCTGTGCTAATGCTTGGGCTAACAGCGCATTGGCACTTCCTCCTTCGATTAAGACTGTTTCCCCTGGTAATACCAAGTCAGCTGCACGAGCTACCAGCCGTTGTTTTACATCAAAATGAATCGTCAGCCGTTCATTAACATCATCTGTCTGTATTGAAATAGCACCACCATGAACACGCTTTAAGTGCTCTTGCTGTTCAAGGTAAGAAAGATCACTACGAATAGTGACCTCAGAAACACCTGTGTGCACTGCCAGTTCATTAACAGTTAAACGTTTACGCTCATTAACTAAGTGGATAATTTCCAGGTGTCTCGCGTTCACAATGATCCTTAAAAATTATTTCAACATCAAAATGGATGAATTTACCAAATGTAGCTACAACCTGTACCCACAATATTCACACTATGCTTTTAGAAAAGTTTATATTACAAACAATGTTCCGTACGAGCAATAATGTCATTTTGAGCTTCCACGGATAATGCCGTGAAAAAGGCTGAATAACCTGCAACACGCACCACTAAATCACGATATTCTTGTGGATTAGCCTGTGCCGCTAACAACGTTTCGCGAGAAACGATATTATATTGCACATGCCACCCTTTATAGACACAAAAAAAAGTGCGTATCAACATAGATAACTTATGAAAATCCTGAACCGTTTCCAAAGTGCCTGGTGTTAATTTTTGGTTGAGTAATACCCCACCTAAAATCTTATCCGTAGGTAGTTTGGCAATTGAACTATACACTGCTGTAGGGCCATGAATATCAGTGCCTGAAGCAGGACTCGCACCTTCCGCAAGGGGCGCATACGCTTTACGACCATCTGGTGTCGCCATTGTGTTAGCACCAAAAGGAACATTCGCCGAGATGCTTGATGTTCCTGCGTAATACCCACCGCCAATGGGTCCCCGACCAAAACGGGTATTTTTATGATGCTTTAACTCATCAATATACATTTCATAGGCTTCAACCAATAACGTATCTACTTCACAGTCATCATTCCCGTATTTACTGGCATAATTAATCAACACTTGGCGTAACTGTTCACCTTCAATACCACTAAAATTATCTGCCAGTGCTTTAGCTAAAGCGTGCTGTGAAACTTTTTCTTGATCAAACACAAGTTGCTTCAATACCGCTAAACTGTTGCCTAAGTTCGCAATACCCACTTGTAATCCTGATACCCAGTCATATACTGCACCACCCGCTTTTATAGACTTAGCGCGACTAATGCAGTCATCAACCAATGCCGAACAAAAGATATCAGGTGCTAACTGTTCTAATGCCGTATCAACAACGGCATCAATCGCAATCGAATGTCGTGTAAAATACTGAACCTGCTGCTGCCAGGCGGCCATCACCTCATCAAAGCTTTTAAAGTTGCCTTTATGAAGGGATTTTTCATGGGGTAAAAATACCTGCTGGGTAGTAGCATCCTTTCCTTCATCCAGAGCCGCTAATAAAACACGCGCAAAATTCAAAAAACTCATTCCTGTACAACGATAGCCCCATTTACCCGGTACTGCCGTTTCAATACAACCAATGGCCGCATAGTTGTAGGCATCTTCACGGCTTACGCCTAAGTCTACAAATGCAGGTATAACAATTTCATCATTATTAAATGCAGGCATACCAAACCCACACTTAACGACCGCCAAACAATTGAGAAGAAAATCCTGACTGATGCTTTGGTGATAACGTACACTTAAATTAGGTTGTGTTGAACGCAGCTGACCACAGGATTCTAAGATGGCAAACGATAAACTATTCACGGCGTCAATGGGTGAACCCTGCTGATCAAGCTGCTGCCCACCAATGGTGACGTTTTGATATAAAGGACTTCCAGCCGAAGCCTTAGAATGCGTTCCAGAACGAATTTTGTTCACTTCTAATAATTTTAACCAACAGCTTTGCAGCAGTTCTAATGCAAAACCATGAGTGAGTTGTTTTTTTTGCTCAATATCTTTTTTATAAAAGGGATATAAATATTGATCCATTCGACCAAACGAAACAGAATGGCCATTGGACTCAATTTGTAAAATAAGCTGTACAAAGTAGCACAACTGTAGTGCCTGCCAAAAGGTTTCTGGTTTTCTATGAGCAATGTGGTAGCAGTTTTCTGCTATGATTTTCAGCTCATGCTTTCTAAATGCCCGGGTTTCCTGATGAGCCATTTCAGCAGCCAGTTGTGCGTATCGTTCAATATGACTTTGTACTGCCTCAATAACGATATGTACCGCTTCTAAAAAATGCACTCGCTCTAAACGCTCATCATCAGCATTATGAGTGACTAACTGCTTTTGTTGTTTAACGTCTGCCAGTAACCCATCCAGGCCTTTTGCTAATAATTTTTCATTATTGATTGCAAGGTGTGCATCACCAGAGGTCATATTACCTTCGGCTTTAATAATACCTGAATCTAATATGGCCTTTTGTTCGTCATTATATTCCGCATAACACTGGTCTTGTACTGTTTTACCTTGCCAAAAGGAAATAACATCTTTTAAGGTATTTTTATTCTCTTCAGACAATGAAAACCCGGCACCAGGTCGATCTGCAAGCGCATCAATTTCATCCGCTAACCAAGTAACTGTATATTCAGGAAAAATAGGTGCTGCGCGTAAATAGCTTGCCTGATTACCAATAATTAACTCATCATTATCAATCCAGATTGTTCTCGTCGCAAGATGTTCAGCTAATGCTAAGGCTCGCTTCGTCGTAACAGGCAATGCAGGATTTTGTTGATAAATCCGTGTATATGCCACTGCTCGTTCAGGACAAATCGGTGGTTTAATAATATTAATTAATGCATCTTTATGTTTTTGTATACGCAACGGTAAATAGTCAAGATTCATAGCTATCCTCTTACTGACGTTTGAAGCGGTTTTAAAGGATGATGCTCGGCATACGCACACGCTTTTTGTAAAAGCCCAGGATTATCCAATGATTTATCTTTTCCTTGATAGCGTAATCCCAACATTTTATATTTCTGAATACCTAGCGTATGGTATGGTAAAAAATGGATTGCCTTACAACTTGATATTGTTGCAGCAAAATCAGTAATTAATGCCAATTCCTCTATAGTATCATTAAAATCAGGTACCACTGGGACACGAATTGTTAATCCTTTAACTTGAGCTGCCAGTTTAATCAGATTATTTTTGACGAGTGATAACGTGCCACCAGTCCAACGTTTAAATTTATTGTCATCCATGTGTTTTAAATCAACCAGCCATTGATTAATAACAGGAATATTTTTCTCAATTTTCCTCCAACTGACATGTAATGTCGTTTCAATGGCTACATCAATGTTTTCTTCCTGCATTTTTTGGGCAATAGCGTAAACAGCATTTGGGTGTATAAGCGGTTCCCCTCCTGAAAAGGTCACACCACCACCCGATGTTTTATAAAAAGGTTGGTCACGCTTTAATTGTTCACAGACTGTATGAATATCAACAGGCTCACCCGTCACTCTTAAGGCTTTGGCAGGACAACATGTTTTTAAATTTTTTATATCGAACTCATCAATTTGTTGATGATCTATTAATAAATCAGCAGGTCCATGTCGTGTAATTGCACTGCAGCAATCTTGGCATAAGGTACACCCTGCAATACAAGTAGCGGCATCATACATAAGATCAACGTTGCGGCTTCGACTTTCTGGATTTTGGCACCAAACACAGGATAGAGGGCACCCCTTTAAGAACAAAACGGTTCTAATCCCTTCACCATCATGAGTTGAAAAACGCTGCATATCAAAAAAGAGGGAAGCTGACATTTTCATTTCCACACCGACATTTCACTTAACAAAAGTAGATTACTTTTGTTCGAAAGCAGTATTGATTTATATCAACCTTTGTAATGAGAAGTGGAGTATAGTTTAATGAACCAACCAACGGAGTTAGTGTTATGGTAGAGCTTTACCTTGATAGCGCAGATATTGAAGACATACTCAGCTTACACACGAAGATTAAATTATCAGGTGTTACCACTAACCCATCAATTCTTGCCAAATCCAACTGTGGAGTAAATCATTTACTGTCTACCTTAAACACACAACTGGAACCTCCCTGCCGTTTTTTTGTACAAACTATCAGCACCTCCGTTGAAGGTATTATCTCTGAAGCCAAAAAGCTTCATTCCCTGCCTTATAACATTGTGGTAAAAGTTCCTGCGACTGAAGCTGGATTGGCTGCTATCAAAGCACTCAAAAAGGATAATATTCCTGTACTCGCAACAGCTATCTATACAACCGCACAAGGTTTGCTTGCTGCACATAATGGTGCAGATTACATAGCCCCTTATGTTAATCGCATAGCACAAATGGGGGGAGATGGCATTGGCGTTGTCTCTAAATTGCAAAAACTCATTACGACAGCAAATATAAACTGTAAAATACTGGCCGCCAGTTTTAAAAGTGTGCAGCAAGTGGTATCTGTTTTAGAAGAAGGCGTCAAAGCAATTACATTGCCCTGCGATATTATGCAGGCAATGTATACTCACCCAGCAGTAAACATTGCCGTAGATGAGTTTAATGAGCACTGGCAAAGTGCTTTTCCAAATCAGCTTTCCTATGAAAGCTAAGTAATAATATTGTAGTCTCTTTTACCCTGCCATAACCTCATAGTCGCTCATACACTTGAGCGACTTTTGCGTACTGATAACTTTCACTGAGTTATAAATATAATGTGTAACCCACCTATTTGACTCCCCCCAATATCGATAATTTTTATTCTGATGTAAAAATCAATCTACATAACATTAACAGCTTCTATATAGGTATTATTAAAATTTATAGTTCCTTCAGCAATAATACCATTATAGACGTTTGACTCACCTCAAAATTTAATACAACTATTGATTTATAATAATAACGTTTAATCAAAAATAATAATTATGTAAGGGAGGGAGAAAAATGTTACGGACGGCAAAATTTCTAATCCTAACCGTGGTATCAATACTCAGCTTCATTATTCAGCCAAGTACCAGTATTGCAGAAAACTATCTGCCTGCATTCTCAGGCATGAGAATGGAATATGTTAATAATGGGCACACTGGCGAACATGTAAATATTTCAGTCTCTAAAGAAAGATATGGCTGGTACTTATTTGAAGGTTTCCCTGGCTTAATGGGTAAAAAAGTATGGATTCGTCCCAGCCAGGATGGAAAGCTATATATGTGGAATGATAAAACAAAAGAAGCTAATGTCTACGTTAACTTCAATGCAGAAGTAGGTACCACAAACAGCCATTCAGGAATAATGTGCTCTGCAGGAACTGTAATTAAAAATTTTTACCCAGAGTTAACTATTTCTTCAGGCACTTTTTTTGATGTTACCGAAATCCATTTTTTCACTGGCCCACAGCGTTGCTATGATAGTGGAGTTGAAAATATATTCTTTGCAAAAGATGTAGGCATCATTAAATGGCAGGATACAACTATAGGGGGACCAAGGTACTTTGAACTCATTCAATAACCAGCAAACATAATTATTAACAAAAAACTCAATTACCCTCTTTCAATACCCATATATTACGAAGGGTATTCAACATTTGTTGGGTAATGGTATGGTGGCTGGCTTCAGCTGAAGCTGGCCTTTGGAAAAGCTCGTGACACGCTCTGCAAATGACTTGAGCTCATTTACAGGAACAGATAAGGTATAACACACTGACACACCATATGTGCTTTCCAGCAATTCAACGCCATACTCCTGCATCAGCATTTTAAATCGAGATTCTTGGTCATACCCAAGCTCAACGACAAATTCTTCAGTGGCTACTTTAGGTGTTGTTTGTAACGCTTCCATTGCAGCTTGCGTGGCTCCTGAGTACGCACGAACTAAACCACCAGCACCCAGTTTGATCCCACCAAAGTAACGAACCACCACTGCTAAAATATTTCCTACACCATGGTGTTGCAATACATTTAAAATAGGCTTACCTGCTGTTCCTTGCGGTTCTCCCGCATCACTCCAAGCAATTTGAGTAGCCCCCTCAGGAGGCCCTGCAATATAAGCCCAACAATGATGGCGTGCATCAGGGTACTGTTCCGTCAATGTGACCACTTGAGCCAACGCCTGCTGGCGATTTTCCACGGGATAAATCCAACATATAAAACGACTTTTTTTAATCACAAGTTCAGTCATCACTGGCTCAGCAGGTACTAAATAACTGTTTGGATCTTTTTCTCCCAGCGACATGTACTCAGGCAACTCCCTCAACAAACATTAAACCAGGTATACCCTTCGTTATGGGTATATAATAAGGCATTTTAAAAAAACAGTTGTTAATCATTATGAATCAAGATTGTATCAAAATTGTCGTTGGCTCGCAGAATCCTGTAAAAATCAATGCAGTACGTAATGCTATTGCTTCACTCTACCCCAATAACTCCGTTGAGTGTACTGGTATGCATGCACCGTCAGGAGTACCTGACCAACCCATGACAGCAAAGCAAACCCGCGAAGGTGCAGAAAATCGCGTACGGTTTTGTCAGCAACAGATAGAAGCTGATTTCTATGTTGCGCTTGAAGGTGGTGTAGATGTTTTTGAGTATGGACCTGCCACATTCGCCTATGTCGTTGTGGCAAATGACTGCCGCCTTTCCGTGGGCCGTAGTGCTATTTTGCCACTCCCTATGTCCGTATACCAGGCATTACAACAAGGTGAAGAGCTAGGTCATGTCATGGATAGATTATTTAACACACAAAATATCAAACAACAAGGAGGAGCTATTGGCTTATTAACCAACGGACAGGCCACACGAGAAAGCACATATACTGAAGCATTCATACTCGCCATGGCCCCTTTTCTTTATGAAGAACTATACGATAAATAACGTCTACCCTTCATGAATAAACTTTAGACTTTGCTGTGAGTATTTTACTGTTTTGCTAACAGCAGAATATGATTTACGATAGGTACAAACTGAAGAGTTTATTACACACTCACAGCCAAGCCTTGATCAGAAAACAAACGCTGTTCTAGTTCTGTCAAAGAAGAAACCTGATGCCCTGGCGTAATGCTCTCAGGTGTTGGGTTCTCATTTACATTTAACCAACAGGTTTCAAATCCAGCGTTTATTCCCCCCAAAATATCAGTATCGGGGTTATCTCCTACCATCAGCACTTTGTTTCGCTCTGGCTGTCCCATGACAGATAAAGCATGCTCAAAAATAGCTTGATGGGGTTTAGCAAAGCCTACCTGCTCAGAAATAACTAATACATCAAAGTAGTCTCTCAGCCCCAGCCGCTCCAAACGAATCTGTTGCAGCTCTGTGAATCCATTAGTAATAATACCCAGCTTTACCTTACCATAAAGCGCACTCACAAGGCTTTTCGCACCTTCCAATGGTTTACAAATATCAGCCATGGCTGATAAAAAAGCACTATTTAAGTCCTTAGCTGAAACCTTTAGTTTATCTGACCAAGTAGCAAAACGCTGATGCTGAAGCTGCTGGGCACTTATATCACCGTTCTGATAATCTACCCAGAGAGGCTTATTAACTTCCTGATAGGCTTGATAATCATCAGTAGAAAACTCAACATCAAATTGAGCAAACATACGCTGTAGCCCACTGAATGCATCAAAGTGAAACAAAGTTTCATCCGCATCGAACAAAATCCACTCATAGTGCTTCATTCCGTCTTTCGCTCCTTTACTACATTGCCCAACGTGTAAGTATCATCTTAACACTATTTTTTATCTCCTCTCTACATATCGAAATTCTTGTTATACCCATAGCGAAGCGTTTTTGATCAATGCACTAGGGCCTGTTAACACTATTTGAATCACCACTGCCGTAGACTATTTTTTCGCCTAGCAAGGCGCAAGGAATGCCGTGTAGTCATTCTACATAAATGACGTGTAACACCGCTAGGTGGAAAAATAATCACGGCCCGAAGGGTTATGACGGTAAAAGCACTACTCGTTGTGGCTCATTATTCATTTAGAACAACTAAACTTTACGCTTCGCGCCTAGATTAGTGCTTTTACCGTCATAACAGTGATATTCAAATAGTGTTAACAGGCCCTAGGATAGATATTAAAGAAAACTAACCACACTGATACTAATTAAATTAACGACTAAAAAACCAGGCATTCAACTATCAAATAATTACATTATAAACAAACAAAATAATATTAATGACTTATCGCTTTAATTAAGCGTAATACTGTATCTCTGTAAAAGAAAATATCTAAACTAACGAAAGCTAAAAAATTCTCTAAGAGAAGATGCTAGATTAATAATACCTTGGTCGGCTTCAACAATTTCAAAACCAGAGTCAAAATACCGCTGATCTACATCTGGCTTACTCCACTGACTGACAGCTTTAAAATCAATATATACTTCTGTAGGGCTAACTTCATGAGGAATTTTAATACGCATTTCAAAAGCTTCCCCCACCATAACTGGAATTTCACTAATCAGCATAAGTCCTTGAGCAGAAATATTGCCTATATACCCAATCGGACGATCAGTGAAACGATTATATATTGTTAAATAAGCATTTAACTGGTGTCGTGTAATAGCACGTTGTTCTCTAGAAGGATACGCTTTACCCATCGCCGCCCAATACCAAGGTAATAAGCCCACCTCAAATCACCACAAAAAATATGCGAACACTTACCCAAAAAACATGCATTAACTTTCAATCTTAATGCATATTGTTTAATGTTTCTCCCTTATTATGGGATACATTAGTGGGTAAAAATCAAGAACGTATATTTTCGTTAATTTAAGGTATAAGACAATTTAGTTAAACATTAATGACGCATAAAATATACTATCGACCAAATTGCCAAAAGTGCAACTGCTTTAACACCTTAATAAAACTTTTTCAATAAACACATTATACCCATAACGGGGTTCTTTTAGTGTTTAGTGGGGCTAGTCTGGTTTATAAGACGAGCGACAGCAACAATCGCTGTTTTTAAAGCGCTAGCTGGGCCATCAAATGTTGAAACCTTAGGGGGATAAAAATGATTCGTGAAGGGTATACGTTAAAGAATGCCCTTTAATAGGGGAATATTTTATGGCAAGTATCTTATTTCAGAGGGTTTTGCGCACCACCTAACACTTTAAGTCTGGCCCTCGCCCGAAATGCATATTCAGACTCAGGATAAAGTTTCACAATATAGCGATAAGTCTCTACAGCATCCATAAGATAACCTTGCCTTTCCAAGCATAATCCTCGCAAAAAAGAGACCTCTGGCTGTAAATAACGTCGAGCACGGATTAGCCGATCAACGCGACTTAATGAGTGCAATGTCGCAACACAGTCACCGTTATTATAATGCTCATACGCCATATCTAACTGGTTGCTAATACGGTGTGTAGTACAAGCCGATGTAAAACAAACAACAGCCACAATGCTACACCATTTATAACCTCGTGCTAGCAACAACCTCATAGTCAACCACCATTCCCATCAAAGCCAAGACTGTTATAGGCATTATCGGAGTATAGTGCAAAAACTTTAGTATCTTTGGTAAGACATAGGCTTACAGACAGTGAGGCCGACTCATATCTCTGTAGATATAAGCAAACAAACAAAAGTATTTTAGAAGAAGAAATCAGAAAGGATGGAGCAAGCTGGCACCCAAAAACTCAGGTACCAGCTCCATAAAAAAATGACTATTCAGTTATCACTTTTTTAACTTTTTCAACCGCTTTAATATTTGCCATAACACGACGGTTACGCTGACGGCCTTCTGGTGACCCATTATCAGCTACAGGCTCAGACTCACCTTTACCAATTGCAGTTAAACGCCCTGGTTGGATGTTATATTGCTCAATCAGTGCTTGACGAACTGCATCTGAACGAGACTGAGACAACATAAGGTTATATGCATCATTACCCACAGAGTCTGTATGACCTTCTATAGTCACATGGATATTTGAGTAACGTTGCAAGAAAGAAGCAACTTTTTCCAGCTCAGGGTAGTACTCTGGTTTAATAACGGACTTATCAAAGTCAAATTCAATATTTAAACGAATACTAACGGGTTTATCTACATAGATTTCTTTTGGTTGTGGTGCTGGTGGTGGTGGCTCTTTGCGAACAACAGCTCGTTTGGTTTCACCAAGTGCCAACTTCACTGACAGCATTACAGCCTGGTCATGTGTTTCATTATCAAGACTATAGTAATCACGTACATCAGCACGTAATGCGACACGATCTGTCAGCTCACGCTCAACACCAACGCCTAAGCCAAGCAATGTTTCATCATCTGTACTGGCATCACTGGGATCAATACGCATATGAGCGGCACTGGCTAATGCATAAGGTTTCCATTTACCGACAGGTGCAATGTAATACATGCTGTCTAAATGATACCACTTGGCATCAATATTGTTATCCAATCCAGGGTTTTCAGTATCATTAATTTTACCAAACCCCAATTGAACAGCCAGATTGGAATTAATTTGATAACCAAAGTCTAAGCTGTAAAGGTAGTCATCTTCGATATCACGCTCATTATCAAAGAAATATTTGCCGAATGAAGGCGCTACATAAGCATGTGGAACAACTTCCTCTTCAGCCATAACTGTGTGGCTTGCTAGCGCAAAAATAACGCCTGTAGCAAACAGGGATAATTTTTTCATAAGCTTAAAACTTCTCCAGTACTATCACGTTTCTGTGAAAAATTATATTTAATCAATCTGCACAATAACAGTGAAATAATGTAACCTGATGGTAATAATTAGACTTTTTTCTTAAATTTACACAACGTAAACTTTGTAAAAAAAAAAACTACAATAGTTAAAACAACAGTTTAAGGAATGGAACGCCTGTGTCCCAAGAATACTTAATGCAACAAACAACACAGCATGTGCTGCTATTCATTGATTTACATACCAATATTGCATCAACAACAGCAAAATTATCACTCATCCCCAAAAAAAATATCAAACAAGTCACTCTATTTTTGGAATACTATCAACATCACTTTTTTGTGAATCACTTTTTACCAGACTCACTTCAAACAAAGCTGCACCAACAATGGAAAGTACAGCTTGAGCAACACATTAAACCGATCCTAAACTGGTGTATTCAGCATCAATACCATCATCATATTATTTACGGAGAACACGCACACTCGCTAGAAACACTCATTGACTTTATCCAAAAGCAACACGTTGATCTTTATATAAAACCAACGTCTTATCATGAGCAGAAAGCCAACATACTGAATCACAATGATATCTACCTACTTAATACGTGTAGGGTTCCCATTTATATTAGTGATACATCGACATTTGAAGAGGCGCCTGAAGTAACGACTCAGTCAGCCTTAAATGTTCTCATTTGTGTAGATCCGTTACCTGATAATGATGTGTTTTCTTTTGATAGCACACTCATTGAGTATGCCGAGTCTTATTTTAATAACTTACCGGTACATTTTCATATCGTACATACGTATTCGCCCTTACCTGAAACAATTATGCTGGAAACTGATCTTGTTTCAGAATACAAAAAGCATACAGAAAATATGCTCCGACAACGACAAACAGCGCTTTCCAAACTACAACAACAGTTTTCCATTGTAAATCACGGCAGGTGTCATATGCTGCAAGGGATACCCGATGTTGTCATCCCTAAACTTATAGAAGAGTTTAACATAGACATTTGTCTACTGGGTTATCACCCACATAGCCACTGGCAACAAGCTATCTATGGCAACACTACAAAAAAATTAATTGAAAAAATGCGGTGTGATCTACTAATAAAACCAAAAACAAATCACATAAAAAATGCAAAATAAGACAAGCACCAATCTATTGTAAGACAACAGATATACTTAAGATGTGGCCAAAGTTATTTTTTTAACATGTTAAGTCATCTTCACTGGCCTAAACAGGCCAGTGCTAAAAATTTCGTATACAAAGCAAATTATCAGTGATTAAAAAAAAACAGTATTGAATTCACCTTACATACCCTTCGCTTTGTGTACCGTTAACGTCAGACACGACATGTAGATGAACTGCGAGTGATTGTTAGATGAAGAAAAAAAATGGACTACCACTGATGTACTTGTGATAAAGTTTGCATCTAATTATGTAAAAATCTCACTATAAACGGTTTTACCAAATTAAAAAGCCAATAACCTAAAGCGCCCCCAACAACAATAACAGTCACTATTGACCAACCTGATACCCAGTTATTTTTGACTTCATTTTTCTTGAGTCGATGATCAATCTTAACAACCGGTATACTTAGAGGTTGTCCGAGCTTCTTCTCTTGATAATTACCCTCTTGACTAATAGCCTCATTAACTCCACATTTTTTTATTTTATGAGTTTGCTCAATTTTAATTTGTGATCGTCTTAGCGTATTATGCTGATTATCTGGTGGGCCAATTATCATAAACTCTAACTGATCGAGTCTGATGCGATCCCCTGATTTTAAACGTTGTTCAGCAACAGGCGTATCATTGACAAAAGTGCCATTTATTGAGGAGAGATCCTTAATAAAAAGAACGTCCTCCAACAAGCATAATTCTGCATGACGACGAGATAAGTAGGGAGAGTTAATTTTAATATCACAATCAATGGCACGCCCTATAAGTAACGTATCGTTTACAGGATATGTCTTTTCAGGCAAGGAACGATCAACGACCTTTAAAAACCAGCCACTCACTGCTTTTTTTGGGAGTTCAATGGGGGGTTGAATATGTTTTGGGTCACTGAGTAACAACTCAACATGACCCAACCTAATCGTATCTCCCACATTCAACTGACAGCTTGATACGACAGGTACATCATTTACCCAAGTGGTACCCCGTTGAGTTAATTCAACGAGTGTCACACGATTATCTTTAACAATTAAATCTACATGTTCCGGCAAAATACTTGGGTCTTTAATCACAAAATCACAATCACCATGACTGCCTATTGTTACACGCTGAGAAACCAGCCACATCGACTGTTTTGTATGGTATTTATAGCCCAGTTTTAACATGTATAGATTTTCCAACGAAGGATGTTTAGCCTTCAGTACAAGTATGCTCTTAACAGATACTCATCGCGAAGAGTATAAATAACACCACTTTTTTCTCAGTCTGCTAAACACGTACTTAACAGGTAACAAAGCTGGCGTCATAATAGTTTATTTACAGTAAAACCTGCAAAATTTCTACACATTATTGATGAATCGCTGACGATACCCATTATAAATGACGTATTAACCAAGGGTATATACTAATCTATTAATACTATCTACAATATGCTCAAGCTAAATAACTACACTTTACTCTCTCTTATTGCAGGTAACGATAGAAAAAAAGCTTATTATGCTATTGATCGTTTAAAGCAACGTTATGTTATTGTTAAAGTTATTAATCCTTCAAACGGTAATCAAAGCAAATTAGACACAACATTATTTAAAAAAAACGCTGCACTCACTTCAGATCTAATCCACCCCCATATCATCAGTATTTATGATTATGGCTTTACTTCGAGTAACTTCCCTTATTTAGCGATGGAGTACTGTGATAATGGTAACCTCACAGATAAAATTCAAGAAGGTTTAACATTAGACAAAACACTACAAATACTCCAACAAATTGCTAATGCACTCACCTTTGTCCATAAAGCACATATTATTCATGGTCAATTAAAACCCAATAATATTTTATTTCGCAGTGACGGCTCTGTGGTACTCTCTGACTTTAACAATACCTCACTCAACACAATTACCAAGCGACAATCTGCAGCATTTTTTTCGTCTAGCTATACCCCGGAATATATGAGCCCCGAGCAAGCAAGGCGTGTATCATTTGATAGCCGAAGTGACTTGTATAGCCTGGGCATTATCTGTTATGAAATGCTTTTGGGATTTCCCCCTTTTCGAGGAGATAGCCCACTCAGCGTTAGCTTAAAACATTTAAATTCAACTGTTCCTCAACTCCCTGAAAAATACCGTGGATTACAACTTTTTCTTAACCAGTTATTGGCAAAAAATCCCCTACATCGCTTTCAAACAGCAAAAGAGGTTTCATTTGCCTTACGCCAGCTACAATATCAATTTCTTGAGCATGGTCACCTTCGTGCAGCCCCCCCAGAAAACAGAGCTTCCGCCCCTTATATCGTTGCCAACGCACTACCATCCCCCAATGAGCCTCAAAAACAATCTGCAGGAAAATCCTATTTAATTGCAGGTCTGGTCTTAACCATTCCAGGCATATTACTGCTCAATAACAACGGGCTAAAATCTGATACTCCCCATAGCTCAAATGAGCAAGAACACTCAGTGATGAACCAAAATAGTGATATCGTCATCAGAATGCCTTTGATAATTAATGTCACCCCCAAAGATGCGACTATTCAATTTAATCACTCTACCCAGTCATTTCATCAAGGGATGTTACTTGCATCTGGTCATTATTCTCTCAGCATTACCAAACCTGGCTATCAATCACAACAGGTCGAAATACACCATAATAAGCAAATACCAACACAACTAAACCTAACACTTTCTCCTGCTCTTTATTCTGTACATATAAAAGCTCACCCTCCTGGCAGCACCATTCGTATTATTAATATAAAACCTAAGTACACAAAAAATTTGCAATTACCTCCTGGGCGCTACCTTGTTGAGGTTTCTCACCCAGGCTATCAAGCTAAACGGCAATGGTTAGAAATAAAGTCCTCTACAATCAAACAAACTATCAACCTGTCACCGGCGATGAAACAAGGGAAAATTCTTCAACACTCTTTAGCCAAAGGGGGTTATGGACCGAAAATGGTTGTAATACCTAAAGGCCGCTTTCGGATGGGAGATAATGATGGCATGGGTTCGGCAAGTGAAAAACCGCTCCATTGGGTAAACTTAGCTAATGACTTCGCGATGAGTCAGTACGAAATCACTCAGACAGATTTTGCCCAATTTATTAAAGAAACAGGTTACGTATTTCATAATAAAATCAATAAAAAAGATAACAAAAAACCTATAACCCACACATCATGGCATGATGCTCAAGCCTATGCCCAATGGATCAGTAAGCAAACAGGATACACATATCGCCTTCCCAGTGAGGCAGAGTGGGAATATGCTGCCAGGGCGGGAGGATACACGCGTTTTGTTTGGGGAAACCAGCCGCGCACAGATAACGCTAATTGTTTAGAAGACTGCTGGGAAAATCCCTTGAAAGGCTTACTGAAAGGCTCACAAACTCTACCTGTAGGGCAATACCCAGCAAATGACTTTCAATTATTTGACATGGCGGGCAATGTTGCAGAGTGGACACTGGACTGTTACCAAAACTCATATCGTCAACATCCAGCCGATGGTCGCCCAGTAAACAAAGCCCACTGTAGTCATCGCGTCATTCGTGGTGGTAGTTTCACTGATCCTATTGAAAACCTTCGCATTGCTCGAAGAGCAAAGCGAACGCCCGCATACAGGGATGAACAAATTGGCTTTAGACTTGTGCTTGAGCTAAAACGTTAGTCAAGCACATATTCCTTTCTTATTTTATCGAGCCAGCTGCTGAATCACTTTACCACAAAACTGCTGTGCAATATTGTCAGTAAATTGCTTAGCTTTTTCTCGCGCATAAATGTTGGGTGCTGTAGCAGGATTATATTGATCAAGCGCTTCCAATGGGAGGAGTTTAACCTCACAATAAGCACTTTCTTCAGTCATTCTCTCCGCAAGCTCTCGCCTACTCTGGTCAGAATTTTTAACAATAACAATGTCCCAACGGCTTCGATTCCAATAAGGTTTTATTTCTTGAGCACGCTTAGCAGGTGTAGCTTGCTTCATTGATTTGGAACTGTTTGCAAACTTCATGTTAACCACTGCTGGTGACTCTACGACAGGTTGATCATTAAGTATAATGTAACCCAATTTAGGCCACTCTTGATTTAACAGTCGGTTCAACAATGTAACGTTATAAGGGTTATCTGTATTAAAAACATTACTTAAACTATTTGATAGCATCCAGCTTTGCATAACACAGCTGGTAATACCTTCTGACTCTCGTGTGGGACACTGACTTTCCACACTTGCAACAAATCTAACGTGATATTTCAAAGTGTTTTTTAAGGACACTAACCGTAAGCCATAATTATTACGATATTCGTGAAATAAACGTGTTGTGCGATCAATATCAGGAATAATTTCCAGCTCATCCGTTAATTTATAAGCTGGTGTTAGCAGTCCTTTTTGCTGCTTTAACAAACGTTTAATGAGCTGATGATCACCAGAAGGTATGAAAAAAGTAGCAACTGCGTAAGGTTTAGCAATAAGTTGCGATTTAACAACACGACTGGCTTGACTGAGTTGTGTGTTCGTTAATCCCGTTGGTTGGCCTGCTGCATCAAAGAAAGCAAAGTAATATTGCCCATTCCCTCCTGTCAGCCACTGATGAGGCCGCTTAAACTGTGCTTCATAGGCACCTAAACGTTTTGCGTAATCATCACCTTTATAATCAAATGGAGCATCTTCAGGACTTACAGAGGAAAATCCTCCTCCAGAACGAGTGCCTTGCGATCCACACCCCACCAACAACACACTCAGCAGTAACAAACAACTCTGTGACAACTTCAGCATTGCAACACACTCTCAAATAGCATTTATTATTTACTGCTAATACAACAAGAAGCAGAATGTTGCTTCATAACTGATGAAGCTATGGATACAGCAATGCGTTACGCTATACCCAAGCAACCTTGCTCAGCAACACTAAAATTAGCAACTTGTTACCCCGGATAATACAACACCGCTTGGTGCCATTAGCTAATTACCAGTGAAAACTGTTTTCTGTCACTAAAATACTAGCAAACTGTAACTTTATCACTGGGTTACTCTATCATTTTTCTTAAAAACGTAGCCATCCTACTCTATTCACTTTGAGTTGACTCACTTGGCGTGATAGAGCTATCAGAGGATTATATCGCTATCCGATTGATATGCTGTGATGTCTTATAACTAAGAACTGTGACTTGATTTAGCATTTTAGTACTTCACGTTCCTATACGTCAGCAATAGTACTCCAGATAAATCCATAACGAAGGGTATAAAGACGATAAACTATAGGGTGAGGGCCTTATACAGGCCCTGTTAACGATTACGTAACTGTCGCACTTCATTTTTGAGTGCTAATAACTGGCTATTAACCTGGCGGCGGAAAGCATCAATCGAGCGAATCGATTCATCGACATTTTTCAATTTGGCGGCTACATCAGACTGTAACTGCTTGCCAGAAACCTGCTTGTCGAGCTGAGCAAGTTGCTCTTGTAACGCAGCCTGAGTTGCTAATTGCTCAGTACTGGCAACTGACACTTGGCTAGACAATGATTGTAACTTACTCTCCAAACTTGAAAGCGCCTTTTGTAAAGCCTGCACTTGCTGAACGCTCTTTTTGGCCTGTTGAGCATCAGCAGAAATTTGTTTATAGCTTTTTTCAAGTGCCTGCAGCGACTGATTGGTTTGTTTTAGCTGATTGGATACAGGTTTTAGTTCTGCTAAGCTTTTTTCTTGCTGAGCCAGCTGCTCAGTCACTTTAGCAATAGCAGGCTTATTACGCTTATTTGATAAGTCCCATAGCTTACGAATTTCTGAATGAGCAAGCTTTAAATCTATTTGAATTTGATCAATGGCCTGCTGAATTTTGCTGCCAGATTCCGTAATAGATGCATCAGTCTCTGATACTTTACCTGTCACATCCTGCAATTGCTGAAGTGCTTGGTCATAAGCTTGCTTTGTGGTATTCAACTCAGCTCGTAACACTGTCAGCTGCTGATAACCCAAAAATCCACCACCAGATACAACTACGACTAAAACCAGTAACAGTAAAACCCAAAAAGGATTGGTGCGTGTCTTAACTTCAGGTTGATTAACCTTACCTGGTGAGCGTCGATGAATTGCACGGTCAGCAATATCGTCCCTAGCAATTGCCATACTAGGCAGATCGTCATCGATGTCTTCAAGGTGTCTACTCATACAGTTGATGCTCAATAGTTACTCAATAAATACTGTACCGCTGATTGTAGTGTAATGCAGTACTTAACCCAAGTACTGGCATTAGCTGCCTAAACCTTTGATAATGATTCTCTGGTAACGTGCCATGATGAAAAGCAAAATGAATCATAAGATTGCACTCGCGCCAAGGTAACACTACAAGATAATTTAGGAGATTTCACAGTGTTCCGAAAATCTCTGGAACAATTGTCGCATAGCGACTTTAAGGAACTACTGAGTGGTAGAAAGTGTTTGTTGTATGGCGCAAATGGCTACACAGGGACCTTAGTAGCTCGTAAAGCACATGCGCTTGGATTATCCCCCATCCTTGCAGGGCGACAAGAGCAGTTTATTGTACCCTTAGCGACTGAACTTGGCTGCTCTTATCGTATTTTTAATATTTTAAAAGCCGACGAGGCCAGTGAACAGCTTAACGATGTTGATGTTCTAATCAACTGTGCAGGACCATTCCCCCAAGACACGAGTGCAATTATCCAAAGCTGCCTCGCAAATGCTGTACACTATTTAGATATCAATGGCGACTTAACGACTCTCGTCAATGTGCAACGCTTCCATACCAAAGCACAGGAGACTGGTGTTGTCTTATGTCCTGGCGTAGGCTTTGATGTCATCCCCACTGACTGTATTGCAGCAACCTTGAAGCATGCCTTACCTGATGCCATTTCCTTATCCTTAGGTTTTGAAGTACATGGCAAACTAAGCCCAGGCTCTGTTAAAACGCTTTACAATGTTGTCGCGAATGGCTGTCTGATAAGACAAAATGGCCTGCTTACGCCAGTACCCTTTGGCTATCATATGCGTCGTTTTGATGATAAACAAAGCGAAAAGATGGTAACGGCTATTCCATGGGGAGATTTAGCTTCAGCGTATTTCAGTACTCAAATCCCCAACATTGAGTGTCTTTACCCTATCGATCCTGAGCATCTTCCTTGGCTGAAACGTTTACGCTGGTTTAGAAGTCTACTTAAGTTACCTTGGCTTAAAAAACTTGCTTACCTGCTTATATCTTCACGTTTTCAAACACCAACCCCTGTAGAACGTCAGCAAAGTGTCACTTATTTCTGGGGGGAAGTTAAGAACTCAGCCGGGCTGGTTAAGCGAGCGTCTTTGAAAGCCGCTGATGGCTACGATTTAACGGTTGCAGGGGTATTACTTGCCCTGCAGTTTCTACTAAATTATGCCGGTGATGGAGGATATTTCACCCCCTCACAACTTATGGGGCGAAACTGTGTAGAAAGCCTTCCCAACACATCCAATATTCGTATTACTACTCAATTACCCTCTTGAAAAGTCTCACACTAAACCCCATACCAGCAAACAGGACATACTGAATGAAGTGTACAAATAACCACACACGAATCACGTAGATAGGCAATGGGCAAAATGCTAAGATTGCAGCATAAACTATAATGTACTGCTTAATGTTTATTTTTCAGACAATATAGGTTTTTTAAGCAACGGTATTGAACTTAGCCTTTAGCGTTTTAACTAATACCCACAACCAGGGGGTATTAGTAACAACATAAGTTTGCATAAAAACTGACTCCCTAAATGAATGTTTTACGGGTAACATCATGTGACCTCCTATACGGCAATATACCCAAAGCAAAGGTATACACGTATCTGAGTAAAGAGGAATATTAAAATACCTCTCTATAATAACTTTCTTAAAGGGAAGACCTTATTGCCTAAACTACAGTTAACGTATTTTTGTAACTGTAGTTTAGGCAATCCGTAATTGATTAGCACCTAATGATGAGATAATTGGAGTAGCATATGGCTATCGAACTACCTGCTTTACCTTATGAGCGCAATGCACTTGAACCTCATATCTCTGAGGAAACCCTCAACTACCATTATGGCAAACACCATAAGACTTACGTTGATAAATTAAATGGTTTACTGCCAGGCACAGCACTAGAAGGTAAAGATCTGGAATACATTGTTAAACATGCTGAAGGTGGTATGTTCAACAATGCAGCACAAATTTGGAACCACACATTCTACTGGCACTGTCTAAGCCCTAATGGTGGTGGTGAGCCAACAGGTGAACTTGCTGATGCAATCAATAAAGCATTTGGTTCATTTGAAGAATTTAAAGCACAGTGGAATGATCGTGCAGCTAATAACTTTGGTTCTGCCTGGACATGGCTAGTAAAAAATGAAGATGGTAGTGTAGAAATTGTGAACACCAGCAATGCCGCTACCCCTTTGACGACTCACCAAAAACCTCTGTTAACTGTTGATTTGTGGGAACATGCCTACTACATCGACTATCGTAACTCTCGCCCCGACTACCTGAAAGCATTTTGGGCTTTGGTAAATTGGGAGTTTGCTGCGAAGAATTTTGCAGAATAATGCGCGATATAAAAGTACAGGTTAAACCTTAACCTGATACTTACCCTCAAAAGCCAGTTACACTCTCGCAACAAGTAGCTGGCTTCAAAAAACAACAGTGTATGTCAATCTTACTTACCCTGTTGATCAGCAATACTCATAGCTCCCACTAATAGGTAGTTGACGCCCAGCCCCAAAGGATCGACGCTGTACACGAATGATAGGTGGAGCCTGGCGACGTTTAAACTCTGCTCGGTCAACTAGCTTTTTGACCTCCGCAATCTCTTCAGAAGACACCTGCTGTAAGATAGTACTAGCCTGTTGACGCTCATGATCTGAAATTAAATCGCCTTCAATATATTGTTGTAAAATGGCATCTAATACTGGATAGTCAGGTAACGAGTCACTGTCTTTTTGATCTTCAGCCAACTCAGCGGATGGGGCTTTATTAATAATTTCCTGAGGAATAACAGCTTCAGGGTGCAGCTCGTTATAATAGTTTGCTAACGCATAAACTTGTGTTTTATACAAATCCCCCAAAGCATTTAATCCACCACACATGTCGCCATATAAAGTGGCATAACCAACGCTAAGTTCACTTTTATTACCCGTTGATAACACTAAATAACCTGTCTGATTACTGTACTCCATCAAAACTCGACCACGAATTCTGGCCTGGATATTTTCAGCGGTAATTCCTTTTGCTGGTTCACTAAAAACACTCGAAAAAGATTGCAAAGATAAGGCAAACTCATCATCAATAGAATATGTATAAAGCTTAATGCCTAAGTTATCACAAAGCGCTTCCGAGTCTTGTAGACTGCCTTCTGAAGAAAAGCGCGATGGCATGGTGATAGCGATAACCTTATCGGCTCCAACAGCTAGCTTCGCAAGCGCTAATGTCAAAGCGCTATCAATACCACCAGAAGAACCAATGACAATGCCCGGAAAACCACACTTAGCCACATAATCCCTGATTCCCATAATGAGCTGCTGATAATAAAGTGCCGTATTATCCATGGTGAGCAAAGAGATACTGGGTAATTTTTTTTGATCAGAATCAGGCAAGGCTATTGTCATAACATGCTCTTCAAATGCCGGCAGTTGCAGCACCCCTTGCCCTTTTTCATCACACACAAAACTGGCACCGTCATAAACAATATCATCATTAGCCCCTGTTTGATTCACATAAACCAAAGGTGCCTGACAGTGTTTTGCAATATGCGTAAAACGTAAAACCCGTTCTTGTTGTTTTCCCGTATTTGAAGGCGAACTATTAATTGAAACCACTAGATCGGGCTTTTCCCGTGCAAGATCCTGCACGGGGTTATTCTCATAATAAAAAGGCGCTTGATCATTCCATCCATCTTCACAAATTAAAAAACCTAACCGCCGTCCACGAAACAGGCAAACACCCGGTATTTTTCCAGGTTCAAAATGACGAGCTTCAGAAAAAATATTATAAGTAGGTAATAGTTTCTTGTGATAAATAAAACGGCAATTGCCTTTTTCAATTAACATCAATGCATTATGATAAGGTTTCCCCGTAAATGTGTTGCGATCCACAAACCCTATGATAATGCCTGAGGAATATTGTTCAGACAGTTTTTTAATCTTTTCGATATACTTTTCCTGATTTGCAATAAACGCAGGTTGATCTAGCAAATCTAAGGGGTAATACCCTGTAATACAAAGCTCTGAAAAAATAATTAAATCTGTTTTATTTCCCAGTTTTTTTATAACTTCAATTATTTTTTTACAGTTTCCGGCCAAGTCCCCAATACGATAATTAAGCTGAGCTAAAGTTACTTTCATCATCACTCTCCTTTAGGCTGCAACCGCAAATACCTGTTTTAAATAAGTCACAAATGCTTCGTCATGACACATGACTTTTCCTGGGCTATCCGATAGTTTTGCAACAGGTTGACCATTACACTCCACTAATTTTAATACCATATTTATCGCAGGCACGCCTAAGTCATGACTTAGATGAGTACCAACACCAAAACTGGTTTGTGTCCGTCCTTTAAAATGCTCATAAATATTAAGTGCTTGAGTGATGTCTAACCCATCACTAAAAACCAGTTGTTTGGTTTTAGGGTCTATATCAAGCGCTTTATAATGTGCTAAAGCCTGCTCTCCCCATCGTATGGGGTCTCCAGAGTCATGCCGTAAACCATCAAACACTTTTGCCAGATAACGGTCAAAGTCACGTAAAAAGGCCTGCATGCTAATTGTGTCTGTTAAAGCAATACCGAGTTCACCTCGATACTCTTTCACCCATGCTTCAAGTGCTGCTTTTTGACTATCCACAAGCCTGACATCTAATCCTTGATGAGCCTGAATCCATTCATGTGCCATCGTACCTATAGGCACAATATCCATTTCTCTGGCAAGATAAACATTACTTGTGCCAATAAAAAGGTCTGGCAATTCGTGCTTTAACACGTCAACAACTTCATAATGCCAATTCCGGCTAAATCGCCGACGCGTTCCGAAGTCAACTAACTTAAAACCAAACCGACCAGCTTCAGGTTCCGCTTGCTTAATTCGCTTTATTTTTTGATAAAGTCTCTGTCTACCTTCATCAATAGATACTGTTGAGTAATACTTACGACTATATAATTCACTGATAATGGCCAACAGATAAATCTCAAAATGCGTTACTTGAACCCAAGGACCCGCAACAGTGACCGCAAGCTGACCATCTTCAATACCCACATTTATATAGTGAGCCTGTAGCTTAAAGGTTGCTAAAAAATCAACAAAATCAGGTTTCAAATACGGCAACTGTTTTAAAAAACGTATCTCATCCTGTTTAAACGTTAAGCCTGCTAACGCCATCACTTGTTCACGTAATTCAGGGAGTAACCCTTTTAAGTCAATAGGACTACGGCATTTAAACTTAGCAACAACATCAGTATTAGGGTATTGATGCAACATAGCCTGTTGCATGGTGAATTTATATAAATCAGTATCTAATAATGAGGTAATAATTTGTTCTCTCATGTTACCTCTCCTCTACAACTCGACCTTCAAATCACTACAACAGGTAATAAATATCACGCCAGCGTTTTCCATTTCAGCTTTAGCACCAGCAACGGAGTCAACCGTAAACCCTCTTGTTGCCGCTAAATTAACAATAACTTTGAAACCAGCAGATCTAAGTTGTAAAGCTGTCGTTTTAACACAATAATCCAATGCCAGTCCTCCCAACACAATCCATTGAATTTGGCGAAAATGTAAGAACTCGATAACACCCGTACTGAGTTTATTTGATAAATCGTGAAAACATGCTCCATAAGGATGCATATCCAACTCAACCCCTTTCCAAACAAAAAAATCATATGCCGCAGGCTCTGGTAACCCAGATAGCAGCGTAAACCCCTTTGTTCCAGGTACAGCATGTACAGGCCAGCGGATATCAACATGCTTGCCTTCAACTGGCTGTAATGGAGGGTGATGCTCATCGGCTACCCAAATAGCATGGGGACTATGCGCATCTTTGGAGCCAAGGCGCCAACCCGCCAATTGTGCCTGAGCATTAAGCTCTTTCACAATAGTATGTCCATCAGGCACGGGTAACTCATTTGGACATAGTGGGGTAAATGTTTGCTGGGCATCTACATCAAAACTAGCGACAAACTGCTTTTTACCGAGGAACATGACACCCTCCTTAATGAACTAAATTCACTTACATAGTGAACCTAATTCATTTACATGTCAAGCTTATCGCTCAACTTTCGACTTTGTTTAAAGTGCTTACATAGCGTAAACTGGCCTCCGGCTGATGAGTCTTGTGTTAAACCATGTTTATTTAGTCAAAACGCAGTGACAACCGAAGAAACTAAGTTTTAATGTAAGTATCATCCGAATATTTAATTAAAAATATTTGCAGATCAACAGCATAAGCTATATATACATGACACATGGCTTAACACGATTAATATCCGTTGTACGGTGCTGATAACAGGCGGAGGCGAAGTTAGATGCCCATTGATCACACTATGATCAGTGAAGAAGAATACTTGCAACAGTACAATATAAACCACTACACAACACCACTCTGTAGTGTCGATGTGGTGATATTTCGACTTCACAATCAACATTTACAGGTGCTTACGTGTGCACGTAAACAGCACCCTCATATAGGGCAGCTTGGTCTACCGGGTGGTTTTATTGATATTGATCAAGACAGAGACTTGGATGCCACGGCTCATAGAAAACTTCATGAAAAAACAGGCATGAAGGCCCCTTACCTAGAACAGGTTGGAACCGTTGGTAACCCTCAACGAGACCCTCGCGGTTGGTCTGTCACTGTTATCTACTATGCCCTGTTACCAGGTACTGACATTCAACAGCAAACAGAAGATGTACGTTGGTGTAATATACTTGGAGACAGTGTCACAGAGCAGTTAGCATTTGACCACAACCTCCTTATTTCCCAAGCGCTAGAAAGACTCCGTAACAAAATTCAATATACTTCTTTGCCTGTCTACTTATTGCCCGAAGAGTTTACACTTGCTGATATACGTGACGTCTTTGCCGCTATTCTGAAAAAAGCCCCTCCTATGCGCTCTATTCGTAATCGCTTTTTACACGAAGACTTACTCGAAGATACAGGGAAAAAACGCTATGGAAGTAACCGTCCAGCAGCACTTTACCGCTTGAAAAAAACGGCAAAAGCCCACTTTTATAATCGGCTTTATCACACAACTCAGCAAGAATAAGTAGTTATCCTAATATAGATACACTATTTTCTTGACAAAATGTCTATTACAGCGTGTTTTTTAGACATGTGGTCATCGCCGTCAATGTATCCGCTAGTTATGTTATTAACTTCATAGCTTTTAAGTCTCAGACTCAGTCATAATAATAAGGCTAATAATCCTAAATTGATGTTTAAGGAATAAGCAGGCTAGCGGTATTAAAACCTAAATACTAAAAAATGTGAGGAAGGCTATGCACACAAACACTACAACTTGCTGGCATAAACAGTTGTTACTTTTCTTCACTGTGTTTTTATTTGCAAATACTGGGATAGCGGACGTTCCACCAGAACAGCAAACGGAAATCAACCATCTTGTTGATTTTGTCCGAAACTCTGCTTGCCTCATGGAACGAAATGGCGCCAAACATAGTTCAACTGAGGCTGCATCCCATATTTTAAAGCGTTATGATTATTTTCGTGATGAAATTAATAACACCGAAGATTTCATTTTAATGACCGCCTCACGCAGTACTATTACAGGTAAAGATTACCAGGTACTTTGTCCCAACCATGCGCCATTACGAGCTCAAGACTGGCTACTTGCAGAGTTAGATAAGTTTAGAGCATTACAAAGCAAAACGACTTCCGTCTCTCTTAATTGATCTGCGATATCTAATGATAATGTGATTGCTCAGTTTAATTACCTAGTGAGAAGCAGTGTTGCTAATAAATGAACGCCGCAAAAATAGAACTATGGTAATATGTTAAGCATTTATAAAATAGGAAAAGTGAGCAATCACATTATCATCATCAGCTTTCTACAGAGTTCTAAATTTCTCTCTTTTCAACCCTTCCCCACTTCAACGGTTATTCACACCTACCTGCTAGTGTCTAATACTCTTTATTTTTTGCTAAGCTTACAAAAGCGCTTAATCACCTAACTCAATAAACAGGAGCATTATGATGAAAGTGATGGTCGATCTTTGCATTATTCCCTTAGGTGTTGGCGTTTCGTTATCTCCTTATATAGCAGCCTGTAAGCCTATTCTTGATCAAGCGGGACTAAACTGGGAGCTACATGCATATGGCACAATTATCGAAGGCGATTGGGATGTAGTGTTCAAAGCAATTAAAGCTTGCCACGAAGCCATTCATGCCATGGGAGCACCACGCATCACAACAACATTAAAAGTTGGTACCCGAACTGACCGAGAACAATCCATGACAGATAAGGTATCAAGTGTACAAAATAAATGGTAACCCTTCTCTTCAAACATTAACTGCGACTTTAGGTTTACAGATTTGTTTTTCTAAACTCACTGCCAAGAAAATAACGAGGGCTGCACAACCAATATATCCCCAGTCCTGCCATGTCAAAGGAGCACTGTGGAAAATTATCTGCATTGGGGTCCAATAGGTGTAAAGTACTTGCAGTCCAGTCATAAACATGGCGCCCAACAGCAACCAAGGATTACCAAGCAATGTTGTAAAAATGGGCGAAACATACAGCTTACGACAATTAAATAAATACAACATCTCACCAAATACAAACACATTAACAGCCATCGTATGTGCTTTAGCCACATTACCTGAATCAACTAACGCTTGGTGAAAGAGCCAAAATGCACTTAATACCAGTAACACTGAAACAATAATAATGCGTAAAATAAGTTGTTTCCCTAAAATAGGTGCATTCGGCAACCTTGGCGGTCTGATCATAATGCCCTGCTCTTTAGGTTCAAAAGCCAACATTAACCCCAGACATATCGCTGTTGTCATATTAATCCATAAAATCTGTACGGGTAGTATAGGCAATGTGGTACCCAGTAGCACTGCCATCAAAATAACGAGCCCTTCCCCTACATTGGTGGGTAATGTCCAGGTAATAAATTTAATCAGATTATCATAAATACCTCGTCCTTCTTGTACTGCAGAGACAATAGAAGAAAAGTTATCATCAGTCAGTACCATGTCTGCAGCTTCTTTAGCAACCTCAGTGCCTTCTCGCCCCATGGCTACTCCAATATCGGCCTGCTTTAGTGCAGGAGCATCGTTCACCCCATCCCCCGTCATCGCTACCACTTCACCCTGCGCTTGTAATGCTTCAACGAGACGTAATTTTTGTTCTGGAGCAATACGCGCAAACACTGACACTTGTTGTACTTTTGCTATCAGCTGCTGTTCATTCAGTTGTTGTATTTCAGCCCCCATCATTACATTATGGGGTGATTCCGAAGTTAATAAGCCAATTTGCTTGGCGATAGCCAATGCCGTCACACCATGATCTCCTGTAATCATTTTTACTGAAATTCCAGCGGTGTGACACTGTTGAATCGATTCAATCACTTCTTTTCTGGGCGGATCAATCATGCCTTGCAAGCCAAGAAAAACTAACTGCTCAGCAACATGATCATGGCCTATAGCCCCTAACGCAACCTCATGTTCAGTGCGCGCAAAAGCCAAGACACGCATTCCCTGTGCGGCTAATTGTTGCATTTGTTGTTCTATTAACTCAGTCTTTAATGCCTGCTCATTACCACTTTCATCAAGCATGGACTGACAGCGGGACAAAATACTTTCAACAGAACCCTTTAAATAGACTAAATGTGTATCCTCACTTTCATGATGATGGACAGTCGCCATATACTGGTACTCAGACTCAAAAGGTATTGCATCACAACGAGGATGATCAGAGTGTAAAACTTCATGATCTAACCCTCCTTTATTTGCAGATACGATAAGTGCCGCTTCTGTCGGGTCTCCCTCAATACACCAACTGCTTTCTTTCTGAAAAAGCCGGGCTTCATTACATAAAACCCCCGCTTTTAAGCACTGAGACAGCGCTTGATTTTTAGTTAAATCTGCGGTTTCCCCCTGATAATGAACCTTGCCATGAGGAGTATATCCCGCTCCCGTTACTTCATACTCTATTCCTGCCGCTATAATTCTGGCAACAGTCATTTGGTTCTGGGTTAATGTCCCGGTTTTATCAGAGCAGATAACAGTGGTACTACCTAATGTTTCTACGGCAGGCAATTTTCGAATAATGGCATTGCGCTGAGCCATACGTGCAACACCAATACCCAATGTAATGGTCATCGCGGCAGGCAATCCCTCTGGTATAGCTCCAACGGCTAAGGCAACAGCCGCCATAAACATATCCAGCCAAGACTCACCATGCATAATACCAAATAAAAATGTCATGCCAGCCAGAAATAAAATCACCCAAAGCAATGCTTGGCTAAACTTCTCCATTTTTTTTAATAATGGAGTTTGTAGCTTGGTTGTCCTGGCTAATAATGCATTTATTTTCCCTATTTCCGTCGCATCACCCGTAGTTACGACAACACCCTTACCAACGCCATAAGTCACAAGTGATGTTGAAAAAGCCATGTTATGTTGGTCAACCAACATCGACTCTATAGGTAAAAGTGTTGTATTTTTTGCAACAGGTACTGACTCACCCGTTAGCGAAGATTCATCGATATATAAATCCCTGCTGTGTAATAACCTTAAATCCGCTGGAACCTTATCACCTGACTGCAGTAAAACAAGATCTCCAGGAACAAGTTGCTGAACAGCAATCTGTCGTTTTTGTTTATCCCTGATAACCGTTGCCTCATAATTCATCGCATTAGCAAGTGCTGCAATAGCTTTAATGGCCTTACGTTCTTGCATAAAGCCAATAACCGCATTGACCAAAACCACACCAAAAATAACCGAGGCATCTACCCACTCTTTAAGTAACAGTGTGATAAGGGTTGCTGCTAATAAAATATAAATAAGAGGCTGATTAAACTGACTAAAAAACAATCGTAAGTTGCTTTTTTGTTGCTTCACTGAAAGCTGATTCAAACCAAAACATTTTTGGCGTTCATACACCTGGTCACTGGTTAAACCACGTATTTCATCCGTTTCTAACGCATCAATACTCTCTTTATCCGTCAGGTGATGCCAGTGCTTCTTTTCCAAACTAAGCATAATTCGTCCTTCCCAACATCAGTGAGCTTTGATAATAAGATACACTATATGAATATTACTGTCTTCAAGAAAGGAGAGTATGAAAGTTTGAACGAATAAAGGCGATACAGAATAACTGAAAGCGGACAACCAGCTGTAAAGAAAAACAAATAACCTATTAATTAACTAAACAATTACCCCTTATAATCATAAAGTCATTTTGCAGTGAATGTAACATTATGCCGGCTATAAATTGCTTTAATCTGTCCCGAGCTGATGAGAGACTGTATTGTTGAATTTAATGCGTCTTTTTGATTGGCGTAAGGTGACTTCTTAGATAACGCAAAATAAACAGGTTCTTTTCTGACATGGACATAGTCAGCATACACATATTGACTGCCCATAGCACCGCCAAGTTCTTGTTCCTGCATTTTACGGTCAGACTCAATCACAGCCAAGACATTAACCTCACCACTTGATAATGCCCGTGCCATTGCAGAATAATGCCCATACAACTTTTTATTTAAAGAATCATCATTATTAAATTCCTCAAAGTAGAATGAACCTCGTTTCGCGCCTACAACCAAGCTATATAAGTTGTTATAGCTTGATATTTTTGCTTTAAGCGCAGCCTCAGTTAAAAAAAGCGTATTAGCAAGTCGATACCCTACAGGCCCTAAAAAATGCAAGAATTTTTCTCTTTCTTCATTGAGAGATACTCTAGGTATAATATCAACTGATCCCAGTTTGATATCTTTAATACTGCGTTGAAAGGGACTCTTACGCCAGGAGATTCTGTAACCTCCTTCTTTTGCCACTAAGTTCAGAACATCAACTAAAGGGCCTCCAGGCTTACCATTAACCAAAAACATCAGGGGAGGACGCTCACGAAAATCTGCACGTAATACTTTAATCTTCGCTGCATGAGTAAGCTCACTGAACATCAGCAGCGCTGATAAAACAACTATTATTTTTTTCATCATTCTTTATCCTACTCATAACTTGTTCAGTATTCGCTGTTCCTTTTGCGCCCCCCCTTTTTAGGGCCCGTTAATAGGCCCTGACTAAGGTTAATTATACCACCTTTACTAAGTTTTCACATGACAGGAAGTCACATCAAAGAATAAGATAATAATGATGATTCACTCATTAATGATATACCCTTCATGAATCATTTTTAGGGTTTGTTATGGGTATAATATGCTTAATATTAATTTTTTTATTTACAGGCGTCGCAACCGCACATGCAAATAAATCTTGGCGGTTTATCAACTGAAGAGAACAATATGACTTCTCGTTATTAAATTCATAATAGACTTTTTGCAATTCCTTATCAGGGTCAATGCAAAAACTATTGATGGGTAACGCCATACCTAGTCCTGATAACTTCATCACCGCTTCTTTGCCTACCCAAATACGATAAAACTGCTGGATCAGATCTGAACAATCTACATCATTAGAAAAAATGTTATACTCGTCAGGGTGAAAATAATCTCGTGCTATTTCCTGCCAGTGTTTTCTTGAATTAATGTATTCAATATCAATTCCCACTGGGACATCACAAGAAAGCAAATATATATATTTATTTTCAGCGTGAGATACATTAAAAAACAAAGACGCTTCTTTAAGCATGGGTTTACCATGGGTTCCTAGCGTAATATCAACCGAACATGGAGAACAAGATAAGTAGTGCCCCAACAAAATTCTAAGCACCGCTCTACTTACGATCACACGATCATATGATTGAACATATTTTATCGATGAAACATGTTTTTTTTCAGAAGGCGTCAGATAGTGTATAAGCTCATCATGTGTAGGTAAAACATGTCGATCCAATTCAATTAAGAAAGCAGACCCGCCCTTAAGTTGCGAAGGAATAGAGTTCAACAGCAAATGACTAATAGTATTACTCACTCCATGCCTTCCAGTTCAATATTGAGTGCTTCTCCAGAAATCTGGATCTCCCATAGCGAACATAATAACGACAATGTAATAAAGGCTAAGCTCAACCCAAATAGAGCTTCACCAATACCTGAATATTCAAGCAAAATAGCTATCATAGAAAAGGTACATAACAAGAAGCTAAAGACACCAAACCATTGCATGCTACGAATCAAATTAACCCTTTTTCGTAAGTTCGTTATTTGTCGTTTTGTATTACATGCTTTGCCCTGGTCAATACGTTTACGTAACTCCCTGATAAGTTGGGCAATCACTAAAAAACGGTTCGTATAGGCTAATAGTAACAATGATATTGCAGGAAATAATAAGCCAGGTGTGGTAATGGTAATCTGCATAAAAAAATACTTCAGCTAAACAAGTTTTATCAAAATTATACAACGAACTTACGGCATTGAGCTGTTAGAAATCAATGAGTAGAGGTTATATAGCCTCTATACTCTCTCCCACTGTGCCTTTTGCGATAAGTCAGATATAGCAGACAAAGCAACTGATAACCGTTCTATCAGTCTATATCTCAAACTGCTCAGAGTTTGCTTATACAACACACTACAGTAAAATAAGATATATAGTTATAACAAAATAGAATAACCTTTGGTGTTCACACTATGCTGACAACTTTTGGGGATTTTGGCGACAACACCACATATATACTGACAACAAAGGTGACGAGCCCTACGGCTAAGGATTGCACTCATACGATATGCCACCACAGTAAAGGTTATAAAACCAAGGGTATTTTTCTCAGACTAACATTGGAGTCATTATGACAATAGAAGCACGACACTGGGTAAATACTGCAATTCAAAAAATTGAGGCCGACTTTAAGCGCTCTGCAGATACTCATCTGATTAAACTGGACATTCCAAGTGTTCCAAATATTGATCTCTACTTTAAAGATGAATCAACACACCCTTCTGGAAGCCTGAAACATCGCCTTGCCCGCTCACTCTTCCTTTATGGCCTTTGTAACGGCTGGATTAAGGAAGGCACACCGATCATTGAAGCCTCTTCAGGCAGTACGGCCATTTCAGAAGCTTACTTTGCTCGGCTATTAGGTCTTCCATTTATTGCTGTAATCCCTAAAACCACAGCCCCCCAAAAAATCGCACAGATTGAATTTTATGGTGGACAATGTCATTTAGTTTCACCGGACCAAATTTATGCTGAGTCAGAACGTCTCGCACAAGAGTTAAATGGCCACTATATGGATCAATTTACCTTTGCTGAACGGGTCACAGACTGGCGCGGCAATAACAATATTGCTGATTCTATTTTCAGACAAATGAGCGCGGAACGTTATCCTGTCCCCAACTGGATTGTCGTCAGTGCGGGTACCGGTGGAACATCAGCCACTATTGGTCGATATATTCGCTATCATCCTCAACGACACCATAATACCCAGTTAGCCGTAGTAGACCCTGAGCACTCTGTCTTTATTGACTACTTCAATAGTGGCGATGCAAACTTAACAAGCCACCAATGTTCCCGCATTGAAGGCATTGGCCGCCCCCGTGTTGAGCCTTCCTTTATTGCAACGGTCATTGACCGTATGCAACGCATCCCTGATGCCGCATCATTTGCCAGCATTCACTTTCTTGAAAAGATATTGGGACGGAAGCTAGGTGGCTCCACAGGTACGAACTTTTATGGAACCTTGCAAATAATCAGTGAGATGCAGCAACGTGGAGAACACGGAAGTATTGTCACCTTAATTTGTGACTCAGGTGACCGCTATTTAAACACGTATTACAACGATCAATGGCTGAAAGATCAACAATTTACCTTAGCCCCTTATACACAAGCATTAGAATCATTTTGGAATACCGGTTACCTACCTAATATCCAACAATAGCATTCCTAATCACCAGCATATGAAGAGCAGAAAAGATGATAGTCTACTGACTATCATCTACATATGAACTTAACGGCTTACAAGGCACAATAAAATCTACATGATAGTGCTCATCATGCCTGACCCATGAGCGTCGCTTGGAAAACGTTAAATTTTTGCGTAAATAAGCGCCATCTGCTGTTTGCCAAAGATAAGGTTGTAGTTTGGGGTCAAAAATTACCCGCCAGATCTTAATACCATGCTGTGCTGCAGCCTGGTGCAATGCTTTTAAATGTGCTGCTACAGCAGGAAAATCAATATAGAAATCTTCTGTTCGACCCGCATTATCAAACTCAATGTCATAACCAAACTTATTAAAAATATGGGTTGGTAAAATACCGGGCTGTCCGGACTTATCTTTCACAGGCACCATAAAGTCAACAGATAAGCCATTTTGGTGAGTTTTATGCGGTCTAAAACGTCCACCCTCTTTAAAACCTGTTTCAGCATATTTGAACTGTGTTTTTGGCAATGTTAGGGAAAGCGTTTTATACGCATCCAAAATCACGTCACGCACAGTGGAATGTACATAGGTTCGCCCTAAAGCAATAGCTGTATCACTATAGGCTACGTAGTTTTTACCTTCACCAGGTAAGGATACACCATTTAATAGACGCCCCTTTGCTGTTGTGCCATAACACGTGCTATCAACTTGCGTGCTCGCTAAAACCACACTACAACAGCCACCGACAACAAAACCAAACAGCGTTTTTACTAACATGACTTATTACTACTCAGCTCATAATACACCACATACAATCTAACATATTCAACGCTTGAATACTTTTAGTTCCATATTCTAATGCTAAAACAGCTGAACTTCTTTCAAGTAAATTAGAGACTTCATACCCTTAAATCTTTAAACATAAAAAAACGATAGCTTTCGCTATCGTTTTTTTGACAACTCGGCAGCTGTATGGCTGCTTATACACTACGCCTTATGGAATGCTCCACGTTCCACTCCCTGCATTTCTATTATTTTTGGTTGCAGTCCACCGCCCATGCCCCGTACATGTTGGTGCACCCACAATGGTTCCAGTAATGTTAATGGAGTAACCATCCTGTTGGATCGTTACATTCACATCAAACTCAGGGGGAGGACCAGGCTTAGTTGTCACTAAATTCCCACTACCTTTACGACCACTCACAGGGTCTCTAGGTTGAGATTGACCGTTAACTGTCCAGTCAATACTAACAAACTTATTATTGGTTAAAGAAAACGTTGTGTTGACATCCATTGATATGCCTGTTGTCACATCAGCTCCAACCCCTTTCATGGTCCCCGTCATAGCACCACAGTTTGCTAAAACCGCAGGAGGAGTCACGGGTGCAGGTGTTCCACTACTATTCCAACATCCTGAAAAAAATGATGATAGTGCAACAACCCCTATACCTAAATATGCCTTCATATGCAGCTTCCTTTCATTTTTTTTACACGCTTAGTGTCTTATTTAATGTAATATTGAGACAGTCTCTAAATCATTTGCTCAAACTCTAAGAGTAGCCTACAAAACTATTTTGTATTCATCACTTGACTGTTAACATGATTATTTGGTGACAAATACTAAATACACCTTTATTAAAACTTTCACCAAAGAGATAAACACTAATTTCCAAGGAGGAATAACAATGAACAACTCAGACAATTTAATTACTGTTGCAGAAAATATATGGATTTGTAATGGGGAAGACGTTAATTTTTATGGATTTTCTTATTCTACACGTATGACTATTATTAGACTAGCCAATAATGAGCTATGGATTCACTCACCGATTCGCTTAAATGAGTCATTACAACAAGCACTAAAGGAACTAGGCGAAGTACGTTACTTAATTGCACCCAATAAGCTACACCATTTATTTTTATCTGACTGGGTAGTTTCATACCCCAAAGCATTAACATTTGGCACACATGAAGTTTGCCAAAAAAGAGATGATATTTCCTTCACTGCGGAACTAACGGATACTCCAGAAACATATTGGCAGCAAGAAATTGACCAAACCATCTTTCATGGCAGTCCAGCAATGGAAGAAACCGTCTTTTACCATAAACCATCTAAAACATTAATAGTGACAGATCTTATTGAAAACTTTGACCCTGATCATTTTAACCGTTGGCAGAGAGCCATTGCTCGATTTACAGGGGTTCTTGCCCCCCATGGCAAAATGCCCGCTGATTGGAGACTGAGCTTTTCCTTTGGCAGCAAACAACAAGCCCTACAATCTCTTGATTTAATATTAAGCTGGGATATTAAGACGATCATTCTTGCTCATGGAGAATGTATTTTTCAGGATGCTCGTTCCTTTCTAATAGAATCATTTAAATGGTTAGAAGCACATCATTGATATGTAAAATAGGGCAATAAGCGTACCGTTTGAAGACCGTAAATCAGATCTAAATAACGCAATATTAAATCAGTTCCCTCGCATAAACTAAGAATAAACAGCAGTATGAATACTTTGAGCAGTGCGCCTGGGGCTGATATCTTCAGGTGTCTTTATATAGCCAACACGGGCAACAAAAACTATACGCTCATTATGACACTGCAGTAATCTTTGCAGAGCTTCTCGAGGTTCATCATGTTGCAACAGTACACTCAATGGATGAAATGCCACGCCAGCGTGATGAGCCTGTAACCACACCTCCATCAATCGGGCTCCTGTCATCACCAAATTTCGCTTACTTAAACGTTCAGTGTTCATTTTAATAACCAACAACTGAGCTGATTTCTCAACCAGCTTACTCAGCTCTTTAGCCATATAGTGTGGTACATTAACCAAACGCAGAGCCTGCATTACTAAAGGGGATAACATATATTCGTAAAATTTTATTTTTCGCTTTGGCATGGGGCCAAATAAGCTTTGCAAATAAAAGCCATCTTCGGTACCTGCCTGTTGATCAAAACGTATATATCGATAGGTCTCTTTCCAGGCTCGATAACTCGAAAAATCCAGTGCAGCATACTTTGCTATAAGCTTTGTAGTATTACGAATAAACCCACTATTTTGTTCAAGTTGAACTAAAGCTTCTCCCCCCGTGATAGCCTGTGGCCAGCGGCGAGATAATAAGTTCTCTATCATTTCATGATCAAATGACTTCTCTTCAAATAAACCCCGAAACGTACGTCGTGTACTGACCATATCCAGTAAATGATTAAGCTTAGATTCGACAGTGCTCACTTGATTATTTCTTATCTGGTCACGATTTTCAGCCGTAATAACCATTGCGACCAGTAATTCACTTTCATGTTCAGAAGCCACCTGTAACCATGATAGATTTAACTCAGCATCACATAACCAGTGAAAGCGGCAATGTGCTTTTTGCTGACTAACCGCCAACCAAAACAACCCTAAAAAAAGACCGCAACTTATGTACATTTCAAACTGTAAACTAGGTAAAGCACTCAATTGACGTTTTTTATCCAATGCTAAGCAACATAATAATTCATTTGACTTTAGCGGCTGGTTAAACAGTGCATCATATTGCTTACCTGCATCTTTTAAAGTAATAACCTTCCATGGCTGACAATTATGAGATGAAGGTGCCCATCGAGCAATTTCAATCGCTTTACTTACGACATCCAACAAATTTTTGTTCATGATGGCTCCTCAACAGGAAAATAAATACTAACAAACGTGTAAATTAGAAAACAAAAAAACGATATTCATAGCTATAGGTAAATTCATCACGAACTATTTTTATATACAATTGCCCTGAGCATACCCCTTAAGAATTGGCTCTATAACCAAGCCCCAACTGAACGCCTGATACTTCCTCAACAACTTCAGCCATGGAAGTAAAACGAGAAACAAGTCCAGCAAAAACATCAGTACTCATATCATTATTAAAATCAGTGTGATTGGTCACTTTAATAATTTCTACATAATGATACGAAGCATCAGGTGCTTGAGAGACTCGATGCACATCAAACTGTAAAACACTGGGTAAATCGGGGCATGTCGCATAGTCTGTTGTTTCTACCCAGTGCTCGAAATCAGCTGCTTTATTTATATCTAACAGTCGTATTTTATGTATAATCGTATCCATAGATCTTCTCCTTTGTAATTAAAATTTAATTGTTATTACATGCAGAAACTAATAAATGGTAATTAATACCTCCTGTACCAAAGGAGCTTACCGCAGCATATCGCCTATTATTATTTTCTGGCCATTTTTTATTGCATGATACTATTTCTGCAGGTATTTTGATTAATGGTAACTGAGGATCTATCTTACGTCTTAATAATGTCGCTGGTATTATCTTATGATGTAACGCTAACACCGTCTTCATTAAACCAGCTCCACCAGCCGCAGCAAATGTATGTCCATTACTCGCTTTAACAGAACCTACCATCAATGGTGCAGTTCTTGAAACATAAGTTTCTACTTTATTACCATATACATTTTTAATTGCTGTCAATTCAGCCATATCGCCTAAACGTGTTCCAGTACCATGAGCCTCTACATACTGCACATCACTCGGTTTATATTTTACTTGAGCAAATGCTCGCTGGATAGCAAGGGTTTGCCCTTCTGCATTAGGAGCAGTCATTGACCCCGCATCAGCAGATCCACCAATAGCATCTATTGTTGCATAAATTTTATCACCAGCACGCTGCGCATCTGATAGCCGTTTTAATACAAAAAATGCTGCGCCATCTCCAGGTGAAAATCCATCAGCTTGATCAGCAAAAGGAGATATTTTGTCTTTAGAAAGCATCATTTGCGCAGAACAAAGTACCAAATCTCGCAGGTTTACAGGTAATTCAATGCCTCCAGCCAACACAAAGTCATAGCGCCGTAGCTGGAGTGCAAGTACTGCATTCTGTAAAGCGGCAAACGTTGACGCACAAGCAGCCTCAATTGCATAGGGTGCCGCAGGTAAGTGCATACATTGTGCTATTAAACTTGCCGTACCACTTGCCAAAGAACCATCCAACATTAAATGATTTGTAAATTCTACTTCATTAGGAGTATTTTGATGGGCTATAAATTCAGGATAAATCTGCTGAATAATTCCGTTTAATTTATGTCGACATAAATTCACAACACGTTCACGCTCTTTCGAGAGAGACAAGTTACTCGCAACGAGTATCGCAGCATTAACATCCTGTTGGTGTTTGTCACTAAAACCATAATCCTGTAATGCTTCATCAGCAATCGCCAACGCAACCTTTTGCACTTTATCCATTAATTCTAGGCGCTTTGGAAATAACTTAAATCGCGCTAAATTAAAATCTCGTTTCCTCAATGCCGCTCCAATTTCAGCATAACTTGATAAATAGTGTGACTGTCCCTCTTGATAAAACTGTTTTCTTGGTAATAAATCATTAGGAATCTGTTGTAAGTGATCAGTTGAAGCCAATAAATCCTGCCAAAAATCATTTACAGAATCACTTTGACCAAATGCACCACCTAAACCGACAATAGCAATAGGTTCACGATCCAATGTTATATTCTTTTCTTTAAGAACAGCGTTATGTCTCTTGCTAGCCTGCTGGTTTATAACACTTGATGTCTTTCTGGATTCTATTGGATTACTTAATATTATATTCCAGTTCAGTCCATTTAATGCTGATCCCATAATACTTGCGATATATCGGTTATTTTCATTATACCAAGGTTGGGCATGTGGAATATTATCAGTAACAGGTGACTGATGAGATAAAGTCGTGACGCTTTTATTTTTATCTAATACTGATGTTGGAAAGTTTTTATGGTGTATAGCCAAACTTGTGGCAAGTACCCCCGTCATGACAGCATTTGCAAAAGTATGCCCATATATTGCAACTGAACTATTGATATATAACGGCTTGTCTTTCACTGTTGCTGAATAAATGCTGTCGATCGCTCTTAATGTGGCTGTAGCGTCTGACTCACCACCTGCAAAAATACAGTCAAAATACTCAATATCCTCTGTTTGGATACTTGCATAATGGCAAGCTTTTTCTAAGGCACTCACTTTAGCTTTACTATCTGGGTTATATTTCAAGCCATTAGCAGCAGTGCTTGTAGCAAAGCCCGAAATAACTGCATATATATGATCACCATTATCTTGAGCATCAGCTAACCGCTTTAATACAATACCTGCGGCACCTTCACCCAATAAAACGCCATTATTTTGTGATGAAAATGGGTTGCTTGTTCCTGTTCCTGCAAATCCTTTTTTACTCAACAACAGTGGCATCAACAAACTTTCAATGCATTGGCCTGTGATCACCATTACAGCATCACTTAATCCTGCTTGTAATGATAAAGCAGCAGACTCCAACGCAAAATATCCACTTACATCAGCACTTTCAATCGCCTGTACGCGTCCACGCAAACCAAAATAACTCGCCACACGCGCAGGAATACTACTCGCCATTTCTCCGACACGATCATGCGAAGTACAACCAAAATATTCCTGAAGCAAGTTTTTCAATAACTGAAGTTTATGTTTGTCTTTTAGTAATACATCATCCAGTGATGCGACACCCTCTATTTTTAATGCATTTAAATATGTACTATCAAATCCAAAACATGCTCCACATATCACATCAATTTTATTCGTTGATGTCGCTATGTTTGCCAATGCTGCACTCTCAAAGCACTGTTTAGCAACATCTAAATACATACCTGTAATTGAGGCAATCGCTTTCCTATAAATAGGTGGAATTCGGAATCGCTTTAAATCAAATTCAACTGTTTCAAAAAACGATCCCTGCCAATTAGAAAAAAGTGACTTTAGATTATCATTATAATGAGGAAAGCGCGATGGTGATAATGCACTAAAACGACTTTCTGCTTGAACTAACTGATGCCAAAATTTTTCTACATCACTACCTTGAGGATATAAACAACCTACTCCTACAATGGCAAGTGGTTGTTGGCTATCAACGACTTTCATACTTTATTCCAATTAAGTCAGAAGCTATTCTTCTCTGTAGATATACCCTTTACAAATCAGCTCTGAGGTTTAAGTAACCTTTTCAACAGTTTCAACTTTAACATTGCTAGTCTTAGCAGACTTTCCTTGATGTATTTCAGAGAGTTCTTTTAACGCTATATAATCTATCTTACCATTAGCATTTTTGGGTAACTCAGGTAATCGTCTAATAAACTTTGGAATCATATAACGCGGAATTTTTTGTGTACAATATTGTTTAACTGTAATAGAAGTAATCTTATTGTCCTGCTCAGCTAAACTATAATAGGCGACAATATGTTGAGATGACTCCGTTAACTCTGTAATAACAGCGACTTCTTTTATAGCTTGCATTGAGCTAATGGCAGCTTCGATTTCACCGAGTTCAACCCGATTACCATTTAACTTTATCATGCGATCTTTTCGCCCTAAATAGGTTAATAGACCACGTTCATAACTAACCAAGTCACCAGTAGCATGGTAACCTTTTGCATGATGCTCTGAGTTTACACTATCATAATGCCGCCAATAGCCCGGAGTAACACAAGGCCCTTTAACCAGTAACTCGCCGATACAGCCTTCTTTTGAAATCGACTGTCCATGTTCATCAATAACATCTATGGTTAAACCAGGTAAAGGTCGACCAATATATACTGGCTTATTACCTTGTAATACACTTTTCTCTACCTGATAGTAAAGACAAACATTCGTTTCTGTGGGTCCATACAAGTTAAATAATTCACACTTATCAGGCAAATAGTTTTCCAGATCACGTAGGTGCTTGATAGGAAAAACCTCTCCAGCAAAGAGTACATAACGTATTGAAGACATAACCTCATGTCGATCAAACTGCGTATTATTTAATAAAATTAATACTGAAGGCACACTGTACCAAACTGAGATATGATATGTTTTAATGCCTTGAATAAGGGCATGGACATTGCGCTGTTCATCATCTCTTATAACCCAAACAGCTGCACCCACCGCAGCCGCTGCAAATAAATCAAATGTACTTAAATCAAAATGATAACCTGCATGATTAGCAAAAGTATCTTGACATGAAAGGTCAAAAGTATTTATTGCCCAGTAAATAAAGTGATGTAAATTACCATGACTAATTTTTACGCCTTTCGGCACTCCCGTAGATCCTGAGGTGAATAAAATTGCTGCAAGATCGTGTTTATCACATGCTATAGGTTCAGGTAATGGAATACCCATATAAGGTAGTCTTGATAGAGGAATTACCCGTGCAGAAAAATCAGGCTTTATTTCAAAACCCAAATCAGCATCTATTAAAATAATAAGTTTAATACTCGATGGATATTCAAAATCTAAAGCTTCAAAGCGTGCGCAATCTGTCACCAGAACCATTGGTTCTGATTTATCAAGAATTTTACAGGCTCTATCTAATGGTTGTGAGCCATCCATAGGCACATAAACAGCACCTATCTCCATTGCAGCATAAATAGCTAAAGGATATTCACCACATTTAGGCAACCAGATAGCAACGCGTTCTCCTTTTTCAACCCCATAAGTTTTAAAACATCCTGCCAAGGTCTGAACACGACTATAAAATTTTTGATACGTAATTTCATCAATACCAACAAAAGCGTTATTGTCAGCATAATAGTGAGCAGACAAGCGTAAATAATCTATTACTGGACAAAAAGTATTAGTCTCCATCGTAGCCTCCAGCATATACCCTTTTGTAGTAAAAAAATCCTTTATCAGCAATACCCACAGAGAAGATCTTTAAACGTTTTAATTCAAAATGTCTCTATGGGTATGTAAACAAACATCTCTAGTGACTATTTGCTACAGGTATATTAACTTCTTTTGCCGAGTCTACTAATATTTGAGCCGCTAGATCCAAATCTTCTATGGTATGCTCACTCGTAACACTAATACGCAAACGTGCATCACCCACAGCAATACCAGGATATACAACGGATTGACAATACATTCCTTTGGCTCTCACAGCACGACCGAACTCTAGCGTTTTTTGGTCATCTCCAATCACAATAGGTAATATTGCACTTGCAGAATTTTCCAAATCAAAACCTGCTGATAATAAGTGGCTTCTTAAGTAGTGAATATTACTCCATAACTTACTTAAACGCTGAGGCTCTTTCTCCATAACGTCAATAGAAGCAATTAAGCCTGCGGCAACTGCAGCAGGTATTGTTGCTGCAAAAACATAAGAATTAGAGTAAAAACGCAAGTACTCGATGACATCCTCATCACCACAGATAAAACCACCCACACCTGCAAGTGCTTTACTCATAGTGCCAAGTTCTAAGTCAACTTCTCCTTTCATACCAAAGTGCTCTGTGGTTCCAGAACCTGTTTTACCTAAAACCCCTGTTGAATGGGCATCATCAACTAACACTCTGGCATTATATTTCCTAGCAATCTGCATCAACCTTGGTAAATCAACAATGTCACCATGCATACTAAACACACCGTCTGTAACAATGAGCTTACCCCCCTCATGTTCAGCGTATTTATCAAGCATTTGTTCTAAGTTATCAAGGCTATGTTGATAAATCTTACGCCCTGCGCCTGAAAGCTTACAACCATCCTGAATGCTCATATGGTTAATAGCATCAGTGAAAACAAGATCTTTTGGTCCTGCTAATGCAGAAATACCACCTAAATTAGCAGAATAACCAGATGGATAAACAATACAGGATTCTCGACCTTTTAGTTTAGCCAGTTTGGTTTCTAACTCCTTATGTAGTATATTACTACCTCCGATTAAACGACATCCCGTATTTGTTGCCCCATATTGACGAGCACCCTCACAAATTGCGTCAATAACACTTGGGTGATTAGCCAGCCCCAAATAATTATTTGATGCAAACATCAAAAACTCTCTTCGTTTACCTGTTGTCTCATCATAGATAAGGGCACGGTTTTGGCAACGTGACTCTAATGGCATTCCATACCAATAGAGTTGCTGTCGTTGTTTTTTCTTATAAAATTTACGAAATTCACGTGTTTTGTGAAAAAGATCTTTATGCTCGATAGCCACAAAATCCTTCATGGTTCGAGGATCATTATCTCTTATTTCTTCGTCTTCATTTACATGCGATACTTGATTTATTATTTCTTTTATTGGTGCTAGCTCAAACTCTTTACTTGCCTGTATGTAGTGCAATATTTTTTCAGGCGTATCACAGTCGCTAAGCCTTATTTGATTTGGCATATGAAATTCATGCGTCAACTTATTATACAACTCATTAACATGGTGCTGATTAAAACCTAGCGATGAAAAACTAAATTTAACTTTATTTTCAGTTAATGTGCTATCATCATCAGTCGAAAGCAATTGACTTAGAAAATGTTTCCAACTACTATCATCGTCCTCATGATCACTGTCTATACTTTTTTCCACTTTAGGTTTATTGATAGTTTCTACTTCAACACCATCTTCTTGATTATATTCTTCCAATACAGATTTTTTTTCACTATCAATATTAGTATCAAGGTAATGAATAAGTGCCTCAATGGTTCTGAGATTTTCAGGTAGTTTAAGCCCATCGATAGCTAAGACACTTGGAATATCAGCGAGTATTGATACCAAAGTAACAGAATCAATCCCTAAATCACTTTCAAAATCAACATTAACATCAAGTTGGTCAATCGAGTATCCTGTATGCTTTGCAAACACTGACTGAATCTTCTCAACTAATAACGAATTACCAGCGTTATCATCTTCATGTTTGCTATTCACTGTTTGTGAATCTATCTTTTCAATATTTAATTTTGATGATATAAAATCAAAAATATCATTTAGCGTATTAATGCTATCAGGAACTTTTGACGTAGGTATTCTATACTCTTTTATAATATCCGATAACAATGTCGTTAATGTTATTGAGTCAATGCCATAGTCACTATCAAAATGATTATCTAAGACTATGTCAGACTTTCCATAACCCGTATGACTTGAAAATAGCTCTAGTACTCGTTGCTGTACACCTTCAAAGCTCTCAGCTACACCATGCTCTTCCATAACCACGTCAGACATAACACTTCTCCGTAAGTCCAAATTAATAGGCCTTTTTCTTAGGCTAAAGACCTATCAAGCAACAATTGCTTCCTGTTGTTTTATTATTTTTGAAACAAGTTTAGTAATATGTCGTACCGTAGAAAAGTTGCTGGGCGTTATTTCATTGACAGGGATTTGCACACTTGTTTCCTTTGATAGCATTGCCACTAAATCAAATAATGCACTTGAATCAATAATATTAAACTCAAGAAGTGGCGTATCTAGATCAAAGTCATCTGCATCATCCTCAAGGTAATTTTCCGCAATATAGTGAATCAATTTATTTTCTAACATATCAGCCACCCACCTTTAATTATTTTTTTCTTTTGATTATTTTTTTTCACCAACAAACAGTGTTCTTGGACCTTTAATTGAAAGCACTCTTGTATTAACAAAGCCTGCCTCATTAAAACGTTGTAAATACTCCTGACGCGTTGACTCTACACCTCCATCGGTAGAAACGAGCATGTTAATCGAAAGCAACGTCGTAAATAATGGTCCTGATTCATCATCATTTAATGGAGTTTCACTTGCAATAAATGTTGCACCATTTGGTAATGAGTCATAAATATTTTTTAATATTTTACTCTGAATCGATGGACTATAATCATGAAGCATCCAACCTAAATGAACCAAGTCAAAGTTATTACTTGATAATTTGTCATCAATTATATTTCCAGTAATTACCTCGATATTTTCGCCGCCTTCTGTGACCATAAGACGATCACGCAGGTAACTGGCCGCTTGAGGAAGCTCACAAATTGAAATCTTTAAGTTTGGATAACGTTTAGCCACAGCGACAGGCAATGAACCAATACCGCTACCTATGTCGAGAAAATGCTGATATTGTGAAAAATTAAACTCTTCAACCATTCCATCTATAAAGGGTCTGGCAAAAACGCCAAGGAATTCTTGAAAGTCAACAACATCTTGTGGGTTTTGATAGAGAATATCGAACCAACTTCTTGTATCTCCAAATACCGTGTTCCGCTGATCAGAGTCTTCCTTTATTGCTTTAGCTGTCTGAGCCCAAAGGGGATATAAAAAACTGTCAATATGTCTTGCCAACCATCCTAACCACTCTTTTGAATCACTGATCAAGTAAGATTTTGCACTCTGATTCAGTAAATAGCTATTATTTTCCTTGTTAACCAAACCCATTGCTGTTAAAGCGATCAGCAGACGTTTTCCAGAATCCACAGGAATATTACAACGAGTACAAATATCATCTAACGTTAGCGCTGTATCACTTATTGCATCAAATATTTTTAATTCAAAAGCAGATGTAATGACCTTCGCTTTAAAAAAACCCATCATCTCATCGACAATAGCTTCTTTAGAAAAATCCATTATATTTCTCCTAGTTTAGGAATGTTGACATCTCTTCACACACCATTGAAAAAGATGCTATAAAATAATCTACTTCCTGTTTAGATATCACAAGAGGTGGCTGAATACGTATAACTGTTGAGCTATTCGCCGTTACAAATGTTAAAATTTGATGGTCATTATTTAATTTGGACACAAACCTCATACAAAACATTTCTGCTAGCGACTCTTCCATTTTATCGATCGCAGCGCTGAGATGCTCCCTAACCTCATCAGGGAAAAATCGATAAGTTAAATGCCAGTCACCCGGTAATCGTGTACCAAATTCACGAGCACATGCTTCAATTGCACCTTCAAACTCATTTGCAAACTGGATACCAATCATCAATCCTTGGCCTCGCACTTCTCCAATAAATGGATAATCCTTGGTTACACGTATAAGTTCATTCTTAAAATACTGTCCTAATTTTTCTGCATTATCGTAGAGTTTATTTTGAAATATCCCTTCTAACACTGCTAATCCAGCAACTGCAGCGATATTACATCCACCAAAGGTAGAGGTATGCAATAAAAAGCGTCCAGTGGTACCATAGGCTGCATCCCAGATTTGTCTAGAGCTTAATGTTGCGCCAATGGGTATTAAACCTCCAGATAACGATTTAGCTAAAACCAGTATATCGGGTTTGATGCCTTCCCACTCACAAGCAAACATACGCCCTGTTCGCCCTAAACCCGTTTGAATTTCATCGACAATAAGCAAACAACCAGCATCATTACATAATTGTTGAACACGAGTTAAATACCCTTCTGGTGGAGTATATACACCACCCTCACCTTGTATAGGCTCAACAATAAATGCTGCTACATCACCCGATTCAAGTACATTCTTCAACGCGTCAATATCACCAAAGGGGACTGACTCACAACCAGGTATCAATGGGATAAAATGTTTACGATGCTTTTCCCTGCCTGTGACAGATAACGCACCTAATGTTTTTCCATGATAACTATTTTTGGCATAGATAAATCGTGATTTTCCCGTTGCAGCTTTTGCTAATTTTAATGCTGCTTCAACTGCTTCAGTGCCAGAATTACTGAAAAAAACACGTTCCATGTTTCCTGGTGCAATTTCACAAAGTTTTTCAGCTAATAAAGCTGTTTGTTGTGGTACAGATACATATTGAATAAAATTCGCTGTTGAATTTCCCAAAAAGTCTTGTAATGCTTTTACAACAATATCAGGATTATGACCTAAGTTTAAACAACCATAACCTGAAACCATGTCAAGGAACTTATCACCATTCGTATTTATAAGAGTACAACCTTTAGCGGTATCAAAAACCTGATCACAACGCTGCATATGTAAAAAATCAGCCATCATTGGATTTATATGGTTTCTATATCGCTGTAAAGCTTTTTCACGACGAGAAATTTCACTCTGCTCAATGGTATAATGAGCTGCGCTTGACTCACGATGATAATAACGACGTAAGTTTATTACTCGATCTTTTTCAACTCTCTCACCAAATGATGCAAAAGGATAAGCATGAAAGCCATGTCTCTCAGCAATAGCACCTATTTCAAGTACTTTTTCCTTTTCCAAATAGCGACCAATAGAAAAGCACTCATTACGTTGTTCGAGCGTTAATACTATTGTTTCAGCCAAACACCCATTGATTTGCTGCTTTAATGCAATATTTAATGATTCTCCGCCAAACTTAACCTGTCGAGCAGCAGTGACACAACCCCCTTCTAGTAAAAGCACATCGTTTCTATCAGCACCAGCTCGAATAACATCATGAGGTAAAGCAATATCAACAACAATGGAACCGGCTTGTAAACGTGCTGGATCAATAATTCCTCCAGAGGAAGTTGCTGCTGCAAATAGTTGATTACGTTGATAACAAGCCTCAATATTGCTAACTAAATTGACCTGATCATGATATTTATCAGGAAGATGCTTGAGTAACTCTTCTTTACTTTTTTCTGAACCAGAATGCACCAAATCAAGTTTACAGCCTAAGTCTAGTAGTAGTTTCGACAACGCTAAACAAATCGAACCAGGATAACCAATAATCGCAACTTGTGTGTTTTCAGGGTGTATTTCTAACCAATCAAATATCTGGCAAAATGCTTTGTAGGCTGCATAAGTGGTTAATGAATTACCACTAGTAACAGGAATATTCGACTGATTAGCGGTCTCTATGCCACGTTTTCCAACAATTGAAGTAAAGCCACCTAAACCGACCAGTTCAGCACCTTCTTCATGCAGCTTTTCTATACCATTTAAAACTCGTTTTTGTACTGTACGTGCTGATGACAACATTTCTTCAGCTGTTAATGGTAGATAATGAATTACCCCTTCACAGCTCGCCCCATTTATGGATTTAATTCTACAAAAATCAATAAATGGAATTAGATTTTCACGTTGCCAAATTTCACGATGATAACCTATTTCCAAATCACGAGAAGTTCGCTGTAAGATATCCAACATTTTCACATAACGTTTTAACGAAGTTGAAGTTGGATGAGCAATAAAACCAAATTTCATAGCTTTTCCTTAGCCTATTACTTCAGAAGAAAATACAAGCTTTATGAGCAAATATATCTATTTATATCAATAGCTATAATTTTCAGTATTTTTTATACTGGCTCAAGCTGTTTTTCAACTTTATCTGAATTTATAGTGTCAGCAGTATTCTTCACGCTATCTCGCTGCCACCCTGTAGCCGTGGCTAAACTAATCCCATCACCTTCATTGTTATGTGATACAATAACAGAAAATAAGTTAATGCAATTTTTTTCTTGAAGAGCCGCCCTCAGCATATCGTGATCAAATACATCAATGGTTCTTGACTTAACTTTTAAGCCATATATCTGCTCTTCCCAGTCAGGTGTATTAATGTTAATCAAACGCATCTGTCGTGATGTTCTGTTAAAAAGGATTCTTTCTTGATAAGTATTTATCACAGAATGTCCACCATTCATGAAATAAAATATCGTAATATTCTTATCTAAACACTCTGGATAAGTTAAGGCATTTTCCACAAGGCTTGGCAACACGTCAGGAACGAGCCCTTTTGCTCCATCACCAATAAAGGCAACTAGATGAGTCGGACACGTTGAAGCAAGACTTACAACTGACTGTAACGCATCGCCCATTAAACCACGGCCATACCACCCCGAAAATCCTCTTCGCGTTCTTACAACATTCCGTACTGCAGATATTCCACAACGTCCAACATCATATAATCCAGTATAATCGTAGTTATCTTCAACGATCATTTTCTCAAACAAACTATTTAATCTAGAGAAAAAATAATTAGGAGATATAGGTATTTTAGGTAGTTTACTCACAACATCTGATGAGGTTTCATTCACACATTGAATTGCAGACATTCTTTTATTCTTTAGTTCTACAGACACATCAAGATGAGCATCCACATACCTTAAAAAGGTATACAAATTCATCACTAAAGGATAATCAGTATAAGGTGAAATATGTTCTGCATTATTTGTCAATTGTACAATATTCAATCTCCGCTTTAGCCGACCATCTGAAAATGGTGTTGCAGCCTGATGCAATTTGCTTTTCAAAAAGAATAAACATTGTTCAGATGTTGAGTTCAATTTATCTTTTGTATGTAAAAAGTTATAAACTCTTGGGCTATAACCATATACAGCTAATGTACCGAGATAATTTTTATTGAGTATACCATTGTGATATTTTGATACACTTCCTGGATAATTTAATGAATCAACAAGTGCAATACCAGCTCTTTCTGCTATTGATAATACTAACTCATGCTCATTGTCAGATAGTGGTCCACATTGCCATACAATTTTTTCGGGTCCTCTATTAATAATATCCATAACTTCATCAAGCAGCTGAATCAGTTCAGGCTCAAGAGGTAAATCACTATATTCGTTCTCCACAGCAGGCAACTGTAAATTGATTATACCACTAGCATCTAATACTGCTTGTGTTGCCATAATGACGACTGGCCCTTGATTTGAATTATATAGCTCAATCGCTTTTTTGAAGTCCTCTTCAATACTCTCTGAGTCATCCATAAATATATGCGGAATACGCTTTGCTTTAAGTACATCACGCGTATCCTCGTCTTTAGAAACAGTCCCCTGAAACGCAAACCACTGATTAGGCCTGTTTTCTGCACATACTATAAAACCTTTAGCGCGTGCTTCTCGTAAGTTTGCCAAGGTCCCTTTAAATTCATCGATCATGCCACTCGTGACAACAATTAAAAATGCTTTTTTATAAAGCTGCCAGTTAGCCATAGCACCACATGCCAGACTATGTTCACTTGGGCCGCGTAATAACTTAATACCTGTTCTTTTTGCCTCTATTTCGAGGTGATTAATCAAATTTGAAACGAGCGAACCTGTAAAGTAATAACCATTCCAATTATCTTTTGACGTATCTGTTAAATAACCACATAGTAACTGCCCAAGCGTATTATTTGCGAATCCCTTAATCTCTGGTTTTACTCGTCGATTAACCAACGCCATTTCTATAAAATCCATCCACAAACAAAGGAGCTCAGCTTGTAATATAGCTCTGTTATGTGGAAGACTGCATTCTATAAACTCCATGGGCTGATAACGTATTTTTTTCTTGCAAGGAAGAGTAAATGCAGCCACAGAGAAAGACGAGTAAAATGCAGAAATATTATTTTCATTTAGAATGTTATAGAAACTGGAAACTTCCTCATCAATATCCTTGATAGATAACATTTCATATTTAGGATTAGCATAATCCAAATAAATCATGCCAACCTGAAATAATTCATTGTCACTTATACTTTTTGCAAGACTTACAATTTTTGAGGTTGCTTCACTCAAAGTACTGGCCTGAACAACTCTCATCGATACCCGTTCTTTACGTTTAGTCATAAAACGTATTGCTTTTTCTCTGGCTTCATCATAAACAGGATGATGACTAGGTGTTAACTGTTCAGCACTAATATCTGAGTCAATAGTTACTCGCTGAAAAAGTTCCCCACGTATATCACTTAAAACACTTAATCCTGTTTCAAAGAAATAGCGACTTTCAGTAACTACAACAACCCCGATAGTAATATCCATATCAGCCTCTTCGTAATATCTTTTAATTTTTGCTATTCACTACGAGTTTAAATATCTACCAATTTGTTTATTAAACTGCCAATGCTTTCTCATATTTCTGCTTACTATTGACTACGTTTGTTTGTATTCTTACCTCACCATTATTTCCATCCAAATAAAGGATATCGCCTGTTTTTATGTGTAAACAGGCTACTTTTGTGTTTACAACCGCTGGTATACCAAATTCTCTAGATACAATAGAGCTATGAGACAACATTGATCCAATATCTGCAATAACACCTGCAGCAAGAACAAACAGAGGAGTCCAAGATGCATCTGTAAACTTAGCAACTAAAATTTCTCCTTGTTGAAGAGTAGCTGCTTCTTTATCGAGATCATTGATTACTCTTGCTCGAGCAACAACAATTCCTGGGCTAGCACCAACGCCTTTAATTACATCAATATCCGTTGATGAAGTCTCTACTTTTTTAGTTCGAGGTTTATATCCACCGATAATAGCCATTGGTGGTTCTTCGCTGTTGCGATTAACAAGATAGTCTTTTTTATTTTTTTCTATAAGCTCTCTGGAAAAAGCCTCTTCTGCATTTAGCTTCCCAGAAACGTAATTACGAAACAAATTAAAGTCAATAAAAGGCAATTCATCTTTGGAAACAATATTATCGTTATCCAGTCTACTGAGTACTTCTGTAAGAATCTTTCTATAAAACCATGTTTCAGCGATATAAGTAGGCCTAGTATTCTCTCTGCGCTCAGCCATTTTGGCGTATGTCGCTATAACGAATTTAAACTTGAGCCGAGTAGATAATGGTAATTTTTTTAATAATGACTCTGTATCACTTACTCTTTCTTTATCTACTTCTGCAATTTTTTCTTCCAGTTTTACATCACTGACTAAGTACATCTTGATGACTTTAAGCAAATAACTTGGATCATCATTCCATCGAGGAATACTTAGCTCAAACTCTTGCCGACCTCTTGTTCCATACTTATTCAGGAAAGCTGCAAATTCACTAGTAATAAATTGATTTCCAAGGCTATTACTTGCTAAATTAATCTGTAAATGATCAGCATCTGAATTTACAAAAATAGCACGTAAAGTCGGGTTTGCTTTCACTTGTTCCGTAAGTTGATAAATACCTCTTGTTACTTCAATGGTTCTAAGACTATTCATAGATGCTTTAATCCTATTTTGTAGCCCTTCACCTTTTCCTGCCAACCATTTTTCACACAATTCAGCCAGCAAATCATAAAGCGCAAATGATTGTAAAAAAAATGGCATGTAAGCTTTACATGCTTTTAGAAAATACTTATCAATTCTGCTAAGCTCATCATTTAACTCGGAAAGTGACATAGACTTTAAGTCTAACGTGTAAAATCGATCAATCTCATCTTGACGCATTGTTATCATGTCATTAACAATGCGCTCTGCAGTAAATAAATTATAAATCTGATAGCCAAACCAATATAAGCTACTTTTAATTAATTTCCACCCTGATACGGGCTCACCATAAGGATTAAGATAATGTGTAAAATCTATATCATCAGTGGCATATCGTTTCGTGAATTTCATTAAATCTCTTGTGGGAGGACATTGACTGAGAAGCATAGCAGAAGCTGAAATATTTAAGTAAACTTGTCCTTGAATATATCCCATGTAATGCTGAGAATTCCCAATATCAAAAAGCCCCATCGTTTTAATCGCAGGGCCGTGTATATTATGTTGATAGAATTTACAAAATGAAAGACCTAATGGTGTCATAAGCCCTGTGACAATTTCACCAGTATCCATTCTCGAAAACAATGCATTATCACGAATATAGTGATCAGTTTCATATTCATCTGCAAAATAAGTTATTGTATCAGACAATTTGGAGGTTATTGGCCTTGCTTGTAATATATATAACTCATCATTTTCTATCCCCCACTCTATATCCATTGCCTGATTATAATACTGACTAATTTCAACGACCTGTTTTGCCAGTTTCTTATACTGCTGAACCGATAATACTGGTTTTTTTATATACTCATTATCAACATTAACAATATGAGTTTCCCCATTATCCTTTTTTACACACTTTATTCTTTTTTCACGTACTTCTGATCCAATAAGTTCATAATTACTCTTACTAATGCGATAGCTGTCTGTGATAACTTGCCCTGAAACAACGCCTTCACCAACACCCCAACATGCATCAATAATAATGTAACTTTCATCACCGCTTACTGGATCTTGTGAAAAAGCCACACCAGCACTTTCCGCATCAACCATCTTTTGAATAACGACAGCAATTTTACAGTCATCAATATTTATATCGTGCTTTGCTTGATAAAAAGTGGCTCTCATTGCCCATAAAGACTTCCAACAACGGCGAACACATTCAAGTACCTTTTTTTCGCTATTAACATATAAATATGTCTCATACTGACCTGCATAGGATTGCGATAAGCCATCTTCATTAACAGCTGATGAACGAATAGCCACTTGTCCCTGGCCCATATTTTTGTAGACCTCAAGTATTTCATCTGCCAAGTCTGAAGGTATGTCTGCTTTATCTATTTTCTTTACAATGTCTTCAGCCGTTATCGGTTTTAGAGATTGTTCTTCGATTAAACTTGAAATTCCAGTGCAATTTAAAAAGTACTCATAAGCACCTGTCGTAATACAATGTGCTTCTGGCACTAAAAAACCATTTTTGACCAACTTGTTTAGAGAAACAGCCTTACCGCCAATCTCACTTTTTGACAAATTGTTTTTACCTGTTAAAGCGATCACATACTTCTGGCTGCTCATTGTACTCCAACTCCCTTTTTTTAGTGCCATAAAGGCATTTATTCCTTGCTCATTGTATATACCCTTTATTATGGGTATAGCATCTAGTAATAGTTATTTTATGCAGATGCTGCACTGGCAATATCTTCTGGCTGTTGAGTTTCCAACCACTTTTTGGCCTGTTCTGCAGCTTTAAATCCTGCACTAACAGCACTCTCAAGATTACCTAAACCATTGGTATCCTGATTAGCAAAAAACAGCCCATTTATTGGCATAGATGCTTTGATAAAAACATCATTTTTAAGTTGCCCAACCTTAGGTACAACAAGTCCTTTATTCCACCGCCAAATCTTAATATCTTCAATCAATTCTGGGGCCACTCCAACAGCATTAAGCATTAAAACAGCTTCTTGATAAGTTGATTGCTGTAATTTATCAAAACTGGCTTCTTTTAATTTCCCTTGATCTTTTTCACCAAAAACAGGTTTTAACAACGTTAATACACCAATATCTTTATCAAAAGATTTATCTTTCCAATTAGCCACCAGACAAACTCCACTTCGGCACCAACTGTAAGGTTTTTTATTAATGCTTGCTCCTTCAATCACATAACCGCCAAAATGACTTTTTAATACAGCTTTTTTAAGAAAAATATTGGCTATACAATAATCTCTATGCTCTATTTCTGAAATAGCTTGACGTTGGCTATTTGGAATATTACTAAGAACTTGTTGGGCAACATACTTGGGAGCAGCCCAAATAACCGTTGAAGCTGTCACTTTAAACAACATTTCATCTTGCATATAAACAACTTCATAACCACTACCAATCTCTTCAACTGCAATGACTTTTGCATTAGGTTGGCAATTGCAAGATGGCTGCTCTGAAAGTTTAGTTTTGAGATTTTCACTTAAAAAACCATTCCCCCCAGGAAATGTTACCAATGTACCAAATAAATACCCTAATAAGAAATGTAAACCAACATAAGCAGAAACATCTTTAATAGATAAACATTCAACCCGCAATGTTGTTTCAATTGCATCTTTAACTAACTCTCCAAGCTCCTCATTTGGCTGCAGATCAGCAGGTAATCTTCCTTTTACAGTTGGGTCAAAAAATAAATCATGCAGTGAAATACTGTCAAAAATTTCCATTTCCTGCCTAGACCAATCGCACTCTTCTGTCCATGGTACAGCAGGATATTTACCTGATCCTGGTTTAAACTGTTCTAGATACTTAAATAATTTTGCGAATACAGGATCACCCAATTTCTTAGGAGAGACAATAAAAGGCTTGTTCATTATAGCGCCTTTTATCAAGTCAAAGGTTAATTTATACATTCCTGGGATTAGTAGTGCTTTTGGCTGATTGATTAAAGCCATGCAAACTTCACCCATACCTTTCAATAACCGTTTAGTATCAAATAACACAAGGGATTCTTGATCAGCTGCTTGCCACTGCTGCCATAGTCCTAATTCATGTAATAAACTTGCGACCTCTCCACCTTCAATTGGGTTCTGAAAACAACTTCCAGCACTTGCATAACGTAAACCATCTCTATATTCCAAGCGAGCATTACCACCCAACTTATTTCTTTCATCAAGTAACAGCACTGAATTTGACTTTAACTGCCAGGCAGCACTCAATCCTGAAAGCCCGCCACCAATAATGATTACATCGTAATGTTTTTGATTTTTTATTGGTTCACAATCAAGCGTATTATAATCAGGCTGTGTAACTTCATATTTTTCTGAAGGTAGTTTTTTTATATTATTCGTGCTCATTACCAATCTGCCTTATATACTGTACTTTCATAATTTTAATAACAACTATATGTATACCCTTCACGAATTATTTTTATCCCCCTAGGGTACGGGTTTTGGATATATTTAACCACCAAGAACGATGGGAGTGCAGTTTACGCATAATGAAATAGTGTTTTTAAGTAAGAACAACACTAAAGTTAAAACAGCATCTATCCTGCTTGATATATTTTTTTTAGCTCAGTACTTTTTTGTTTTCTTAGCGCAAACTGTTCTTTTAATACAAATAGAGCGAATATAAAAAATACAGAATCCATAATAATCACTTGCCAATAAGCCTTATGTAAAATTATTACAAAACATATTAGCATTAAAATTTGACCAATAGAGGATGCAATCAAACATCGATTAATGAGTAAAGTAATACCGGCTAAAGATAAGCTAACACCAGCAATAACTGTTATCATTAATTCATGAGCATATAAAAAATTACTAACCTCAGATAAGATGGTACCTTGATTTGCAATAGCTGCATTTTTTAATACAATTCCCACATCTTCAACCTGAGGAAATATTTTAGCAATACCGGCCAAAAGATAGAGAGTCCCAAACAAGTATTTAAAATATTTCATTATGCATAATCCTTTATGTCTACTGACATCCTTCATGATGAATTTTTACCCCTTTATTGCCGTAGAGGGATAAAAGTCTATTGCTTTTGCATATATGGTTTGTGTAATTTTTTGTATAATATATTCACATCTATGATGAGCATATAAGTAAGATTAATATTTGACTTTCACAAATATTAATCTTTACGAGCGCAATCCCATACTTCTCGATATAAACTCTCTTTGAATTTCTGACGTTCCCGAGAAAATCCTTGATGGCAGCGCATCGAGTAACAGACGATCAATACCAAGCTCAGAGCATACACCCAATCCACCAAATATTTGAATCGCATCAAGTCCACATTGAACAGCTGACTCTGATATCCATAATTTGCTTTGAGCAATAGCTTCTTCATAAGGCTTATTGTTGTCATATAGCCATCCCGCTTTATACAACAGTAAGCGTGAAGTTTCTAAGCGTAGCTTAAAGTCCACAAGCTTATTTGAGATAGACTGATTTCGGCCTATTGGTTGATCATACTGTTTTCTTTCTTTACTATACTCAATACTCTGTTGAAGTACTCTTTCCATTGCCCCTACATAAGCTGCAAATAAACAACCTCTTTCCCATATCATAGAGTCATGAAAAATGGGTGAGCCAGCCCCTTCTTCACCTATTCGAAAGTGGCTTGGAATTGAGCATTCATTAAAGTGAACACTACCCCATGGACTCGTTACTAATCCTATTTTAGCTGACTCAGTAGTTATTTCTATGCCAGGCATATCTTTTGGAATTAAAAAAGCACTACTATTAAAATACCCTTGACCTTGCTTGGTTTTTGCATAGACTAGCAGGAGATCTGCAATGGGAGCATTAGTAATAAAACACTTTGATCCATTTAAGATATAATGATCTTTTTCTTTTCTTGCAAAAGATTTCATGCTATACGCATCTGAGCCTGAAGATGGCTCTGTAATTGCGTTTGCAACAATTAATTGCCCTGATGCAATTTTAGCTAAGTATTTATCCCGTTGCTCATCTGTACCATGTCGCCAAATAGGAATAGCACATGCGAACATATGCGCACAAAGAGAAAAAACAAGTCCCATATCTGTGCAACCACGTCCTAATGACTCAATAGCCAGCATTGTGTCTAAAGCCCCTAACGCCGAGCCTCCCCACTGCTCAGGAATAGGTAACCCTGCCAACCCAAACTCAGAGGCTTGTAACCAACCATCACGATTAAACTTATGGGAAACAGGATGGGCGTTTTGTGGTTTAGATAAGACTTCTTTAGCGAAGCTTTCAATATGCTGACAACGTGTTTTTTGCTCTAATGTTAGCGTAAAATCCATATACGAACATTCCTTAGTATTATTTTAATACTACTTAGTACAATCTCATGCAAAGCATTATGCTGCTATCCTCTTACAAAACACTTCCTTGAGGATTTATCTATATTCACCATGAATCAATTTTTTTAGCATGCAACCACTTCGCCTCTCGATCCAGCAAAGCTTTCTAAATTCATCAAACAAATTAGCAAAGTATGATTCTTCGTTTTACCACTATTGATAGTGGGTATATTATCTACGCTAATATACAGCAATGTTATCCATATTTATGTATAAACAATTAATTGTTTGACTAACTTTTGCTCTACTGCTTAGCCAAGTACCTAATACAACGTAGGCATATCAAAATACCTGATATTATACTTACTCTGCTACTCGTGCTGACATATTATGAAATCGCTGATAACACCGCTTGAAGCAAACTAGCCTATAGCAGGCTTGTCTAAAATTACGAATCTAACATGCCCTAATAACATAACACTTTCTCAAAGCAAAAATAAACTGCTATTAGCTTCTTTTGTCAATTAAATTTTATTAAGAAACTTATATTACATATATATTACAATAATTAGTCACCTACACTTGCTGCAGAAGTAATCAGTCACTATTTAAATAATTCCTGTTATTATTATTTTTCCAATTAGAGTATAGAGACATAAATATCTATAAAAGTTCAGTGACTATATACGCGTTGTGTCGTAAGCATAGTGTTTGTTTATTCACCACTCACTAGTTTTAACTCTATATTTCATTATAGGGTTTAGTATGTCTCTTATTATTTTCATACTCTGTAATCGAAGCCTGATTTAATTAATAGTTACTAATATAGTACCTATAGCCTTGCCAAGCAGGTTATACTAAACTAGACATGCATGACGTTAAAATTAAGGTAAAAATACTATATTATGACAACGCTTTAGATATAATTACCCCCATATTATCTTTATCTATAAAGTTATTTAACTTTTTTATAGATCACTGAAATTTTACTTACGCTACCTTCATTCACATCTACTTCTTTTAGGGATATGGCGGGTAGAAACTTATTTTTATTTACAGTGTAAACACTTCCTTGAACTACGTATTTTCCTGGTACTACATTGAATACTGTTGTTTCTGCATGACTAATTGGATACTGATATACTCGTTTTGTTGACTTATCTTTAAGGCTTAATATTGGGCGAGCACCTAAGGGTAACCCTCTCACCTCAATCAAAACAGGCACCATCGTTTTACTTAGTTCAGATTTTGCTACATACTGCAACGAGAATTGATCTACTGCATTGTTATCTGCAGTAAATTCGTAAGGCCTCTTATGGGTTATATTTGGTAAGTATTTAGTACCGTTATAAGTAAAACCATCAGCCCATAACCGATAACGATGCCCCATAATAAGGTTATTCAATACATGATCTTTCCCCCAAACGATACGTTTAGTTTGAGGAAGACCACCTCTCGTTAAATTTTGTAGGTAAATTTTTTTTTGGATATTGGCTGACACTGGTTTTTGCGGCATTGTTATAGTCAAGCGTGTAGTATCTACATAATGCTCATAATCAACCAATAAAGAAGCTGAAGGCGATGAACGTGTAAGAGCCACGTGTTGATCTGTTCCCCCAGGAAAATACTCTAATGAATTGGTATGAATAGAATAATCACCATACGGTAATTGGTCGATAATATGCGTTTGTCCCCAGTCCAGCATAATCTGCTGGTGAAAGCCTTCTTCACCAAAAACTTCAACACTTGGAGACTGACTGACAAATAGCGCTTCTTTAGGAAGTGGTGTTTTTATCAACAGCTGTCCAACTTTCATTTGTGGAGATGGATCTAGCAAAAGTTTAAGAGAAGTTCGTACATCTTCTAACTCAATTCCTAACGGTGGTGCATCAAAACTTAATTGAATGCTAGCGCCAGGCTTTAAAATAGTATGTTCATCTCCAAGTTGAGGTGGCTCAGCGCTATAAGCAAAGGTAAGTGAGTTTCGGTAGCCCTTTGGGTGGCGTTCTGAAACGAATATTTTATTTGTTGGCCAACTGAGTGTGCCAAAGTCACCTTCTACATTTTCTAAATGGAATGGCGTAATAAACTGAATCACCCCATTTCGGAGGTCTATTTCATTAGACGAAGTATTTGTAATAAGGAATGTATACAACAACTGATGAGCAGAGCCAAAGGAAGTATCACTAATTGCTACCAACTGAGTACTAATTTCAGCAGATCCAGATTGAGAAACTAGCGTACCAATATTGCTTTCTGCTGACACACACAGGATACTTTCATGCAATATTATACATAAAGTGATATAGCGCAGAACCCTTTTTAGACTTATATACATTTACACTTATTCTTTTTACCTAGTGACCAATATTCATACTTATTTAAGAACTCCCCTTTTAGGCGCTAACAGTGTTATCACCTCTCTCATGACTCTACTATCAGATCATAATCATTTAGCTATTGAAGGTAATTATATCGCTATGACTTAATTCTCATGTATAATTTATGAACAATTCGCTGATCGCCTTTAGGGCACCTCTAAAATGAACTTTATAAGATATAATGAGAAGCTCTTTCTAAAATAAATATATCTAGAAGAGCCTTAATGACGGTATATGACTTATCTCTCAATATTATATCTCAAGAGCATTCAGTTAACATGTCTTTATAAATAATGCAAGTGAACTATTAAGCCACAAAATAACTCTAAATATTTATGTGATGCACACCTCAAAACACCTAGTTCATCACTTATCATCATCTCCCGCTAAACGTCTCCTTTTTTTAAAATGAATTTTAGTTTTATTAGCTTCAGCGCGAATATAACGATAAGGTTTCTTAGTTATGCGGCCTGTTCTTCTTCGTCTAATTTTTGTGAAGTACTCTTTCAAATCATTTTCAATACGATCACGATCTTCATAAATTTCTAACCGTTTAATTGATATCTCTTTGGGAGCAAACGTTTTAACTTTGACTCGCTGTCTACTCTCGCAAACAGACTCAAATACTATCACTACATCATTTCCAATACATATAGCTTGATCACTACTTAACGTTAAACTCAACATAAAAAGTCCCTTTATGAAATATACATCATTGACAAAAGCATATTAATGATCGTTCACAATGATGAATTAGCGTAAAACCTAAATGAATCCTCTCCAGTACTCGCTTGTTCTATTTATGTACACCACCAAACTGTTTACTTTTTGTTCACTCAATCTATTATAAACAACTATGGTACAGTGCAAATGCGAGTAAATTCACTGGCCTATAAAGTTCAATAACCTATGTAACTAATTCTCAACTAAAACACATAATGGATGGCATATTTTGACCTTTTGATTTATTACCTGAAATTAGTCAAGGATAAAATAAGCAAATATCATCAATATAAAAAACAACTAATCACATGCATTTCATACCAAAGTCAATGCCTTAAGCCCCATAAAATCAGGTATACACGACTTAAATCTATATTGTTAAAATTTCTCTCCATACATTAGTGGCTTATAAATAAAATCATCCATTATATTTTCAACAGAAATAAACTTACTTAATATAGACAGCACAGAATTCGTGTGACCTAATACAAAAACATATACAATACAAACTATCCTTATTTTATGGATAAGTATTTTACTTGCTGTGCTTAACTGCATAGTTATACAAAGAACATCAAGAATGTATATAAATTTACATTTTATATATAAAAGTACACGATTAGCCGTCATTTGTAGCTATTAGGCCACATAAAGTCAGAGGAAGGGAAATAAGACATTTTGGGAAGAAGGAAATAACTAAGAGACTAAGCACATTCCTTTGTGCTTAATTTTTCTCACTAAATATACTCATCAGTATGAGTATATTTACATAGTTTATAAACAGATGTTTTAATGTTCACCTGTTAATGCATAAGTCATTCGGCGACGCTGAGAGAATAATAACGCCCCTAAACCTAATAACATTGCCCCATATGTGCCTGGCTCAGGTACAAATTGAATGGTGGGGGACAACTCTGTTTCACGTGTCCATGTAGTAGAACCTTCTGAAATAGGCTCAGGTGAAACAACCGCTGCTTCATCAATATTGGTATCTAAACGCCACATAATGCTGATGGGTGGTGTAAGATCGAGCGCCCAGATGTCATAGAAAGCATGCTCTCCTGCAATGGGATCAGAGAAATTAAAGAAATCTTCAACAAACGATCCGCATGCTGGATCACACCAACTGTAATCAACAATACCAGTCAACAATACATTTGTGGGTTCAATCATACTTGATGTTAAAGCTAACTCTAATACTTTAGTTTCTGTCCCCATAAAGTCATCAAAAAAGATACTTGCTGTACCATCGGTAAAGACTGCTGCTAACTCATCTGGAATACCACCAGGTCCCACAACAGCATAACCACTGATCGTATAATCAATCGTTAATCCCCAATCGTTATTAAACCCTTCTAATGCAGGACCAACTAAAGCTGCGGCATCATTAGTCTCTAAAGAACCAATATTTGAGTGGCCGGTATCAACTACCTTGTCACCAGTATCAAGTGTTGTGTCATCACCACCAAATATATTGTCATCAATGGTGTAAGTAGATGTGGCAATCACACTAAACAATAGTTTTTCAAAATCATCAGTTCTTGAGTCTGCATCTGTCGCATTGAAACTTGTTCCAACATCAAGAAAAATATCATCGGCATGCGTCATACCGCCGCTTAATGCAGTTAGCGCGCAAGCATAAATCAGTGGTTTTAACTTAGTCATTTTTTTACCCTTTATGGAAGCTCATGCTACCCCAGCCTAATAACAATTACTGTGCCAGAAAGGGCGGTATAAACTAAACCGTTGTCTTACAAGAGAAAAAATATAATTTCATGATTACTACATAACCATTTAAATTAAATGTGTAAAAACACACGACAAAAACAGTAATAGAACTCACAAAAAACACAATACAATTTTATGAATTAAATATTTCTTGATAAATACCAAACGATTTAATTAAAATAACAGCAGAAACACTTTAACCAGTATTTCTGCTGTTAACTAAATTATAAAGAAAAATCTATTTCAGATACTAACGTAAAAGCATCTCGTGTAATATTTTCAGTACCTTGATGGTTAATGATTACAGTATCTTCTATACGAATACCACCAAAGCCACATAATGTATCAATAAGCGACCAGTTAACCCACTTTGCATGTTCACTTTCACGTAATGTTTTTAGCAGCATTGGAATAAAATAAATACCTGGCTCAATTGTGGTTGCCACACCAATGTCTAACGGACGCAATAAACGCAAAAATGGGTGTTTTGAAGGTGACTCAAACATTGTGCCATTGGTATCTTTCTGCCACCCACCAATATCATGCGTTTGCACACCAATCAAATGGCCAAGCCCATGAGGGAAAAATACATGGGTAATTTCATTATTAATAATTTGCTCTACAGGCAAATTCACAATCTCAAATTGGTTTAATAAAATGGCTATTGCTTCATGCATTCTTTCATGTAAATACACAAAAGACATTCCAGGTTCAATTTCTGAAATTAATTTTTGTTGCGCAAGATCAAGTGCCTGGATCAGTTCACTGAATACATGAGACTCTCCTGCACAATGAGTTCGCGTGATATCAGCAATATAACCATTGTAAACAGCGCCTGCATCGAGTAAAAAACTTTTCATTTCAGTTGTTGCACTTGTTAGATAATGGTCATAATGCAAGATGGCACTATGATCATTGAAAGCAACAATACTATCATAAGGCAACTGACTTTCTCTTAACTGACACGCCATTAAATAAGCACAATGTGTTTCTAACTCAGTTTTCCCTGAATGCCAAGCTTGATAGGCCGCATTGTGTCCTTTAACGGCTCGTCTATTAGCCATTCTTAAACACTGCTGCTCATATGCAGTTTTATAGGCTCTATTATATTCTAAATGAGCAAGCAAGGAATTAGGATTAATGTGTTGAATAGGCCAATCAAATAATTCTTCCGTTGTTTCACCAATAAAAGCCATTGTGTTCCAATCTATGGCTAACTGCTGTCGAATCTCTGACACAGAATGGACAATGTTAATATCCCATTCATTGAGCCAAAAACCTTCAGGTTCTGGCGGTACCGCATGCCAAAAATCTTTTGGCTGTAAATAAAAAAGTTTTGGTTTTTTTTCTGGTGTTATCCATAACATACAACCAGGCTGTTCTGGCAATGGCAACCAATGCTTAAAATGAGGATTGGCTTTAAAAGGGTAAGGGTTGTCATCTCGAAACGCTACTGATGACGTACCAGAATAAATCAATACACTATCAAATTCATTTTCAAGTAAACTTTGCTGCAACCTTTCCATTAACACGGCTACATGCTCTTTGTATAATGATTGCCAATCATGTTGTCCTTGAATAATATCCATCTATCATTCCCCCAACTGAGTAATCACATTACAAATGCCTTGGCAAAGCAAGGTAAGTTGTTCTTTTGAAATAATATAAGGTGGCATAACATAAACCAACTTGCCAAACGGGCGAACCCAGATGCCCTGCTCAACAAACATAGGCTGAACCTGATGCATATCAACAGGTTGTTTTAACTCAACAACGCCTATCGCCCCCAAAACCCTCACATCAGCCACCTGTGGTAGTGAACGACAGTATGCAAACCCCTGTATAAGACCTTGTTCTATCTGAGCAATAGTACCTTGCCAGTCTTGCTCAAGCAGCAAATCAATACTGGCATTAGCAACACTGCAAGCAAGTGGGTTAGCCATAAAGGTGGGACCATGCATCAATACTCCTTCCTTGGATATGGCTTGACTAACCTCTTCCGTACATAAGGTGGCCGCAAATGACATATATCCACCCGTCAAAGCTTTACCAACACACAAAATATCAGGTGCTATGTTGGCGTACTCACAGGCAAAAAGTTTACCTGTTCGGCCGAAACCTGTGGCTATTTCATCTGCAATGAGCAAAACCTGGTATTGATTGCAAAGCTTTCTAATTTCAGCCAAATATTCGGGTGCATAAAAACGCATGCCGCCGGCACCTTGGACAATCGGCTCAAGAATAAAAGCCGCTATCTCAGAGTGATGTTGTTTAAATAATTGCTTTACGGCTGTCAACTCTCCAGGTTGCCACTCACCTCTAAAAGAACTTTGAGGAGCAGGCGCAAATAATTGTTTAGAAAGCACCCCCTGAAACAGCGTGTGCATACCTTGCTCAGGATCACAAACCGACATCGCAGAAAAGGTATCTCCATGATAACCCCGTTTTACTGTCAGTAAACGTTTCTTCTGGGTATTTCCTCTCGCATGCTGATATTGCAATGCCATTTTTATCGCAACTTCAACTGCTACTGACCCGGAGTCAGAGAAAAAAACCTGTTGCAAAGGCTCGGGGGAAATAGCGACTAATTTTCGAGCCAAATCAATCGCGGGCTTGTGGGTTAATCCCCCAAACATCACATGGGCCATTAACCCTAGCTGCTGCTGAATGGCCTCATTCAATATTGGATGGTTATAGCCATGAATGACAGACCACCAAGATGCCATACCATCCACTAGCTGTCGTCCATCATTCAGCGTTAACTGAGCCCCTGCGGCGGAAACGACAGGAAACATCTGATAACGGTTTTGCATAGATGTATAAGGGTGCCAAATATGGGCTGCATCAAAACCTAGATCATCCTCGCTCACCAACGGCTTAGTCAAAGTCTTACTCCTTTAGTCATCTGCTGTGGATATGATTCAAACATGTTAGACGATGGCTTAAGGCACATCTTAAAAAAGATGCTAACGACTGATACACGATATCTCAACCACTTCACAGAGTTACAAACAGATTTAGCTCATCACCTAATGACGGAATGGCCTATTTTTAATAAAGATGCAGTCAACACAAAGTGAGGGTGTTTTCGTCCCCCTAGAATAAGGTAAAATCACTTGTTTAATCACTAGACTTAAGTTTTATGGCATCTTTATTTGTTGAACAGCTAACCGTTATTGACTTTTCCTATTTATGCCCTGAGCGTGGTCTCGTCGGCGAAAGTTGGTTAGTCGATGTAATACTTGATGGCTCACTTAACGAACAAGGTATGGTGTTTGATTTTGGCAATGTAAAAAAAGACATCAAGCAAGCCATTGACAGTACCATTGATCATACACTTGTTGTACCTTCTCACTGTGATGCCATCCAACTGGTTGATCATGATAAAACACGTGAAGTCACTCTTTCTACATCCCAAGATGACATCATTCACTGTCTAGCACCCAAAGCAGCCATTGTACCTATTCCTGTTGATACAATTACACCCATAACATTAAAAGCCGTCGTTGAAAATCACCTAAAAAGTGTTGTACCTGACAATGTAGATTCTGTATCTGTAAATCTATACCCTCAAGCCATTCAAGAAGCCTATTACCATTACAGTCATGGACTGAAAAAGCATCATGGCGACTGCCAACGCATTGCACATGGACACCGGTCACCGCTAAAAATTAAGCTGGATGGAAAGCCCGCTCCCCAATTAGCACAGCAATGGGCCAAGCACTGGCAGGATATTTACCTTGTGACTGAAGCAGATATTCTGGACCAATTTGAACAAAATGGCATTACCTATATAAAATGTGGCTACCAGGCACCTCAAGGCTATTTTGAATTAACCATTAATAAAAAACGCTGTTATTTTTTCCAAACAGACACGACCGTAGAGCTAATTGCCCAACACTTAGCGCAAGAAATAAAAAAAGAGAACCCTAATCAAGATGTTACTGTACAAGCCTATGAAGGCTATAAAAAAGGGGCAATTGCTACAGTATAATCTTTTTTTGAACGTTCATTATTTATTTCAAAAAACAATTAAGCAAAAAGGGTACCTCTAAAAATACATACATTATGAAATGCCCTCAATAACACAGTGAAGTGTTCCCCGAGGGCTCATAATACTTCTGTGACACAAACAAAAATAACACTTATCAGCAGATTCATAATAGCCTCAACCTGAATGAACGCTTAAATTAAAATCCACGCTAAACAGGAAAAACAGTTTCTTTCTTAACATGATACTGAAGCACCGAGTATCCATATTAAGAGACTATTCATACCACGAATAAATTAATATTTTTGACTTTCTTATATCCAGTATTTAGCTAATCTGATTAATAAGTTATTCATGAAGTATTTAAAGGCTGCTATACCCTCTTGTGGAAAAAGCCACACTGGATGTAACGCCTTTAGTAAAACAAAATATACTCATAATAAAGGGTATACTTATTCAATTTGTTACTTTACTGAATAAGCACACTGATTAAGTGAGTTGCTTATTATTGCAAATCTGAATATTTAAGCGTTTTGACGAATGATAAAACATTTCGCATACTGGAAGTGGTACAGACCCCAAGAACGTCACGTTGTAAAAGAGGGACTGTGATTGGCTTTAACAATACCTAAAAGAGATCGGTTATCTGTTAAATTACTGCGCGTGGTGTTATTTTCTGCATTCCTCGTGGGTGTAGTCTTGAGTGTCGCGCAAATCGTTTTTGATGCATACAGCTCCGACGAGACCATTGATAACCAGGCTTATGCAATGTTGGCCATGGTTCGTGATCCTGCTATTCAGGCGGTGTATAGCCTGGACAAAGAAATGGCATCACAAGTTGTTGAAGGCTTATTCGAAAATCAATCTATCCGATATGCAGCTATTGGGCATCCCGATGAACCCATGCTGGCAGAGAAACGCCGGCCACTCATCAGCACCCCCTACCGCTGGTTTACTGATAAAATCTTTAATACTGAGCGAACATACAAAGTCAATCTATTTGGACGACTGCCCTACAGTGAATATTATGGTGATCTGATGATTACCATTGACACTGCGCTAAGTGGTTCTGAGTTTGTCAATCGTAGTATTATCATTTTTGTGTCTGGCATTTTGCGTGCCATCGCAATGGCCACAGTACTTTATTTAATTTACACCATTCTATTGACCAAACCACTTACCCGAATCATTGATAATTTATCTCATATTAACCCCGACCACCCTGGTCAAAAAAAGATCCCCATGCTGAAGGGTAACGAAAAAAATGAAATGGGGATTTGGATTCGCACCGCCAATCAGCTGCTTGAGTCAATAGATCGCAACAATACTAAACGCCAAAAAGCAGAAGCGCATGTGCTTCGCCTTGCTCAATATGACTTTCTTACCGGTTTACCTAATCGCGTCATGCTGCAAAAGCAATTACAGCGAATATTACAAGAAGCAGGAGGCAAAAATTGTCTCGTTGCTATTTTATGTTGTGGTATTGATGATTTTAAAGGCGTAAATGAACAGTTTACCTACAAAGTCGGTGACCATATTTTAATGGCGCTAGCAGACCGCTTACGTAACCAAAGGAGTAGCGTACGTGCCGTTGGCCGCTTAGGAGGAGACCAGTTTGCCATTATTCAGGACAATATTGAACAGCCTTATGAAGCCGCAGAGCTAGCTCAAAATGTCTTAAATGATGTAGAAGAGCCTTTCGTCATCAACAATGAGCCTATTGGTATTCGTGCGACCATAGGGATTACATTATTTCCTGAGGATGGAAGTAACCCGGAAAAACTGCTACAAAAAGCAGAGCAAACAATGACATTGGCAAAATCCCGCAGTCAAAACCGCTTCCAATTCTATATAGCCAGTGTGGATACAGAAATGCGTATCCGCAAACAACTCGAAAAAGACCTGCTTAAAGCGTTAGAAAATAAAGAATTACACTTAGTCTATCAACCTCAAATTGACTATTCCACAAACCGTGTCATTGGTGCAGAAGCACTTTTACGCTGGATACATCCTGATAAAGGTTTTATTTCTCCAGAATTATTCATTCCATTAGCCGAAAAGAATTTATCCATTATTCCTATTGGCGAATGGGTACTCCAACAAGCGGCTCAACAGCTTCAGTTTTGGCATAATATGGGCTTTGAAGAATTCCGTATGGCAGTGAATTTATCCGCTATACAATTACGCCAGGAAAATATTGAAGAAGTTATTACTGAAACATTACAAAAATATTCAATACCACCTTACTGTATGGAGTTGGAGGTCACTGAAACGAGTATCATGGATGATGTATCTCTCGCCGCAGCACGACTGGAAAGTATTAAACGCTCAGGTGTAATGATCGCCATTGATGATTTTGGTACAGGTTATTCCTCTCTAAGTTATTTAAAGAAATTACCCTTCGATAAAATAAAAATTGACAAAGGGTTTATGCAAGATGTTATTCAAGATGAAGATAATTCGGCCATTGTAAGAGCAATCATTCAGCTAGGTAAAAGCTTAGGACTTAAAGTTATTGCTGAAGGCGTAGAAACCCAGGAGCACGAAGATTATATTATCAGTCAAGGCTGTGAAGAAGGTCAGGGGTATTTCTACAGCAAACCAGTGTCCTCTGAACAGTTTCAACAATACGTAAAAAAAAACAACAAAGCAGCCTGAAAAATGAAAACAATAATGGGTTAGAACCATCCACAGCGAGCTAATCACACTTAATCTCTGCTGACGATAGCCACTGCTACACTCTTACTAGCCTAACAATATAATACACAGCAATACCTGACTTTCACGAAGTAAATATAGGCTTTTATCAGCTAAAGTCATATTCAAGCTTTACAGGTGAACGGTTCCTGTTGTATACATCATAGATGGCAAGATAGCCACTGTAAAAACTTAACACTTTACAACGAGCGTCTTATACTCCTTAGAAAGTGTTGTAAGCAGTAACAGGGGGAATTAAACAAGCCCCTTAAAAAGCAGTCCAAAACCTATGGAACAAGATAGAGTAAGTCTTTGGCACGGAAGAGCATAGTCTTCTTTTGTAGTACAACATATTTATTGTGATACCAGAAGCAGACTACCAGACATTTTACAGCTTGCTGAAAAATACCATGACAAACAAAAAAGCCGTTCTATTTTCCGGGATACTATCCTCAGTTTCAGCTGTATTTACAGCACCAATACATGCTTTACAGTTAGGGGATGCAAGCCTTTTTTCAGTGATGAATGAGCCTTTAAAATCACATATTGAAGTGCTTATTCCTAACAACCGTACAACATCTGCCAATACAGTACATGCACGCTTGGCGAGCCAATCTGCTTTCTACCAGGCAGGGGTTGAACCTGTAAATATCTTACAGCATTTACAATTCAAGACGGTGACTCGGCCCAATGGCACCGCTTATATTGAAGTGACCAGTAATCAACCGATACGAGAGCCGTTTTTAAATTTTGTTATTGAAACAGAATGGCCTACAGGACGTCTTCTCCGCCAGTATACTTTGCTACTTGATCCCCCTGCACCAACGTCGACGACACCCACACTGGATTTTAATACCAATCAGTATCAAATAGCAGATAACTCATCAGCGCCTCAAACTAGCAGTGCCCCCCCGACAGGTGAAAGTCAACCTTCACCACAGCAAACAGAAAGCTACACGATTAAAGCAAACGACACCTTATGGGAAATCGCACGAGACGTTCGTCCAAGCAAGTCAATCAGCATTCAACAAATGATGATTGCTTTACAAGCCCTTAACCCTCATGCCTTTATCAATGACAACATCAACCTATTAAAACGGGGTAAAGTGTTAAGAGTTCCAACCCAAGCGCAAATTGCGGTTATCACACCACAAGAATCCGTAGAACTGATAGCGGCTCAGTCCAATGACCCTCAGTCGTTAACCGCAACGCCCTTGGATGCAACCCATCAGGATTCTCCAACCTTTGCTGGACGTCAAAATGCAGCTGACAGACTCTCCATTGTCACTCATGTTGATCCAACAGCAACGGGAAACTCAGAATTACAACCCCATACATCAGATACAGCCTACAATACAAAGCTCACAGTCACACAAGAGCAGCTAGATAAATCGAAACGTGAAAATGACGAGTTAAAATCACGGCTGAATGACTTACAGGAACAAATTAATACCTTAAAACGCCTGCTGGTCCTCAAGGATGAACAGATGGCAAGGCTTCAAGCCAGACTGGAAGAACTTGAGGCACCAGAAACAGTACCTCAACAGTCACTCACCCAAGTCCCCTAATCCCATACGTTTGGTTGAGAAGAATAGGTTTATAAGCTTACTGTTTGGGTAGCCGCATTTTCTGACAAATCAGAACGCATATCGAAGCTACCCATCACCAATTTTAAACCTGGCTCAAGTCTTGTCTGTTCCCGCTGATTGCGCTGCATGACAAAGTAAATTGAGTGAGAAGCGGTCTGCATCCCACAATAGTCCCGAAGAAATGCTTCTTGGGTATAGCCTTTAACCTGATAAAACTCACGAACGCATTGCACATTGCCAAGCGCACTATCGTCAATCGTATCTAACACTTCAAAGCGTTTGGACTCAATTGTCGCACCAGGTATTTCAAGCTGCTTGAAGGTATCGGAATACCCCTGAGCATAAGCCATGATATTAATCTCATCACCATAAAGCGCACGTGTTTTTTCCTGAACACGGGACTCAATATTGATATCAACACCTAATGTAAATACACCTTCCAGTGATATCCACTGGTGCTGTCCATCAGTATTCTGATAATCCACATCCCATGAAGCAGGATAACGAAACGATATCCCATCCTGGCTAAATTGTGCTGTTTCTGTCGTATCCAGCGCCATATCACAGCCAGATATCATCAAACTACTCATGAGAAATGCTATTACTGTCTTCATATGAATAATCAATCAGTTATACAAACTACTTCACACATTACCTCATTAATCTTTACTATAGAATGAATTTTGCGACAAAACTCACTAAATGGATGTGATAAAGCGACAAATACCATCTTTACGCAAAATGAACCTGGCCAGATATCGTTACAAACTGCCCACCTTTTAAACGATAAGCATTATCATTATAATATGGTAATAGTTATTATTAGCTTCTTATCCAAACACTAAGCAATGATGTACCTCAGAAGGAGTTTATCCCGCATGCTACGTCAGACAGCACTTACCTACTTACTTACGTCGATAGTCGCCTTACCATTATCCGTGCAAGCCAAAGCAGAGAATAATCAGGCTCCCTCTCTGAAAGCTGTTGTAGGTCACTATGCTGATATTGCCTACGCTAATTACAGTGATGCCCTGCAAACCGCTCAGGCACTGCAAGAAGCAATCAATCAGCTAACAAAAAATCCTAATAAAGAAACCCTTAAACAAGCAAAACAAGCTTGGTTTCAAGCACGAATTCCTTACCAACAAACTGAAGTATTTCGCTTTGGCAACAAAATCGTTGATGACTGGGAAGGTCAAGTGAATGCATGGCCTCTTGATGAAGGTTTAATAGACTATGTTGACACCGAGCACTATGAGTATGAACTCGGCAATAGTGGTGCAAGTGCTAACATCATTGCTAATAAGCAAATCAAAGTCGGAAGCAAAACAATTGATGCAACGAATATTACACCCGAATTATTAGCGTCACTGAATGAGCTGGGTGGCTCTGAAGCAAATGTGGCAACAGGCTATCACGCCATTGAATTTTTACTATGGGGACAAGATCTACATGGCACACAGGCTGGTGCGGGCGAGCGTAAAGTAACTGACTTTATGCCAGGCAAGCAGTGCACTAACCAACATTGTGACCGTCGTGTCGCCTATCTAAAAGCAACCTCTGAACTTCTGGTTAATGATTTAAAGGATATGGTCACTCAGTGGGCTCCGAAAAAATCCGACAACTACCGCCATGAACTACTCAGCGATTCACCAGAGCAAGGTCTCCGTAAAATGTTTTATGGTATGGGTAGCCTGGCTTTGGGGGAACTTGCTGGGGAACGTATGAAAGTCGCATTAGAAGCTAATTCTACTGAAGATGAACATGACTGCTTTAGCGATAACACCCACAATTCCCATTATTACAATGCACAAGGCATCAACAACATTTTCTTTGGTAAATACCAGCGTATAGATGGGTCAACCGTAACAGGTCCCAGTGTGGCAGATCTGGTAAAAGCAAAACAACCTAAAACAGCTCAACAAATTGAACAATTATTTAATACGACTCAATCTGCAATGCAAACAATGGTTGATAAAGCTGAAAAGGGTATGGCATTCGACCAAATGATTGCTGCAAACAATAAAGAAGGCCATACCATTGTTCGTAATGCAATACAGTCTCTCGTTGCACAAACAGAAGGGATTGAAAAAGCGGCGAAAGTGATTGGCATAGCTAACTTAAACCCAGATAATGCTGATCATAGTTTTTAATTAAAAAAACAGCTTATACACAGTTTAAATACAGCCTAGCCCTGTTAAAGGGGCTAGTTATTATAACATCAATGCAGTAAAGCTATCGTGAAACCTGTTATAACTCTTACGCTACTCATACCCTCTTTTATCCTCAATGCTGCGCCATTAAGCCGTGACGAACTGTCTGGTGGTGAGACTACAGTAAAAAATACAACACATAACGCTTATTCACTTCCTGCCGCCAATTTACCCATTACCCAAAAACTCGACTTTAGTGTAGGCAACAGTTTTTTTCGTAATCCCTGGGTACAAGCACCATCATCAACAACTGCACGTGACGGACTGGGGCCCTTATTTAATACAAATGGTTGCCAGAATTGCCATATTAAAGACGGTCGAGGTCATCCTCCAGAACCGAATGACCATAATGCTGTTTCCATGCTCGTTCGACTAAGTATTCCTGCAGTCACAGAGCAACAACAAGCACAATTAAAAAAGCAAGGGGTTATACCTGAACCTACGTATGGTGGACAACTCCAAGACTTTGCTAATGACCCCATCCCCAATGAAGGAAAAATAAATATTACCTATACGGAACAAGTCGTATCATTTGAGGATGGATATCAAGTGAGTTTACGGAAGCCAACACTGACTATAACTGAGCTTGGTTATGGTAAATTCCATCCTGAAACGATGATGTCAGCGCGCATTGCTCCACCTATGATTGGTTTGGGCTTACTGGAAAGTGTTGATGAGCAAACTATTCTTACCCATGCTGACCCAGAAGACAAAAATAAGGATGGTATTTCTGGCCGTGCGAATTATGTATGGGACCACCGCTTACAAAAAACACAATTAGGACGCTTTGGCTGGAAGGCAGGACAACCTTCATTAATGCAGCAAAATGCAGCTGCTTTTAATGGTGATATAGGTGTTACTTCACTGATGTTTCCCCATGATGACTGTACTACACAGCAAAAAGCCTGTAATAAGGCACCCTCTGGTGGAAAACCTGAAGTAAGTGAAAAAATTCTTAATTTCGTTGAGTTTTATACCCAGCATTTAGCGGTTCCCGCACGAAGAAATAGTAATGATCCTTTAGTCAAAAAAGGGCAGACTCTATTTAATACCAGTGGCTGCAATAGTTGCCATATTCCTCAATTAAAAACAGCACGCCGTCCTGAAAGAAAAGCACTATCAGAACAAGTTATTTGGCCCTACACTGACCTGCTTTTGCATGATATGGGAGAAGGGCTTGCAGATCACCGCCCTGAATTTAAAGCATCTGGAAATGAGTGGAGAACTCCACCTCTTTGGGGTATAGGACTCACAAAAACGGTTAATGATCACACCTATTTTTTACATGACGGACGAGCTAGAAATTTGATGGAAGCAATTCTCTGGCATGGTGGAGAAGCTGAAAAGTCGAAACAGCATGTATTAAAAATGAATAAAAAAGAACGTGCCGCCCTATTGGTTTTTCTAAATTCACTATAACCCACATATTCAAATACCACGTTACCAATATGGTATTTGAGCAAGAGTTTTTATTTTATGAAATACTCACAAATAAAACATAACTTTCGTATAAGCATAAAGAGTTTTATCGCTTATTGTATCTTAGTTACCTTCCCCGTTCAGGCCAATTTAGATAATTTAACTACACATGTCGATGCAATATATGCCAACCTATCAACACAGGTTGAAACACTTCATCAATCCAGCCAGCAACTTTGTAAAACAACGGCAGCTTCTCAGCAACCGGAAAAATTAAGCGCTACCCAACTAGCCTGGGAAAATGCAATGAATGCCTGGGTTAAAGCGGATCTCATTAATTTTGGCCTGGTCGTAGATGAGAATATTGCTTGGCGTTTTCAATTCTGGCCAGATAAAAAGAATTTAGTGAAACGAAAAGTTGAGCAGTTTTTACAACAACACTCCGACGCCATTACAAACAAGCAAGTAGCTGAAGCCAGTGTTATCATTCAAGGACTTTCAGCTGCAGAATATTTACTTTTTGAGCCTATTACACCTTCGATTGCTAACAATAAGCAACGCTGCCAACTGTTAGAAGAAGTATCCTCAGTCCTCGTTCAAAACAGCCACTATCTTCAAAAGCACTGGAATAAACAACCATTAGCGATTAAAAATCAACATGACTATCTTACGCTGGTAAGCAATGCCTTAGCGTCCTACTTAGAAAAAACATATAAAAAATGGTCTTTAGCTGTATTAAAACAAAATCCTTACTTCGCTGAATCCTGGCGTAGCCAACACTCAAATGAAAATATTCAGCAAAGCTTAGTCGCAGCTAACAGCTGGTATCAGCAGCTTATTTTACCTTACTTACAAGATACCAAAGAAAAAAAAGACCTAGCAAAAATCCTTAACACCGCCTTCAAAAAAAATATTACTCAATTTAAACAGTTGCCAAATTCATTATTTTCTATATTACAAGCTATTAAAAATCAAGAAAAACACTCAGCAAAAAATCTATTACAATTACAAGAGACAACACAGCAATTTCGTCAATTAAAAAAACAAATAACGCTGGACTTACCTAAAACACTTGACGTGTTAATTGGCTTTAATGCAAATGATGGGGATTGATCATGTCATTTACGCGTTCAGTTAAACGCCGTGCTTTTTTACAGAAAGGTCTTTTAGGTTTAACCGCTTTTTGCATACCATCACTTTATGCGTCTGAGCTGCTACGCAAAAAAGCAACTAAATCACCACAGCTCCTAAGCGCGGCAAAAGACAATAAGGGTAAATATCATATTTGTATTTTTTCGCCATGGCAGCAACAACTTTTTTCGTTCCCCCTCCCCCACCGAGCACACAGCATTACACCACACCCCAAAAAACCTATAGCGATCTGTGTTGACCGCCGACCTGGTCGACAACTTTACGTTTTTGATTATCAAAAACACCAGTTACTAAAACAAATAACAGCTCTGCCCAATCATCATTTTTACGGTCATGGTGTTTTCAGTCATGATGGTGAATATTTTTTCACCACGGAACAACACTGGCCAACCAGTAAAGGTCAAATAGGCGTATACCATACGCGTACTTTTGAACGTGTTGATACCCTCAATAGTGGTGGAATGGGACCTCATGAATTACGCCTACATCCACAGCACAATCAGTTAATCGTCGCCAATGGCGGTATAAAAACTCATCCAGACTATGACCGACGTAAACTAAACGTTGACTCCATGAAGCCTAACTTAAGTCTTATCAACTTAGCAAAAGGCGATGTACAACAACAATGGTCATTTAATCCTAAACAATTAAGCATTCGACACCTGGATGTTAGTGATGATGGGTTGATTATTGTGGGTTTACAATATCAGGGCGATCAAAGTGATATTGTGCCTCTAGTACTTTATCAGCAAGGTAATAGTGAATTACAGCCTATGCATACTGATGAAATCGGTTGGCTTCAACTCAATCAGTATATCGCCAGTGTCTGTATCATGACTCAAAGCAATACCGCTGTTATTACTGCACCACGAGCCAATAAAGTCACATTTTGGGATTTGAAAACTAAACAATTAACAAAAACAATTCCCTTAACGGATGCTGCAGGAGCCGTTGCGCTCAGTGACCATCTCTGTGCTGTAACAACAGGAACAGGAGAGGTACACCTTTTTGATTGCAACACTGGCATCAAAAAAGTACACACCACAAAATACAATAAAATTGCCTGGGATAATCACCTCAATACGACCAGTGCATTGGTATAAGCCTTAAAATATACCCGTTAACCTTAAAACGTGCCAGAAGACTTTTTGTGAAACACTTGCTGGGAGCGCGGTACTTATTGCAGGCCAAAGGTGGCCTTGTGATGAGTATGGAGCAAATAGTCCTTACACCAATACACCTCAAGCACACCGGCACCAAAGCGCTACTTGCAGTTTATTTATTTCGCCCACTCTAAACATCACTGCTAAACTCTTAATATCACACAGTACTGGTTTTATATGATAGATTGAGGTAACTCATGGGGTTGCTCAAGAAAAGTCTCTTAGCGAAGGTTTATTTTATACCTTTTTTAGTGGGCGCTATACTTTTAGCATTAAATGCATTCAGCCTATGGCAGACCAACAATGCGTTAAAAGAGTATAACTCCCTAATTAATGAAGAGTTCTATCACAGCCAACAAATTGATCACTTAAATCTTCTTTTTAAGCGACAAGTTCAAGAATGGAAAAATGTTCTACTTCGCGGCCATGATAGTGGCAACAGGGAAAAGTACTGGGGAGCATTTGAAAAACAGCAACAAGATATTCAACAAATCGCCAAAGAATTACTACCACATATTACTGAAACGGATGAAGCAACAGCTAATGAACTAAAGTCATTTATTCAAACCCATCAACAGCTCTTCAGCCAGTATCAACAATCTTATAATAAATTTACCCAAGGCGATAATGATTATAAAGCTGCAGATAAGCAAGTAAAGGGAATAGACAGGAAACCGTCTACACAACTGGAAGAGCTTCAAAAAAAATTAAGTGATATTTCAAAAACTAAAAGCGCATCACTTTCGTCAAGTAGCTTAACATTATCCAATAGCTTGTTTTTCACTACGTTTGCAGTATTAGTCATTATCCTTGTTATCGCATTCGTTTGGTTAAGAGCTTTGTTAATTAGGCCTCTTCAAGCATTATCAAACCATATTTTTGCGTTAGAGTCAGGACAGCTTGAGTTTCACAGTGAACTTAAACCCCGTGATGACGAACTTGGTCTTGTTTCTAATTCAGTCGCCAAACTCCAATCTTCATTAAAAAATACCACAGATAGTTTAAAGAGTGTTTTACAAAGCCTAAAACAATCATCACGTTCACTAAGTCATATTTCTCAGGATATTTCTCGCGGAATTAACGAGCAGCATTTACGTACTGACCAAGTTGCTACTGCAATGAATCAGATGAGTGCAACAGCACACGAAGTCGCCCAACATGCCGCAAATGCTGCTGAAGCAGCAACAAATGCAGATAACTCTGCCCAAAACACTATGAGCATAATGAATAACACGATTGATACCATAAATAGTATGTCAAAAGAAGTCAGTAATACATCGGATGTTATTCAGCATTTGGAAGAAGAATCAAAAAGTATAGGCACAGTACTCGATGTTATTCGTGGTATTGCAGAACAAACTAATTTGCTTGCACTTAATGCCGCTATTGAAGCAGCTCGAGCTGGTGATCAAGGTCGTGGGTTTGCAGTTGTTGCTGATGAGGTTCGTACGCTTGCCCAGCGTACCCAGCAATCTACAGCTGAAATACAAGATATTATCGCCAACGTTCAAAATGGTGCTCATGATGCCGTCTCTGCCATAGAGCGTGGTCGTAATCAAACAGCAGAAGGCGTAGAAAAAGTCACAAAAGCGGGTGATTCATTACAATCAATTACCCACGCCGTAGAAGAAATTCGTGATATGAACCATCAAATAGCAACAGCCGCTGAAGAACAAACCTCCGTTGCTGAAGACATCAGCCAAAACCTTCATGATATTACTGAAATTGCCTCAACCAATAGTAAAAATGCAGATAAAACAGCAGAAAACAGTCATAGCTTAGAGGATTTGGCCAAGAAGTTAGAAGACTTAGTGGTACAGTTAGCTAAATAGAATCAAATTCAAGATAGTAGAAACATGCTACTTATTTAGTACACATGAAAATCCATTCATTTACGAAGTAGATAGTTTAATTTTCTATTCAAAGCGACATTCTACTTATAACTGAATAAATCTTGGCAGTAACATTAAACCTGTACCAATTAAGATTAACGCAATTGCATTGTCAACAAAATACGGATAAACCATCAACGCGATACCCGTTAAACGAATGACAATATTTGACTGTTTTTTTCCATATATGAAATAACCCAGACCTATAGACCCAAACAGTAGCCCCCAAAGAATGGTAGCGGTATTCATGGTAACTATTTTCCTAATGAATTTAGCTAAACTACTTATGACTGATTAATAGGGCTAAAATCTTAATCCCATCATCTTATTATGCGCTTCTTTATTAAAAACTATATGCTTTAAATGTAGTCATCTAAACATAAAAACAAATTATTTATCTATAGGCATAAAAAAACCCCCGCGATGCGAGGGTTTTTTTTAGGTGCTAATAAAGCAGGCAATTACATCATGCCGCCCATACCACCCATTCCGCCCATACCGCCCATATCTGGAGCAGCTGGCTTATCTTCAGGGATTTCAGCAATCATAGCTTCTGTAGTGATCATCAGACCAGCAACAGATGCAGCCGCTTGCAGCGCAGAACGAGTTACCTTAGCAGGATCCAGGATACCCAGCTCGATCATGTCGCCGTATTCGCCAGTTGCCGCATTGTAACCGTAGTTACCGTCACCTTTCTTGATGTTTTCAACCACAACAGACGCTTCATCACCTGCGTTAGCAGCGATTTGACGCAGAGGTGCTTCAAGTGCACGCAGAGCTAAATGAATACCTGCATTTTGGTCTTCGTTATCACCTTGAACAGTCACTTTTTGCAGTGCACGAATAAGAGCAACACCACCACCAGGTACAACACCTTCTTCTACTGCAGCACGAGTCGCATGCAATGCGTCTTCTACACGTGCTTTTTTCTCTTTCATTTCTACTTCAGAGCCAGCACCCACTTTAATGACAGCAACACCGCCAGCCAGTTTAGCAACACGCTCTTGAAGTTTTTCTTTGTCATAGTCAGAAGTAGATTGCTCGATTTCTGCACGGATTTGCTCTACACGTGCTTTGATATCTGCAGCAGAACCAGCACCGTCTACAACAGTAGTGTCTTCTTTAGTGATTTGGATGCGCTTAGCTTGGCCCAACTCGTCCAATGTTGCTTTTTCCAAAGAAAGACCAACTTCTTCAGAAATAACAGTACCGCCAGTCAGAATAGCGATGTCTTGCAACATAGCTTTACGACGATCACCAAAGCCAGGTGCTTTAACCGCACAGACTTTAACAATACCGCGCATGTTGTTAACAACCAAAGTAGCTAATGCTTCGCCTTCAACATCTTCAGCGATGATTAACAGAGGCTTGCTTGATTTTGCAACAGCTTCCAATACGGGCAACAATTCGCGAATGTTAGCGATTTTCTTGTCAACCAATAGGATGTATGGGTTTTCAAGCTCAGCGCTCATATTTTCTTGGTTGTTGATGAAGTATGGTGACAAGTAGCCACGATCAAACTGCATACCTTCAACTACTTCAAGCTCATTCTCAAAGCCGCTACCTTCTTCTACAGTGATAACGCCTTCTTTACCTACTTTTTCCATCGCTTTAGCAATGATTTCACCAACGTGAGCATCAGCATTGGCAGAAATAGTACCTACTTGAGCAATAGACTTGGAATCTTCACAAGGAATAGCCATGTCTTGCAGATGATCAACAACTTCAAGTACTGCTTTGTCAATGCCGCGCTTCAGATCCATTGGATTCATGCCAGCAGCAACAGACTTCAAACCTTCGATAACAATTGACTGAGCCAATACAGTTGCAGTAGTCGTACCGTCACCTGCTTTGTCATTTGCTTGAGACGCAACTTCTTTAACCATTTGTGCGCCCATGTTTTCGAACTTATCTTTTAGTTCGATTTCTTTTGCTACAGAAACACCATCTTTAGTGATAGTTGGCGCGCCAAAAGATTTTTCCAATACAACGTTACGACCTTTTGGACCCAACGTAGCTTTAACCGCATCAGCCAAAACGTTTACACCCTTGATCATACGTGAACGGGCGCTATCGCTAAACAAAACTTCTTTTGCCATATCTAGAATTCCTTAGAACGTTAAATGGGATTAACCATTAATATAAGCGTTTAATAAAACTGCGAATGGTGTAGTACTATACTTAGCCTTCCAATACACCATAGATGTCGTTTTCACTCATGATGATGAGATCTTCGCCATCAATTTTAATGGTGTTACTATCAGCGTATTTTCCAAAAACTACTTTATCGCCTACTTTTACGCTCAAAGGACGTACTTCGCCGTTATCCAATATCCGACCAGAACCAACAGCAACGATCTCACCTTGGTTTGGCTTTTCTGCTGCACTACCAGGCAGCACGATACCGCCAGCAGTTGTCTTTTCTTCTTCTTGGCGACGAACAACAACTCTTTCGTGTAACGGACGGATTTTCATCAATATCTCTCCAGTTTTTACCTATTCGCTGAGTTACGCTCAACAAGGTTATCCAAGCGTGAACAGCTATTGAAGTAGCCATTCACCATCCCTCTGTCAGGGCGCCTGTTACTCACTCAAAACAAGCTTAAAGCCTTTTAATGCTTAATTCGTAAGCGTTGCTTGAGTTCTAAAATTCGTGTGTCCATTAATGGGGATCACAAAAAATAATTTCAATGGTTCCCACCAAAAAATTTATTTTTTTTCTTCACTAGAATCTTCTCGACGAAACTCACCATCAATCACATCCCCATTCAGAGGACGGTCAGCGGATTGCTGATAATAGCTCTGCGAGGTATGTGAAGTTGATGTATATGCCATAAACTTACCTGATCTGAGGAGTGCAGCAATCATCGCACGCCGAGTCATTGGAAGCAGACAGCAAAAACCAAATGCATCAGTTACAAAACCAGGTGTTAATAACAAGGCTCCTCCTACTGCAAGCACAATGCCCTCAAGCATCTCTTGAGCAGGTAACGTGCCCGTCTGCAGTTTTGAGCGAGCCCGCATTAGTGTGCTAAAGCCTTGCTGACGTAAGAGATTCAGGCCAATAACCGCAGTTAACAGCACGAGTCCTACTGTTGGCAATGCGCCTATCCAGGAACCGACTTTAATTAGCACCAGCATTTCAACAACTGGCACCACAATGAATAAAAGCAATAAAATGCGCATGACCCCTCTCATTTACTAACTGTTAACGTGTACAGCAATTAACCATGGCATTGGCATAATGCATAGGGTGCTGTTTTGTTAAATGACGACGCTTTGCCCAAATTCAAGGGGTAAAGCTTAAAATCTAGCAATATTGGCTAATCATTGTTGTGAATAACTGCTGGGCATCCCCAGGCACGCTAGCAGACGTTGGAAAGTTAATACGATACAGCTCATCTAACCTTCGGACTGTAAACCCTAAGCTATCAATACCTGCTAGCATCACATGCATATGTTCCATTTCCGGCATTGTGATGATTAATTTAGATATAAGTAATTTAGTGATTAAATGGCGATAGGATTCATTCATTTTTATCAATAAGGCAAACTCTTCAGGTTCTGAAAAAAGTTTCGATGGGCTTTGAAACACCTCAGCATCTAACCAGCAAACCTTGCCAAATCCTCCCACATAATATCCTTTAACTACTTCTAACTGATAAAAATTAAAGTCCAACTCATTGCAATAGTAGTGAGCGTTTGGGAAATGTCGATAATAGCGCCCTACATGATTATCAGCCAAGGTGCTACGTTTTACTTGTCCATAAACACATAAGCGCGGCTGTTGCTGTATATCTCCACCACCTTGATGATAAAGGGTTAATGAAACCTTTGGATTAGCCTTGATATTCTTAGTATGCTGGGCAAGATCACTGAGTAAAAATAGCGGGCTACCTTGTTCATCAAGGCAATAGGGGACAACTGACCCTAAAGGATAGCCTGATGCTAACTGTGTTGATAATACACCTTGATAGAAGCCTAACAGCATATGGCAAGCTGCATCTTCTACTTTTTTGAGCGGCTCTAATTGACTGGGTGTCACTTTTTTACTCGATGTCACTTTGCTCTTCTCCCCTTCACTTATCCACAAAGGTAGATGGCATCATAAAACCTGCGTAGTATGACAACTTGTTTACGAAATTCATTTATCGAAAACGAAGGAAACCCCCATAAAAACAATCAAATAAGGGAGTAATACCATGGAACTTAAAAATCGCACCATTATGATCACGGGTAGCGCCCAAGGTTTGGGAAAAACCATGGCACTACATTTAGCCAATCAGGGCGCTAACATAGCCTTAGTTGATTTAAATGCTGACCTGTTAACACAAACAGCCAACGAGTGTGAAGAGAAAGGCATTAAGGTGACAACGCATATTGCTAATGTCTCCAAAGAAACAGATGTTGTAGAGGCGGTTAAAAGCATTGTACATCAACATGGCACTATTGATGGCCTTATCAATAATGCGGGTATTCTTCGGGATGGAATGTTGGTCAAGGTCAAAAACGGAGAAATTGTCAAAAAATTCAGCCTGGAGCAGTGGCAGTCCGTTATTGATGTCAACTTAACGGGTGTATTTTTATGTGGCAGAGAAGTCGCAGCCCATATGATTGAGCATCAAACATCAGGTGTCATCATCAATATTTCCAGTATTGCCCGCTCTGGTAACATTGGTCAAACTAATTATGCTGCAGCAAAAGCAGGGGTCATTGCACTGACAACCACCTGGGCCAAAGAGCTTGCTCGTTATAACATTCGCTGTGGAGCCATAGCACCTGGCTTTATTGCCACGGATATGACGGCAAGTATGAAGCCTGAGGCTTTGGAGCGCATGACCGCGGCAATACCACTTCAGCGTATGGGTAGTCCTCAGGATATTGCTCAAGCAGCCGAGTTTATTTTCACAAATGAATACTTCTCAGGACGTGTTCTTGAAGTCGATGGGGCCATGCGACTATGACCCTCATGATGGTGATTAGATATTAAGTGTTTGCTGTTATAAGACAATTGGGAAGTAAACAGGCTTTTGCCGACACACCTTCTTTTGTACATGAGGCTTATTAAGCATAAACCCCACAACAGAAATCAAGTGTCGGCAATCAGTATTACCACGAATAACCTAGACCCACAGAAACAGCAGAATCTCGCTTTTCTTTTCCGTCATCAGGCTCATTATCGTAGTCTAATTCATACTGAAGAACAGCAGATATATTGTAAGGTAACTTGTACTCTAAACCTGTTTCACTCTCAAACAGTAACTTATTACCTTCTGTGCGGGGAATAAGTAGCTCATGCTTGTGGAAAAAGGATAACTTATCAAGAAATACAGTTGCTTTCTCATAATCAGTTGCCCAACGAAATACATCCACATGACTATCACCAGAATCACGGTAACGAGACCAGACCCGAGCCAAACCTCCCTCAACAGAAAAACGGTGTAAGGGTGTATTGAAAAACTGGTAACCTAAACCAAACCCCAGTGTTGTGCGCTCATTAAGGTTTTTCAAACCATCTTCTTCATAAGACACGTAGGTATTAGCGAACCAGTGCTCATCTAAAAAGCGGTCGTAATTGTAGTTAGCCTCTAACTTGTCTTCTGTTAGCCGCTCATTTTTTTCTGCACGCTCAGACTCAAACTCAAAACGATGCCGATTCATACCGTGAACCAGGTTCATATCAAGATCAAGCTTCAGCTCTTTTGACTCAGTGTTCCCATCCTTAAGTTCTGCAAATGCTCGCGCTTTACCAGAAAATTTCAGTGGTTTGGAGTTTTTCTCTTGCGGGTACATTTGATCAATACCCTGCAGCTCAGCAAACTCTATAACCTGCCCATTTTCTTGCTGTACTTTGTGATTTTTTCCATCTGCAAGCAACTTTCCGTGAATGGTTTCACCACTTTGCGTAAGAATCGTGACAGGCTTTTTAGTTTCAATTTTTTTTACTTTTGACCAGTTAAGCTGAATAGTCGCATAAGAGGTTTTAATCACCAATACTTCTTGATCAAGGTACTTTATTGTTCCGGAAATTTGGTCGCCATTACTGAGTTCAAGACGGTCTGCAAACACAAAGCAAGACATTCCCAGTAAACACGACACCAGAGTGCTTTTAATTAAGAAATGCATTCGTTTACTAACACTATTACACTTATGTTAAGGATTACAACTGATTACTACTGTGACACTTTTTAGTGCCAGCCTTGTCTGTCATAGAGTCTGAGTAAAGAATCATCTATGATGTTCAAGGTGAATGTGAATAAATGTCGATTAGAGCAACGTATGGAAGTATCTAAACACGCGCGCATATGGCAAGTGGTCAGTATGATTCCTACGGGCAAAGTGGCTACCTATGGCCAAGTCGCCCGAATGGCAGGGCTAAAAAATCATTCCCGTATGGTGGGTAGTGTACTCAGTCAACTGCCCCCACATTCCGGGTTACCTTGGCACCGGGTTATTAATAGCAAAGGGAGAATTTCATTTCCCCAAAGTAGTCCACAATATAACAAACAGAAACAATTATTATTAGCGGAAGGGATTAAGTTTATTGCAGATAAAGTTCCATTGTCCAGCTATCAATGGCACGCTGAGGAGTCCGCTTAAATCAGCTTGGCAATTGCTGTATATTTTTTAAATATCGTGTTAATAACAATTTTAAAGGCCATTAACAGTATTAAAATTATTATTAACACAATGCATAAGTTGTTTTGGTTAATAAATGAAAATGACGCCCTTTTTTCAATCGATTCTTAATCGCCGAATGTTAATCTGTCTCTTTACAGGTTTAGTGTCGGGTTTACCCTTATATATTTTAATTTCCATGCTACCGGCATGGCTTCGTACGGAGGGTATAGGCCTCAAAGAAATTGGCTTATTAACGCTTGTACAAATCCCTTATGCCTGGAAGTTTATCTGGTCGCCAATCATGGACTCAGTCAAATTGCCATGGCTGGGTTTACGTCGCGGTTGGATGTTAATTTCTCAAATAGCCTTATTGATATGTGTTTGCGGCTACGCATTAGTTGATCCAACAGACCTAATATGGGTAGCTATAATTTCAACGGCTATTGCCTTCTTTAGTGCCAGCCAGGATATTGTGATTGATGCTTATAGACGGGAAATATTACCTGATGAGGAGCTTGGCCTAGGTAACTCATTACATATTAATACCTACCGCCTCTCTGGTTTGATTCCTGGGTCTTTAGCACTGATTCTTGCAGATACACTCCCCTGGTCAACAGTATTTTTAATTATTGCCTTATTTCTCCTGATAGGTATTGGTCTTACGTTGAGTATTGCTGAACCCAAGCATCAGCTTCCTCCTCGCCCAACATTTCACTCAGCCGTCATTGAACCATTTCATGAGTTTTTTACTCGTCACGGACTTCGTTATGCTTTAGCTGTTTTAAGTTTTATGGTGCTCTATAAACTGGGTGATAATTTAGCAACAGCACTATCAACGGCTTTTTACTTAGACAAAGGCTACAGTCTTACGGAAATTGGATTGATTGCAAAACATGCAGGTCTTTGGCCAATGATTTTTGGAGGATTACTGGGTGGATTAATTATGATCCGCATTGGTATCAACCGATCACTTTGGCTTTTCGGATTTGTGCAGATAATCTCTATTCTTGGTTTTGCATGGTTAGCAGAGGCTGAAAAAAACTTATGGCTGCTTGCGCTCATAATCAGTTTTGAGTATTTAGGTGTTGGTCTTGGCACTGCAGCATCTGTTGCCTTTATTGCAAAAACAACCAGCAAGGCGCATGCAGCCACTCAGTTTGCCTTATTTACTGCCTTAGCAGCATTACCACGTACAACACTGAATACCTTTAGTGGTTATTTTGCCGAGTGGTTAGGTTGGACTCACTTTTTTATCTTTTGCACAGTATTGGCGATTCCAGGCATGCTACTCCTCTTTTATATTGCGCCGTGGAATGGAGCCACTCATTCAGCCCCAAAGCCTCCAGCTCAACCCGATGATGAGAGTACACTAGCGGCCAAACCAGTCAATGCGTCACAATCGACCTAAACTAAGCGCTACAAGATATCAACCGTTAATCAAACCAAGGGACAACGACAGTGTGTCCCTTATCTACCCTTCGTTATGGGTAACATATCACTCAACTATTTAGTCCCTAAAGTTATTGTATTGAAGCGGCAGATCTAAATCAGCTTCCTTCAAAAGCGCAATAGCCTCTTGCAAATCATCCCGCTTTTTCCCTGTCACTCGTACTTTATCCCCTTGGATTGATGCTTGAACCTTCAACTTTGCATCTTTTATCCGCTTAACAATTTTCTTACACGTATCTTTATCAAGGCCTTGCTTTACAGTGATATCCTGTTTCACTTGCTTGCCTGAGCCATAGTGATCTTTAATTTCAAGACACTTGATATCGATACCACGCTTAACCATACGGGTTTGCAGTAAGTCAATCATTTGCTGTAATTGAAAGTCGGCATCGGCAGTAAGAGATACTGTCTCATCCTGCAACTTATATGATGCTTCAACACCTCTAAAGTCATAGCGTTTATCCAGTTCTCGATTAGCTTGATCTACTGCATTGTTAAGTTCATGCAAATCTACCTCAGATACAATATCAAACGAAGGCATTAACTATTTCTCCATTCACCAAATAAAAGTAAGGTCTACACCTATTTATAAACCAACAGTCGTTCTAAAATTTTTTACTACTGCTCAAAGATATTCTATGAATCTGCTCAACAATTCACGACAGGAACCCGTTAAACAACAGACAGCACAACATTTACAAAGTGCTATCTGGCCTATAATGCACACATAATACAAACCTAGCTTTTACACAACGAGAACAAAATAAAAGCAAAAATAGCTCCACCAATTAGCAGTAAATTGGCTAAACTTAGAGCCAATACAATAATTTGACAGATATCACGGCCTGTTATTATATCTTAATAATCAGCTTTTCTGTCGAATTTCAGCAGTTTATGCTGCCTCTTAAGCTATTGTAAAACGAATGCTCAAGCGTTTTCTAAAGTAAACAACAATAAAGCGGTACATAAGAAGTATATTATGGCGAATCTGAATACCCCTATTCTTGTGGTCGATGATGCAAAGTTCAGTAGCATTATGATAGGACGCGCCTTAACGGCTGCCGGTTTCAAAGATATTCGTTTTGCCAGCAGTGCTAACGAAGCCTTAAAACAACTTGAAAAACGAGCCGCCAATATTTTGATTGCTGACTGGCTAATGCCTGAAATGGATGGGCTTGAACTTACGGATCAAGTGCGCATACTCGACAGTAATCTACATCACTTTACGTATGTCATGCTGCTTACAGCGAAGGAAGGTGTCAGTGCATTAAAAGAAGCATTTGACCGAGGAGTTGATGATTTCATCAATAAGTCCGTCATGAATGACCAGTTACTACCCAGAATTTACGCAGCTGACCGCATTTCCTCCATGCAAAACCGCTTATTAGAAGAAAATAAGCTGCTGACTGACAATATGAATGTGCTGGAAAAACGCAATCTGGTTGACCCTCTGACGGGGCTGGGTAATCTGCGTTACTGCCTGCAACGGTTGAGTGATGCCCTACGACATGTGGAGTCTCGTGAAGCAGCTTGCTGCTTACTCGTAGTCGCACTGCAAAACGGTAAAGACATTCAAGAAAAATATGGCTTAGCGATTTATCAAGAAATTATCCGTGGTATGGCACGCCGATTACACCAGCTGATCCGTCCAATGGATATTTTATCGCGAACAGGAGAAGAACAGTTTGCAGTCATTACAACGCATGATGATCTGGAAGCATTTAATGTCAAAGGTTTTAGGCGACTTCATGCGGGACTAAACCTGAAAGCATTTAAAACATCTGTCGGCTATTTGTCTATCAAAGTAGGCATCAGTATTTGTATAGCCGATAACAAACAGAAATTACCTACTCATGAACAAATTCTGGTTATTGCACGTAGCCAGTTAGCAAAGTCATTTGAAACCGGTATGATTACAGTTACACATTGGAAACCAGAGCTAATAGCCAATAAATCCTCTGGTACGTAATGACCAAAACAAATGTCCCCTCCTCCCCTGAGCATTTCCAGACTGCCCCTTGGTTTATATTAGGAGGTGGCGCTATGGGGTGCTTATGGGCCTATGACCTTGCACCAAACAGTATTATTCTGGTTAAGCCTGAGCGCTACCTTCAATATACAAATGACCCAAGTACTGCCCTAACAGCCACCAAACTCTCTTATCAAAAAACCTCCCAGAATATTCCCTGCATTCGTGAATGTCGACTCGCGAATATTCGAAGTTACTCATCACCTATTCTCAAGCTAATCGTCACCACAAAAGCACAAGATACATTAAGCGCCTTAACAGCTATTCAACACACCCTCCACCCTCAAGCTCATATATTACTGTTACAAAATGGCATGGGTAGCCAGCAGGCTGTAAAAGAGCAGTTCCCTATGCATACACTCTGGTGTGGCTCAACCACTCAAGGAGCTTATACTACAGACTTCCTGCATGTGGTTCATGCAGGGTTAGGCCAGACCACAATTGGTCCCTGGCATACCTCATCTGATACTCACCCGCATTTTTCTGCTATTTTTCAACAGCAATTAATAACATATGGTCAGCAAGTAACATTTATTAATGAAATTCAGCCTCTTCTATGGCAAAAACTTGCAATCAATGCTTGTATCAACGGCTTAACTGTTTTATTTGAATGTAAAAATGGCGAATTACTTACCAGCCCCAATCGACTAAAATGGGTAGAAAAACTTTGCCAAGAAACAGAGCAATTTTTAGATAACAAGCAAATAGCACTAACAACACCACTCTTTCAACATGTTTGCCATGTACTAAAACAAACTGCTGAAAATTACTCATCAACGTATATGGACGCTACCCACCAACGTCCAACAGAACTGATGTATATCAATGGTTTTATCCTATCAGAAGCAAAGCAGCTTGGGTTATTATTACCCTCACATACAGCATTAATGGTGCAGCTGGCACAAAAAGGCATCTTTTAAGACGTGAATTCAGCTAATAGGGACAAAAAAATTATCCATAGCAAAAGGCATTGCATATTTGAGCAACTATCCTACCTTGAAAAGCATCTTATGCGTTTTATGTTGTAAAATATCACAGTATACAAAAGCTGTTCATCGTAAATACATTAATAGTAAACAGCGCCTTTATATGGCAATAATGGTCTATTTTTCTAGGTATTTTTCATTTATGGCTAGTTTTCGCCGATACTTAGCAAATGACTCAATCAGCGGCAAGTTGCTCATGCTGCTGATTTCTGTAACGACCTCGTTAGTGCTTATTGCCTGTGGCGCACTGACCATCACCACCTATTTGATTTCACGAGAATACAACATCACCCAACCGTTACACCAAATTGAAGCATTATTTGGTAATCCTGTTTTAGTTGCATACCTCTTAGACTCTCCTCAGACAAGTCAAAGCTTTCTTGCCAATCTCAGCTCTCTCACTTCGTTACAATCAATCAATATACTTGACTCAAATAAACAGTTATTACTTTCGTTTCAAAATACGGAGAGCCAGCCAGAACTCAGTACCGAAAAAAGTCAGTTTATGGTTCATCTTCCTCAAAAACAACAAACAGTTACCCTGATACTTACCGCCAAGCCTTCACTATCCAATGTATTAGTACTTGCAATTCATATTGCCATTCTAGCGATAATAGCCACTGCCGGACTGGTTTGTATTTTAGCAATACGTCGAGTGAAGCATATAATTATTCACCCAATCCTCCATTTAATTGAGCAAGCCCATACTATCTCAGACTTTGAAAACTACAATGTACGAGCAACTAAGTTTAATAATGACGAACTTGGTATCTTAGCTACGGCATTCAATAAAATGCTCAACAAAATTCAAGCCCGAGATCAACAATTGATCAATGCCCGAGATCAAGCAGAAAAAGCCCGTCAGCAAGCACAGACCCTTGCCCTGGAAACCCAGCGCACAAATAAAAAACTGGCACTAGAAGTACAAGTACGCACACATATTGAGCAAAAACTGACAGACTTAAGAAAATATTTAAGTGATATTATCGACTCAATGCCTTCAGCACTGATCGCTATTGAACAATCCCAACATATTCAACAATGGAACAAACAAGCCTGTTTGCTCTTTGGTATTAGTGCAAATGATGCCTATGGTAAGTCGGTTTACCAGGTCATTACCTTTTTAGAAAAGTATCAGGATACGATTAACAAGGCTCTAGCTGTTAATCAAACACAAACTATTGAAAAAGTCGCTATAACACAACCCAGCCAGGAAATTCATTATTTCGATATTGTTGTTTACCCTCTTACCAGTTCACCAGAGATCAATGCCTCTTCGAAAAAAGGGGCTGTTATTCGGTTGGATGACATTACTCAACGACTGTTTATTGAAGAAGCCATAGTACAAAATGAAAAAATGATATCTGTTGGGGGACTCGCCGCAGGGATGGCTCATGAAATCAATAATCCTCTGGGTGGCATAGTGCACAGTGCGCAGAATATTCAACGACGCCTCTCCCCTAATTTAATAAAAAACCAAGCGCTAGCTGAAAAGTTACACATTGATATACAGTCGTTAAACCAGTATCTGGAAGAAAGAGGCATATCTCGCTTTTTGAGTAATATACAAGATGCCGGACAACGCGCATCAAAAATAGTCAATAATATGTTACAGTTCAGTCGAAGAAGTAACCGTGAGCTGCAACCTACTCAATTACACGCACTCATTACACGGACCCTTGAAATTGCTCATAGTGACTTGGCAATTAAACAAAGTATTGAGCTCAACACTATAAAAATCAGAACTTACTTTGACCCACAGTTGGATAAGATACCTTGTATTAGCAATGAAATTGAGCAAGTTTTATTAAACTTAATTAAAAATGCTGCCTATGCTATACACCAGCGCTCTCATCCGCTCACAGATGGATTGATAAACATAAAAACAGAACGAAAAGACCAGCAAGCACTCATTATCGTAGAAGATAACGGTGTGGGGATGACCGCCGATGTGAGAACCCGCATTTTTGAACCTTTTTTCACTACAAAAGAAGTGGGTTCAGGAACAGGTTTAGGATTATCAGTTTCCTATTTTATTATCACGAATAATCACAAAGGCAAAATGCAAGTTAGATCTACCCCCACTGAAGGCACACGGTTTACCATTAGCTTGCCTTTGGCAACATCAATTGCAGCATAAATTAATTTAGAACCTTCATTATTTTGATAGTCATGTTGATAAGCTAAAGTGCCAGCCTATGACAATAATCGCCAACCCAGTCCCCCACACCACCAGCGTCCTCATCAAAAGCTCCCGAATAGCCATAAGCTCTTCTACAGCAAGTTGTTGCTGTTCCTGCCACTCATTCAACTCTAAAAACTCCTCCAGATTCAGCGGTAAAGACAATGCTTGGAGTCCACATCGGGCTACAAATTCTCCTGGCTTTTCAGTCCAATGTGTCCAAATATGTCTTAACTCATGGTATGCACCTGCGAAATTTCCTGAAAGCGTAAATGAGGCTGCTAGCAGCCTGGCGGGTAACCACTCCAATAGATAAAGACAGTCCCAAGCAATTGAAGCTCGCGCCAAGGCAGGATTATGCTTTTCCATGTAGTCGATATACAGTGCATTAAGTCTATATAATAATGCAGCCCAAGGGCCAAGTAATACAAACCAAAAGACAACGGTTATTAACTGCTGAAGCGCATCATAAAACAGTTGACGCCTTAATAAGATGTATTGATTTTCTAGCCCAGTAATTTTTTGTTGCGCAAACTCTGGAAAAATTTGTTCGGTCCGAATAAAAAGTGTCTCAGGGTTAACCGTACGCATAATGGCTAACACGCGATCAAGCCGCTTAACAAATCCTTGCCGACCAAAACTATAAAGTAAAATCAGAACATTTAATAAAACTAAAGGGCCATTCCATAAAATATCTTCAAGCAGCCACGTTAAAGCCGCTAATAGGAGTAATGGAATACTCCAGGCAAGACACCAAATGCGAACATCAGGCACCAGCTTTACCTTAAGCCATCGCGTCAAAAAGCTTAACCAGAGAAAATACCAATGGTCATGATGGATAGACTCACGCCATCGTTTTAATTGACAACACCCAAAGGCAATAAATATTTCCAAGAAAAGCATCGTCGCCTCGCCAGTTTTATCATTCGTTTTTTTTCAGCAAGTGTTTATAAAACTTCCAGTCAAACGCAGGTCCAGGGTCCGTTTTCCGTGCTGGAGCAATGTCACTATGCCCAACTATTCTATCCAGAGAAATCGCAGGATAATAATTCATTAATACCTGTGTTATTTTAGCTAACTGCTGATACTGAATAATCTCATAAGGTTGATGATCTGTACCCTCTAGTTCAATACCTATCGAAAAATCATTACAGTTTTGTTGTCCCAAAAATGCAGACTCACCTGCATGCCATGCTCTTTTATTAAAACTAACAAATTGAAGTACTTCACCTTGTCGACTAATCAACAGATGAGCGGATACTTTTAAACCGGCGATTTGAGCAAAATAAGGGTGATCATTAGGATCAAGCTGATTAGTAAAGAATTGGTGGATATAGCCATTATTATACTGACCTGGCGGTAATGAAATATTATGAATAACAAGTAAGTCAATAATGACTGAGGCAGGACGGTTGTTATAGTTTGGGCTAGGACAAAACGTTGCGCCGTCAATTAACCCACTTTCAATTGTTTCAAACACAACAAAGCCACCACACATGATTAGACATCATGTGTTAGGCTATCATAAGCGAAACGAAGATTCTCTCAAATAAAACCGAAAAATATACACAACGTGTTTACTTCTAGCACCGTAACACGTTGTTACGCTTTCATTTTACGTAGGTTACCAATAACTGACTGAAGCGCGCGATCAAATAACAGATCATCATCTAGCAAGGTAATATTGCCGTTTTCAATATCTAAAGCCAAATCCAAGTGAGTCTTTTCAGCCACTTTGACTCCCGTACGGTTAACAAAAATATACTTACCATTAGGCTTGATATAAGCGGCTAACTTAGCACGATACCGGTTCTCGGTTGATTGACCAAACTCGACCCAACTACCCACTTTCAATCTTTCGAGTTTAGCTAAGCTTGCATCACTGACCAAAGGTTTTTGTTTATCCTGTAGTTTATTGTCTTCCTCCTTGATTTCCATGGCCGTCATATTGGCTGTTTGCACTTGCTCAAGTGACTGCCCACTTTCTACTGACGTCATTGCTTGCCCCTTTTCATTATTATCTTGAGCTTTTTCAGCTTCTTGCCTTGGGGACTCAGGCGCAGTGGGTAACTGTTTGGGAGCCTCTGAAACTGTAGGTTGTTTAGGCTGAGACGGGTCAGAGGTTACCGGACTTACTTCAGTTTCTTGCGTTGGTCGAGGAGTCCTCAGGCTTTTAATTTGCAAATTTCTAATCTGCACAAAAAGCTCTTTCATGTTGAAAGGATCATACGCAATACTGGTCAAACCTTCCTTGATCTTTTTCATTAAAGGAGGGACAAGTCTCAATAATTCTTTACGCTCTTCTACACGCTGATGTGGCGTAATACTCCATAACAATTGATCCATGGTCTTGATTGCATCCTGCCAAGTCTCTGACTTTTCACCTTCTTTAAGGTAAGCCAGAAACATAACCTTGCTCCAAGCATCATTCAGTAAGCTTGCCACAACCTCTGGAACATTTTCTTTAATCAATCGAGCTTGTATTGTCTTATCAACAGTATCTCTAGCAACTTCAGATCTTGCCTTACCTTCTTCAGCATCTTTTGTACGCTGCTCAAGAATGCCTGCACGATGACGCTCTTTTTCAAGAAAAAGATTAAAGTCATCAAGCAGTTCTTGAAAAAGATCCACATTATCAGTGAAGTCGTTAAGTACCCGCTGAACAATTTCGTCTGTTTTATTATAAAGTGCCTGCTGGGCCTGATCATCACGTTCATCGCACCCTAACGCGGCTGCAGCCATTTCATTCAGTAATTTTCTAGCCGGATGAGCCCCTTTACAAAATACGGCCTTATCAATGATTGCTACTTTCAGAATAGGAATTTGTAAGCGTCCAATGAGTGCCTTAAATTTCTCAGGTAAATTCCGGTCATCAAGGATGTACTCAAATACCAAAGATACCAGGTTAATCACATCCTCATTAACTTCGCCAAGTGACTTATGAGCTTGCTGCTGAACAAGCCCTCTCACCTGAACAGCAAGATCTGTATTCTGCATGTCATCCAAGCGACCAACCTGAAAAATAGGTTGATGTTGCAGCTGTGAAAGTGCAGACATAAGTTGCGCATGGTCGATTACAGGCTGATCAGATGAAGCCGCTGGCTGAGGATGATAGTGGCCTAATAATCCACGTAACTCACTGAAGAACTCCTGAGCAAGCTGGTACTCTGTTCCTCCATCCACCTCTGAGGCAGCAAAATCTGAACCTGCCCCACCTGTCGTTTCACTCCCTTGGGGCTGTGTCCTTCTAGAAGATGATAATGATGGCCGTTGACCAGTAGGTCGACGAACTGCATTTGCTGCAGTCAGGTGAGGCATGACCCCAGAGGTTTTCAATAAATTATTCGCATCACTGTAATACTTGTCTAGCTCACCAAGCACATACTTTTCAAAAAGCTTAAATATGACGAGCTTAATTTTAATTTCAGCATCAACCGATTTACACGCATGAACAAAAGCTGTGCAAAGGCTGTGAGGTCCTAACGGATTACTCTTATCATTTATAGTTTGTTGGGGGACTAAACTGTCAAGACGGAGTGTTAAGTGCATCAAGTTCATGCTGACATCATGATTGAGCACCTTAGAAACCATTGTTTCAACCGCAACAGCTTCTTCTAAATCATCATTTTGTACTAAGGAAAGTGCATCAGCACTAAAGCTATCATAAGCCAGAGTGGCAGACTGATCTTTTGTTTTGGCAAGTTGCGAGAAGTTACGTTTATACTCATCGTGAAATGTTGAAATGATAGAGGTACGCTTTAAACGTATTTCACGCATAGCTTCGAAAAATGCGTTTTGCTCTGCATTGCTCTCTGCTCGGTCAGCACGCTCAAATAACACATCATCAACATTTTCAAATAAGTTGCCTAATGCGCCACGAAGATGATTATTAAAGCTTTCAGCAAGCTGATTGAGAAGCGGTGAAAGTCTTGCATTCAATGCAGTTGAACCACCCTGATTAGAAATCTTACTTATCGGTACAACTTTAGACTCATGGTTCATATTCTGCATCTCCGTACTAAACCAAGCACTACTTTGAAATGATGCGTTGCTTACAGATTTGTTTCACTACATAAGCAAGTATACGTTATTAGCGCCACATTCCTTGAAGTATCCCATTCCCAACAAAGCAGGCTCATACCCTCCCGATAGATTCATTTCCCGGACTAATTAGGAGAAAAAAGTAAACTGCCTAGTCAATTATAGCGTTAATATTGTCGCAAAAAGATCACAAAAAGAAAATATTGGTGAATCAGTCACACTTTAATAGGTTTAGTGTCATTTTTATGTCTTTACTTATTTCTTATAAATCATCAAAATAAAACGTTTATTTTGATTTGCTATAACATTGTTTGATGAAAGGCTGAATGGAACAGATAAGAGCTCATTTAGCCTATAGATGACTCAAAAAAGAAAACACACAGATTCGCCCACTCAACAATATGACTCATTCATTACCACACATTTTTAATGCAATAAGCTATAAATAGATTAAATTATATTTCAACTTTATATACTGCGTTACTTGCCTTCCCTTATTACTCACCTCACCTAACCAGCCATAATCCCTTTTTTCTACTGATCTCACCAGCCAAAGATGACACTTCAACTGTAACTTCCGAGCCTCTGACCAGCGCATTTCATACTTACCTTCTTTTGTAATACTATAGAGTTCGTTTTTGAGGTGACACGAGAGCTTTTTGATGCAAACCAATCCCCATAGCAAGCTAGGCAAAGGCATGATGATTGCGGGCTGGACAATCGCTTTACTGGTATTGACATCTATCTTTGCCAGGTTTGAGTCGTCACAAAACAACCCAAACCAACAACTTGAAGTCACTCACGCCCCAAGTGGTGAAATACAAGTTTTCTTAAAACGAAATCGATATGGTCACTACGTGTTGTCTGGCAAGATAAATCAAAAAGATGTCACTTTTTTGGTTGACACTGGAGCCACGAACGTATCAGTCCCTGAAGCGATAGCAGATCAACTTGGCATGATCAAACAAGGCCAAGGCTATGTTCATACCGCAAATGGAAGGGCAAAAGTTTACTACTCAACCATTCAACAACTCACTATTGGCGATATTGAGCTTTATGATGTTCCTGCCAATATCAACCCGCATATGGATGATGAAGAAGTTCTACTGGGCATGAGTGCTCTTAAACACGTAGAATTTACTCAACAAGGCAACACCTTAATACTAAAAACGTCTTCATAAAGACATCATGTTTTTAGCTCGTTATACTTTTGCCCATACTTTCTACCCTTAACTAAATACCCTCAATTGGCTATGTACTCCAACCAACAATTGCAAGACAGTATTGACCAAATCACCACACTTGCCCTTGCTGAAGATATAGGCAATGGCGATATTACCGCTAGTCTCATTCCTGCCGATGAACATGCCACAGCCTCTATCATTTCACGTGAAAATGCTGTCATTTGTGGACGTCCATGGGTTGATGCTACATTTCAAAAAGTTGACTCGGCCATTAACATCCATTGGCAAGTGTGTGAGGGTGACCATGTTACGCCTAATCAGCAACTGCTTACTATAACGGGTCCCGCACGCAGCTTACTTACCGCAGAACGTACAGCGCTCAATTTTTTACAAACACTCTCTGGGACATCAACACGCTGCAACCACTATGCAAAACTGGTAGCTCACACTGAGGTGAAACTACTTGATACTCGAAAGACGCTTCCTGGCTTACGACTGGCACAAAAATATGCCGTAACCCAAGGTGGTTGCTTTAACCACCGCATAGGTTTGTACGATGCATTTCTTATAAAAGAAAACCACATTGCAGCCTGCGGCAGCATTACTGCAGCAATCAATAATGCACGCACTCTAAACTTAGGTAAAAACATTGAAATTGAAGTGGAAAACCTGGATGAGTTACATGAAGCGTTAGCTGCTCAAGCAGATATCATCATGCTGGATAACTTTTCAATTGATGACCTGAAACAAGCCGTATCAATCAATCAAAAGCAAGCGAAGCTTGAAGCCTCAGGAAATGTCAGCAAAGAAACCATTGTCAGCATTGCAGAAACAGGTGTTGACTATATATCCATCGGCGATCTGACCAAAAACTGCCAAGCTGTTGACCTATCTATGCGCTTTCAATGAGCTTCACAGACGACTAAACCCAACCCTCGTTGGGTTTAGCAAATGAACTATCCCAAATTTGAATATTTTCAATACCATCATTATTAGCGCTATTACTAATACTTGAGAAGTTCATTACTCTATACTCTTTCTAAAACCTTTTAATCATTTGTAAAGATAATGTTGGTATCACTCACTATTGGTTTAAATATAAAACGTTTCTTATGAAAAAAATTCTTGTTACTGGTGGCGCAGGATATATAGGCAGCCACACTTGTGTAGAGCTACTCAATGCAGACTATGATGTTGTCGTTGTCGATAATTTATGCAACAGTAGCAGTGAAGCACTTAATCGTGTTCAAAAAATTTGTAATAAAGAACTCACTTTTATCAAAGCAGATATTCGTGATAAAGAAAGTATGGAAAGAATCTTTAAAGAACACTCTTTCTATGCAGTGATACATTTCGCTGGCTTAAAAGCGGTAGGTGAATCAACTCAAATACCACTGACCTACTATGAAAACAACATCACTGGTACGCTGAATCTTATCCAGGTGATGCAAAAACATAAAGTTCATAACTTTGTTTTCAGTTCATCTGCAACAGTTTACGGTGATCCTGCAAGCCTTCCCATTACTGAAAACTTCCCCCTTTCAGCGACAAATCCCTATGGTCGCTCAAAACTCATGATTGAAGAAATTCTAAGAGATCTTTATCAAGCAGAGCGTCATTGGAATTTAATAATACTACGCTACTTTAACCCAGTGGGTGCACATAAGTCAGGGCTCATAGGGGAAGATCCACAAGGTATACCCAACAACTTAATGCCTTTTATTTCTCAAGTTGCTATTGGTAAGCGTGAAAAACTCCATGTCTTTGGCAATGACTATGACACTAAAGATGGCACAGGGGTAAGAGACTATATACATGTGGTCGACTTAGCCAGAGGCCATGTTAAGGCAATAGAAAAAATTCAGGAAAACCCTGGCTGCAAAGCCTATAATTTAGGCGTAGGCACAGGCTATAGTGTACTGGAAATGGTAAATGCATTTGCAAAAGCCAGCGGTAGGCCTGTCCCATACGATATTGTTGCAAGAAGACCTGGAGACATCGCAGCCTGTTACGCCAACCCCGACTTATCAGCCAAAGAATTGAACTGGAAAGCCGAGTTAGAATTGAAAGATATGGTAGAAGACACTTGGCGTTGGCAGGATAGGAATCCAGAAGGTTATTAAAAACATAAAAATCTTAGGTATTATCTATTGATATATGTCGGGTTTGTTACTACATCCTACCCATTATCAGAAAAGAGCAACAGCGGTATTTTTACCAAAAAATTAGCTGATGCTCTTATAAAACAAGGCTGTAGTGTAACAATTGTTACTCCAGCAGATTCTTCTACAAACCCGAAACAACTCCCAAAAAATATACTACTTATAAAATACGCACCTTCATTCCTTAGAAAATTGTGCCACAATCCAGGAGGGATTCCTGCAGCCCTTAAACAAAACAAGTTTAATTATTTATTACTTCCCTTTCTAATAGCAGGCATTTTTTTCTCGTCAATTAAAGTTGCAAAGCAGGTAGATATCATACATGCTAACTGGGCAATTAATGGATTTTTATGTGGTATTTCCGCCTTTATTTTAAGGAAGCCTTGTATTACAACAGTACGAGGCGAAGACGTCAATCAAATAACTGAGTCAAAAATTCATTATTTAATCGTACTATTATGCTTATTACTCAGCAGCAAGGTTGTATGTATTAGCAAAAATTTATTAAGAAAAATAGAAAATAGTTATCCCAAATATAACAAAAAACTAGTTTGCATTCAGAATGGTATTGATAACAGTTTTTTTCAACCAATAAAACTCATAGATACTAGCAAAAAAATTCAGCTACTCACAGTTTCTAGTTTAACTACTTTAAAACAAGTTAATATTATACTTGAAGCTGTTAGTCTTACAAGAAATGATATCTTTTTAACTATAGTTGGTAGTGGTCCTGAGGAAGATAATCTAAAAAAACTTAGCAAACGACTAAATATTGAGAGTAAAGTCAAATTTGAAGGTGTTATTAACCATGACCAACTAGCTAGCTTTTACAAAAAAGCAGATATATTTATTCTAGCAAGTAAGCGTGAAGGCAGACCAAATGTAATTATTGAAGCGCTTGCATCAGGGAAAGTCGTAATTGCGAACCAAATAGAAGGGATAGAAGATATAATAACAAATGATCAAAATGGGATTCTTTTCAAGTATAATAGTGTCGAAGATTTAAATAATAAAATTGATTTTATTATTTCAAACAAAAAACTTGCTCATACTTTACAAAAGAATGCCGTAAGTAATCTTAAGAAAAAAAGACTAAATTGGGCAAATACCGCAGATCAATACATAAGTTTATATAGACAATTATGTGCGGTATAATTTTTGCCTATAACCCTAACGAAAGCAATTATGACCTAAAATATCGCGTTCAGTCCTCTCTACGCCAACTGCATCACCGAGGCCCTGATGAACAGAATATTATTCATGCTGATGCTTTCCTAGGACATACAAGACTTTCAATTATTGACTTAAGTGATAGCCACCAGCCTATGGTCGATCCCCATAACAGGTTTTTCCTAACTTATAATGGAGAAATATATAATTATAAAGCCCTAAGAAAGTACCTTGAAAGTGACTGGATATTTAAAACGCAAGGAGATACCGAAGTTTTACTTGCTGGGCTAGTAACTCATGGAGAAAAGTTCATTAACCAACTTGAGGGTATGTGGGCTTTCATATTATGGGACTCATTAGAAAAAAAAGTTCTTTTATCTCGTGATAGAATCGGAAAGAAACCACTCTACTATTTTGCTGAGCAAAATAAAATTTTCGCCACATCAGAGCTACCAGCACTTCTAAAATTAATAGACTTCACTCCTCAAGAAGATATGGAGTGTACAATTGACTACTTCAAATATGGTTACTACCTTCCTGGATACACTACCTATAAAAATATCTTCGAGATACTACCAGGTCATTATGCTATATGGTATCCCCAAAAGGAAATAGTAAAAAATCAGTATTGGAGTATTAACTACTCAACTATAGAAAAAAAACAAACCTATGATAATACTAGTAAGCTTAAATCTCTTTTAACTGAGTCTGTAAGAAAAAGAATGATCTCTGATGTACCTATTGGAGCTTTTCTATCTGGTGGATTAGACTCATCTATTATTTGCTCAATCATCACAAACTATCTCAAGAAAGATTTAAAGACTTTTTCAATTGGTTTTAAAGAAAAGTCGTTCGACGAAAGAAAGTATTCTACGCTAGTAAGTAATTACTTAAACACTGAACACCATTTAAAAGTAATCAAGTCATTAAATCATGAAAGTATTAAGATACTAATTAACGAACATATAGGTCAGCCCTTCTTTGACGCATCAATAATACCAACAGCTGAAGTATCGAAACTTGCAGCCTCTCAGGTGAAGGTGATTCTTAGTGGTGATGGTGCTGATGAACTTTTTTCAGGTTACCAACGATACCAGGCAAGAGTTATATTACAATGGTATAGCTGTTTACCTCCTTACCTTAAAAGAAACACAGAAAAAGTAATAGCGTTATTACCATCACCATTAGCACACCATAGTAGAAGTATTATAAAAAAAACCAAGCTATTTATTGAAACACTAAATCGCCAAAATGATGAAACACCGTATATTGGCTCAAGACTTTTCACAAACCTAGAAATCAAACACTTACTAGGTACAAAAAATTTAGATAGTAAAGATAAATACTTTTTCAACTTCTCATGCGGTTATGATGATATACATACCATGATGTTTATGGACTCTCTAGTCTACCTACCACAAGATATTCTTCTTAAGGTCGACCGAGCAACAATGGCTAATTCAATTGAAGCAAGATGTCCATTTTTAGATCACACGATTATTGATTTTGCATTCAGAACACATATAAAATCACATAGATCCTTACTCTCAGGAAAAAAAATCCTCAAATCAAATTTCAAACATGATTTACCACAAGCTATCTTTACTAGAAGAAAGCAAGGTTTTGGCTCTCCAGTTAGCTATTGGTTTAAATCAAGCCTAGGATCTGAATTAAGTAAAATGTTACAAACAAATAGTGTTATTAATAGTCAATTTGCTGACCAAATGATAAATAGGCATAAATTAGGTCAAGTAGACTATGGCATAAGACTCTGGGCAATCTACACTTACTTATTATGGAAAAATTTTCATTTTTAACTAGCTACTATAAGCCAAAGCCTGGAGGACTTTGCAAAAGGTATTTTAGAGCAATCAACGCCCTTCTTGATAGAGGGCATACTGTGCATTATATTTCAACTGAACCCTTTCCAATATCACACTGCAACTTATTTTTCCATAAGATACCATATAAGTTCAACACTAGTGGTTTTTTATTTTGGGTCTATTTCACTATTAATACTGTCGCATATTCAATAATTATAACTAACAAGTACTCAATTAATAAATTTTTATCATTCCATTATTACTATACATTACTATTTAAACCAGCCACCAATCTATTCAAAAAAGAAAGTCATTTATTTATAAGGGCCGACTCAATAACAAATAATAGAATACTTAACAAATCTAAACTATTAATTTATTTTGAAAAGTTATTAGAAGGTCTATCTATTCACAATTCATTCATATACCCTGTATCTAAAACACTTGAAAAAAATATAATCAACAGACACAAAATTTTAAAGCCTTTATACTCACAAGTACTTTATAATGAAATCAAAGCACCTTGTTATCAAAGCAAAGTACTCAGTAACACTATAAGGTTTTGTTTTGTTGGCATATTAGAACCTAGAAAGCAACCATTAATGCTTATCGATATATTTAACACTTTACAAAAAGAAAACTGTATTCTCAACATCTATGGAAAAGGTCCCTTAGAAAGTCTTGTTAAATTATCCATCAAAAATACGAAAATAATTTTTCATGGCTGGGTAAACTCTAATAATATTTGGCTGAATAACGACATCCTTCTTCATCCATCACTCCATGAAGGGTGTCCTAATTCCGTACTTGAAGCAATATCAAATAATACATTAGTCATCGCTTCAGATATTGAAGAACACAGGGAAATCCTCCCTAAAGAACAACTCATACCAAATCAAAGTTTTTTTTGGAAAAAAGTTATTTTACAACTAACAAATAACAGGTTAAATATTTCACAACAAACTAAAAAATCTTCCTTCCTTAACTTTGACTGGGAATACACTATCTCCTCAATCCTCACGGAGAATCAAAATGTTTGACTTTGGAGAAAACTGGCAAAACTTTTCAAAAAATACTAATCCAGTCAGAATTAAAAACGCAGAAAATTCACTAAAACAAAAATTAAATCTAGGCAATATGAGTGGCCTGACATTTTTAGATATTGGGTGTGGTAGTGGCATTTTTAGCTTAGCAGCCTATAATCTAGGAGCAACAGTCACTTCAATAGACATCAATAAAAAGTGTATTGAGTGCACAAAAATTTTAAAGGAAAAATACTCTAATAAAAACCAAAATTGGGTTATAAAGCAAGCAGACTTTACTAATAGTGAAGTCGTCAAACTTATTACTCCACACGATATCATATACTGTTGGGGTGTATTACATCATACGGGTAAAATGTGGGAGTGTTTTGAGAAGCTATTTTCATTAGCTAAAAATGATAGTCTGCTATATATAGCTATCTATAACGACCAAGGATTTATCTCCAACATATGGAAAAAAATAAAAATCGCTTACAATAGCAACACTTTTTCAAAATACACAATAATTTTCACATTGCTTCCAATTCAAGCTATTTTACTAATAGCAAAAGGATCTTTGAAACACTTTAGTCCTTTTTACTATATTAAGGATTCAAACAATCCAAGAGGAATGAATTTTTACTATGATTTTATTGATTGGGTTGGTGGTTTCCCCTTTGAAGTAGCAACCCCAAAAGAAGTATTACTTTTTAGTAAAAAAAATATGTTTGAGATAACTAACCAGTATCTCACTAATGGATCTGGATGCAATGAGTATATATTAAAAAAAATTATGAGGAACTAGTAATTCAATAAAAATTTTGCCAGCTTTTCGCCATAAATTTTATTTAACTCAGCAGATGGATGTCCATCAAGAATATTAACAGCTAAATTTTTATTATTTAAATTATTTATAATTTCCTCTTCATGATTATACACTATAAAACCCATTTTTTTTGCTAATTCCTCCGCTTGACGGTACCATTTTAAGAACAATTGAAGATCATTGTTTGGTGATGCATAGTTTGTTGGCTTGTCCGTGTATGTACCTTGATTTAGGATAGCAAAGACTGGAGGAGGCAAGCTTAATGAGTCTGAAATATTTTTTATATCAATAAGTGATTTTTCAAAAAGAGTCCACTCTTGAGATGTTATATTATATGTTCTATCAAGAGCATCTTGCCAATTTGGAATTATCCCGAACTTCTCTGCAGATTTGTAAAATAATTTTTTAAATATCTCACCGATATACCTTAAACCATATTTTCTTAGCTTATTAGAAAATGAATGTACTAAATACCCCCATTTTTTGTATAGCTCATGCCTTTCTTGACTAAAATTCTGGCTTCTAGGTTGAGTATCATTCAAACAAAAACCGACTACTATCAAATTAGGATCAACAACTTTATGAAACTTGTTTAGAATGTTTCTTTCATGAAAAGTTGAAGCACTCGATAGTCCAAAGTTTAGTATTTCATATTTTTTATTATTATTATTTTTTATATTTATAATTCTTTGTGCTACTTCTGTGTATCTTTCATTTTCTGAAAGCCCTGCCCCCCACGTTAAAGAATCACCTAAAACCATCACTCTAATAGTTCCTTTAGATTTAGGTATATTAAAGTTATCATCTCTAAATCCAAATTTATTTATTTTCACTTTATGACCCCATGTATAATAACCATCTTCATAAAATCCATTTTTTGGCAAGTCTGAATAAGGACTCAGCAATAACTCAAAACAATATAAAACCAAAACAATCCCAAAAAAATTTACTAGAATTATAACAGCAATCTTTTTTACTTTTTTAAAAAACATTTAGAGCTACACTCCTATTAGTCCTTCCCCCTTACCAAACACATTTTTTTTACTTTTGCAGAACCAACAATAGGTCTTTTTCAAAATATTTTCTTTTTATTCTGTAAGCCCCAGAAATATAAAAAATGGAAGCTAGCAACCCTAACTCTTCTAATAAATGAAAATTTGTTTTTATCTTTTTAACTACTTTAAAACTTTCATATCGTTGTATTATAGATAATATTTCTTTATCATTATAGGATACTTGATGCCCAAACCTATGAAATCTTGATCCACAGCTAGGACAAATACAAATACTATCCATAAGGCGCTCATTATAAGGTATATTTATAATCCAAAAACCTCCCTGTTTTAAACACTCACTTACACAACAAACCATTTTACCAAAATCATCTTTACTAAGGTGTTCAACTATGTCAAGGGAAAGAACAGTATCAAATTTATGATCAAATTTAAAGCATGTGGCATCACCTTTAATTATATTGCACTCAGGATTTTCAACCAAATCCAAACCAATAGCATCCTTACCTTTTTCATTTAAAATACGTAAAAAAGCTCCACTTCCAGCACCAACATCAAGAGTTTTCGCGCCAATATATTTCCTTACCTTTTTATAAACTGAAAAAGAAACAATATCACCTTTATAAACTATTCTACTGGCATTTTCAAAAAAAAAATTATTCATTCTAAGCTGACCAATCCATAACAAAAAAATTTAATCAGAAACTTTTATTCCCTTAATAAAGAAACCACCACCACAATTTAAAGAAATCATTTTTTCTATTTTGTCGGCCAAATAATCATCTATAGCTTTTGTGGCGCCAGGACATTTAGATATCCCATAATCATCACATACTAAGACCCCCCCTTTATTAAGCCTACTATAGAAAAAATCAATACTATCATATGTTGGCTGATATAGATCAACATCTATGTGTACAAATGAAAAAGTCTCTTTCTCTAAAGAATAAAATTTATCAGGAATCCATGACTTAAATATTTTATAGTTTTCAAATTCATTCAGAGAAGTCATGAGTTTATTCTCTTCAGAGCAAAGATCACCTTCTTGCCAATAAACTCCATCTTCAATACCAGGCTCTGATAAGCCTTCAAATGAGTCAAATATATAATGAGTCTTATCAATACATCTACTCTTATTAAATTTACATACTAAATATGAAGAAGCTCCTTTATAGGCTCCACACTCTACAGTATTACCTGGAATACTTACAGTTAATCGTAACAATTCACTCAACATCCATCGTCTATCTGTATTATTCTTTTTTCTCTCTCCAAATTTATCAAGATAATCGTTAAACTCTTCATTTTCCCACCAATATAATTGAGGCCACATAAACCTATATTTAGGAAAAACTATTTTTGCTATCACCTTAAGAAGCTCAAATCTAATTTCTTCTAGTGTATACCTTGTTAATAATACTTTAATCTTTTCTATCACTATTACTCCTATCTTTCTATCGTTTCCGATACATCATTGAAGTAATTTGCTCAGAAACCAACCCAACCAGAAATATTAAAACCCCATTACCAATTAACAATAATCCCATATTAGTGAATGCATTTTGGGTCCAGAAGGTATACAAATAATACATTAAACCTAACATTATATGAGCAATACTTAGTGGAAAAAAAATTTTTAGCGGTGAGTATAATGTACATATTTTGAATATAATTAACAAGAATTTAACACCATCTTGGTATATCTTTATATGACTTTTACCATTTCTTTGTTTAACTTTAACATACTCATAACCAACAGAATAACCAGCTCTAAAAAATGCAATTGTAGCCGTTGTTGGGTAAGAAAAACCATTAGGATACAGGTCGATAAATTCTTTCATTTTTTCTGTATTTGCAACCCTAAACCCCGATGTCAAATCTTTAATTTTATGACCTACAATCCATGAACTGAGTTTATTATACAAAGAATTAGCTAACCGCCTAAAAATTGTTGCATGATCTTTTGAAGATCTAGCACCAACAACCATGTCATAACCTTGTTCTATTTTATTTATTAGTTTATTTATCTCTTCTGGGTCATGCTGACCATCAGCATCCATTAATATTACATGCTTAGTTTTGACCAACCTTAGACCTGATTTTATCGAAGCTCCATTACCTTTTGTGTATGCATGAACAACCTCTTTCACTTGATTCTCTTTACATATTTCTGAGGTTTTATCTATAGATGCATCATTTATAACAATAATTTCATTTGTTATATTTTTTATTCTTGGCAGAAGTTTAGCTAGTGAATTCCCTTCATTTTTACATGGCAATATAACAGTTAAATTCATTACCACCTCTACTCAAAAAAGATTATATCTATCATACGCCTTTACCTTCATTTTATAATACTGTGCTTTATCGATATCACCATACTCATACAAATATTTATGCAAGTGAAGATATGCATTTATATTTTGCACATCCAACTCACTTGCTTTTAAAGAAACAGCTATTGCCATATCTATTTTATTTTCTGAATAATATTTTTTCGACAACCTCAATAGAAGCTCACTTTTTTTTGTATTATTCAAACTTTGATTGCTATATAAAGCATCAAATATTTGTTTATATTTACCATCTTCTATAACACATTCAACCTTAACAATACATTCAGTCAAATTATAGAACGAATTAATTGATGACTGATCTATTTTATTTAATGTTGCGATACCCATTATTTTTTCAAAACTTTCATCAAAAAAATATTTTTTCGATCTAGACTCAAAAATAATCTGATCAAAATAAGGTGACAACCCTGAATTATACGATTTTTTTGCTCTATTAAAAAAATATCTTACTAAGTCTGCGTATTTTTCTTTAACCACTCCTTCAGCTTGATCATATTCCGCCACATAAATATGTGCCGCATACATATTTTGCCTTAAGGAATTATCTTTTCTGTAAGCTTTTTTTAAAATAGCTTCAATCTCCCCCCCCCAATATTTGCTGTATGAATAAGTTGACATTGATAAAAATACAATATATGAAGAAATTACAATTAGCCTACCACTTAAACTTGCTTTTTTATATAAAGCCATAAATGAGATAACTATGCCAACTGAAGGGAAATAATTTCTGTGTTCAAAAGCTAATTCTAGTGGCAAAATAGTTGACTCTATCGAGTGACCTAACAAAAACCAAGCCACACCAAAGCTAACTAACGTTTTATTTTTAATTAGACAGAATAAAAATACCACCAATAAAACTAATAACGAAACTAGTGTTGTCAATGGTCTAAAAATACTTTCGGAAGGTACTACATCATCATGATATAGTGAGAGCTCATTATAGTCAGGAATAATTATACTTTTTAAGTATAAAAAAATTATTCTTGACTGAGTTATAATTCTTTCATATGGGGTGTATACTCTTGCATCATAACCTGAAAAAAAATACTCGTAATTTATAATGAATAAAATTGACACTACTAAAAACAATACGAGCATAGCTTTATAAAGATCACCTTTAAAAACCCAGTCATAAAAAAAAATAACGGCAAGAGCGACCAGCGAATTTTCTTTACACAAAAAACCTAAAAAAACACAGAAAAACATTAAAAATATACGCCAAACACCTCGACGTTCATTATAATTAAAATATATTAGTATTGACAAAATAGAGAAAAAGAAACTTAACAATGTCATTCTTTGCACAATATAGGCTACAGCAGAAACATTAATGGGCAGTATCCCCCATATCAAAGACATTATTACTAGCTCACAACTATTCAAGTTTAACAAATAAACAGTTGAAATTTTCTTTAAAACCAAATAAACCAATACCATGTTTATCAGATGGATGAGTAAATTTATCACTCTTTGGACTGTTGAGTCTCCACCTGAAAGCTTGTAATCTAAATATAGTGACGCCATTGCTAAAGGACGGTTAAAATCCATATAAAAATTACTGAATGCAGCTTTGCGAATAGACTCAATGGTTATAATACTATTGTGATTGAAGAATGGATTTTTTGTGATATTTGCATAATCATCAAATAAATAACCACCTTTAAAGGAAGGAGAATAAGAAAGCACTATTATAGTAAAGGCAACTATAACTGCTCCTACAGTTTTTAAATTATAACTCTGAATTATACTCATTTTGCTTATTTTCTAACGGCCTTTTGGCCGTTAGAAAATTTTAATGATCTACGAGTCACGGCATGAAGCTGGCAAATATTTTGGATCTACACCACCCGAACTAAGTGACTTACAATCCCATTGCACTTTTGCACTACTTCCAGTACCTTCAAGTACAAAGGACTGATCATCTGCTGTATCCCCCCCCATAGCTTTAATATCTACTGTAATAGTAACTTTAGAGACACTATTCCAAGTCATAGCAATATCACTTACATAATCACTATCTATAGTAGTTGTAAATCCAGCAGCTGCTGCAGTACGAGGCATAGATCCTTGAGACAAATAGAATTCAGAAACTGACATTTTTGCTGGTGTCAAAGCCAACACAGCTTCAGACATTTTTGCTCTAACCGTATAATCCTGATAGGCAGGTATAGCTACCGCCGCCAAAATACCAATGATCGCAACAACGATCATCAATTCAATTAACGTAAAACCTTGTTGCATTTTTTTCATGTGAAGCTCCTCCGATCAAATCCTATTCACTTGAATAGTCATAGTACGGATGTGAGAGCAATGCCAATGCCAATTTGTTTAGTTAGTATGCACTCACTTAATTAGCATTAATATACTGTATCTTTCTGAAAACTTAACACGATAACTAATACAGATTGATGTCAGGATCAATTTTAAACAGTTACCTTTATCACCACTTAGTGACAAAATTTGTCACATACTTTATGTTAATTATATCTCTTTTATAGATTGCTACTTTTCAATCTATACTTTGCGTATCCTTCATCAACTAGACACAGTAGTAACTATTTCATGTCCAGAATCATGCTCACCGGTCTTGCCAAAAGACTTGTTGATGACAAACTGCTTGACGAAGAAACAGCACGAAATGCTTACCAAGAAGCTTCAAAGCAGAAAATTCCTTTTGTGACCCATTTGGTTCAATCTGATTTTGTCAAACCATTGGATGTTGCACGATTGGCTTCTGAGGAGTTTGGCTCCCCCCTGATGGATTTGAATAGCTTTGACTTTGAGCTTGCGCCAAAAGATGTTGTTGATGAAAAACTCATTCGTAAACACCATACGATTCCTCTATACAAACGAGGAACAAGACTTTTTATTGCCGTATCAGATCCTACGAATTTAGCGGCTCTTGATGAAATTCGCTTTAACACAGGTCTCAACATCGATTCAGTGTTGGTTGAAGAAGATAAGCTTAATACCGCTATCGAGAAGTTTCTTGATACCACAGATGATGGCTTATCCGATCTTGATGATGAAGGTTTAGAAGACCTTGATATTAGTGCAGTTGATGAAGACAAGGAAGAAGGTGGCCCTGTCGCCAGCGAAGCTGATGATGCTCCTGTTGTGAAATTTGTAAACAAGATGCTGCTGTCAGCCATTAAAGGGGGATCATCAGATTTACACTTTGAACCTTATGAAAAAACGTATCGGGTACGTTTTCGTACTGATGGTGTGCTACATGAAGCGGCTAGACCCCCTATCAGCTTAGCCCCACGGATATCTTCACGCTTAAAAATAATGTCCTCAATGGATATTTCTGAGCGCCGTAAACCTCAAGATGGTCGTATCAAAATGCGGCTATCCAAGACCAAGTCCATAGATTTCAGAGTGAATACCTGTCCAACCCTATGGGGTGAAAAAATAGTATTGCGTATCCTTGACCCAACCAGTGCGCAAATGGGGATTGACAGCCTTGGTTATGAGGAAGCGCAGAAAGAGCTTTATATGGCTGCCCTGATGCAACCTCAAGGTATGATTTTGGTCACGGGACCCACAGGTAGTGGTAAAACAGTATCACTGTATACTGGTCTTAACATTCTCAATACCGTAGAGCGCAACATCTCCACAGCAGAGGACCCTGTAGAAATCAACCTTGAAGGTATCAACCAGGTTAATGTCAATCCCAAACAAGGTATGGACTTTGCCCAAGCGTTGCGTGCCTTCTTACGTCAAGACCCAGATATTATCATGGTGGGAGAGATCCGGGATATTGAAACAGCTTCTATCGCAATAAAAGCGGCTCAAACAGGTCACATGGTAATGTCTACACTACACACTAACAGTGCAGCCGAAACCTTAACCCGTTTACTTAATATGGGGGTTCCCGCTTTTAACCTTGCCACGACGGTTAACTTAATCATTGCACAACGTCTTGCCAGAAGACTGTGCAGTAACTGTAAACAGACTGTTGAAGTGCCTGAAAAAACTCTTCTTGAAGAGGGGTTTACGCCAGAACAGGCTAAATCTGCCGTGCTTTATGGCCCCAAAGGCTGTGAAAAGTGTAATAAAGGTTATAAAGGGCGTGTCGGTATTTACGAGGTGGTAAAAATTACTCCAGCCTTATCAAGAATCATTATGGAAGAAGGTAATTCCATACAAATTGCGGAAGTTGCCGATAAAGAAGGCTTTAGCAATCTGCGTAAATCTGGACTCGTAAAAGCACTACAAGGTGTTACCAGCCTGGAAGAGGTCAACCGAGTTACTAAAGATTAAACAATCTATCAATAAAAACATGAAATAGTTGGCATTAACAAGTATTTGGCCACGTTATTAGTATTCGCAATAATGATAAATAAGCTACACTAATTATGCGAACTATTTTTCATGAGAAGTGTTTTATATTGATCATATTGTCTAAGAGATAGCGCAAACAAGTATGAAGGTTAAGTCCTTTATAATGTGTAGATATAAATCTGTGACCGTTGTACTTGAGTTCATATAATATTGTTACATTCATGTTATGAATTAAAAATAAACTTTTGCACTTCCGTCGTTATCGCCCAATACTTTTTATAATTCTTACTCTTCGGGTCATTGGCGTAGACTCAGCCCAAGGAACAGATCATCATGGCAACCAAAGCAGTAAAAGTAGCTTCCTTTACTTGGGAAGGAAAAGACAAAAAAGGCCGTAAGACTAAAGGCGAAATACAGGGTGCCAACCTAGCCACCGTTAAAGCCGAGTTACGAAAACAAGGCATCGTCCCAACCAAAGTTCGCAAAAAGGGGATGTCTATAGGTGGTAAGGGCAAAAAAATTAAGCCTTTGGATATTGCTGTCTTTACCCGACAACTGGCAACAATGTTACGTGCAGGTGTTCCTTTAATACAGTCTTTTGAAATTACGGCAGAAGGTGCAGAAAATCCTAATTTAAGAGACCTGCTCAATAATATTAAAAATGAAGTTGCAGGCGGTAATACACTGGCAGACTCTCTCCGAAAACACCCCAAGTATTTTGACGATTTATACTGCAACTTAGTTGCTTCAGGTGAACAGTCGGGTAGCCTTGAGTCCTTATTAGCACGGATAGCAACCTATAAAGAAAAAACCGAGTCTCTGAAGATGAAGGTTAAGAAAGCTATTCGCTACCCAATCGCGGTTGTCGTAATTGCTATCATAGTTACCGCTATCTTACTTGTAAAAGTAGTTCCTCAGTTCCAAGAAGTCTTCCAAGGTTTTGGTGCTGACTTACCTGCTTTCACCCTGATGGTGATAGGCATGTCTGAGTTTATGCAGGCCTACTGGTATTACATCCTTATTGGAATCATTGCATTTGTCTTAGCAACAAGTAAAGCTCTAGAAAAAAATAAAGGGCTTAGAGATGCCCGAGACAGAATGGTGCTTAAGTTACCTATCATGGGTGATATTTTACACAAATCAGCAATGGCCCGTTTTGCACGAACTCTCTCTACCACTTTTGCTGCTGGTGTACCGTTAGTTGATGCCCTGGACTCTGTTGCAGGTGCTGCAGGTAATGTGGTGTTTTATGATGCAACAAAACAAATTAAAGAGGATGTATCCTCAGGTATGCAGCTACAGTTCGCAATGAAAAATACGGCTATTTTCAGCAACATGGCGGTACAGATGGTCTCTATTGGTGAAGAGTCAGGAGCTTTGGACGAAATGCTGGATAAAGTGGCCAGCTATTATGAAGAAGAAGTTGATAATGCCGTAGATGGCTTAACCAGTTTGATGGAACCTCTGATTATGTCTGTACTTGGTGTACTCATTGGTGGACTAATCGTAGCCATGTACTTGCCTATATTCCAGTTAGGCTCTGTTGTATAGCAGTCACTTTTAATACACTCACTGTAGTGACCACTAAGGGCAGCTTCGCTGCCCTTTTTCCTGTTAATAAGCCTATCTTGCTCCTGTAGGAAAATAAATGAGCATTATTGAATATTTAGCTTATAGCCCAACAGCATTCTTAATTACTTTGTTAGTTTTTGGGCTAATCGTAGGTAGTTTTTTGAATGTTGTGATTTTACGTTACCCAATCATTCTACAACGGCTATATGAGTGTGAGTGTCGAGACCTGCTCAAGCTACCGCAGGAAAACAATCAAGAAAAATTTAACTTAATTTTTCCCCACTCTCACTGCCCTTCTTGTAAAACCCCTATAAAACCCTGGCAAAATATTCCTGTTATAAGCTACTTACTGCTAAAAGGAAAATGCGCCAATTGTAGTATGTCAATCAGTATTCGTTATCCACTAATTGAGCTAATAGCAGGTTTACTTGCACTTTTGAGTGGCTGGTACTTTGGTTTTTCATTAAACACAATTACTGCTTGCTTATTACTGTGGGCATTATTGACCTTAACGATGATTGACTTCGACCATCAAATACTACCTGATGATATTACATTACCTTTGCTCTGGGTTGGTCTGCTTATCAACTTTCAATGGCAACTCTTTACTACCATTGATCAAGCACTATGGGGAGTGATTGCTGGCTATTTAACCTTATGGAGTGTTTATTGGCTGTTCAAACTTCTCACCCAAAAAGAAGGTATGGGCTATGGTGATTTCAAACTACTTGCAATGTTAGGTGCATGGCTTGGCTGGAAAATGTTGCCCTTAATTATCTTATTATCCTCTTTTATTGGTGCCATTGTTGGCGGTTTACTCATTCTTTTTAGAGGCCACGACCATCAAATTCCTATCCCTTTTGGACCTTATCTAGCAGGAGCAGGAGCGGTAGCGCTGTTTTGGGGAGAAACAATTGTTCAACAATATTTTCAGCTAGCAGGTTTTTAATAATGTTTATTGTGGGACTCACTGGAGGAATAGGTAGCGGTAAAAGTGCTGCCACAGCGTTTTTCAAACAACAAGGCATTCATATTGAAGATGCCGATCAGGTGAGTCGAATGCTTGTTGAAAAGGGCTCTCCTGCACTTTCGCAAATTGTGGCACACTTTGGTAAAAGTATTTTAAATGATGATCAAAGCTTAAATCGTCGTAAATTAAGAGAAATTATTTTCCAGAATCAGCAACAACGGCAATGGCTAGAACAGTTACTTCACCCTTTGATTAATATGAAAATGTTAGGCGACTTAAACAGTGCATCTTCCCCCTATGCGATTATGGTTTCTCCATTACTATTAGAGACAGAACAACATAAGTTAGTAAACCGTGTATTGGTCATTGACACAACTGAAGACATCCAGATTCAGCGTGTTTGTAACCGGGATCAACAGGATGCAGATCAGGTTGAAGCAATAATTGCCTCACAACTGCCTCGAACGAAACGACTAGCGATGGCTGACGATATTATTGATAATAGTGGTAATCTTGATCAACTTTACACAAAGCTAGCGAGTATTCATCAAACCTACTTATCAATGGTGACAACATGACGCTCAAGGTCAACTGCCCTACATGCCAAAAAACAGTTGCGTGGACAATGATTAATCCTCATCGCCCTTTTTGCAGTGACCGCTGTAAACTCATCGACCTAGGGTGTTGGGCTGCAGAAGAACATAAGATTCCTGGTAACCCTGTTTATGCAGATACTTTATCTGAAAATATAGATGAAACTTCAGCAGATCTGAGTAACGTTCACCCGTTATTCTCAAACCTTCACCAATGAGCACGAATACTGGCTATACCCTGAGCCCCCAGAGACCATGCCAAAGAAAGCTGATCTTGGCTCATACCTCCTAGCCAGTATACCGGTATAGTTGCTTTTTGTGTCAGTAAGTCACGCTCTGCATCAGATAAAGGCTGCAGGGTAGGATGACTTTGTGTATGTTTGATTGGAGATAACGTTATCAGGTCAACTCCAAGTTGCTCCGCTAGCCTTATTTCTGCTTCATTATGACAGGATGCCGCCAGTAAATAATTTGGTTGTTTAAATGGCTCAAGATCAGTGGCAGAAACCAACTTTAATTGTTGAGCTGTCAGGTGTAACCCCTTTCCTCCCAACTGATAAACGGATTGTGGACTTCCTTTAAGCATCAAGCGACATCCTGCAGCTTCACAAAAAAGGAGCAATTCAGAAGCAATAGCCAGATAATCCTGCTCACTAAGTTGTGGTGCTCTAAACTGAATTAACTTATGTCCATGCCCTATTATTCTTTTTACTTTAATGAACAGTTCATCATAATCAGTAAAGTCTCCAGTAATGACGTATTCAGAGGGCAGTTGTATTGCACGAATGATAGGCTTATTTGCAGAAGGGAAGGTATAAGACCAAAGCGTATCTGTTGAAACCCAGCGAATTGGCTGTCCTTCTAACCCAACAGGCTGTCCTGATAGGTGATCTACATACCACACATCAAGCATAACGCATTTATCACCATAATCATGTGTAATTGCAATCAGCCTTCTTGAGGGTTTAACGGTTATATTCAGCTCCTCCTTGCACTCTCTAACCAGAGCATCAGTGACCTCTTCACCTAATTCAACCTTGCCTCCAGGAAATTCCCACTTATCTCCTTGGTGTTGATGAGAGGCTCGCTTGGCAATAAGTACTTCACCTGATGTATTAACAATTACGGCAACGGCAACATGAACAGACTTACTAACCATATTAACTTCTATACTCCGCGTTAATTCGTACATACTCATGAGATAAATCAGTTGTCCACACCGTTTCACAAGCTTCACCTCGACCTAAAACAACTTTTATGGTGATTTCTTGATCCTGCATCACTTGTTGTCCTAGGTACTCTTGATAATTTGGTGACCTTGCTCCCTTTTCGACAATACAAATATCACTTAAATAAATATTAATCTTACTTATCACTAAATCTGGAATATCAGCTTTACCTATAGCCGCTAGAATTCTTCCCCAATTTGCGTCCTCTGCAAAAAATGCTGTTTTTACTAATGGCGAGTGAGCAATACTATAAGCAATAGCCAGAGCTTCTTTTGATGTTTTTGCCTGAGAAATCTCTACAGCAATAAACTTTGTTGCTCCTTCTCCATCTCTAACAATCTGCTTTGCTAAAGATATACAACAGTCATTAAGTGCTTTAGTGAAAAGTACATAGTCTGCATGAGATTCGTCACTTATTGATAAATGCTTAGCTTTTCCTGATGCAACAATTGCACAAGCATCATTAGTTGAAGTATCACCATCAACCGTTATACGGTTAAATGACTGATCAACGCTAGAGGTCAACGCTTTTTGCAATAATGGTTGGCTTATATTGGCGTCTGTTCCAATAAAGGCAAGCATTGTCGCCATATTTGGCTTAATCATTCCTGAGCCTTTCGCTATACCCGTCAAGGTAACTGTGCCCGTTGTTAACTTAACACTTTTGCTAAAAAGCTTTACTTTCGTGTCAGTCGTCATAATAGCTTTTGCAGCAGCCAACCAACTTGTTGAGGACTCTTGTAGCACTAATGTCCGCATCACTTTAATAATCTTATCTACAGGTAACAACTCACCAATAACGCCTGTAGAAAAAGGCAACACTTGTTCCAATTCTAAATTACTCTTAACTTCAGCAAGCGTCTGGCAGCTTATTTTTGCTGCTGTCATCCCGACCTCGCCAGTACCCGCATTAGCATTACCTGCATTAATTAACCAAGCGAGAGGACTGTGCAACATATGTCGTTTCGCAATAATTACCGGTGCGGCACAAAAGGCATTTTTTGTAAAAACAGCTGCCATCACTGCTGTAGAATCTGCGATCATAACAGCAACATCTTCGCCTGATTTTTTGATTCCAGCAGAAGCTGTTGCCCATTTAATGCCGGGTACAGGTAATACACGTAGCTCTGACACATCAGACCTCAACTTATTGAGCAAAAGTAAAACATAAAAAAAGGCGACATAATGTCGCCTTTTTTTAACTTTCCGTCAACTAGCCTAGTCGGCCATGACATTGCTTATACTTTTTACCCGATCCACATGGACATGGGGAATTTCGACCCACTTTCTTGCCCTCTCGAGTATAAGGCTTATTAGATTCAACATCCTCAACCCCAGCCTCAGCAAGTGCTCCACCTTCTTCATGCTCGTAACGCATACGTTGAGCTATGGCTTCACGACGCTGCCTTTCTACCTCTTCAGTATTATCATCTTGACGGACTTGTACATGTGTCAGAATTTTGATGGTTTCATGCGCAATATCCTGCAACATTTGCTTAAACAGCTCAAATGCCTCTCTCTTATACTCTTGCTCAGGATTCTTCTGAGCATAACCTCTTAAGTGAATTCCCTGACGCAAGAAGTCCATTGTTGATAAATGCTCTTTCCACTTGTCATCCAGAACCCGTAACAGCATTTGTTTTTCAAACATGCGTAATACTTCTGGACCCGTTAAAGCTTCTTTAGCTTTGTACTCATCAATCAATGTTTGCGCAATTTTTTGACGAAGGGGTTCTTCGTGAAGGGTTTTATCCTCACCCAACCACTGTTGTATGGGGAGTTTGACATTAAATTCAGATGCCAAGTGTTCTTCTAAGCCCTCAATATCCCATTGCTCAATTAAACTTTGTGGAGGAATAAACTGATCTATTACAGAGGTTAACACTTCGTGACGATATTCATCGATGATATCTGTTACATCATCAACTTCAAGCACCCGATCTCTTAAACCATAAATGTAACGACGTTGCTCATTGGCTACATCATCGTATTTCAACAAGGCTTTACGGATATCAAAGTTTCTGCCTTCAACTTTACGCTGAGCCTTTTCAATCGCATTGGTTACCATTCTGTGTTCAATGGCTTCACCTTTCTCCATACCCAATGCTTTCATAAACCCTTTAACACGATCCGAAGCAAAGATACGCATTAAATTATCTTCAAGAGAAAGATAAAAACGAGAAGACCCTGGGTCGCCTTGACGACCTGAGCGACCTCTAAGCTGATTATCTATTCGACGGGATTCATGACGCTCAGTCGCGATAATATGTAAGCCACCAGCTTCAAGTACTTGTTTATGTCTTTCTTGCCATTCTGCTTTGACTTTTTCTATATCCTGTTCTGAAGGGTTTTCTAATTGGGCAACTTCCGCCTCCCAATTTCCTCCAAGCATAATATCCGTTCCACGCCCCGCCATGTTGGTGGCTATAGTTACTGCTCCTGGCTTACCTGCCTGAGAAATAATCTCTGCTTCTCTGGCATGGAACTTAGCGTTCAGTACTTCATGAGGAATCTTAGCTTTTGTTAAAGCTTGAGAAACTCTTTCTGAAGATTCAATTGATGCAGTACCTACTAAAATAGGTCTTTTATTGGCTACACACTCTTTGATATCGGCAATGATTGCGCTGTATTTTTCTTCAATGGTCAAATACACCAAATCATTATGATCTTTTCGAATCATTGGTTTATGTGTAGGAATTACAATAACATCCAAGCCGTAGATCTGCCGAAACTCGAAGGCTTCTGTATCTGCAGTACCTGTCATACCTGACAGTGTTTGATACAAACGGAAATAATTCTGAAAAGTTGTTGATGCCAGCGTTTGGCTTTCACTTTGAACATGTAGATTTTCTTTTGCTTCTAAAGCCTGATGTAAGCCTTCAGATAATCGTCGACCTGGCATTGTTCGACCAGTATGCTCATCAACAAGCAAGACCTGATTTTCTTGAACAATGTAATCTACATTTTTATGGAAGATGGTGTGAGCTTTTAATGCTGCATATACGTGATGCAGTAAATTCAGGTTTTGAGCCGCATAGAGGTTATCACCTTCGGCTAACAAGTTAGCCTGTACTAGTAGTTCCTCAACATACTGATGACCTTCCTCAGTCAACTCTACTTGACGCGTTTTTTCATCAAGTGTGAAGTGTCCTTCCACCGCCTCTTCTTGACGAGTTAACTTTGGTGCCAATTTATTAATAGCAATATAAAGTTCGGAGCTTTCCTCTGCCGCACCAGAAATAATGAGTGGTGTTCGTGCTTCATCAATTAAAATGGAGTCTACTTCATCGACAATGGCAAAATTTAGCCCCCGCTGAAACTTATCTTCAATACTGAAAGCCATATTGTCACGAAGATAATCAAAGCCAAACTCATTGTTGGTACCATAGGTGATATCGTCTTGATACGCTGCTCGCTTTTCTTCAGGTGTTTGACCTGGAACCACCGCCCCCACAGAAAGCCCCAAGAACTCATAAAGCGGTTGCATCCAGCCAGCATCACGACGGGCAAGATATTCATTTACAGTCACAACATGAACACCTTTTCCAGATAAAGCATTTAGATAAGCTGGCAATGTTGCAACTAACGTTTTACCTTCACCTGTACGCATTTCAGCAATACACCCTTCATGCAGTGTAATTCCACCAATCATCTGCACATCGAAGTGACGCATTCCCATAACACGCTTACTTGCTTCACGTACCACCGCAAAGGCTTCAGGCAACAGTTTATCCAGTGTTTCGCCTTGCTCTATTCGCTGCTTAAAATCAGCTGTTTTTTGCTGCAGCTGCTCATCAGACAGCTTTTGTAAGCCCTCCTCCTGGGCATTTATGGTTTTAACAATTTTTCTCATACGCCGTAACTGGCGATCATTTTTACTACCAAAAACTTTTCGGACTAAGGGGGCTAACATAATGCTCAGCTATATAAAAAAGGTTGGACACATTTCCCAAGGTGGGGATTCCATAGAGATAATAAAAGGGTAATGTTACCGCTAAATCTGTACTATTCGAAACTCAGCACTAACGGTGAGCTAAATAGCTCACTTTCTGGTCAGCATGTTTCTATCTATGTAGCCAGAGGGGTTAACCCTACGCCCACCTTTAAACACTTCAAAATGAACATGAGGGCCTGTAGAACGACCAGTACTACCCACAAGAGCTATGGACTGACCTTTCTCAACTATGTCTCCAACATCGACCAGTAGGGCACTGTTATGAGCATAAAGCGTGACTAAACCTGCACCATGGTTCACTTCCACTACATTTCCATATCCATTCTTACGGCCAGAAAAAGTAACTACGCCAGAAGCAACAACAAGCACATTTTCACCATGCTTTGCAGCAAAATCAATTCCTCCATGAAATGACCGACGCCCTGTAATAGGATCAGTACGATAACCAAAGCGAGAGGAAATAAAACCTTTAAGGACAGGGACACCTTTTACTAAAAACTCTTCTGAGAGTTTTCGATTGGCTAAAAGGTCTTCAAGAATTTCTAATTGAGTTTCTCGGCTTTCAATCTTACCAATGAGTTGATCCATTAACTCAATAAAATCTGGAGCAGTATAAGATTGATCTAAATCTTGAGAGGAGGGGCCACCTACAGCAGGAGGCTCAGAAAAGTCAAACTCACCATCATTAAGCTGCGCCATAGATGTTAGACGCTCACCCAGAGCATCTAGCCGAACTATACGGCTTTGCAGCTCAGACACTCGTAATGCTAGCGAATCAAGCTGGACATTTGCTTGCTTTTTTAAATGTTCAATTTCTTGCTTTTGAAGCGCAATTTGATGTTGCCACTGTTTAGCTGTTTTAGCTGTTACAACAACCTGTGAGCCCATCTGCATGACACAATAAGTTATCCATGCGCTGAGCACCACTAACGATGCTAAAAACAGAATGCTGGCAACAAGAATCGTTGAAAACCGCACATTGACCGTTTTCGACTGTCCATGACTGCGCCTAACGACGATAATATTCATTATGTTTTGCGTTCTACCTGGATCTTAGCGGTCTTGAAGTCTCAATCCTATAACGACCAAGTTATTACCTGACGTATTTTCTAACTCCCTTAATTGACCACTTTCCAATAATTGAAAACTAAGTATAGTTGTTTTCACACATTATGTAGCCAAAAACTATACATAAAGTAACAGTTTAGCTGACGAATTTAACACTTGACTGTAATTCATTCAACTATTGACCTGAAAGAAATACAGAATTTTCTGTTTATTTACTTTCAAAAGCCTACTTTTGAAAACTCTTTAACTCTCTGTTAACACTCAACATAAATGTGCTTTTATTTACCTGAAAGCACTGACACCAAAATACTTGAATCATGTTTTTGGTGCAAAAAGTCTTAGATTAGTCTGTGAATAACTCGAAAATTTCAAGTATATCCATGTAAGGACAATACAAATTTTATTCCGCACCGACTAGGTAATATCCACAAAAAAACAAGTAAATATACTTAACTAGCAATATATAACGACTTTTTTCAAGCCATTACACAGCGGCTACAGGACGCATATAAGATATAGGAGCTGTTGATGGGTCATCAAACGTAACCATTTCCCAAGCATCTTGCTGAGAAATAAGTTTTCTCAATACTTGGTTATTTAATGCGTGACCTGATTTATACGCACGGAATTCTCCAATAAGGCTATAGCCAAGAAGATATAAATCACCAATTGCATCAAGCATTTTGTGTTTAACGAATTCATCTTCGTAGCGCAGACCATCTTCATTAAGAATTCGATAATCGTCCACTACAATTGCATTATCAACACTTCCACCAAGAATAAGATTCTTTGATCGAAGATATTCAATGTCACGCATAAAGCCAAAAGTACGAGCTCTTGCTACTTCTTTTACAAAAGAAGTACTAGAAAAATCAATACTGGCTTTCTGAGTTCTACTCCGAAATACCGGGTGATCAAAATCAATCTCATAAGATACTTTAAAGCCATCAAAAGGCAGAAAAGTTGCTACTTTGTCATTATCTTTAATGGTAACTTCACGCTTGATTCTAATGAACTTCTTAGGGGCATTCTGTTCCATGATTCCTGCAGATTGCAACAGAAACACAAATGGACCAGCACTACCATCCATAATAGGGACTTCATGAGCACTAACCTCAACATAGGCATTATCTATTCCAAGCCCAGCCATGGCAGAAAGTAGATGCTCAACAGTGTCAACACGAATTCCATCAGCATTTATCAAAGAAGTACAAAGTGTTGTATCACCAACATTCTTTGCTTTTGCTGAAATTTCCACCACAGGATCTAAGTCAGTGCGACAAAAAACAATTCCTGTGTCAACGGGTGCAGGTTTTAATGTTAAATAAACTTTCTCTCCAGAATGAAGGCCAACACCTGTTGCTCGGATTATATTTTTTAACGTTCTTTGTCTGATCATAATTAACGCCGCTTTGTCAAAATCCTGCATAGAGTTACACAGAGCCGGCGATTGTATCAAAGTTGTTCTTCATCACCAACTTTTCGCGAACAACGCCGTACTAATCTGCTTGTCTTCTCAAAAAAGCAGGAATATCTAAGTAATCCATATTATCCGAGTTACGAGCTGCGTCAGGCTTAACAGCCTTTGTTGATGTGCTCTCTGCAGCAGCCTGCTTACGCATGACCGTAGGCTTATCCAGTTTATTGTAGTCTAACGTACCATCACTTTTCGTATTATCTACAACTTTAACTGGTTTTTCTGAACTTACATTCTCACCTAAGCCAGTTGCTACAACGGTGACTCGTAACTCATCAGACATATCGGGGTCTATCACAGTACCAACTACTACGGTAGCATTTTCAGATGCAAACTGCTCTACAGTATTACCCACTTCTGAGAACTCACCCAAAGAAAGATCGAGACCTGCTGTAATATTTACTAAAATTCCTCGAGCCCCATGTAAATTGACATCTTCCAACAAAGGACTTCGAATTGCTGCTTCTGCAGCCTCAACAGCTCGATTGGACCCCGTAGCAGAGCCTGTCCCCATCATAGCCATACCCATTTCAGACATGACGGTACGAACATCGGCAAAGTCAACGTTAATCATACCTGGACGGATAATTAAGTCAGCAATACCCTGTACAGCTCCCAGTAATACATCATTTGCAGCACTAAAAGCAGAAAGTAAACTAGCATCTTTACCAAGAACAGGTAGTAACTTTTCGTTAGGAATAGTGATTAATGAGTCAACACTCTCAGCCAACTCAATCATTCCTTCATTAGCAATAGCCATACGCTTTTTGCCTTCAAAAGGAAAAGGCTTCGTAACAACAGCTACTGTCAGAATCCCTAGCTCTCTGGCAACTTGCGCAACTACAGGGGCAGCACCTGTTCCAGTTCCTCCACCCATACCTGCGGTTATAAAGACCATATCAGCCCCAGAAAGTACTTCGGCAATCCGGTCTCTATCTTCTATAGCAGCATTGCGGCCAACTTCAGGGTTAGCGCCTGCACCAAGTCCTTTGGTGATTGCCGTACCTAGCTGTAATAAAGTTTTCGCATGTAAATGCTTTAGTGCTTGGGCATCGGTATTTGCACAGATAAAATCTACCCCGTCCACATGTTTACTTAACATGTGATTTACGGCATTACCACCTCCGCCACCAACACCGATGACTTTAATGACCGCGTTTTGCGGCACATTATCGACCAACTCAAACATAACCCTCTCCTTTCTATCGCTTCACATCAGTTTTGCGTAAGGTTGTAGTCCACACCCCAGGCTCTCGTCATTATCAAAAGTTACCCTGAAACCACTGCTTCATCCGCATTAAGATCCCATCTTGTGATTCCCGAATAGGCACACTCAACTGGCCTTCCTTTTGATGTTTAATGCCATACATTAATAATCCGACACCTGTTGAATAGATCGGGTTCTGTACAACATCAGCCAAACCTTTCACATTTTGTGGAACACCCAATCGAACTGGCATATGAAATATTTCTTCAGCCAATTCAACGGCCCCTTCCATTTTTGCGGTACCTCCTGTTAAAACAATACCTGCGGCAACAAGGTCTTCAAACCCACTACGACGAAGCTCAGCCTGCACTAAAGTAAACAACTCATCGTAACGAGGCTCCACTACCTCAGCTAATGCCTGACGAGATAAGTCTCTCGGTGGCCTATCCCCTACACTTGGTACCTTTATCATTTCTTCAGCACCCGCCAACTGTGTTAATGCACAGGCATACTTAATTTTTATTTCTTCAGCATGCTGTGTAGGGGTTCTCAAAGCCATGGCAATGTCATTAGTAACTTGATCACCAGCAATAGGAATAACCGCAGTGTGCCTAATAGAACCCTCAGTAAAAATGGCAATATCTGTCGTCCCCCCACCGATATCAACCAAACACACACCGAGCTCTTTTTCATCATCAGTCAAAACGGCATAACTTGATGCCAACTGTTCAAGGATTATGTCTTCTACATCCAGACCACAACGCCGAACACACTTATCGATGTTTTGTGCTGAATTTACCGCACATGTCACAAGATGCACCTTTGCTTCCAAACGCACCCCAGACATTCCTAATGGTTCTTTTACACCTTCCTGAGTATCAACAACATACTCTTGAGGCAGTATATGCAGTATTTTTTGATCCGCCGGAATAGCTACAGCCTGTGCGGCATCAATAACCCGAGCAATATCTGCTGTTGTTACTTCTCTATCACGAATAGCAACAATACCATGAGAATTAAGGCTACGAATGTGGCTGCCTGCTATACCTGCATACACAGAGTGAATTTGACACCCTGCCATGAGTTCTGCTTCTTCAATAGCACGCTGGATGGACTGTACGGTAGACTCAATATTAACCACCACACCCTTTTTAAGTCCTCGAGAGGGGTGTGCGCCAATACCTATTATTTCCAGTGAACCTTCATCATTCAGCTCACCAACAATGGCTACTACCTTGGAAGTGCCAATGTCTAGTCCCACAATCATTTTTCCGCCAGTTGCAGCAGCCATTCAATCAGACCTTCTTACGCCAACTATTTTCATACTTTCATATTCTTTAAATACGACGTTTAACCACGTTGTTCTCGCCAAGCAACTGCAACACCATTTGAGTAACGTACATCAACAGACTTAATTCGTTGCTTTTGCGTTTGCAACTCCGCTTTATAAATCAGCGCAAAACGTTGCATTTTTTCTAAAAGATCATCTCTCCCCAGCAAAATCTTTAAACCATTTACTTTTAACGTCCAACTGCCCCGTTCACTTTGCTGTAGCGACACAATGGATAAATTTAAAGGCCTCAACTGTTGACTGATGGAATGGTATTGCTTCATCATTTCTAATTGAGTACCTTTAGGTCCTACCAAATGTGGTAATCCCTCAAATCCATTAACATCTTCCGGGGTAAAGCTTTCTCCATTAGCGTTTAATAACGAACGCTTATTCCATTGAGCTACAGGAATTTGCTCAATTATATGGACCGCAAGCTGATCAGGCCATAATCGTCGTATAACGACAGTTTCAACCCAAGGCAGCCGTTCCAGTGCTATCTGTAGCTTTTTTATCTTTAAACTAAAAAAACGTTGCTCAAGAAAAGGTTCTATCGTCTGCTGGACATGCTGCTCTTTTAACGCAGCAAATTTCCCTTGAACCTTTACTCTAGCTATAGGTTGATTTACTTTTTTTTCAATATAGGGCCAAGTATACCCCCCTATAAAAATAATACCGCATAATGCCAATAGTTTCCCGACGATTTTTAGATAAAAAACAAACGCACTGCTTCCTTTTTTATTCGAAGTATTGCGGCTTGCTCCGCGTGTTTTTTTTCGTTTACCTCTCACATTGACATCACTATAACCATACACGTCAAGCATTATCGCTTTACCCAAACTGTTTGGCAAATAATCAACTTTTGGAAGTCGCTAAAATAGACACCACCAGCTGGTTAAAATCGATTCCCCCGGCTTTAGCCGCCTTAGGAACCAAACTGTGTGTTGTCATACCAGGTATTGTATTGACCTCTAACAACCAAAAATTGTTCGATTTATCTTGCATGATATCGACACGCCCCCACCCTTTACAGCCAAGAGCAGAAAATGCATCTAATGCTAGTTGTGTAAGTTGTTTACGTTCCTCACTTTGAAGCTCACATGGACAAATATACTGGGTATCATTTGTAGTATATTTTGCCTCATAGTCATAAAACTCACGTGGTGTTTTCAACTCAATGATAGGTAATGCCTCACCCTGTAAAATTGTTACGGTAAATTCTCGTCCTGTAACCCAGGATTCTGCTAATACCTGTTCATCAAACTGATAGGCTTTCTTTAACGCATTTTGCAATTCATCAAGACTATTTACTTTTGTCATGCCAATACTAGAACCCTCATGTACGGGCTTTAATATGCAAGGCAAGTTTATTGTTAAAGACTGTAACTCACCACGTCGAAATAATTGATAAGGCGGTGTTGGTAAACCCAGTCCTTGCCATAATAATTTTGATCGAAACTTATCCATTGCCAGCGCACTGGCTAACACCCCTGATCCAGTGTAGGGAATATTAAACATTTCAAGCAATCCCTGAATGGTACCATCTTCGCCAAAGCGACCATGCAAGGCGATAAAAGCCCGGTCAAAGGTTTTATTTGATAATTGATCACGTAGGTTTTGCTCATTCACATCAAGCAAAAAAGCATCGAATCCTTGTTGAACCAGTGCCTCATAAATGGCTTGGCCAGTGAGTAATGAAATCTCCCGCTCTGCCGCTTGCCCTCCATAAAGAACAACAATACGGCCAGCTTGTTCTGGTGTTATCACAGCTTTTGCAACATCTATCATCGCCACATTACTCTCTATTTTTTGCCTGTCCAACGAATAAATTTTGCTGTGCTAATTCGCTCGCAAGACCTCCAATATCCCCAGCTCCTTGTGTTATAACAATATCACCTGGCAATAACACATCCTCTAAAATTGAAGTGATATTTTCTCTCTGCTTAACATAAATGGGTTCTACTTTTCCTCGTTGACGAATACTTCGGCATAAGCTTCTACTATCAGCCCCAGGAATTGTTTTTTCACCCGCAGAGTAAACTTCCATTAACAACAAAACGTCAACTTCAGATAAAACGTCAACAAAATCCTCATATAAATCACGCGTTCGAGAAAAACGGTGAGGCTGATAAATCATCACTAGGCGCCTTTCTGGCCACCCATTTCGGATTGCATTAATTGTGGCCAACACTTCTCGAGGATGATGTCCATAATCATCCACCAACATAACTTCACCATCACACACAGGATAATTGCCATATATTTGAAAGCGTCTACCAACCCCCTGAAATTGCATCAGCGCATGACAAATATCTTCATCAGCAATACCTTCATCTTGCGCAATTGCGATGGTTGCTAGCGCATTTAATACATTGTGTCTACCAGGCATATTGAGACAAATATTTAACGACTTTCCAGATGGGCATACCGCAGTAAAGCTCGTTTTTTGTCCCTCTTGTTTTATGTTGACTGCCTGATAATCAGCCCCTTCCGCACAACCATAGGTAATCGTTGGTCGCTTAACCTGTGGTAGAATTTCCTGTACAACAGGATCATCAGTGCACAGTACAGCCAAGCCATAAAATGGCAGGTTATGTAAGAAATCGATAAATGTTTTCTTTAGTTTTTCAAAGTCACCTTCATAGGTTGACATATGGTCTGCATCAATATTTGTGACCACCGCAATCATTGGCTGCAAATGTAAAAAAGATGCATCTGATTCATCAGCTTCTGCAACCAGATAGCGACTTGCACCTAATTGAGCATTGGTACCCGCAGAGTTTAATTTTCCACCAATAATAAAAGTAGGATCCAGCCCTCCCTCAGCAAGTACTGATGCAACTAAGCTGGTTGTAGTTGTTTTACCATGGGTTCCGGCCACCGCAATTCCATGTCGATAACGCATTAATTCTGCAAGCATTTCTGCTCTGGGAACAATTGGAATTCGAGCCTCTTTGGCCGCAACCACTTCGGGGTTATTTGCAGCAACCGCGCTCGAAACAACAACAACATCTGCACTCACAATATTCTTCTGATGGTGACCAATCGCTATTTCAACACCTAACTGTTGTAAGTGCTCTACTGTTGCTGAAGACTTAATATCAGAACCTGAAATTTCGTACCCCTGGTTGAGCAAAACCTCAGCAATACCACACATGCCCACGCCACCAATTCCAACAAAATGAATACGCTTTATTCTGCGCATTTCAGGAATAGCAAACATTGGAACTGGTTTATTTAACGTACTAGCCACCTTTTACAACCTCCAAGCAATGCTCTACCACTTCATTTGTCGCATCCGGCCTGGCTAACGAACAGGCAGCAGTAGCCATTTGAGTCAAACGCTCTTTATTTGTCATGAGCTGTGTTAATAAAAGCTGCACATGTTCTTTAGTAAATGTTTGCTGCATAACTAACTCAGCAGCACCATGATTAACCAAATAATGTGCATTTTTTGTCTGATGATCATCAGCCGCATAAGGAAAAGGAACTAATACTGAGGGAACACCCGCATTCGCCACTTCAGCAATTGTTAATGCCCCAGCACGACATACGACAAGATCAGCCCACTGATAAGCAGCTCCCATATCCTCAATAAATGCTTCAATTTTTCCTGTCACACCATGCTTTTTATATAGTGCCTGAGCTTGTGTTAGATTCTTTTTGCCTGTCTGATGCCAAATTTCAATAGTCATCTTCTGTTGTAGTTCAGCAATGACAGATGGCATAACATCATTAATGGCAACAGCCCCTAAACTGCCACCCAATATCAGTAGCCTAAAAGGACGCTCATTAACCTCTTTTTCATGTACTTTTTCCAGAGGAACAATATTTTTCCTGACTGGATTACCCGTACAATAAACTTTATGCAAACTTGCAAATGTACCTGGAAATGCTTCCAGTACACGCGTAGCAATTCGTGATAACAAACGGTTTGTAAATCCAGCAATGGCATTTTGCTCGTGGATTACCAGAGGAATGCCTAGTAATTTAGCTGCTACTCCTCCAGGTCCTGCAACGTAGCCCCCCATACCCAAAACACAGTGTGGCTTCAAGTTCTTTAAATGGTATTTCGCCATACAAATAGCTTTGGTGATCATTAGTGGCGCTTTAATCCAACGTTGAATCCCTTTGCCCCGAAGCCCCCCAACATCGATGAGTGTCATGGGAATTTCTTCTTTTGCTATCAAATCAGCTTCCATACTGTTAGGCGTACCAAACCAATGTACACGATGGCCTTGAGTTAATAATTGCCGAGCCGTTGCCAACGCAGGAAATATATGTCCACCAGTACCTCCTGCCATAATCACAAATGTTTTTTGTTCACTCATTGCGTTTACCTCTGTTTTTAGACTTAACAGAGGCTCTAAGCCTTCGTGTTTCAAAATCAATACGCAACAGAAATGCAACGGCCATACAACTCACCAATAAACTACTGCCACCATAACTTAACAACGGTAGCGTTAACCCTTTAGTTGGCAATAACCCTGTATTTACTCCAATATTAATTAATGCCTGCATACCAAGTAGTAAACCTAACCCATACGCAATGTAAGCAGAAAATAAGCTATTCTCTCGCTCTGCTTCTACCCCAATACACAAGGCACGCCATGCAATAAAAACCAGCATAAATACAACAAGTAATGCCCCAATTAAACCAAACTCTTCTGCTAACACCGCAAATACAAAATCGGTATGCGCTTCTGGTAAATAAAACAGTTTTTGAATGCTATTACCTAGCCCTACACCAAACCATTCACCCCGACCAAATGCAATTAATGCCTGAGTTAGCTGATAACCACTATCAAATTGGTGTGCCCATGGATCAATATAGGTTGTTAGTCGTTGCAAGCGATATGCTTGTGAAAATGCCATTAAGGCGACTGCACCACCACATGCCATTATCATTAAAATAAAGTACGACAGTTTCACTCCTGCCAAAAACAGCATGCCTACAACCGCACTAATTAATACCACAGCAGCACCAAAATCAGGTTCTAATAAAAGTAAAAAGACAACTAAAGCCAATAAACACATCGGCTTTAAAAAACCTGACCAACGTTGGCGAACTTCTTCCTGTCGTCGTACTAAATAGCCCGCTAAATAAATAATGATAAATACTTTTGCCAATTCAGAAGGTTGAAAGTTTGCAATACCCAAGCTCACCCAACGCTTACTACCATTAATTTCACGCCCCACCAATAACACGGCAGACAACATTAATAATGAACATAAAAACAATAACCAGCCTTTGCTTTCCCACCAGCTCATGGGCACCATTAAAACAGTTATTACCACCACAAAACTGGCACCCAAATAAAGCAACTGCCTGATACAAAAATAAAAAACATCATCATACTGGCTATAGGCTATTTCTGTAGATGCAGATGTCACCATAACCAGCCCTGTGGCAATCAACATAATCGAGGCTACGACTAGAGGTAAATCATAAGCCATAGCAACATTATTTTTTGATATCCAAGGCCACCAGGATTCAGTCATTCACTAACTCCCTGACCCATTGACAAAACTCATTACCACGAGCCTCATAATTTGCAAACATATCTAAACTGGCACAGGCAGGGGACAATAAAACAACATCACCAGGCTGGGCCATTTCAGCAGCCCGAATTACAGCACTCTGCAGTGAATCATACTCTTCACCAGGAATACCTGCCGACCTCCCCACCGCAAGTAGTGGTTTAGCATCACGCCCTATTGCCACCAAATATCGGCAATATTGATGAAATAAATCACCTAAAATATCAAAATCTGCATTTTTGCCATCACCACCAGCAATAAGTATTATTTTCCCAGTGATTTCTGAACCAATGCCTTCTAATGCCGCTGATGCAGCACCTACATTTGTTGCTTTTGAGTCATTGATAAATACGACTGTATTTTTTTCTGCCACCCACTCACAACGGTGAGGGAGACCTTTATACTCTCTTAATGCCGAGCACATGGCTTCTACGGGTAAACCAACTTGGAAACCAAGGGCAAATGCCGCAAGTGCATTCGCATAATTATGATGCCCTACAACCTTTAACTCTCGCGTATCCAACAAGCGTTCTTGTCCCTTTGCTAAAAATGCTCCCTCATCAGTACTGTCTTCAATAATCCCAAATTCTTTTAAATCAGGTTCATGCAGAGTAAACGAGACATGTGGTATATGCTGTGGAAGTAGAGGCTGGGTTAAAGCATCATCTTTATTACTTACTGCAGCTTTGCAATGACGATAGATTTTTTGTTTTGCTTGGTGATAAGCCATCAATGAAGGATAACGGTCCATATGATCTGGACTGATATTTAAAATAGTGCTGACTGCAGGTGAAAACGTATCAACGGTTTCTAACTGAAAGCTTGACAGTTCTAGGACATAAATATCGAAATCATCAGCTAAAAGCGATAGCGCAGGAACGCCTAAATTTCCTCCAACGCCAGTTTTTAAGCCCGCAGCTTTACACATATCACCCACCATTGTGGTGACGGTACTCTTTCCATTAGAACCTGTTATCGCAATAATTGGTTTATCACAGTAATAACCGAATAATTCGATATCACCAATAACCCGAACACCTTTTGCTTTAGCATTAGCGATCGCAGGTTCAGTAAGTGGTACACCAGGACTAACGATTAATTCTGCTGCCCGCGATAAAACCTCTTCTGGAATTCCACCAAGATACACTTGTATTAAAGGAAACTCTGCTCTAAATACAGCTAACTCAGGTGGCGACTCTCGACTATCAACAACAATAAATTTAATACCTTGTTGCTGCAAAAAACGAGCACACGCCAACCCGGTTTTTCCTAAACCGACAATGACACGAAGCTGATCAGAAGCTATTAAGCTCTGCTGTTTTTTCATGCTCATATTACCGCAGTTTCAAAGTAGCTAAACCAATTAACACTAAAATCAACGTGATAATCCAAAAGCGAACAATAACACGAGGTTCAGGCCAGCCTTTTAATTCAAAATGATGGTGCAAGGGTGCCATTCGGAAAATTCTTCGTCCCGTCAATTTATAGGAACCTACTTGCAAAATGACGGAAACAGTCTCCATGACAAAGACCCCCCCCATAATAAATAATACGATTTCCTGACGAACAATGACTGCAATAACCCCAAGTGCTGCGCCTAATGAAAGTGCACCTACATCCCCCATAAAAACCTGAGCAGGATAGGTGTTAAACCATAAAAAACCTAACCCAGCCCCTACTAATGCAGAACAAAAAACAACGAGTTCACCTGCACCAGCGATATAAGGAATATGTAAATAATCAGCAAAACCAATATGGCCACTTAAATAGGCAAATATACCTAAAGCACTACCAACCATAACGGTGGGCATAATCGCCAGTCCATCTAATCCATCTGTAAGGTTCACCGCATTACTACTGCCAACAATTACAAAATACGTCAGTACGATATAAAAAATGCCAATATCCAAAGCCACTTCTTTAAAAAATGGCACAATCAACTCAATTTCTGCTGTTGAAGGCGCCGTCTTAAATAAAAAAATCGCAGCCCCAAGACCACCCACTGACTGCCAAAAATATTTCCAGCGAGCCGGTAGTCCTCGTGAATTTTTTTCAATGACTTTCCGGTAATCATCAACCCAGCCAACCGCACCAAAAATTAATGTGACGCCTAATACCACCCACACATAACGATTATCCAGATCCCCCCATAACAATGTACTGATAGCAATTGCAACAAGAATTAAAGCCCCTCCCATTGTTGGGGTTCCAGCCTTACTCAAGTGTGACTGAGGTCCATCATCTCTGACAGCCTGGCCAATTTGATAATGTGTCAGTTGTTTAATCAATTTTGGTCCCAACCAAAGCGCTAACCCCAAAGATGTCAACACCCCTAAAATGGCCCTAAATGTTAAATACTGAAAAACGGTAAAACTGCTTTCATACTGCGCTAGAAATTCCGCCAACCACAACAGCATTTATTAATTACTCCCATCATTCCTATCCAAACAGGCCATAACAACATCTTCCATTTTTGCACTGCGAGACCCTTTAACTAAAACAGTGGTTTCATCTGTTAATAGTCCCTGCAGTTCATCAATAAGATTTTGTTTATCCGTATAGCCATGCCCACATTCGCCAAAACTAGCCACCGTATGTTGGCTTAAAGAGCCAACCGTTAACAATTGGTCAATGCCCATTTTTCGAGCATAATCACCTAATTCTGCATGAATAGCTTCAGCATCTTGGCCTAACTCAGCTAAATCCCCTAACACCAAAATACGCTCACCAGGTTGTAGTGAAAGCAAATCAATTGCAGCCTTTACAGAACCTGGGTTGGCATTATATGTATCATCAATTAATACGGCTCCTTTTCTTCCAGGTAGCCGGTTTCCTCGGCCTTGGACAGGTTGAACCTCTGCCAAGGCACTAATAATGATTGGAATCGCAACACCTAGAGCAATGGCCCCAGCAATAGCCGCTAATGCATTCGCGACTTGATGCCTGCCTCCAAGCTTAAGCTCAACAGGAAACACTTGTGCCTGGTAACGCAAGTTAAAGTGGATACCGCCATTAGGCAAAGGTTCAATGGCCGTTGCTTCCAGGTCTGCAGCACAATCATCAATCGCAAAAGACAAAACATGACATGATGAAGCTTGCGCTTGCCAGTAGTCAAAAAACGCATCATTTTTATTGAGTACTGCAACCCCATTGGCAGATAAGACGTGCAAAATTTCTGCTTTTGCTTGAGCTATTTTTTCAACAGAGCCAAATCCACCTAAATGCGCACGCGTCACATTAGTAATAATGCTAACGTCAGGCTGGGCTAAATCTGCCGTATAAGCAATTTCACCCACTTCACTGGCACCAAGTTCAATAACGGCAAATTGATGATCCCCAGTCAGCTGTAAAAGTGTTAGTGGTGCACCAATCGCATTATTTAAATTACCTTTAGTCGCCAGCACATTACCTTGCTTACGCAAAATAGCCGAGAGCATTTCCTTAACAGTGGTTTTTCCACTATTTCCAGTGACAGCAACTAATTTTCCGGCATAGTGTTGACGATTCAGTGCAGCTAACTTACCCAGCGCCTGGAGTGTATCTTTTACACATAGTTGAGGAATGGGCACACTTTCTTGAACCTCACTCACAATGGCTGCGCTAGCTCCTTGTTCATAAGCAGCTGCTACAAAGTGATTGCCATTAAAGTTTGGCCCGTGCAAAGCAATGAAAATATCCCCTGGTTGCAACTGCCGGGTATCAGTAGAAACATTACCTACCTCAGCATCCTGGCCATGCAGTTGGGCATCTAATTTGGGGAGTATATCTGACAGGAGCAAGTGCTTAATCATAAGCATACTCCTTCAGTATTTTTGCCACTTGAACAAGGTCACTGTAAGGATAACGCTGACCATCAACCTCCTGATAATCTTCATGGCCTTTGCCTGCCACAACAACAATATCGTCAGGTTTTGCGGTTAAAATAGCCTCTTGAATGGCTTTGGCTCGATCAGCTTCTGTATGAACCTGAACCGAAGAACTTTTAAATCCTGGCATGATGTCAGCAATAATGGCATCAGGATTTTCACTTCGAGGATTATCACTGGTCACCACACACTCATCCGCATACTGAGCAACGGCTTCCGCCATCAGTGGTCGTTTCCCTTTATCTCTATCACCGCCACAGCCAAACACACACACTACTTTGCCACGAGAATGTAAGCGCACCGCTTTCAGCAAATGTATAAGTGCATCGGGAGTATGGGCATAATCTACGACAACCGTTGGCAGTTGCTCTTCGCCAAAATATTCCATTCGGCCTGGTACGGTTTTAAGCGTTGATAATGCATCAACAATCCGCTCAATGGGCTGTCCATGGCAACCAAGTGCAGCAACTGCTGCCAGTACATTTTGCAGGCTAAAATGCCCCAATAGAGGAACATCAGCTAAAGAACTCCCCCAAGGCGTATGTAACCAACATTGAATACCATGAGGTAAATACTGAATCTGACTTGCATAAACATCCGCAGAGGTATTATTTAAGCTGTAAGTGACTAACTCTGTTGTTTCAGCCACAAAGTGCTTTATAAAAGCAGCGTAATCATCATCCAAATTAATAATGGCATGCTTAAGGCCTGGCCATGCAAAAAGCTTGGCTTTGCTTTGTGCATAAGCCTCCATCGTGCCATGAAAATCTAAGTGGTCCCGACTAAGATTGGTAAAGATCATGGTTTCAAACTCACAACCTACCAGCCGGCCTTGCTCCACCCCATGAGATGAAGCCTCCATCGCTAAATAGGCTACTTTTTTTGCTGCTAACTCTGCGAGGTGAGATTGAATAACTAAACTGCTTGGCGTGGTATTTACACTCGCATTAAGTGCATCAAGCATACCGTAGCCCAGAGTACCCATGACCCCAGCAGAAATATTTAAAGCACCAAACAGTTGAGCAATAAAGTGCGAGGTTGATGTTTTGCCATTAGTGCCTGTAATACCAATAATCTGGATATGTTCACTGGGATTATGAAAATAACGACCAATAATATTGCCTGCTTGTACACTTAAATTCTGCATCCACAAAACTGGGACAGAAAATGCGTTCTGATCATGCACTTCTGAACTATTTGGCTCTGCTAATACAGCAACAGCACCTTGTTGTACTGCTTGAGCAATAAATTGATGGCCATTCACACGAGTACCCGGCAACGCTATAAATAAATCACCAGGTTTAACTTGTCGGCTATCCAGCGCAATACCTGTTATTGTGATATGCGCATCAACAACCACATCAAAGCCTGATAGCAGTGCCTGTAACGACCATGTTTTTTGATCTATTTGCTGCGTATTCATATACTTTTACGACTTATCTTTAATCCCTGGTTTAGCTTCTTGTCTGGCAACAGCAGGCATATTGTCAGGTGGAACACCTAGCATTCTCAAAGCACCTGCTGTTACATTGGAAAAAATAGGGGCCGCAACGGCTCCACCGTAATATTTTCCGGCTTTGGGGTTGTTAATCATTACCACAGTCACCACACGCGGATTTGACGCTGGAGCCATACCCGCAAAAATCGACATATACTTTTTATCCTCATAACCATGCGCACCCACTTTATGTACAGTGCCTGTTTTTCCTGCCACGGTATAACTATCTACTTTGGCCCGGGTTCCTGTGCCTCCCCGCTCAATGACGGTGGTTAACATACCCACTACTTGCTTTGCCACTTTCTTAGGTAATACTTGTTTTGCTTCGACACTGGAAGGATCATCTACTTTTAGTAGTGATATGGGACGCTTAATACCACCTGAGGCAAGCACCATATAGGCTTGAGCGACTTGAAGTGGTGTTGAAGAGAGGCCATAGCCATAAGACAATGTGGCAATTTCTACTGGACGCCATTTTCTATGAACAGGTAAAGTGCCACTGCGCTCACCTGGAAAACCAACGCCTGTAGTCTCCCCAAACCCAATACGGCTGAGTAAAGACCATATCCGCTCAACACCAATATCCTGAGCGATTTTTGTGGTTCCCACATTACTTGATTTAGTCAGTACCGTCGTTAAATCAATGACACCATAATTTCGGTGGTCTTTCACTGCTTTGCGGCCAACCATGATATAGCCAGGACGTACATCAATTTTGGTATCAGGTGTATATTTGCCAGTTTCTAAGGCTGCAGCAACCGTAAATGCTTTCATCGTTGAGCCTGGCTCGAATACATCTGTCACTGCACGGTTTCGTAGTGCAGAAACTTTCACACCTTTTCGATTATTGGGGTTATACGATGGGTTATTGACCATCGCCAATACCTCACCTGTCGTCACATCTAATACGACAACTGAGCCACTATCTGCTTCATTTTCTTTTATAGCCTCTTGAAGAGCCCGAAAAGCATAATACTGAATACGCATATCAATGCTTAGCATTAACTCTTTCCCAGGCTCAGCACTTTTAATTGATTGCGCTTGCTCAATAAGACGGCCACGACGATCCTTCAGTAAGCGAACCTTTCCTGGTTTGCCATCAAGCCATTCACTATACGCTAGCTCTATACCTTCTTGTCCTTGACCATCAATGTTAGTGAACCCTATAAGGTGAGCAACAACTTCACTGGCAGGATAATAGCGACGAAACTCATCCATAACATAGACACCTGGAATATCCAGTGCTACGACCTTATCTCCCTGTTTAGGTGTTAAATGTCGGCGGAGATAAATAAACTCCTTGTCTGCACTGCGTAAGATTCGCTTGGCCAGGGTTTTACGCTTAATACCTAATGTGTCTGCCAGCTTTGGCCAGCGCTCTTTATGTTCCACAAGCTCTTTTGGATTTCCCCAAAAGGACTTAACAGGCGTGCTGACGGCTAATGGCTCTCCATTTCGGTCAAAGATAATGCCTCGCGTTGCAGCTATCTCGGTATAACGTACGGTACGTTTGTCGCCCTGATCCTGCAGAAACTGGCGATCGATGACATGTAAATCAACAATACGCCAGGTAATGACGCCCATCACCAGCATCAAACAAGTCACGACAATGCGAAAGCGCCACAGGTAAGGCCCTGTTTGCTTGACCTTGCTCATGGCACCACCATTTTTATCTGATCGGGATTTGGTGCTTCCATCTCCAGCTTCTCTGTTGCAATCCTTTCAACACGCTTCGGTGTAGTGAGTGTGCTGTGTTGTAAAAGCAACTGTCCCCACTCAACTTGTGCCGCATTTTTGACCACAAGCTGGCGCTGCAAATCGTTAAATGCGCGACGATTCATGTGAGCAACATAAGTAATGGCTACTGAAGAGATAACAATCATCACCATCAGTAAAAAAAACACCACTACTTGCTTTTGCTTCAGCTGCGCTACTACATGAGTCATAGGGACCCTCTTACTAATTAACGCTAACGCAATTTAGTGGCCACCCGCATAATTGAGCTTCTAGCACGGGGGTTTTGTTGAACTTCTTCTTCACTTGGACGAACCGGCTTTCTCTCACCACGAAGACGCTGTGTACTAGCCACCATATCGGCTGTCACAGGCACACCTGGTGGATACTCAGTGCCTTTTTCATGCTTTCGTATAAAACGCTTTACAATACGATCTTCAAGTGAATGAAAGCTGATCACAACCAGCCGACCACTGACGTGTAAACACTGGAGCGCATCATCCAATCCTTGTTGCAAATCATCCAGCTCTCTGTTCACAAAAATGCGAATTGCTTGAAATGAACGTGTTGCTGGGTGCTTATGCTTTTCCCATGAGGGATTCGCTTGCGCCACAATCTCTGCTAACTGTTTTGTTGTTGTGATCTCTACTTCCTCTCGAGCCCGCACAATGGCACCCGCTATCCGGCGCGCAAAGCGCTCTTCACCATATTCTTTCAAAACAGTCGCAATATCTCGTGCCTCTGCTTTTGCCAACCAATCTGCGGCACTCACACCATGGTCAGGATTCATTCGCATATCCAGAGGGCCATCTTGCAGAAAACTAAACCCTCGTTGGGCATCATCAAGCTGGGGGGAGGACACCCCCAAGTCCAGTAAAATACCATCTACCCGCCCCAGCCAGTGATGCTGTTTCACCCACTCCTTTAACTGTGCAAATGAACCATGGGCAACACTTACCCTTGAATCCTCCTCCGCCAACTGATTAGCCATCGCTATCGCTGTAGGATCTTTATCAATAACCAAAAGTTTCCCCTCAGCCCCCAGCTGAGACAAAATCCTCCGGCTATGTCCACCACGACCAAATGTGCCATCAATATAAATTCCATCAGCAACAATATTCAGTTGCTGAACAGCTTCATCCAGCAGCACAGTGGTATGTTTCAGTTCTTCAGTCATAAGCTCACTACAACGACAAGGACTGCAGCTCATCTGGCATTTCACTTCCTTGACTGGCTTCCGCCAGGTAGGCATCGCGACGCTCGTTCCAGCGCAGTTCACTCCAAAGTTCGAATTTTTTGCCTTGGCCCAGTAAGATCACTTTCTTCTCAAGGCCCGCATAATCTCTAAGCAGTGGTGGGATTAACACCCTGCCACTGCCATCTATTTCTAAATCAGTAGCATGCCCAATCAGCAGCCGCTGTATACGTCTGGCAACAGGGTTGAAGCTTGGTAATGCTTCAATTTTTGCCTGAATGTCTTCCCACTCATCAATGGGGTAAATCAACAAGCAAGGTTCTTCTGTATCAATCGTGGCCACTAAAGCCCCATTACAATGGGCATTTAGTACTTCTCGGTAACGGCTTGGGATAGCAAGCCGCCCTTTGGCATCCAGACTGATTGCATTAACTCCGCGGAACACAACTATACACTCTCGCCACTTTTACCCCAAAAAAATCCACTTTCACCCACTTTGTACCACTTTCAGACACTATAGGAATGGCCCTGAGTTCCGTCAAGGCAACCCCAAATGCCAACCACCACAAAAATGTGATGCAGTTGACAAAAACGCACGAATACGGGTTATTACATAACCGATTGCCTGGAGTATTTATCAAGAGGATTCAGCGAGTTAACTGAATTGTTGAATTGAAGTGACGTAAGGATTAATTATTTCTGTAAAACACCTAATTGAGGGAAAAGTATTGAAGTGCAACTTAGTTGTTGAACATTTTGCAGAGCACTGTGTTTTCAGATGTTACCCCCATCAATATCAACTTGCCCAAATTAAAAAAGCAGACAGCAAAGGGGGAAAAGAAATGAGTTGGCCGATAAGCCGGGTTCTGTCGAGGACAGTCATTCATCTGGGATGTATATCACTATACACCTCAAGCAACCTACCCGAATTCGGTGCGGGCCGCACCTATGAATTCCTATTTGGTCTTGCTCCAAGCGGGGTTTACCATGCCGTGACGTGTTACCACTCACGCGGTGCGCTCTTACCGCACCGTTTCACCCTTACCGGCAAAGTGAATCACTTTGCTTAGGCGGTCTACTCTCTGTTGCACTTTCCGTAGGCTCACACCCCCCAGGCGTTACCTGGCGCTTTGCCCTATGGAGCCCGGACTTTCCTCCATAATGCAAATGCATTACAGCGACTGTCTGGCCAACTCAGCCGCGAAGCTTAGCGACCTTTATTTGAAAGTGCAACTTTGTATAACAGGTTTTTCTTTAACCCAGAAATTTTCGCAGTCAAACTTGCAGCCTGCTTAATGGGAAGCTCTGCTTGCAACGTTTGTAAGATATGTAAAACATCATCAGGGATTTCATTTTCACTACAAACAGATTCAGCCTTCCCTTCAACAAGCACAACAAACTCACCTTTTTGCTGGACAGGTTCTTGTTGTAAGCGCTCAAGTAGCTCACTAGCTGAGCCTGACAAAACGGTTTCAAACTGTTTGGTAAGCTCTCGCGCAATAACAACCTGCGTCCCTACTTGCAACACTTGTTGCATATCCGCCAAACAATCAATAATGCGATGTGTTGACTCATACACAACCCATGTTGCCTGTAATTGTGCCAACTCCAGAATACGTTGCTTTCGCTGTGTTGCTTTAGAAGGTAAAAAGCCTTCAAACCAAAACCGGTCTGTTGGTAAGCCCGCCACAGAAAGTGCTGACATAATGGCACTGGGCCCTGGAATTGGGCTTACTTGAATACCTGCATTCCTTGCTTCTCTCACGATAACAAAGCCAGGATCTGAAATAAGAGGTGTTCCAGCATCAGAAATCAAGGCAATCGTTTGTCCCTGCTGCAGCTTCGCCAATAACTGCTCTGTTCGCTGAGACTCATTATGTTCATGGTATGAAACCATGGATGTAGTTATCCCAAAGTGAGATAAAAGCCGCGAAGAATGACGAGTGTCTTCAGCTGCAATTAAATCTACTTGCTGTAAAATTCTTTGTGCACGAGGACTAAAATCATCCAAATGGCCTATAGGCGTTGCAACAATATATAAAACACCCGATGTCATTATAAATAAAGCCTTTCCCACCAAGTTAACCAAATGACTGATTTACTTTTTAGTGAAGCCAGTCATTATGAATCTTATAAAAAAAGTGTAATTTTCAGATAAAATAGAATAACGAAAACGATTTGTTTTACAGTGAAATTCTGCAAAACCGTAAACGTTAGGTGTTAATCAATCAATAATGTTGCACTTCACTTTACACGTTGCCAGCAGACTGTAAAGCCAAACAGACAAATAAACGCTAGCAAGTGCACCTATACCTATAGTGAACGGTATAAGTATCAGGATTTAGATCCTCTGTAACTTGTTAACGTTAGTTATGTTGAGTCTGGGTATTAAAGTGAATGTCATTTGTGGTAATAGCCTATCATAATGGTTAGAGATGCTGTTTCCTGGTAATAGCAGTTTTTAAGTTTTAGTTGTATAGGTATAACGCTTTTGCACCACTATTGTTAATCCCTAAAGTAAAGCTCACCATGTTAAAATCAATAAAAGTTATTTTGACCCGCATAAACCAACGCAACAGGAATCGCATTCAAGCATGACAAGCACGATAAAGATCAAAACCCCACTCAAGAAAGCCATTAAGTCGCTCGTCTCGGTTTGCCTCATCAGTGGTCTACTTGCGGGCTGTGGCAACTCATTTTTAAATCGATCTGGAAACACGCAAAGTGACCCATTGGCTACACAGTCAATGGCTAAAGTACAACAACTGCTCTCCAGTGCAGAACAAAGTACAGGGGAAGAACAAGATGCGCTACGACTTGATGCTGTAAGTATTTTATTAGAACAGCAGAAAACAGAGGAAGCTAAAAATATTTTGCAGCAGCTGTCGCCTAACGCTCAAACAGGTTCTAACCAAGGCCGTTATGCTGTTGTTCAAGCTCAGCTTGCGCTGGCTGATATGAATGCGATGAAAGCTTTTGACTGGCTTGACTCACCCGCGGTTATTAATAACTCAGACAGCCAAGTAGGGATGCGCGCTTATGCCGTTCGCGCGGAAGCCTATGCACTGAATAAAGAATATCGTGCTGCAATTGATGAAATCATGTTGGCTATTCCTTTGCAAACGGAAAGAGAAAAACAGTTATCTTATCAAAAGCTATGGCGCTACTTACTCAATGTTGATAGCCCTACACTGGATGCCATGGCTGCGAATACCTCTGATACTTTACTGACAGGCTATATTCAACTTGCTAATATCGTTAAAGCGTCAGATAACATTGAAACTCAGTTGCAAGCTTTTGCCAATTGGCAACAACAGTGGCCTAATCACCCCGGTCATCAGCAACTCCCACAAACACAACAACTATTGAGTAAAGCATCTCAGGAGCGCCCACGAAAAGTTGCACTGTTGCTTCCTCGAAATGGGGCATTAAAAGTTGCAGGTAATGCAATAGAAAAAGGCTTTTTTACAGCTTACTTCCATGCCCAACGAAGCGGTGCCCAGGTACCAGAAATTACCCCCTATGACACAACATCTGTTGACCCACTAGCAATTCTTAACCAGGCTGCAGCAGAAGGCGCTCAGTTGGCAATTGGCCCTCTCCGTAAAGAGGCCGTTCAACAACTGCAAAATAATGCCGCACTCCCCATTCCAATAATGGCTTTAAATTATGCAAATCGGGGTCAAGCAGCAGGCAATCGTCCATTTTACCAGTTTGGTTTGTCAGCAGATGATGAAGCACGTCAAGCCGCTCGACAAGCCATACATGATGGCCATCGCTTTGCTGTGGTGGTCACGCCTGAGAGTGACTGGGCAATACGGGCCAGCGAAGCCTTTCAACAAGAACTACAGTCGCTTGGTGGTGAAGTTGTAGGCATTGGACGCTTTAATGAAGCAAACAATAATTACAAAGCCGTCATTGGCCGTCTAATGAATGTCAATGCAAGCAATGCAAGAGCATTAGAAATTCAACGCCTTGCAGGAAAAGACGTTCAATTTAGTGGACGCCGGCGCCAAGATGTCGACTTTGTATTTTTAGCCGCTAGTGCAACTCAGTCACGACTGGTTAAGCCTTTTCTGGCCTACTACTTTGCGGGAGATCTACCCGTTTATGCGACAGCTAATGTGTTTTCAGGTGTAGTTAATCCTCAGATTGACCACGACCTCAACAATATTCGCTTTACGGGTATGCCCTGGCTTAATGACGACTTCAATGACCCACTAAAAGACCAAATTATCGAAGCTCGTCGAAAAAACGGTACCTCATATGCACAGCTCTATGTATTAGGTATTGATGCATTCCGCTTATACGACCGCTTGAGCCAGCTTGCTTCTTTAAGTGGTACTCAAATCAGTGGTGCATCAGGCTCTCTGACAATGAACCAGTATCAAGAAATTGAGCGCACTCAGCCCTGGTATATTTTTAAAGCAGGTGAACCTCAGCGTTTGCCTTCAATGACTATCAACCAGCGCAGCGCTCAATAAGTATTAAGTATGTTTTGGCGCCTTTCTCACCGGCACCGAGGAAGCCAGCACGAAGACTTAGCGCTGGCTTTCCTAAAACAGCAGGGATTAACACTGGTTCAACGGAATTACGCGTGGAAAGGCGGCGAAATAGATCTCATCATGCTTGATGACACTACACTTGTTTTTATTGAAGTTCGCTATCGAAAAAATGCTACTTTTGGGGCAGCGACTGAATCGTTAACCAGAAGTAAGCAGCTTAAGCTCATAAACACCGCTAAGCATTTTCTACTGACACAGGCAAAACACAATCCAGCCTGTCGTTTTGATCTGCTTGCCATAACAGGACAAACATCCAGTGAACAAATAGATTGGCTTAAAAATATAATTCAACTGGATTACTAGCCCTACTACTCGCTCAATTTATCGAAAGTATTAACTGCTGTATTTTTGTTTTTTATCTGTCATCATCCCTGTCCTGATATTATTGATTCAGGTTACAATAGCGTCTTCAACCACCAGCTAAGCGTATTACCGTTGCCAAACTGTCAAAATGATAGCTTATTAGCACGCTGTATTTATCGTTAGCTGCAACCACTTTATTTCTTCAACTGCTGTCTTTATCCTCAGCAATTAAACAATGAAAGGCTGTTTAACCAATGCATGAACGCATAACACGCCATTTTGCCGAAAGTATTGATGCAGTGGCCCATGCAGCTGAAATTCTCAGCCCCCTTATTGGTCAAGCCAGCGAACTAATGGTCAATGCATTACTCAATGAGGGAAAAATTCTGGCTTGTGGAAATGGCAATTCAGCCAGCAGTGCTGCCTACTTTACAGCTAAATTACTAAATCGCTTTGAGCGAGAACGCCCTGCATTACCCGCTGTCGCCTTATCCGCTGATGCAGCAACACTGACCGCGATTGCCAATGACTATAGCTTTCATGAAATATACTCTAAACAAGTACGAGCACTCGGCCAACCAAATGATATTTTATTCGTCATTTCAGCCAGTGGTCGTTCAACAAATATTGTTCAGGCAATTCAGGCTGCTCACGATAGAGAAATGTTCGTAGTTGCCTTAACCGGTGGTGATGGTGGTGATATTTCTGCTTTATTGGATGCAGAAGATGTAGAAATTAGAGTACCCGAAATTAATACTCAGCGCATTCAAGAGGTTCAACTGCTCACCATACACTGTTTATGTGATTTAATTGACGAGTTTTTGTTTGGCGGCATTTAACTTTGGTGGAGCTTAACGAAATGAAAAATCCTATCTTATGGTTCCTTTTAATCAATCTGATTACTTTCTCCTCGGCATGTACTCCAATCCTAAAAGCGACCAATGATGGTCCTATTCAGCAAGACAAAAGTACACGCACAATGGGTGATTGGGTCGATGACAACACCATTGAAACGGTTACCCAGGTCAATATAGCCAAAGCGGACCCGGCTCTGGAACAATCATCGCATATTGTCGTAACCAGCTACGAGGGTATTGTTTTATTAACAGGGCAAGTCGCGAATGAACGACTTCGTAGCCTCGCTGGTGATGTTGCTCGTAATGTAAAAAAAGTACGACGCGTCTACAATGAGCTAGAAATTGGCCCAGCTACCACATTCTTAATTCGCAGTAATGACAGTTGGCTAACCTCAAAAATCAAAACCAAAATGCTTGCTGAAAAGAACTTTCCTGCGGGCAAAATAAAAATCGTGACAGAAAACGGTATTGTTTACCTTATGGGAAAAGTCAGTCAGTCTGTCGCTCGCCATGCAGTAGACATCAGTCGTACAGCTTATGGTGTACAAAAAATAGTTAAGATTTTTGATTACACTGATTAAAAAAATAGCAAGCCTCTGCTTGCTATTTTGTCTTATCTCGTTAACAACCTTTACTTAACCACTTTCAAACTTGGCTTACCACTAGGACGGGTACCAGATTGTCCATCAGTACCAGGGGAGGTTGGTGTTGGTTCAGGGTCAGTAGGTGTTTGCTCAACCTCAAAGACCATGCCTTGTCCATTTTCCTTTGCGTAGATAGCCATTACTGCACCTGTTGGCACATAGACATGCATGGGGGATCCACCAAATCGCCCATTAAATTCAATTTGCTCATTACTCATCAACAAGTCCCGCACCGCTACAGGAGAAATATTGAGTACGATCTGATCATCCTTAATGTATTCTTGCGGTACCACCACACCAGCTTGTGCAGTATTAACTAATACATAAGGGGTACAGTTGTTGTCGACTATCCACTCATATAACGCTCTCATGATATATGGGCGGCTACTGCTCATTGACATCAATTGTCTCCTTTCTTTGGCGAGTATCTTATTTCACAGCAAATAAGAGGGCAAACTAGCCCTCTTATTGCATAGAGAAACACACGGCATATGCCCTGTTTAGATACGCATTTCCTTTTCGGCTTCTGATAGGCTTTCTTTAAATGATTCCCTTGCGAATAGCCGCTCAGAATACTCAACCAAAGGTCGAGCCTGTTTTGGTAGCTCGATACCCATTACTGGTAGCCGCCACAAAATTGGAGCAACACAACAGTCAACCAGCGTAAACTCTTCGCTCATGAAGAAAGGTTTCTCCATAAAAATTGGCGTGGTTGATACCAAGCTTTCCCTAAGTTCTTTACGTACCCTATTGGCTGTTGTCTCTTTGGTTTTGGCATCCAATAGTGTATCTACCTTCGTGGCCCAGTCCTTGGCAATTCGGTGCATCCACAAACGACTTTGTGCCCGAGCTACAGGGTAGACAGGCAACAGCGGTGGATGGGGGAAGCGCTCATCGAGATACTCCATCATCACATTGGCTTCATACAAAATTAGGTCTCGATCCAACAAAGTTGGCAGACTATTGTATGGATTAAGATCTGCGAGTTCAGCAGGCTTGTTTTCAGGATCAACATCCTGAATATCAACAGCAACACCTTTCTCAGCAAGAACGATTCTCACGCGATGACAATAATGATCCTTGGGATCGGAGTAAAAAGTCATTGAGGAACGTTTGGCGACTACGCCCATGTTTAACCCCACATTTTGACTGATCCAAAAAACAAACAATGCGCGTACCCTTAAGAGTACACGCTGTTAACCGTGGCTAAATAGCCATTGTATCAAGCAATTACTGCTTAATGTACGTCTTTCCAGAACTCTCGCTTCAGCAAGTATGCAAAAACAAAGAATACTGCCAGAAACAATAGCACATAGACGCCAACTCGTTTCCGCTCAAGCTGAACAGGCTCTCCTGCATAAGCCAAGAAAGTCACCAAATTTTGGGTCGCTTCTTTATACTCTTGCTCTGACATTGACCCTTCTTTACCCGTAATGGGTTTAAACCCACACAAGCGCTCACCGGTTAAAGTATCACGCTTAGACGGGTCAGTATCACCACAGGTATCTTCCTGGAGCCCCTGAAGCTCTGCTAGCACATGAGGCATTGCCACATCAGGAAAGACTTTGTTATTAACGCCCCAGGGACGCTTAGGATCAACATAAAAGGTATTAAGATAAGTGTATAACCAATCTGTACCTCGAACCCTAGCGACAAGCGTCAAATCAGGAGGTGCAGCACCAAACCAGCGTTTAGCCTCTTCATCACGCATGGCATTTTCCATTAGGCTACCAATTTTCGCGTCATCAAAGACTAGGTTTTCCATAAACAGCTCATGGGGAATATCCAAGTCATCCGCTACTCGCTCATAGCGTTGAAACTCAGTACTGTGACACCCCATACAGTAGTTTATATAAAGCTTGGCACCTTCTTGCAAAGCCGCTTTATCTTCCAAGTTGATATCAACATGGGTCAATGGATAACCACTGCCACCTGCGGCCATTACAGCAACAGGCATCCATGCTAATAACAACGCAATCAGTTGCTTTTTCATTAGCCTGTCACCCTCTCTGGAACTGGTTTAGTCTTCTCAACCCGCGTATACCATGGCATCAACAGAAAAAATAAAAAGTAGATAACCGTACATACTTGGGCCCAAAAAGTTCGAGTATCAGTGGCAGGCATAGCACCCAGATAACCAAGCCATAAAAAGCTGATTGCAAACAGCACAATGGCTACTTTGCTCATCCAACCTTTATAACGGATTGATTTTACTGGACTGCGATCTAACCAGGGCAAAACAAATAAAATGGCAATAGCTGCACCCATAGCGATAACGCCCATTAGTTTATCAGGAATTGCCCGTAAAATGGCATAAAAAGGCGTAAAATACCAAACAGGTGCAATATGATCAGGTGTTTTCAAACTATTTGCCTGTTCAAAATTAGGTTTTTCTAAGAAAAATCCACCCATTTCAGGGAAAAAGAACACGATAATACAAAAGACAAATAAGAAAACGACAACACCCACAATATCTTTTACGGTGTAGTAAGGATGAAAGGGAATACCATCTAAAGGTACGCCATTGGCGTCTTTTTTCTTCTTGATCTCAATACCATCAGGGTTATTAGAACCCACTTCATGAAGCGCTAAAATATGCAGAACGACGAGACCTACTAGTACTAAAGGTAAGGCGATTACATGTAATGCAAAGAAGCGGTTCAAAGTAATATCAGAGATTAAGTAATCACCTCTGATCCACTGCTGCAGATCAGCCCCAATGACAGGAATGGCTCCAAACAGAGAGATAATTACCTGAGCCCCCCAATACGACATTTGCCCCCAGGGTAATAAATACCCCATAAATGCCTCTGCCATTAAGAGCAAATAAATGGCCATACCAAAAATCCATACTAACTCACGAGGTGTGCGGTATGATCCATATAAAATACCACGAAACATGTGTAAATAAACAACAACAAAAAATGCAGAAGCTCCTGTTGAGTGTAAATAGCGGATCAACCACCCCCACTCAACATCGCGCATAATATATTCAACGGAAGCAAATGCCTCTGCAGCTGAGGGTTTATAACTCATGGTCAGCCAAATACCCGTCAGTAACTGGTTAACGAGTACAAGCAAGGCCAAAGAGCCAAAAAAGTACCAAAAGTTAAAGTTTTTCGGCGCGTAATATTTACTTAAATGTTCTTCCCACATCTTTGTGGCGGGAAAACGCGCATCGACCCAGGCCATGAATCTTTGCATTGTGCTCATGTTAAGCGTTCTCCTCATCAATCCCGATGACTAGGGTATTTTCATCCTCGAATGAGTAAGGGGGTACCTCTAAGTTCAAGGGTGCAGGCACACCTTTAAAAACCCTACCCGCCAAATCAAACTTGGAGCCATGACAGGGACAGTGAAAACCACCCAGCCATTTTTCATCAAAATCCATGGCCTTAACTTCAGGGTGATATTTTGGTGAGCAACCCAAATGCGTACACAAGCCAATCAATACTAAAAACTCAGGCTTTCGCGAACGATACTCATTTTTTGCGTAAGCCGGTTGTTGTGGCTCACTTGAGCCAGGATCAACAACACGCTTATCCATTTTCTTAATGTTGGCTAATATTTCTTCCGTACGCCGGACAACAAATACAGGTTTACCACGCCATTCAGCAACAATTTGCTGTCCTGGCTCTACCTTGGCGATGTTCACTTTAACTGGGGCTCCCGCAGCTTTAGCCTTAGCACTTGGGTTCCAGGATTTAACAAATGGGATGGCGACTCCCACTGTACCAACAGCCCCGACTACTGATGTAGCGCCCACAAGAAAGCGACGCCGGGTTTTATTCACGCCGTCATTCGTCATTAATTATTCTCCCCATCAGAGACATGACCCGTCGAATTTGCAGCTGAAGAATCAGAACAGATATAAAGCGTCAGACTTATAAAAATGATTAAAATTTTGCGAATGTTAAAGAAAATCCCTTCACCTAGCAACCTTAAGGGTATTTTGTAAGACTTAAGTAGTGGAAATGTTCAATGCTTAAACAAAAAAAATACCCGGTCAATGCCGGGTATTTTATTGTCACAAAGGACAGGGCGGTGCAAGTACGTAAATTAGCGCTTGGAGTACTGAGGACGCTTACGCGCTTTACGCAACCCGACTTTCTTACGCTCAACCTCACGCGCATCACGAGTTACATAACCCGCTTTACGCAAAGAAGGACGAAGATTATTGTCGTAATCCATCAAGGCACGAGTAATACCATGACGAATTGCACCAGCTTGACCAGCAGCACCACCACCAGCCACAGTGATTTTTATATCAAACTTGTCAGTCAATTCGACCAGCTCAAGAGGCTGACGAACGACCATGCGAGCAGTTTCACGACCAAAGTATTGGTCAAGCTCGCGACCATTAACAATAATTGCGCCAGAACCTGATTTCAGGAAGACACGAGCAGTCGAAGACTTACGACGACCTGTTCCATAGTATTGAGTAGCAGACATAGCCAGACCTTATCTTAAATTTCCAGAACCTGTGGTTGTTGCGCAGTATGAGGATGCTCAGTGCCAGCATACACTTTTAGCTTGCGATACATCGCACGACCAAGTGTATTCTTAGGCAGCATGCCTTTAACTGCGAATTCAATAACACGTTCAGGTGCTTTGTTGATCAGGCCATCAAAGTTGATGCTACGCAATCCACCTGGGAATCCAGTATGGCTGTGATACATTTTATCTTTGCTCTTGTTACCGGTTACCCGAACTTTTTCTGCATTGATAACAACAATGTAGTCACCAGTATCAACGTGAGGAGTATACTCTGGCTTATGCTTGCCGCGTAACCGACGAGCAAGTTCAGTAGCAAGACGACCTAGGGTCTTATCTGCTGCGTCTACAATATACCAGTCACGCTTAACTGTTTCTGGTTTAGCACTAAACGTTTTCATTAAACAATTGCCTCATTGACCGAAATAATTACCGGCAAAACCAAACACCCCTATCACCTTGGCATGAGATGTAAAGTGATGTTTGCGTTTAAGGGGCATTAGACGTTGGGAAACGAATGCGCAATTATACGCATCGGGGTAAAATTTAAAAGTCCTAAGCAGATTGAATGCCACTTTAACGACCGAAAACTGACAAAACTCCACAATATAAATAGGTCAGAATAGCCTGCAAAGCCATGCAGACTGAGTCTGTATACATTTCATCCAAGCAAAATCTGCAAACCTTTAACCGTTTCAGTCTTATGAGCACGCCTATTGTTGGCTACAACTCATTCCTTCACCCATAATCTGCAAGGACTTTTCTCATGGACTATAGACCATTAGCAAACACTTCGCTAAATGTGAGTCAACTGTGTCTAGGCACCATGACCTGGGGAGAGCAAAACAATAAAGCTGAAGCTTTTCAACAACTTGACTACGCAACCAGCCTTGGTGTTAATTTTATTGATACCGCAGAACTCTACCCAGTTCCCCCCAAAGCGAATACCTACACCACCACGGAGAAAATACTTGGTGAATGGTTGACCCTCCATAAACAGCGAAATGATCTGGTTATTGCAACTAAAGCGGCTGGTCCAGGTAACTGGGTCAATTATATTAATGAAACAGGGCCCACGCTGAAGCGCTCTGATATTATGCGCGCGGTAGAAGGCTCACTAAAACGTTTAAACACTGATTATATTGATCTTTACCAAATCCACTGGCCCGCTCGCAGCACAAACTTTTTTGGTCAACTGGGTTATCAGTTTGCTGAAGATAAACCTAATACTACCTCTATAGAGGAAACGCTTTCTTCCCTTAAAGAGCTAGTGACAAGTGGCAAGGTTCGATATATCGGTGTCTCTAATGAAACACCCTGGGGGCTTAGCCAATACTTACATCTAGCGGATATCCACGGCTGGCCCAACGTCGTCAGCATTCAAAATCCTTATAACTTGTTGAACAGAACCTATGAAGTTGGCCTGGCAGAGTTTGCTCAAAGAGAGCATGTCGGGTTACTTGCCTACTCGCCACTTGCATTTGGTGTCCTATCAGGAAAATATTTGTATGGCGCAAAACCGGCTGGAGCTCGTCTAACACTCTTTAGTCGATTCAGTCGATACACTAATCACTATGCACAAAAAGCTACAGAAGCTTATGTTCAACTAGCACAGGAATATGAACTCGACCCAGCGCAAATGGCACTGGCATTTGTCAGTAGCCGGCCATTTACAACAAGTACCATAATAGGTGCAACAACTATTGAGCAGTTAAAAGCTGACATTGCAAGTGAGAACATAACATTGCATGATGAAGTGCTTAATGCCATAGAACAAATACATCAACAGTATTCCAACCCCGCACCATAGACTCTTTCAATGCTTATGGTTGATGAGCACGCGCCAAATACTCATGAGACTGCATTTCTTGTAAGCGGCTGACAGTTCGCTTGAATGGAAAGCTTAGATTCTGACCTTGATAAAGCTCAGTGACCGCTACAGCTGCAGACATAACCACATTGACATTGCGATCATAAAACTCATCAATCAAGTTGATAAAACGTCGGGCTAAATCATCATCTTTTGCAGTGAGTTGAGGGATCTCTCCTAATAAAACAGTATGAAACTGCCGACTGATTTCAATATAGTCATTTTGACTACGTGGTCCATCACAAAGTTGAGTGAACGAAAACCAAGCAATACCATCACACAACTTTTTAAAGGGAATATCTCTGCCCAAAATTTCTATAGCTGAATCTTCGACTACATTCCCCTCGCCTAACGCAGATAAGCGCTTAAAGTTTGCAGTTAACTGCTGGCTGGCTTGATTATCCAAGGGATAGTGATAAATCTCTGCCTGTTCTAAAACTCTGAGCCGATAATCAACACCACTATCGACATTAACAATTTCTGTATGAGTCTTTAGCAGATCAATCGCAGGTAAAAATCGTTGCCGCTGCAAACCGTCTTTATATAAATCATCTGGAACAATATTAGATGTTGCAACAAGCGTTACCCCTCTAGCAAAAAGCTGCTTTAACAACCCTGCCAGAATCATGGCATCCGTTATGTCTGTAACAAAAAACTCATCAAGACAAATAATACGAAAGTCAGTGGATAATTTATCAGCCACCAGCTCCAATGGATTTTTTTCTCCTGGAATCGCTTTTAATTCTTGATGAACACGCATCATAAAGCGGTGAAAATGCGTACGCCATTTTTTTGGGGTTTTTAGACTTTCAAAAAAAGTATCTACCAGATAAGTTTTACCTCTTCCAACCCCCCCCCAGAAATAGAGACCTTTAATTGGTGCCTCAACTTTTTTTGAACGAAAAAAGAACCATGAACGCTTAGTTGATGATGCTGATTGAAGCGTTTCATATAAGCGCTGAAGATGTTTTACCGCATGTTCCTGTGCCGCATCGTATAAAAACTCCTCTCGTTGTAAATCCTGCTGGTAACGCTCGATAGGGCTCATGATAAATTCTCTTAGTTTTTTCTACTTCTAGGTAAATGGCACAACCAGTTATGCTCAAATACTGTCAGCGAATATTACGGAGGCTTGCGATATACCCCCCTTTATGTGTTTAATGTCGCTGTAAGATAGGAAACTTTAATGGCCAACTCCATAAATGGCAACTTAGTGAAAGTACGATGAAACCTGAGTTGGTCACTACCTTGTCATAATGCTTGAAACACAATTAACACTAAATCTGCACAAATCTTGCTTGAATAAATTTAATTTCAGTATCAAGTGAGAGGGGAAAACAACATGGAACTGACAGAGAATCTTTGGCTTGCCAGCTGTATTAGCTTTGTCATAGGCTCGATTATTGGTGCTTGGCTTTATCGAGCCTCAACTGGCGGTGGAGAGCGGAGCCAGCTAGAAGCAAAGCTGTCCGCCATGGAAAAGCAAATGCAAAAACACCAACAAGAGCTAGATGAGCACTTTAACCAAACGGCCCAGCTATTTAACCGAGTCACAGATGCTTACAAAGATTTACAAGCACATATGGCAAATAGTGCTGCTACACTGAGCCAAGATCCGACAGCATCTCACCAGCTTACAGATACATTATTAGCCAGCCAAACCTTATCTCCAGAACCTGAGGGCCGTGAAAAGAGTGACGATACTTTATTAACGCCTCCCAAAGACTACGCCCCTAAATCAGCACCTGATGAAAAAGGGACGTTATCTGAAGAGTTTGGATTACAACAGTCGATACAACCACAGCCAGCTAAATAGCTTGCCTGATCTCACTTGTTACCTTTGGCATCATCACTGCTGCTTGATGTCTGTTAACGTCAAAAGGCTGAATGGACTGCAATAGGTAGTCCATTACAGGGCCAGCCTCCACAGGAGCAGAGAGAAACTCAGGCAACCACTCGGGCTTTTTAGCCATACCTCGCTCTATCATTTCATTGATAATAGGTAAAAAGCGAAAACCTGTTTTACCAATAAATAAGTTACGAATAGGTTGCTTTTTATGGAGTTGCAATGCCTGGCAAAGGCCTTGTAAATACAAATAATCTTTAGTAAAGCCTCCTCCACGATGAACGCGCGTTGTTAAGCGAAAGGCATCATCTGACTTCATATGATGTTCTTCAGTCAAATACAGCCAGGTATGACGAAAATCTCGGTAAAGCAACATCTGCTCAACGGCCAGTACTCGAAGCGCAAGCATCTTCAAGCGTTTCAACGTCAGATTGCCTGACAAATGTTCACTTAAAATGGCCAGTCCTTCTTGTGTTAATGTGTTATCAGGAAGCCCTAGAGAAAACACTTTTAATGGCTGTAAGCCTGCGTTCAAGGTTGTCACCATATGAACACCCAGCTCATGGTGCGCTAACGCCTGTAACTCTGTAGCCGTTACCTTGGCATCTTTGCGAACCAATAAAGCCCGACGCCCATTACTCACCATCGCCGCAGCCACTAAACGAGAACTGGTTTCGACTTTACAATTTAAGCCCCAAGCAACTGCTTTCTCATGCAAAATGTCACGCATCTGCTCCGCATCAAAAGCAGAATTCTCCTCCTGCTCAGCAATTGCAGGGGCATAAAGCAAAAAGCGCGCATTATCAATATCCTGCTTGCCTGGTTCTCCGTAGTAACGCAAAGAGTTATAAATAAACCGTTCCGTACCTATGCTTACCAACAAATCAACCTTCATCGAAATGGTGTCAATAACCTCTCGATACAGTTGTTGAATACCTGCATCTCGAATTTCATCCACAGGTAAGCGATATAATTTTTCTCTAAGTAAATACGGGTCCATCGCCAGCTGACGATAAGTAAATTCAGGCTGATAGTTTGTTCTATGCGAAAAAAACCGCTTCATTTCATGAGCGATGTTAATCGGATTAACATAATGTAATGTGCTAACACCTTTGGCTAGCTGATACAGCGCTCGATCAACTCGCTTGATCGCAGGATCAACTAAACTTGCCAGCATATGCTTACGCTTAGCCTGTTTTTTCTGTGTAAAGCGCCGTGCAAAAAATGCAGCTGTATCAACTACAGTATGTTTCATCCCTTCACTTAAGCTTTGCAGCACTAACGGGTAAAGCTCTCCACTTTTTTCATCCATAAATACCTTTTTGATTTCAGTAGGAATCACCAGGGTATTTTCAAAACGGCTATTTACATGGGCAATCATATAACCTCGACCATAAAATACCCGATTAATTTCGACACTTGTCTTCAAATTAGGTAACTGCAAAGCTTGCAAACAATTTTGATAACGCTCTATGACTGGAGCCCAACGATCCATATCCACCTGCTCCAATCCCAAGTTAAATACTGGAGCATCATCTGGTTGTCGACCTTTGTTATATGAATGAATATCAAACACCAGACAGGCACCAAAACGTTGCTCCAGTGCCGCAATTAATACATCAAGTATGCGGTAAAACTGGCGGTGCTTTTCCGTACTTCGATGCCACTGCTTATCCGTCAATGGCGAACGCCAAACCTTTAACCCCCACGCACGTTTATAGACACACTGCGCTAATGGACGGTTTAAGTCGTATTCATACCGAGAGTCACATGCTACCAGTGTTATTGGCAAAGACCGAACAAGTTCTCCTGTATAAGGATCTTCCTCAAAATAACGTTGACCCTCATCCAGCAAACAGCGATTTATTAGCTCTGTGCGTAACTGACTACCATTATGAATGGCAGTACAAATAAAGGGAACATAGTCCTCTACTTTAATAAGAAAAGACCCCTCATCAATACTGCACTCAAAGGGTTCTCCCGCTTTAATCGCCTTGATAATGTCAGCTTCAGTACGCTTCTGCATCTTCTATTACCTTGCGAAACTCAGTCTTACGCTGCACTATCATTTCTTTGGCAGAAACCACATTCTCCACAAAGTCGATCACTTTTTTCTGTAATTTTGTTCTATTAAGACGGTTAATACGTGTAATTCCACCAGGACTCAACACATTTACCTCAATCAACTTGCCATGGATAACATCAAGTCCAACAAAGAATAATCCGTCACGTACCAGTTTAGGTCCTATTGCCTGACATAATGCTTTTTCTTCTTTCGTCAGAACATGTTTAATTTCAGTACCACCTGCATGTATATTTGAACGCACATCGTTTTCGGCAGGACGACGACGCATGGCTCCTATAGGCTCCCCATTCAGCATTAAAATACGCACATCACCGTTTTCAGCCCCCTCTACAAACTCCTGCAGAATGACATAATTGCTTTTATCACCACTGCCAATATAAAAATCCAGAAGGGAACGAAAACTTTGCCTTGCCCTTTTTTCAATGACAATAACGCCTTGACCACCAAAACCATTCAATGGTTTTAAGATCATTCGCTCTGCATCATTCTCCATCAGTACACGTTCCAAATACTCACGATTTTTTGAAACATGCGTAACAGGAATATACTTTTGAGCTTCTCCACTAAAAGAAGCTGTATACAGTTTATTATTAGCGATGCGCAGACCATCAATATCATTCATGATGAAAGTATCGTCACGAACTGAGTCCAAAAAGTTCAGTGCAACTGTATCCAGCGGTGGGTTGGCCCGCATAATAATTGCGTCAAAGCCTGCAAGTGGTAATTTTGACCGCTTAAAGTCCGCTGCTTTATAAAAATTTGGGATATTAGCCGTCAGTTTTGTCGTTTTCTTAAATACATTACAAAAAGCATGCGCCGTGTTATCACGAATCGTTAAACTATTGGGCGTCGTTAGGGCCACTGTATGACCACGACTTACGGTTTCGTGTATCATGCGCAGGGTAGTATCCGTCTCAGGAGAAATACGCTCCCAAGGATACATAAGAAAACAAATTTTCACTTATTATGCTCCAAAGGCCGGATTGGCACAGATTAAATGATAGCTACGCCAAACTGTGGAATAGATACAGGGAGTATCAGCAGTAGGAAGAGAAAATCAGCGCAACCAAGGTGCCTTTTTATACTGAATAGGGTAGAAAAACAATCTTTTTATCTTGTTAATGGGTAAAGATAATTGCACCTATCCATAACCGCTTAAAGCACCAATCATATACCAAAGTTCAACAATAAATTTTATCTATACTGATCCCTTCTTTATAGACTACTTTATACTGTGTGATAAACATGCAGTGCATAACATACCGTGTAAATTAACCTCTTAAATTACTGAAGCTAGCTCACATCACTAGGTCGCCAGTGACAAATTTAAACGCACACGATTAACCAACTCCACTGTAAAGGCTCCAAACATCCCAAACATAATGGCTAACAAACAGCCAATAATGATTAACACAACTTTACTTATACCTTTTGGCTTCAAACTTTGTGTAGCTGTTTCAATAATTACGCCAGGTTGTAATTCATTAAGCTGATTTTCTAGCGAAGAAACGGCCATGAGTAACTCCATTGTCTTAGCTGACTGTGAATTACCTTCAACCTGCTCCAGCATTTTCCTTCCAGACAATAGTTGTTGCTTCATACTCCTTGAAGCTTGATCAACCATCTCAGTTTGGGAAACGTGAATTTTGTCGACAATAACCTTATGGAACTCTTTTACTTTATCCGTTTCACTTAAGTGTGCGTCAGTCGATATCATGATTAAACCTGTGTCTTTTAGTACTTGAAAAGACACTTTAAAAGGTAAGTCGTTTAACTGATATTGTTCTGTAAACTTACGAGATACTTGGGGTAAATAAACTCTATTTGCTTTTTGAACAACCGCTTCAGGAGGCTCAATAAAGTCACTCCAGCTTCGTTTGGCTAATTGATAAATACTGACAAAGTTGTACGTATCAGGCTTAACAAAAGCCACTATTAATGTTGCAGTAATAATTGCAACAGCAATTCCACATAACCAACGCCAATGGATTACTAATACTTTAACAATATCGATCAAAGAAATTTCATCATCTACAGAGGAAATTGGTTGTAAAGTATGACTGTTTTTTAACGGTACTTGATTATCCATAGTTCTCTCGCAGTCCTTGCGATATTTAATACAAAACGATGTATGTTGCTCTTTTTTTATTATCAATATTTTTAAAATAGCACATAAAATCTTCTACTTTAGAAATCTAACAACCTTGTCAATAATTTATCATCACATGTCTTTTTTTATTTGAAGCAAATTATTCACAAAAAAAAGCCGGCGGTGCCGGCTAAGTCGTTCACATGTAAACTATTTAGTTTTTCAGTTTTTTAACTCATCTAAAAAGCGCTCAGCATCAAGTGCTGCCATACAGCCTGTTCCTGCAGAAGTGATCGCTTGGCGGTAAACATAATCCATCACATCTCCAGCCGCAAAAACACCTGGTACGCTAGCAGCTGTTGCATTACCATTAAGTCCACTATTGACCTTAATATAACCATCTTTCATATCTAACTGGTCAACAAACAAGTCTGTGTTCGGTGTATGGCCAATAGCGACAAAGACACCGGCAACAGCTATTTCCGAAAGCTCACCTGACTTAACATTTTTTACGCTGATACCTGTCACACCTTGCTCATCACCTAAAACCTCATGCAAGGTACTATCCAGCACTAACTTTATATTACCATTGTTAACCTTCTCAAATAGCTTTTGCTGCAAGATTTTTTCAGCACGGAATTCATCACGGCGGTGTACCAGCGTCACTGATTTAGCAATATTTGACAGGTACAGTGCTTCCTCAACGGCAGTATTACCGCCCCCAATGACAGCAACATCTTGTTGTTTATAGAAAAAGCCATCACAAGTAGCACAAGCTGATACACCTTTTCCTTTATAAGCTTCTTCACTCGGCAGTCCCAAATAACGAGCACTAGCACCAGTAGCAATAATCAGAGCATCGCAGGTATAAACACCACTATCGCCTTCTAGCCTAAATGGGCGTTGTGATAAGTCAGTCTTATTGATATGGTCAAAGATAACCTCTGTATTGAAGCGCTCTGCGTGTTCACGCATCCTTTCCATCAAAGCAGGACCTTGCAACCCTTCTACATCTCCAGGCCAGTTATCAACATCTGTCGTAGTGGTCAGCTGTCCTCCCATCTGCATGCCAGTAATCAGTACAGGATTAAGATTAGCTCTAGCGGCATAAACGGCTGCAGTGTATCCTGCAGGACCTGATCCTAATATCAACAAACGTGCATGCTTTGTATCGGCCATTACTTATCTCCAATTAATTCTTTGCAAAGCCTTATTAGTTCACTGCATTCACTGGATGTTATGCTGAACCTTACCGAGTTATAAGGTCAAGCAGGCGATAAATCCAGTCAACAAACGAATATGTCACACAAAGCCGTAATATTAACATCTTACATGCACTCTCTCGCCCACTTATTTAGTGAGACATAACTTTCACTGCGAGAGATATACAATCGACAATACTTTTCAGGCCATTATGATACGTTAACTACACAACGATTTAATAGTTGATAAAAACAATCACGCTAATAAAGAAAAACTATTTAGTATCAAAAGACTCTCATTAGTGACATGTTTGCTTAAAGAGTCAGGTGTTAGATGGACTTGATGAGCATACATATGTTCCAAGGTATACCCTTCACGAATCATTTTTAGGGTTTGTTGTCCGCGTTCTTCACCCCAGTCACTTATTAATATAAGCTCCTGGGGCTTCATCACTTGACGGCCGCCCCTAAAGACCCTTCGTTATGGGTATATACTGAGCGATTACAACGAAGATTAATCAGAACTCTCCAAAGCTATGGCTACTATGCAGCAATCCAATCATTCGACCCACTATTTTTTTGCAGGCTTACAACTTATTTTTAAACCTGGAATGCGTCGGTTTGTATTCATTCCCTTAACCCTCAATATCATCCTGTTCTCTGTGATGATTTATTACTCCATTGGTTTCATTAACACACAAATCAGCAACTTTACTGCCTGGTTACCCGAGTTTCTGAGTTTTCTCAGTTGGCTGATTTGGCCTATCGCCTTAATCCTAATGTGTTTACTGGTGTTTTTCTCTTTTTCCCTGGTAGCCAACTTTATTGCTGCTCCATTTAATGGATTTTTATCTGAAGCAGTTGAAAAGCATACCCGTCAACAATTAGGCCTGTCAGTATCAGAAACGCCTTTAGATTGGAAAGAACTTTCTTTGCTCATCCCAAGAACATTAAGTCGTGAACTACGCAAGCTAGGTTACATTGCTCCTCGTTGGCTATTACTAGTGATACTGACATTTGTTCCTGTCATTAACTTTATTGCACCTGTTGTATGGATAATATGGGGAGCATGGATGATGGCCGTTCAGTATGCCGACTTTCCTGCTGATAATAATAAAGTACCGTTTCCTGCTCTTATTGCTAAACTAAAGCAGCGAAAAAGTATGACATACAGCTTTGGTGGACTTGTATACCTGATGACACTTATCCCCTTTGTCAATTTACTCGTCATTCCTGCAGCTGTAGCGGGTGGAACAATTCTGTGGGTCAATGAAAAGCTCTACGAGCAATAATATTATCATCATATTTTTTTCATACAGCCGTCATAGTGAAGTTGCATAGTCTCTGATAATCTGACTAGTAGCTTCCCTATGACCCCCAAACCAAATACCATCGCTATCGTCACCAATACACCTGTGCCACTTGATCAAGCGCACAATACCATGCTGTGCCATTTGATTGATGGAATGCTTCATCTTGGTTTACAAGTACAGTTAATATGCCCTCATATCCGAAATAAAGATCACCGTTATCACCCAGCACTAACCTGCCTTGCACCCTCACACATACCAACAAGCACCAAATTACCACGGCTGTCGTCTATATCATGGCTTACTGACTACTGGATACAACACCCACCTGATGCCGTATATATTTCTTCACCCACGTTAATCGGGTGGCAAGTAGTTCGCTTAGCTAACAGGTTAAACATCCAAACTGTAACAGGCCTCTTTAATTACACAATGGCCTCCCCTTTTCATTGTGTTCAACACTTTATCAACCACTTAGTACTGCCATGGTTTAACGCCAAAAGCAAATATACTCTAGTCAACTCAATCCACCATGCCCAACAGTTTCAATCGCTACGCTTAAAGCGTTTAGCTATTCTTAGCCATGGTGTTGACAGTAAACGTTTTGCCCCATGTTACCGAAGTAATGAGCTCCGCGAACAATGGCAAGCAGACCGCCATGATTTAGTTTTTTTATATACAGGCCCTTTGGACCAACGCCATAATGTTGAACTCGCTTTACGCACCTTTCGGGTTATTAGAGAACACTTCCCCAGTAAAAAGCACAAAATGGTGTGTATTGGCGATGGCAAAAATGCAGAACATTTAAAGCACCGATTCCCAGGCATTTTCTATTTAAACCACGCTCCTACCAGTCAGTTACCTGAAATATATGCCTCAGCCGATATATTATTACAGCCCAATAAACAAGGACTACTCGGCAATAATGTAATAGAGGCAATGGCAAGTGGTGTCGTTGTGGTTGGATTTCAACGAGGTGCTGTAGCTCAGCATGTGCAAAACCATGTATCAGGACTATCCATTCCTTTAAACGGTGGCTGGGTTGACGATGAAACCTTTATTGACCGAGTGTTAGCACTATGTGATCGCCCAGACAAAATTGCCTCCATAAAACGTAATGCCCGCTATACGGCATTACGTCAGGACTGGCAGTATGTGACACAACAGTTTGTTCACTTGATGCTCTCTCCTGCACCACATACACCCAAAAAACAAATTCAACAACCATCTCATTAATGGTCGTATTAAAAACTATAAACGGGACCGATACCGATTCCCCAAAAAATTGCGGTCACTACTTTCATTGATACTAATAAAACAAGGCCGACACACACCACTGACGTAGAGAATAAAAAACCTCGCTCAGGCGGTATTTCCATTACCCGAGGGATTCCAATATACAACAAATAAGCCGTATACCCGATAGCTAATATAATTGCAGTCATTGTGATTGGAATAGATGGATAAATACCGACAATACCTACCAAATACAGTGGCGTACCAACATAAGCTGTAAAAATAATACACTTTAGTAAGCTAGGGTTAGTTCCGTAGGTTTTGGCCATCCAATGGATGAAGCCTCCCATTATAAACACAGCAAAAATAATCGCTAAATAAGACAGGAGGGACATAGTTAAGGCACTTGTGGCTGTCAGTTTGGCCGCATCCAGTTGACCTACAGACCACCCAGTCCATGTAGCGCCAATATAAGAACTAATGGCAGGTACAGCCGCCAGGATTAAAACATGAGATAAATAGCGGTTTTTATTGACCAGCGTTTCTTTGCGAATATCCACCCACTCTTCGCGGGGATGTGTAAAAAGCCCCCAAACATGATTAAGTACCATCGCCAAACTCTCCCTTACATTTGCTTAATCTATAGCACTAAAAACACGATCCATGTAGTTCAAAAAAATCATTCTTTTCTACAGTTTCCCCCGCTAAATACCAGTATTTACTGACAAGCGCTTGACAGCAATTCACTTCGACCAGTGAGGCTTACTTAATAAGCTTGTTACGGGTGGTATAGCGTTATTTTTTTAGTCCCGCTCTTATCATCTGTATTATTTTTTATAACGGTTTTTGTACCTGACTTGGAGCAATGATAGGCACTACACATGACAATTATCGAATAGCGCTTTATCACAATCATTAATCCCTTTAACAACAAAACTAACCACTATTTGTTAACAGTTTCATGGGCGAAACGGTGGTTACCTGGCGGGTTGTTAACCAGCCTATAGCTCCTATCAAACATGTTCCACTAATGGGTAATATAAACCAGTACACTACATGAAAACTAAACTCCAGATTAAATACCTGTTGATATAAAAACCAGGTAATTAACTCAAGTCCAACGACTGCAAGTACACCTGCCAATGCACCCAATAAAGCAAACTCAGCAATAATGGTTCGTCGGATGCGAACTGTTCCAGCACCTAGCGCTCTCAAAATGACGGCTTCTTGAAGCCGCTCATCGCGACTTGAGGCAATAGCCGCCGCCAATACAGCCAATGCAGCCGCGAGCACAAATCCAAGCACACACTCAATGGCTAAAGTAACTTGCGCCAAGATCTGTCGAACCTGTCGTATAACTAAATCAATATCCAATAGCGTCACACTGGGAAAACGCTTAATTAAATCAATAATAAAGTGCTCCTGCCCTGGAGGAAGATAAAAACTTAATAAATTAGTTGCCGCATATTCATCCAACACTTTTTTAGGAAATATAAAGTAAAAATTTGGCTTAAATGACTCCCAGGTTACTTCACGAATACTGGTCACTTTTACCGTAAATGTTTGCCCCGTGATATTGAACACCAATTGATCACCCAGTGTGATGCCCAGTTTTTTAGCCAATTGCGACTCTATCGATACCTCTGCGGCACTAGCCTCCTTGGACCACCACTGTCCTGCAACCAGTTTATTATCATCAGGCAACTCATCTGACCAAGTGAAATTAAGTTCTCGTCGAAGGGCATTATTATCTTGGGCATCTTTAGTCACAGCCTGCTTGATAGGCACTTCATTTAACGCTTGTAGCCTGCCACGAATGATCGGGTAGACCGCTGAACGGTTGATTTGCCCCTGCGTTAGTTGCTGCAAAAGCTCAGGAACCTGATCAGACATGATATTCAAAGCAAAATAATTCGGTGTTTCGACAGGTAGTTGTTTCTGCCAATCACTCAGCAGGTCCGTCCGCAATAAAAAGATTAATGCCATTACCATCAGTGTTAAACCAAGTGCAAGGACTTGCCCCACCACAAACCGAAGATGACGTAATAGACGACGACTTGCAAAACGCAACAAAAGAGGTAATTTCTGCTGTTGTAAGCGCTGTAGCAAAAGCCTGATCACCGCTAGCAGCAACATGCTTAATACAAACCCAGAACCTAACATACCCAGTAGCACCGCAACGGCTAAAACCCAGTCCTGAGTAATCCACCACATCAACAATCCCAATGTGATCAGAGCAACGCTGTACCACAACTGGCTGCAGATTGATGGTGGTAATAGATCTCTACGCAGTACACGTAGAGGAGGAACTTGCCTAAGCTGTAACATGCTAGGCAATGCAAAACCAAGCATGACGCCCAACCCAGCTAGCAAGCCAATACCCCATGGCTGCCAACCAACGGGTGGAAGAGAGGGGGGTAAAAGTTCCCCCAGAATTAAAATAACTCCTTGATGAATCGCTAGCCCTAAAATTGAGCCAATAAGCCACGCCCCACAAACTAAGAACACCAGCTGTAGCATGTGCAATTGCAACACGGCAGCCTGGGTGTAGCCCAAGGCTCGCATAATCGCAACGGCATCAAAGTGACGCTGTGCATAACGCTGCACACCAACCGCAATCGCCACTCCAGCCAGTGCTAATGCAATCAAACCTGCCAATCTCAAATAACGTTCTGCTCGTTCCAAGGCATTCCTTAAACCTGGTCGACTGGCTTTTACATCTAACAAGCGCTGACTGGCTTGTAACTGGGGTGTAAGTCGTTCTTTCAGTTGCTCGATATACTCGGGCAGGCCGCTAAATAAGTAAAAGTAAGCTACCCGGCTACCTGGCTGGATCACCTTGGTTGCAGGTAAAGACTTGAGATTAAAAAGGACCCGAGGTGAAAGCGTGTAAAAGTCACCACTTCTATCTGACTCATAAGTGAGCACTTGTGTCACTTTAAAGCTTGCATCACCAATCGTTAACGTATCGCCAAGCGTAATATTGAGTAACCCAAACAATCGAGGCTCTAGCCACACTTCACCCTCTGCGGGAATGGTTTGCGTCTTTTTACCGGGACCATAAACCTGTTGACCGATCCTTAACTCACCACGCAGAGGGTACCCCTCACTCACCGCCTTAACGGCAGCCAGCTGGAAATTATCATTAACGACAACAACACTTGGAAAGGTGACGGTCTCTGTTCGCTTTAGCGGCAAATCCTTTGCTAAAGCCAATAATGAGTCTTTCGCAGGATAGGCACTACGTAATACTAAGTCAGCCCCCAATAGCTCTGTTGCCTGCCGGCTCATTACTTTTTCCAAACGCCCTGTAATGCTGTTGATTGCAACCACTGTGGCAATAGCCACCAATAATGCAGCAATAATGACATTGAGTTCTCCTGAACGAATATCACGTAACAACAGGCGAAAACTTAGCTGCACTTGTTTCATAAGATTGTTACCAACTGTCCAGCATCAATATGAAGTTGCCGTTGACAAGCATTGGCTAATTGCATGTCATGGGTAACCAGAATAAGTGTCGTATTTTCTTCCTCGTTAAGCTGAAACAGTAACTCAATAATACGTTCACCCGTATGAGTGTCTAAATTACCTGTTGGCTCATCCGCAAATAAAATAGGAGGGCGACAGACAAAGGCGCGGGCAATAGCAACTCGTTGCTGCTCACCACCAGAAAGTTGTTTTGGATAATGTTGCAAACGGTGCGCTAGCCCTACTCGCGCCATGAGTGACTTGGCTTCAGCTTCTGGAGAGTCATGTCCTGCAAGCTCCAGTGGCAACATGACATTTTCGAGTGCCGTTAATGCAGGAATTAAGTGAAATGCCTGAAAGACAAAGCCAACTTTTTCGCCTCGCAGTTTGGCTCTTTCATCTTCGCCAAGGATACTAATGACCTTTCCATTTAACATGACCTCCCCTTCGCTAGGAGTATCCAAGCCCGCTAACAGCCCTAACAGGGTAGACTTCCCAGAACCAGAAGCACCTACCACAGCAACCGATTCCCCCTGCTTGATCTCAAAGCTAATCCCCTCCAATATAGTGAGCACTCCATCGGGAGTTGTGACATGTTTTCCGATATTTTTCGCCGCTACAGCACTGGGTATCGACATGGAAATCCTTCTTTCGTATTGGCAACAAACAGTTCGAGTTATTCTGATGATATTGACATTCAGCTTAACGCAAAATGTATTCGCGAAAACCCTTTTAGTCGTGGGTGATAGTCTGAGTGCTGGTTATGGTATTGATCCATCTGTTGGCTGGGTCAATCAGTTGGCTAAACGGCTCAAGGAGGAAAGTATCCCTTTATCCATCGTTAATATCAGCATAAGCGGGGAAACCTCTGCAGGTGCCTTGCGTCGTTTACCCACAGCACTCAATAAATACACTCCTTCTATTGTACTGATTGAACTTGGTGCAAACGATGGGCTACAAGGTCTTCCCTTAAAACTACTTGAGCAAAATCTTCGAAAAATGATCCAGCTATGTAAACAGCAAAATGCCTTACCTATACTATTTACAATGCATATTCCACCCAATTATGGCAAACGCTATACAGATGCTTTTAACGAGCTTTATACGACGATTAGTCAAGAAGAAAACATACCACTCATGCCTTTCTTCCTTAAAGGTGTTGCTGGCAATCCAGACTATATCCAAGCTGATGGCTTACATCCGAACCAAACCGCCCAGCCTCTTATTTTAAATAATGTATGGCCTGTTCTAGAACCTATCATTAAACAGCAGACGCTTACTGATAAGAATGAGCATTCAGCAGTGAAACCATAAAGCCATATCAAAGCAGTGTAACCTACGTATTCACCACCACCATCCTGCTTATACTGAGGATGTAGTAAAAGCAGTTTAGCTACATAACTCTGACAACCTTTTTTATATAACCCGCACTTAAAACCATACGAAATTACTGGCTAATTGTAGTAACTTTAACAAATTCGTATGTACGAAAAGCCTATAAAGCAAATGAATCATTTTCCAAAACATACAGCTATTTCAATCTATTCACCAACCTCCCACTCAGATCAATTAATACGTGTTTTTCCGTAGCTTTACGTATACCCTGCACTATTTTTCCGGTTACACTTCCCTGCATAATCGCTACAAGTCCATAATCACACGTCATTAAACCATTTTCAGCACTATACTGACTTGGGACAGAATGATACGGGTGATCAAACAGCAGCGTCTGACACCACGCTTTTAAGACAGCACACCGGTATATTTCCGGACTCGTGTGAATGATCGTCCCCTACAGCCCTCGGCCTCTGGCACCGCAGGCATAGACGACATAATTAGTGTGTAAGGCCTGTCAAACTCTAGCTTTAGCAGTTGTGAAGGTAACTATGAGTAAGCAAAATATTCTTGTCATTAATTCAGGCAGTTCCTCGATAAAGTTTGCAGTCATCAATCCCCAAAATGAACATGAATATGTTAGTGGTCTCGCAGAACGGTTAAGCCAACCTGAAGCACGCATTATTTGGAAGCAAGATGGTGAAAAAACCATTTATGACATGCCCAGTGCTGACCACGACATCGTCTTCCAGAAAATCTTACACTTACTGGAAGAGCAACAACTGACTGATACACTTGCAGCCATTGGTCATCGTGTTGTTCATGGTGGCGAACTCTTTAAATCATCTATCCTGATTAATGATGACGTAGTTCAAGCCATAGAAGACTGTATAGGTCTTGCCCCATTACATAACCCTGCACATTTACTGGGTATTCGCATTACTCAAAAGTATTTTCCTAACTTGCCTCAAGCTGCTGTATTTGACACTTCATTTCACCAAACAATGCCACCTAAGGCTTACCTTTATGCTATTCCTCACGCGCTTTATCGTGATCACCATGTACGCCGTTATGGTGCACATGGTACCAGTTACCGCTTTGTCACTGGAGATGCCTGTCAGCGCCTTAATATCCCAGTAAATGAAAGCAACATTTTGTGTGCTCACTTGGGGAATGGATGTAGTGCTGCAGCCATTTATCATGGTCAGTCTGTAGATACAACAATGGGCTTAACACCATTGGAAGGACTAGTCATGGGTACTCGCTGTGGAAATATTGATGCCAATATTTTCAACTTCCTGCATAAACAGCTTGGCTATGATATTGACCGTATTACCACACTGCTTAACAAAGAAAGTGGTTTATTAGGTCTTTCTGAACTAAGTAATGACTGTCGCACACTTGAAGAAGCTATGGAACAAGGCCACGAACAAGCAACGCTGGCAATCGATGTATTCAGCTATGTATTAGCTAAATCATTGAGTGGTCTTGCCAGTGCTTTGGATCGTATTGATGCGCTCATTTTCACTGGTGGCATTGGCGAAAACTCTCGAGTAATACGTGCTAAGGTTCTCCAACAGCTACGTATTTTCGGTTTTCAACTTGATGCTGATGCCAATGCTAACAATGGTAAAAACAACAACGGCATTATTACTACTGCTGATAGCCCTGTGGCTATGATCATCAATACCAACGAAGAACTCATGATTGCTCGTGACGCAGCTCAACTTGCAGGCTGTTAATTTGAAGATATAACCAAAAGTAAACCCATGATAGCCGCACGCTTGTCTTTGCTATGCTCCACATGGGTTTGCTGAGGTTATATACAGTTGCTGTAGAAGGATTAACTGTATGCATACTTTTTTTCTTGCACCCACAAATGCCGGAGTTGGACTGACATCAGTATCGATGGGGTTGGTTCGAGCCTTTGATAATGTCGGCCTTCGCGTTCATTTTTTTAAGCCCATTGGTCAGCTTCACATCTCTGACCGGGGTCCAGAGCGCTCAACACATATTATTCAGCAACATATGGGGCTTAACCCACCCACACCGATCTCTTTGAGTGAAGTGGAAGATATGTTGGGCGACAACCAAAAAGATAAATTGATGGATCGCATCATTGAGCTTTTTGACCAAAGCGCTAAAGATGCTGATGTAGTGGTCATAGAAGGTCTAGTTCCTACTCGAAGTGCTCCTTATGTAACTCATTTAAATCGGGAAATAGCCAAAGCGATTGGCGCTGAAGTCATTCTTGTTGGCTCATGTAATGAAAGCACCTTGGAAGAAACCGCAAATCGATTAGAGATCGCGGCTGAAAATTATGGCGGCATTGGTAACAGCAAACTATTAGGCTACATCCTTAACAAAGTGCCTAACACTGACTACAAGAAAATCTGCCCTGGTAAACCTATAGAGCTACGAAAACTTGCTGCCTTTAGCCGCAAAGATTTTGCACCTATTGGCGCAGTTCCTTGGGATGAAGCATTATCTTCCCCTCGCACCAAAGATATTGCCGAATTACTGGATACTAAGATTATCTACGAAGGTGATATTACGTCACGACGTGTTACTTCAAAAGTTCTATGCGCACGTACTGCTGCCAATATGAGTCACCATCTTAAACCAGGTAAGTTGATTATTACCCCTGGCGATCGGGATGATGTGATTTTAGCGTCAAGCATGGCGGCATCGAATGGTGTTCCCCTTGCAGGACTCATGCTCACTAATGGTATTGAACCTGATCCACGGATTTTTGAGCTGTGTAAAAAAGCGATTCAAGAGAGTGGATTACCTGTACTGCTGACTGGTTTAGACTCATTCAATACTGCAGCAGCACTGACACAAATGAACACGGAAGTACCGCTTGATGATTATGACCGTATGGAACAGGTCATGAATTTCGTCGCTGATCACCTAAATGCAGAGTGGCTGAAAGAACGTTGTGGTACCGCTATTGAAACGCGTATGTCTCCAGCAGCATTTCGTTATCAGCTCACAAAACGTGCGAATGAAGCGAAGAAAAGAGTTGTTTTGCCAGAAGGTAATGAACCCAGAACAATTCAAGCAGCTGCAATTTGCCATGACCGTGGTATTGCACAATGTATTCTTTTGGGTAACCGGGAAGAAATCTATCAGGTTGCGGCTAATCATGGTGTTGAGCTGCCTGAAACAGTGATTATTATGGATCCCGAAGCAGTCAGAGGGCGCTATATACAACCCATGGTTGAGCTACGTAAACATAAAGGCCTGAATGCACCTATGGCTGAGGCTCAACTGGAAGATAATGTTGTATTGGGCACAATGATGCTGGCCATGGATGAAGTCGATGGATTAGTTTCAGGTGCTGTACATACAACCGCGAATACCATTCGCCCAGCTTTCCAGCTAGTTAAAACCAAGCCTGATGCCAAGTTAGTATCTTCTGTTTTCTTCATGCTTCTACCTGATCAAGTCCTTGTGTATGGTGACTGTGCGGTAAACCCAGAACCTACCGCTGAAGACCTGGCCGACATTGCTATTCAAAGTGCTGAGTCAGCCAAAGTGTTTGGTATTGAGCCAAAAGTTGCGATGATCAGCTACAGCACAGGCTCTTCAGGGTCTGGTAGTGAAGTTGAAAAAGTAAGAAAAGCGACAGAGATAGCGCGTAATAAACGTCCTAACCTGTTGATTGATGGTCCCTTACAGTATGACGCTGCCGCCATCGAGAGTGTTGCCAGCAAGAAAGCCCCTAATAGCCCTGTGGCAGGTAAAGCAACCGTCTTTATCTTCCCCGATCTTAATACTGGGAATACCACTTATAAAGCTGTGCAACGTAGTGCAGATGTTATCAGTGTTGGCCCAATGCTTCAGGGGTTAAACAAACCTGTAAACGATTTATCTCGTGGCGCCCTGGTTGATGATATTGTCTTTACTATCGCTTTGACGGCTATTCAAGCTGAACAAGTCCAGCGTGAAGCCGCAGCGAGAAAAGCAGAAAACAATTAGACGGCTTACAGCGTATGCCTAATTAAGGCATACGCGTCTTAATACGCTCTCATCTTAATTTTTCTCACTTTAATCGCCCTCTCCTTATTCACTACATTAGCGCAAACAGAGTGAAATCCTACCCTAAACCTGTCAAACTCCGCGTTACTTATCGCCCTTATGTTGCATTTTTATTAAAATTCATCAATAAATAAAGCGTAGCTGTTTTTAGTGATAACGCTCCGTCATGGCTTTGGATCAAGCCAATAACAAACACTAAGAACTCATCGCGAAGGAAACCATAAGTAAAAAGAGACGAAAAACACATGCTGTATTTTTTACCATCGACAGTTCGGGGTTGCTTGGCAGGATTACTGCTGGTGCTTAATACGCTGACCTTATGTTGGCCATTATTTTTTATCACTCTACTAAAACTGATTGTGCCAATCCAACGCTGGAGAGCATGGTGTACCCAAATATCTATTCGAATTGCCGAACTATGGATGACACTGAACAGCGGTTGGATTCATCTCACCCAAAAACCCAAGTGGCATATTGAGGGGCTTGAGCAACTACAAAAGGATAGCTGGTATTTAGTGACAAGCAATCACCAATCTTGGGCGGATATTACAATATTACAACATACACTTAACCGTCGTATTCCTATGCTTAAGTTTTTTCTTAAACAAGAGTTGATATGGGTACCTTTTATTGGATTATGTTGGTGGGCTTTAGACTTTCCTTTTATGAAACGCTATAGCAAGGATTACCTAAACAAACACCCCGAAAAAAAAGGCAAAGACTTAGAAACAACTAGAAAAGCCTGCAAAAAATTCCGCAATACACCTGTTGCTATTTTTAATTTTTTAGAAGGTACTCGCTTTACACCACAGAAACATCGAGACCAACAATCACCTTATCAGTTTCTACTAAAACCCAAAGCGGGGGGGATTGGCTTTGTACTCGGCGCAATGGGTGATCAACTAAAAAGTATGCTCAATATTACGATTTATTACCCATCAAAGTACCGTTCATACTGGGACTTCTTATGTGGTAAGTTTCGCAATGTAGTCATCAAGATTGAACAAATTGAAATTCCTACCGAATTTAAAAATAAAGACTATACCAACGATCAAGAGTTTCGGGAGCAATTCCAGTTATGGGTCAGTGAGCTTTGGCAAAAGAAAGATCAGCTGCTGACGAATCTTCATCATCAATATCATCGAAACACACATACTAAGTATTAAAAGTCACACACTTGGGGTATGAATTTAGCTGCCATGTAGGCAGCTAAACAGTATTCAAGGCGAAGGAGGCTTAATATTAATTTCAACTCGTCGATTCATCATACGACCAGATAATGTATCATTACTGGCAACCGGATTGTCTGGCCCCATACCATAAAACGTCACACGAGATGTACTTATACCCCGCTGAGTTAGATGGTATGCTACTTCTCTTGCTCTTTCTCGAGATAGCCGTTGGTTAAATTGATAATCTCCCGTATTATCTGTATGCCCAATAATTTCAACCGTATTTTGGTTAAACTCCGCTAAAACGACCACGATTGCATCCAACACTTTACCAAATTCTTCTCGAATATGTGCTGAGTTAACTGCAAAACTGGCATCCTCGGGCATCACTAACATTAAATGGTCTAAATCACGTGTAACACTTACCTTTGTCTTACCTAATGCCTGACGAAAAGACTCTTCTTGACGATCAATATAGAAGGTAGAATTTGTAGAATAAGACTGATCGGTCTTATTCATAGTATTTTGATTGGTTAATGGTTCTTTAAACCAATCACCATCAACAAGCTTTTGACATCCAACAAGACCTATTCCCAAAAAAATAATGGTACCCCCTACTCGAACCAATCCCTGTAACTGCCTCATTATTTCCCCCACCTAATTAAATACTCTTGGTTTTCTATACCCTTCACAAGCCACTTTAAGATCATTAACTATCACTTTTTATTAGTTATATGTGTCTAATTGCAAAATTTATATTTAATTACTTTGGTGTTTCAATTCAGTATCAATAATATCTTTCAGTAAATTAGCACGCCCTTCGTACTCTTGCCCATTAATAACAGAATTCAACTTATAAACTAAACGCTCGAACTCATTTTCTATGTATATACTTTGTTGAAAGACATTTTGCAGCTGTTTATTAGTCTCAGCCCATACTTGATCTATTTTTTCTGGCGTTGTCGGATATGGTTTGTCAGGTGCTACATCACCCAGTTGTGATGAGAGGTTATCAAATAAGTCTGCAACCTCTCTTAGAGAAGCTTGATAGCCATCTTCCACTTTTTGAATAAAACGTTGCACTCTCGCAATGAAAATATTCATAAATGCACGCTCAGCCTGTAATGCTGCTCCCATGTCCAGTTGCAAAATTTTCTGTTCCACAATAGCAACGTGAACACTTAACCATTGTTTAAAAACGTCAACCTCCTTCCCAGAAAAGTCAGGTAATTTTTTTAGCAAGAGAGATACACGCTCACTGTTAAACACACAACGCTTACCAAATACATGCCACGCACCTTCCTTATGTAACTTATCCAATAAGTTTGTTTCAAATGCTTTGGTCATACCATGAGCTTCCATGGTTTTTTTTCCAAACTGGGCACGTAATTGAACACTCGCGGCAATGTCAAAACTCTCTAGCTGTGTGAGTATACATTGTCCTAACTGATCAAGGTTTTCACTACTAAAACAGTCTTGAACAAAGTCATAAGACACGCCTTGAGGTAAGTTATCGATACAGGTTAACTGTTGTCTTAATGAAAGTTTCAGCCGCTTTTTCAGCTGCTGATTCGCTATCGTATGATAAATTTCTTTGGTGAGCCTGGCATGAAGCTCAGTGTCCCCCATCGCAACATGAATAACATCATTACATCCCATTTCATAAGCGTGCATCCGAAATTCAAGGTCTTTTTCGTAAGCGACTAATACAATGGAAGTCCCCTCAGTTAAGCCATTTTCATATAAATGCTGACACATAGATAACGCAGTTGCCATCGACTCAATGGGGAAAATAACAATTAGCTTAACAGACTCATCGCTTGCGGCCGGTTGCATTTCTGCGATTGAGTTAAGCTTAATCACACGAAAAAAACGCCCTATTCTCCCCGCCCACTGTGTTGCTGGCGTCTCATCAAAAACAGCTACTTTGTACTCTAAGTGCATAGCACACTCCTTGTGCTATTGAGCCGAAGAATGAAAGACAACGTTTAGTGTACTTTTTCTGCACGTATTTTTTTCTTATCAATTTTTCCGACACTGGTTTTAGGGATACTATCAACAAACTCGATGACTTCTGGAATAGCCCATTTATGGATTTTTCCTTGTGCCACAAACTGCTGTAGATGTACTTGTATGTCTTTGTCCTGAATTTGTTTATCTTTTAATACCACTAAAGCACAAGGTCTTTCCCCCCACTCAGGGTGAGGCACCCCGATTACAGCCACCTCAGATACGCCTGGATGTTGGCTGATTAGGTTTTCCAAGGTAAGTGAAGAAATCCATTCACCACCTGTTTTTATAACATCTTTAATGCGGTCGGTAATTTGAATAAAGCCAAGAGTATCAATGGTCGCCACATCACCTGTATGAAGCCAACCATCACGCCATAATTCTTCACTGCCTTTTTCTTCTTTTAAATAGCCTTGAGTGAGCCAGGGTGCTCGACAAACAATTTCACCAACCTGTTGGCCGTCTTGAGCTAAATGCTTCCCTTCTTCATCAATAATCGCCAAGTCAACTAAAGGTGCGGCTATTCCTGTCTTAATTCGAAAATCGATTTGCTCATCCTCGGATAAATCTCTAAGTTTTTCATTCAGATAAGCCACAGATAGCAGTGGGCATGTTTCAGATAAACCATAAGCCCCTGTTAGAATAACGCCTTTTTCTCTGGCAGCAACCGCTAATCCTTTATTTAAAGCTGAACCACCAATTAAAATACGCCAACCTGATAAGTCTGCCTGTTTTGCAGCCTCTGAGCTTAATAACATATTGACGATAGTGGGCACACAATGAGAAAAACTAACTTTTTCTTTTTGCTGTAATTTAACCAGCAAATCAGGTTCATAACGCCCAGGATAAACCTGTTTAGCACCCATCATTGTTGCTGCATAAGGCACTCCCCATGCATGCACATGAAACATTGGCGTTATTGGCATGTAAGTGTCACCAGAGTTCATCAATGGCTGACCAGCTAAACCACCTAACGATAAAGAAATCACTAATGTATGCAACACTATTTGTCGATGGGTAAAATAAACTCCTTTAGGATTTCCTGTGGTACCTGTCGTGTAAAAAGTAGTAGCAACTGAGTTTTCATCAAAGTCAGGAAAGTCATACGTTGTTGCACTTTCAGCTATTAGCGCCTCATACTCTCCTTGGCAAGATAAATTGCTTGGCATATCATCAGATGGGTTATCCGTTAATAGCCAGTATCCTTCCACAGTATTTAATTGATCTTTGATTTGTGCCATTAGTGGTACAAAGTCAGAATGGACTAACACTAACTTATCATCAGCATGGTTCATTGTGTATAAAATTTGCTCTGGCGATAAGCGGATATTCACCGTATGGATAATCGCACCTAGCATAGGAATAGCCAGCATACACTCAAGATAACGATGCGAATCCCACTCTAAAACCGCAACAGTATCTCCAGGCTTTACACCCGCTTTCGTTAAAGCATTCGCTAAACGGCAGACACGCTCATAAAGTTCACCATAGGTATAACGAAAAAGGTCACGATAAACTATTTCCTGCTGAGGCTCATAACGTGGACCAGATAATAAAATCTGTTTAATTAATAAAGGATATTCATACGCACTGGCTGTAGGTTTAATAATTTTTGTTTTTAGCATGAATTGTCATCCTTAACGTGTCATATTAACGACTAAAACACGTCATCAAGTCTTCGACACTGTGATCATGAAATTGTAAAGCTTATTACTAAAGCATAAATGCACATAAACTGACCGTCGAGTTACCACCACAATCCACAGGTGGTAAAATATCATGTACATTAAGATACCTTTTATACCCTTAACAAACTAAATATACGACATTAATCCTTTGCACTGCTAAACGTAAAAAGAACCTTTAAGACAAAAAAATAATTAACTCCGCAAAGACTTATCAGTCAGTTATTACATGATATTTCCACGTCAAAAACAGTTAAAATCCTGCATTAAAACGTAATAGTCATTACCATACCCACCACAAAGGGTATTTCACCATAATAAATCTAATAACATATATTTAAATGTGAACAGGTAAGCTCATGCAAAATAAGGATGCTGTTGTTCTGGTTGATGGTGCCCGCACACCAATGGGTAGTTTTCAAGGTGTATTTAAATCAGTATCGGCTGTTGAGTTAGCGGCTATTGCTGTCAAAGAAGCTATTCAACGAAGTGCGTTATCTCCCAATGATATACAAGAAGTCATTATGGGCTGTGTGTTACCCGCAGGTCTGAAACAAGGCCCTGCGCGTCAAGCCAGTTTACAAGCGGGTATTCCTGCAAGTACAGGCTGCACAACCATCAATAAACTATGTGGCTCTGGTATGAAAGCCGTCATGTTAGCCCATGATTTAATTAAGGCGGGAACCAATACCATCATGCTTGCAGGTGGCATGGAAAGTATGAGCAATGCACCGTTCCTACTTGAAAAAGCCAGACAAGGCTATCGCATGGGACATCAGCAAGTGTTAGACCACATGTTCACTGATGGCCTTGAGGATGCTGAGACAGGTAAGCTCATGGGTTGGTTTGCACAACATACTGCAGATGAGCATGAAATGAGTCGAGAGGCTATGGATCAGTTTGCTATTGCTTCATTACAACGCGCCAATGATGCCATCCAGACCCATAAACTTGATGCTGAAATTGTTCCTGTCCCGGTACAAACACGCCATCAAACAACGCTTATCCAAACTGATGAACAACCCGGTCAAGCTAACATTGAGAAAATCCCATCGTTAAAACCTGCATTTTCCCAGCATGGTACCATCACGGCTGCGAACGCCAGCTCTATCTCCGATGGTGCATCAGCCCTTGTGTTAATGTCTGAATCAGAAGCCATCCATCGTGGACTCAAGCCCAAAGCCCGCATCATTGCCCATAGTACTCACTCTCAACACCCATCCACCTTTACCACAGCCCCCGTTGGCGCCATAAAAAAAGTGCTGGATAAAGCGCAGTGGCAAAAAGATGATGTTGATTTATTTGAAATTAATGAAGCTTTTGCCATGGTTACGATGATTGCCATGCAAGCCTTAGATCTTCCTCATGAAAAAGTAAATATTCATGGTGGTGCATGTGCTCAAGGCCACCCTGTTGGCTCAACCGGCTCTCGAATATTGATAACCCTCATGTATGCGCTTGAGCATTATAATCTTCAGCGTGGTATTGCCTCCCTGTGCATAGGTGGTGGTGAAGCAACGGCAGTGGCAATTGAACGCATTTCATAACATCAAACAACCAATAACTTGAAACCTGTATAAGGAAAACAGGTTTCAGGTTATTTTATAAATACCATATATGTGGACAATCAAACGAGTGAAGAGAAATAAGGATATGTCAGCAGCAAACCAAAATAAAATCGCTCATCACCACCAATCTCCCAGTCAAAAATCACTTTCTACTGAAGATCAGGCTCGCGTACTCCAATACTTAAATTCACCCAATAATCAGGTTGAGCGCGCGCCCTTTAAACCTCTCAAACTGCTTGGCTGGCTTATGCTAATCATTATTGGACTAGGCATAATCAGTCGTGAACTAGGAAATTACTTTCTAGATCAGCTATTCGGTGGCTAATACATAACGGAGGATAAATATTAAGGAAATAAGAAGAGATATTAAATGATGGTGGGTCGTGCAGGATTCGAACCTGCGACCAATTGGTTAAAAGCCAACTGCTCTACCGACTGAGCTAACGACCCAAAGATGGTCGGGGTAGAGAGATTCGAACTCCCGACATCCTGCTCCCAAAGCAGGCGCGCTACCAGACTGCGCTATACCCCGTAATTTGGCTCCCCGAGCTGGACTCGAACCAGCGACCCAATGATTAACAGTCATTTGCTCTACCAACTGAGCTATCAGGGACCTACTCAGCGCTGAGGTTTTTGCTGTCTCCCTCAACGTTGGTGGCGCGCATGATACCGTACTGGTAGAAACTGTCAACCCCTTTTATGGTAAAATTAGCGAACTCTTTTGTAGGTAGACATATTTTAAACGATTCCGTATAAACACGCTCCTAAGCAGTACCAGCCCCAAACAGCGCTGGTTATCTTTGCGTGAAGTAAAGCAACATATCATTCCACTCCCAATAATTGTTTGCCAACTATACTCAAGATAATGTGTTCAATAACTAAAGCTGATGAGTTGATTTGTTCCTTAAACAACTACCAAGCAGATTACACGTGATCTACTCTCATCAGAACAAAGTAAACCCTTTTTCTAGCAGGACTATACAGCCTGTTGTCCATGTTTTCGGGATTCCCAGAGCGCAAGGACAGATATGACAAAGCCTGAGAATAGCAAGATCGTCGATTTAACCTCAAAACAAAAAGGCCCTAGCAAACAGATAGAGCCTAGATTTGAAAAGCTACTGCAAAGTTGCCGTCAAATCGCAATGAATCATACAGCGGAAATGCTGACCAATCTGTTTAATAACGTTGATGATGCTTTCTTTACTGCTGCAGAACAGGCAGAAACTAACAGTATCCAAACAACCTTCTTTGATGCTATGCGAGAACTTCGCATGCAACGTGCATCAATTGAACGTGCTTTTCATCAACATTTAGCGCAACATTTTGAGCAACACCTGTATGGCTCGCTAAGTCAAAAAAACAATGAGCTTGAAGATATTACTGCAGACCAGTTAAACCTGGTCCAACAGGAAGAGTTTGAGCAAACTGTGTTACTGACAAGTATGGCCAGTAGAGCTGTTGCTAATAATAACGAAGCACTGTATAGCCTAAGCCAACGTTTTGCTTTACTTCTTAAAGCAGAGCGACTGCCCATAGAGCAAATCCCATTTGCACCTGTTAGCATTGCAGAGTGTTTTGCCAAAGCCATTAATGTCATAGAGCTTAATAAGCGTATAAAAAAAGCACTATTTGAGCTGTTTGAGTTATACGTAATGAGTGAGCTGGCTACTGTTTATGAAGCACTTAATGATCGGCTGATAGAAGCAGATATATTACCCAATATTCGCTATACCAAAGTTAAATCCTCTATTACTGCTCGTGGGCAGAGTTCTGATAAGCAACAAAATAGAAACACAACTGAGTCTCAACAGGCTTCCGAACAGACTTCAGCTACTACAACAACATCAACAGCAAATAAACAACAGTCTACGGCTGAAAGCCCCTCGACATCTGCAGATACCATGGCTGATCCCAGCCAGAGAACAACGATGCTTTTCAATGCTATTCATGACCTTTTGGCTGACTATCGTGAAATCTTTAGTGACCCATCTCACCCTGTTGATGGCTCCTCCACCCAACAGCCTCCAGCAGACAAAAGTGTGCCTGGTACTCAAACACCTTCAACAGACCGTCCTTTTAGAAGCATTCATCAGTTCAATGCCTCTGTGGATACGAATACCCCAAACTACACCACAGAAGATGTAGTCGATGCCCTTAATACGCTTCAAAATCATTCACAACGTCCACTCACTGAACCATTTCCAAAAGAGCAAGTGGTTAATGCGCTAAAAGAAGAACTTATTGCTACGTTAAGTCAAGGTCATGAACATGCTCAGCCTATCGCAGCCAATGATGCCGATATTATTGACCTGGTAGGTATGCTCTTTGACTTTATCCTTGATGAACAAACCCTTCCTGATAATGCTAAAGTGATTCTTAGCCACCTGCACACCCCTTACCTTAAGCTTGCCTTAATGGATAAAGCGCTATTTACCCAGCATACCCATCCAGCTCGGCGACTGCTCAACACAATGGCTCAGTCCGCGATAGACTGGGTAGAAAACAATGAAGATAGTCATGGGGTCATTGATAAAATTCAGTTTACTGTCCGTACAATCCTTAATGAGTTCAACACAGACATTGCGTTTTTCGAATTACTTTTTCAGGAATTTGACCAGTTTATTAAACAGTTGGAACGCCAAGCAGAAATCATTGAACGGCGAACCATTGAGGCAGAAAAAGGGCATGACCGACTGCAAGCCGCTAAGGAAGAAGCCAAACAGGTTCTTGAACAGGCCATTGCTACATTCAAATACAAAGTACCTCAACCTATTCATCACTTTTTATTCTCACTCTGGCATGAAGTATTAGTCTTTCATTATTTAAGAAAAGACGACAAACACAGTGAGTGGCAAAAAGCTCAAGATCTGGCACAAGAACTTTTATGGAGCATATCACCCAAGTTAACTCCTGGAGATAAAAACTTACTCCGACAGTCGCAACCTCATTTGATTAATGAGTTACGCCAGTTCATTCTGGCTTTAGGTGGACACCAAGAAAGCTACATCAAAGAAGCTATGCGTCCACTTGTCAGTTGCCAGCGTGCTGCACTGAATGCCATTGAAGAGGAAATGCTATCTCAATCCCACCCTTCAGTTGAGAAAGAACCTCAATCTGCTCAAGCAGCCATTCATGATGAAAAAACCGAAGTAATGGAGCAACCTTTAGTTGAGCCTCAAAAGACATCCGATGCCATTGCTGATCCAGAAGCGGTTGAAGCACTAGAACAGTCTTTATCACTCAAACAAAAGCTTAGCAAAATTGACTACGGAACCTGGTTTTCATTTAAGGTGAAGGATGATTGGATTAAATTAAAACTATCCTGGTATAGCAATACTACATTCCACTATATGTTTGTTGACAGCTCAGGCCATAAGACCATGGTCAAAACGTTAAGTGAACTTGTTGAAGACTTTCAGAACAGTAAAGCAGACTTTTATACACTCCCAACCAAAACCCCGCTAATGGACCGTGCACTTGAAAAGATCCACGCTTTTTTAAAGCGGTTTTCTCGTACTAAAAAGTCTAAATGAACAAAGGTTTAGGGTATGAATGATCGTCGTAAAGAACAACGTATTACCATTGCTCAGCCACTTGAGGTGTACGATGTTCACACAGAACATAAATTAGGCTCATTAGTCGACTTATCCTACAGCGGATTTATGCTGCTCACCACGCAACCAATATCACCTAACCGAATATTCCAATGCCGCATACATTTAACAGATGTACCTAAAGAAGAACGCGCACTTAATTTAGGAGTTGAATGTTTATGGGCAACACCTAGCAATGCCCCCACCCTGTTTTGGGCGGGGTTTCATATCATTGATATTGGCAATCAGGCACAAAGTGCTTTGGAGCAGTTTATTGATGCTCACAGCGAAGACTATCAAGCCAGTGAGTCCAGCACATAATACGAGGGACTCACTGACTTAGCTTGTTAATCCGCTTACTCCTGGCGAAAACTAATTTCATCATCAGCCAAATACGCAACAATCGTACTTCCTGGCGCAAATTGCCCACCCAATATGTATTGAGCTAATGGGTTCTCTAACCAGCGTTGTATAGCTCGCTTTAAAGGTCGAGCGCCATAAACTGGATCAAAACCAACCTCAACAAGCTTGTTCATCACTTCATCATTAACTTGAATGTTTAAATCCAAATCAGCAAGACGACGCTTCAAGAGTGCTATCTGTATGTCGGCAATACCTTTAATTTGCTCTGCCGCCAATGGATGGAACACCACCAGCTCATCAATACGGTTGACAAACTCAGGCCTGAAATGCGTCGCCACAATATCCATCAGTGTATTTTTAACTTTCTTAAAGTCATGTTCATCCATACGTTGCAGCACATCAGATCCTAAGTTGGAGGTCATGACAACAACCGTATTTTTGAAATCAACCGTTCGCCCATGGCTATCGGTTAAACGCCCATCTTCCAGTACCTGAAGTAAAATATTAAATACATCAGGATGCGCCTTTTCTACCTCATCCAACAGAATCAGAGAATAGGGTTTTCTTCGGACTGCTTCTGTAAGATAACCACCCTCTTCATAGCCCACATAACCTGGAGGAGCTCCCACCAGACGCGCCACAGAATGCTTTTCCATAAACTCAGACATATCTATGCGCACCATAGCTTCTTCTGTATCAAACAAAAACTCAGCTAAAGCTTTACATAATTCTGTCTTACCGACACCTGTTGGCCCAAGGAACATAAATGAACCATTAGGTCGATTAGGGTCAGCCAACCCTGCCCGTGAACGTCGTACTGCATTGGACACGGCCCTTACTGCTTCCTCCTGCCCAACTACACGATGATGCAAAGCAGACTCCATACGTAGCAACTTGTCGCGCTCACCTTCCAGCATTTTTGCTACAGGGATACCCGTCCACTTGGAAACTACTTCGGCAATTTCTTCTTCACTGACCTTATTACGGAGTAGTTTCATTGAACTCATTTCTGCTTGACCCGCCAGATCAAGCTTCTTCTCTAGTTCAGGAATCCGACCGTACTGTAATTCTGACATTCGGGTTAAATCCCCACTACGGCGTGCAGCTTCCAGCTCAGTCCGAGCCCGCTCCAGTTCCTCTTTAACCTTTTGCGAGCCTTGCAAAGCGGCTTTTTCAGCCTTCCAAACCTCTTCTAAATCAGCAAACTCTCGCTCAAGCTTATCAATATCACCTTCCAGCTTTTCCAATCGCTTGCGAGAAGCCTGATCTTCTTCTTTTTTCAATGCCTCTTGTTCAATTTTCAATTGAATTAAACGTCGCTCTAAACGGTCCATAGACTCAGGCTTTGAGTCCATCTCCATACGAATACGACTGCCAGCTTCATCAATCAGGTCTATGGCTTTATCTGGCAACTGGCGATCTGTGATGTAACGGTGAGATAACTTGGCTGCAGCAATAATTGCTGAGTCAGTAATATTGACCCCATGGTGTACTTCGTAGCGTTCCTTTAAACCACGCAAAATAGCAATGGTATCTTCTTCACTGGGCTCATCGACTAGCACTTTCTGAAAACGCCGCTCTAACGCAGCATCTTTCTCAATATACTGACGATACTCATCAAGCGTTGTAGCACCAACACAGTGTAACTCACCTCGAGCAAGCGCTGGCTTGAGCATGTTGCCAGCATCCATGGCACCTTCAGCTTTTCCTGCACCCACCATGGTATGCAACTCATCAATAAACAGAATAATGCGGCCTTCCTGCTTAGATAGTTCATTAAGCACCGCTTTTAAGCGTTCCTCAAAATCACCACGGAATTTCGCCCCCGCAATCAATGCCCCCATGTCTAAGGCTAAAATTCGCTTATCCTTTAAACCATCTGGCACTTCACCATTAATAATACGCTGTGCTAGACCTTCAACGATTGCCGTTTTACCAACCCCTGGCTCACCGATCAGTACTGGGTTATTTTTAGTCCTACGCTGTAAAACCTGAACTGTACGCCGAATTTCGTCATCTCGACCAATAACAGGATCAAGCTGGCTCTTCTCTGCTCGTGCTGTTAAATCAATGGTGTATTTATCCAAAGCCTGCCGGTGTTCTTCAGCATTAGGGTCATTAATGGCTTCTCCACCCCGAAGGTTGGTAATGGCATTTTGTAACGCTTGCTTACTGATACCTTGACGACGCAGGACCTCACCCAACCCGCCTTTATCTTCCATAGCGGCTAACAGTAAGGTTTCACTAGAAATAAACTGATCACCTTGTTGCTGTGCCTGCTTATCAGCCATATTTAGCAAACGTCCCAGCTCAGGTGACATTTGCACATTACCATCAGGCGTCTTCAAGGTAGGTAAGCGGCTTAGTGCCAGGTCTAAATCCTGGCGTAACTGTTGAAGGTTGAACCCTACCTGCATTAATAATGGTTTTACCGAGCCACCCTGTTGCTCAAGCAGGGCGACCATCAGGTGCAATGGCTCTATATAATTATGGTCCTTACCTACTGCTATAGACTGAGCATCAGCAATCGCTTCTTGTAGTTTTGCAGTCAGTCGGTCAATTCTCATCTTCGTTCACCCTGTCTTCAGCAAACTGTTGTTAAACCTGCCAAGCTACGGTGAGTATACTCTGAATGCCGTAATGCACTTGGCGTTGGAACTCTGACGGGAGAAGCTATCAACTGCTCAATACTGCCCTTCTTCTCCGGACAGAATTAACTTGTTTATTAATATGGAGGTCTGTGAAAGGGATTCAAGGTCAAAAAGTTGACTTCAGTGACTTCAGACGTGAATTTACGAACAGGAAAAGAATGCATAGCATACCGCTACTAACCACTCAGTATGCTCTACATTTAACTTGCTAATACTGCTAACTTGAAAAACAACGAAAGTGTTAAGGCAGATTAAGTCGGGTTAAGAAAACCAAATAACGCTTGCCATTCGGCCTGTTTTATTTTCTCGCCGATAAGAATAAAAATATTCTGGCTGGTTAAATGTGCACAAATTACCGCCATAGACAGCTTCAATACCCAAAGAATACAAACGTAGTCGCGCTAGCTCATACAAATCAGCATACCAGTGCCCCTTGCGCTCACTAGGCCGAAAGCAGTGATTCGCATCTTGATGTCCAACAAAAGCCTCCATGACCTCTTCTCCAACTTCGTATGCCTGTTGACTTATTGCAGGCCCAAGCCAGACCATGAGCTGCTCTGGTGCTTCTTCTAAAATATGAACTGTGTTTTCAATGACACCTTCAGCCATTCCTCGCCAGCCAGCATGAATCACTGCCACTTTACTACCACTCAGATCAGTGACAAAAACAGGCAAACAATCGGCAGTCAATACTGCACCCGCCAAGTTTGGCTCAGTGACAATGACTGCATCAGCAGTACGCTCTTTACCGTCATTACTGGCATTAACCACTTCAGCACCATGTTCTTGATTCAACCATTGGATCGATTGTGAAAGCCCCCAATCTTCCATCAGCAGCTTACGATTTTCAGCAACACGGTCTTCATTGTCTTCAACATGAAGAGCCAGGTTAAAGTAGCCATAAGGGGGTAAGCTGTTTCCTGATACGCGCGTGGTCACCAAAGCATGGACATTAGCGGGTGCAGGCCATTCCGCAAGCAAATAACGATGTTTGCACAGTTTTTCCGCCTTGGTTTCCACCTTCATTCCAATTCCTCTTCATGTGATAGGTGTTGCACTTAACCTTGCTCAAATGCACTGATCAATTGCTGAAAGTCAGCAGGACGATCAACCTGCCATTCACAATATTCCTCTCGACGAGGATGAATCAACCCCAAACGTCTGGCATGAAGCGCTTGCCGAGAAAACCCTTGCAAAACAGACTGTAAATGAGGCGAGGCCCCTTTTGGCAGACGCAATCGACCACCGTAAAGCGTGTCTCCCACTAAAGGATAGTGCAAATAGCTCATATGTACGCGAATCTGGTGGGTGCGCCCGGTTTCCAGTTTCACTTTTACTAACGTAGCTGACTCAAACCGCTGAATTACCCGATAATGGCTTACGGCTGGCTTACCTGTTTCCACTACCGCCATTTTCTTACGATCATGGAAATGACGACCTATAGGTTGTTCTACAGTGCCTCCTGCCGTCATCGTTCCATATACTAACGCTTCATATTCACGGCTCACCGTTCTGGCCTGGAGCTGCTCAACTAAATCACAATGGGCTGGTAAATTTTTAGCCACAACCATCAGACCCGTTGTGTCTTTATCTAAGCGATGAACAATTCCCGCTCGAGGAACAGTGGCAAGTTCAGGACAATGATGCAATAAAGCGTTCAACAGCGTTCCCTGAGCATGCCCAGCAGCAGGGTGAACGACAAGTCCTGCAGGTTTATTCAGCACAATGAGATCATCATCTTCAAAAACAATATCCAATGGAATCTCTTCTGCAACCCAACGCTCTTCAGCTTGTAACTCTGCTTGCACAGTTAACGTTTCACCACCAAGCAGCTTATCTTTAGGTTTAGCCTGCCGCTGATCTACCATCAGTTGCCCTGACTTAATCCAAGCCTGTAATCTTGATCTAGAATAATCACTGAAGCAGTGGGCTGCGACCTGATCAAGGCGCTGTCCACTCATGGTCATGGGTACTACTGCTTCTAATACTATCTGTTTATCTTGCTGTGTATGTTCAGTCATAAACCTGCTGTCATGTCGCAAAACCGTAATAGGTAGCTTTTATGCTTTGGATTCAATAGGTTGCTGTGGTTAAATAACACTATCGTGGGTCATTGAGCAAGAAATGCCTGACCGACAAGGCTAACCCCAGCGTCGCTGGCAGTAAGTCTATCATAGCCTTGTCAAACTTAGTGCATCGTCAAGAGGATCTACCAGCAAACAAGATTTTTAGAAAAAACTTGGACTGGTTCAAACCTCATTTCACTGATCCTGTTGAACACTTAAGCAGAAAATTACAAGATAAATGGTTCACTGATTGCTGTTAAAGCACGAATCAATTCACTTAACCTGTTGGCCTACACGTTAAGTACTAATAGGGATAAGCACACAACATGCGTATTGCTAAACACTTAATCATTCTCAGCTTAATTAGCTTGTTAGTAGCATGTGCCTCAGACTCGAAAAAAGAGGTTGATGAAAGCCTGACTGAGTCAGAGCTATATGAGCAGGCACAGGTGGCACTTGATACCAGTAATTACAACGATGCGATTGATAAGTTAAAAGCACTGGAAGCCCGTTTTCCCTTTGGCTCCTATGCAGAACAAGCTCAGCTGGATTTAATCTTCGCTTATTACAAAAACCAGGAGCAAGAATCCGCCATCGCAGCAGCTGATCGATTTATTCGTTTGCATCCCAATCATGAAAATGTTGACTATGCCTACTACCTGAAAGGGTTATCCTCATATACCGCCGATGTCGGTATAGTAGAACGCTATGTTGAGATTGATATGAGTAAGCGTGACCCAGGCCAGGCACGTGACTCGTTTAATGAGTTTGCTGAACTACTGCGCCGCTTTCCTGACAGCCGGTACGCCCCTGATGCTCGAAAACGGATGATATTTCTACGTAATCAATTAGCCGCTTATGAAGTCCATGTTGCCAACTATTATATGAAGCGCAAAGCCTATGTTGCTGCAGCTAACCGCGGTAAATATGTGGTTGAAAACCTACAGGAAACCCCTTCTGTGCCTGATGCGCTTGCCATTATGGTAGAAGCTTACCAGCACTTGGGCCTGTCAGCAGCTGCTGACAATGCGCTTGAAGCACTTCGCTTGAATGCACCTAAACACAAATCACTGGATGAAAATGGCAACTTCGTCAATTATAAGGTTTACCACGATGTTGACCCTTCAATATGGAATATTATGAGTTTTGGATTGCTTGATGCACCAGAAGATATCGAACCACCTTCTCGTCGTAAAAGTCGCGATCAGCTTGAGCTGGAAGCAGAAGTTGGTCATGAGCGCTCTTGGCTGAATGTCATTAGTTTTGGCTTGCTTGGAGATGAAGAAGAAGATACTGATAACCCCAAAACAGGCAAAACCGAAACGGCAGAAGATATCTTACAAAGAGATGAGTAATCTTATTCATGCTCACAATAGTCAAAAAAACGGGGCAAATGCCCCGTTTTTTTATATTTACTAACGTGTTAAAAACCGTATTAACCCAAGTAAACATCCAGTTTTATTCACCCAACTGCCACCCATTCGTTACTGGATAACGTCTATCTCGACCAAATCCACGACGAGTGATTCTTACCCCAATAGCAGCCTGACGTCGCTTATATTCATTAATATCAACCAAACGCAGCACACGATAAACGTCTTCTTTTAAAAAGCCCTTTGCCACAATTGCATCCGCACTTAAATCATGCTCAATATAATTGGCTAAAATCGCATCCAATACATCATAACTTGGCAAACTGTCTTCATCCACCTGCCCTGGTGCCAATTCTGCTGAAGGAGGACGAGTAATAACCCTTTCAGGAATAACAGGTGAGATGGTGTTGCGATAACGAGCCAACTCAAAAACTAATGTTTTTGGTACATCTTTGAGCACATCAAAACCACCTGCCATATCACCATACAATGTCGCGTAGCCAACAGCCATTTCACTTTTATTGCCTGTTGTCAGTACCAGATAACGCTTTTTATTTGAGAGAGCCATAAGCAAAACACCTCGGCAACGTGCCTGAAGATTTTCTTCAGTGGTATCACGTGCAGTGTCTTTAAACTCATCAGATAAAGTAGACATAAATGCATCAAACATAGCCTCAATCGGTAGCACCTTATAATCTACCTGCAATGCTTTTGCTTCGGCCTCAGCATCCTCCAAGCTCATAGAAGAGGTATAGTGATAAGGCATCATTACCGCAGAAACTCGCTCTTTACCCAATGCATCAACAGCAACGGCTAAGGTTAATGCAGAGTCAATGCCTCCTGATAAGCCTAAAATAACGCCTTTGAAGCCGTTTTTTTCCACATAATCTTTTACTCCTAACACCAAAGCCTGATAAATACTTTGCATTTTTTCGGGTGGATGAACTTGCACACCCGTGACTATCGACTTTGATGACAAGTCAAAAACCAACGGGTAAAGCCCTTCCTGATAGTAGTCGCCTCCCATGGCAATTACACCATCTGCATTCATTGCAAAAGAGCCACCATCAAACACCAACTCATCTTGCCCCCCCACTTGATTTACATAAATCATAGGGATTTGATTCTCAAGACACCGCTGCCTGGCAACGTGTTGGCGTTCAGCTACTTTATCCGTATGGTAGGGAGATGCATTTAAACAGAGTAACAGCTCGGCACCTGCTTGCTTAGCCGCTTTTGCTGGGCCTGGCTCCCAAATATCCTCACAAATACATAACCCTATTTTTATACCATTATGGTCATACACTGTGGTTTCATGGCCAGGAGCAAAGTAGCGCTTTTCATCAAATACTTGGTAGTTAGGTAGCAACTGTTTGGCATAGCGGGCTTTAATTTTTCCATCACCCATGACTAAGGCTTGGTTTTGCCCTGCGAAAGGCAAGCCGATGACGATATCAATACCACTCACTTCACTTAACTGAGTTAATGCCTGCTCAACCCTCAACTGCATACTGTCTCGTAAAAGCAAATCTTCTGGAGGGTAACCACACAAGCTTAACTCAGAAAAAACAATAATATCTGCCTGATATAATTGCTTTGCCTGCTCAACAGCCGCAATGATTTTTTTCGTATTACCCTGAATATCCCCAACTAAAAAATTCAGTTGAGCCATGACAATCGAAAGCTTCGCTGACATAAGAACCCTAGTGGTCAATTGAACAAATTGCGCTATTTTGGGGGAAACAATGCTCCCTGTAAAATAGCTTGGCCGATCCAGTCATCAAAGTTATTTTTGGTGTTGCGACTTACCATCTCTATTTATTGAGCTGCCACCTTGAGCAAACATTCATTTGCTACACTGAACTCAACAGGAAAACCTTATTATCAAAGGCGTACAACTGCCTACCTTGTTAATTCTTAATAAAGCAATATAACGTCCCAATGCCGGTCACCGTCTATAACAGCGAAATATCAAATCGACGTTTTCATGCCCTGAGGGTTTATAACCTTTATCGCACTATTTTGGGCCTTTTATTCTTAGCCGCAGCATTCAGTCCTATTGGTAAAGAACTGATCACACCTGATACTTCACTTTATTTCAAAGTATTTGCATTTATTTATCTCAGCATCAACATATTGATCATTGCTATCAGTAGCAAACCACCTAACACCATACAAATTTTTACGATTATCTGCCTGGATGTTGTTTTACTGAGCGTGCTGTTTTATTTAAGTCGAAAACAAGCCACTGGCCTGGGAAATTTGTTAATTGTGGCTGTTGCCGCTGGCAATATCTTATTAAAAGGCCGAACGGGCATTGCTATTGCGGCATTGGCCACCTTATGCATCATAGCCCTCAGCATTTATCAAACACTGGTTCCTGATGAACAAAGTAAATCTATTAATGCCGGCTTATTAGGTGCAATTATCTTTGCCACGGCTATTTTCGTGCAAAGTCTTTCTGACCGGATCCGCCGTAGTGAAGAAATTGCCAGACAGCGCAGCACTGAATACTATAATCTTCAAAAATTAAATCAGCTGATTATCCAACGTATGCGTACTGGGATTCTGGTTATTGATGACCATGAGCGTATTATTATGATGAATCAAGCCAGTCATTTTTTTTTAAACAACCCAGAACAAACACCTACACTATTACAAGCGGCCCCCGACTTACATGCTTGCTTTCAACATTGGAAAGCACACCCTGAATCGCCCCCCAAACCATTTCAAACAAGTCCAGATCGCCCAAAAGTCCAATCAAGCTTCACTCAAATATACGATAATGAATCGAGCAAAGTTATTATTTTTCTTGATGACCTAACGGCAATAAATCAACAAGCCCAACAGCTCAAGCTAGCGTCTTTAGGCAAACTAACGGCTGCAATAGCTCATGAAATTAGGAACCCATTAGGTGCTATTAGTCATGCGGCCCAATTACTCAACGAATCTGACCAATTAAGCAGTGCTGATCAACGACTGATTGAAATCATCCAAAATCACTCACGGCGCATGAACATCATCATTGAAAATGTATTACAGCTCACCCGCCGCAAAACCAGTAACCCACACTCCCTTATATTAAGTGACTGGGTTAAACAGTTTTTGACTGAAGAACCTTTTCCAGGTTTTAGCAACCCAGTCATTAGCTTCACCCCCTTTCCTGCACCTATTCAGATCATGGCGGACCCTGATCAGCTCACTCAAGTTGTCACGAACCTTTGCCAAAATGGTTTACGGTATAGCTTCAAGAAGAATCAACAAGCCACGCTACAATTACATACAGGGTTACGAGACGATAACGGGCTACCTTATCTTGAGATCATTGATAATGGACCAGGTATGAAACCAGAGGTAAGAAACCATTTATTTGAGCCTTTTTATACCACCGAGCCTAGAGGGACAGGACTAGGATTGTATATATCCAAAGAGTTATGCGAGGCTAACCAGGCATCTCTTGAGCTAGTGCGTTATGAATCAGGCTGTACCTTTAGGATCACATTTACGCATGGTCAACATGAAAGCATGCATTTAAACGATACTCATGAATAAGCCCAAAGTTTTAATTGTTGATGACGAGCCTGACATTCGGGAGTTGCTCGAAATCACTCTGGGTCGAATGCGACTGAACACCCTGGCTGTCGATGGAATAATAAGCGCAAAGTCTGCTCTAGCTGATGATACTTATAATCTATGTCTTACTGATATGAATTTGCCGGATGGTAATGGCATTGAACTGGTTAAACATATCAATCAATTCTACAGTGACATGCCAGTCGCCATGATCACAGCCTATGGCAGTATGGATACAGCGATTGAAGCATTAAAAGCAGGTGCATTTGACTTCGTCAGTAAGCCTATTGATTTACAAAGGCTCAGAGAGCTTATAAACAATGCCTTGCAACTTGTCACCCCCATTACAGATAGTACTGTTATCAAACAAACTCAATTATTGGGTCAGTCAGCCGTCATGGCCAAGCTGGGCAAGCAAATCCTCAAACTTGCTCGAAGCCAAGCGCCTGTTTACATCAGTGGTGAGTCAGGTACAGGCAAAGAAATGGTCGCTCGCTTAATCCATGAGCAAGGACCACGAGCCAATCATCCCTTTATCCCTGTTAACTGTGGCGCAATCCCTTCTGAACTTATGGAAAGCGAATTTTTTGGCCACAAAAAAGGCAGTTTTACAGGAGCTACCAGTGATAAAGAAGGCCTTTTTCAGTCTGCTGATGGAGGAACTCTGTTTTTAGATGAAGTAGCTGATCTCCCAGCCCCTATGCAAGTAAAACTGCTACGCGCCATTCAAGAAAAAGCTATTCGCCCAGTGGGTAGTCAACAAGAAATAAAAATAAATACACGCATTCTTAGTGCTACACATAAAGATCTTGTTGACATGGTTGCCAATGGCCAATTTAGACAAGACCTATTTTATCGCATTAATGTGATTGAGCTTAATGTCCCCCCACTTCGTGAACGGCAGGAAGATATTTTGTTGCTTGCTAATTTCTTTTTAAAACAGCTTGCAGAGCCATGCGAAATAGAGCCACCCCACCTTACACCTGAAGCTGAAAATGCCTTACTTGCTTATAGTTTCCCTGGAAATGTTCGAGAGTTAGAAAATATTTTAGAACGCGCTTTTACCCTTTGCGAAGCAGATGAAATATCGGTGAATGATTTAAAATTGAACGCCGAGAGTACAACCTCCTCAGTCAGTGTAACCTCTGACTCAGAACCACAAACTATTACAGCAGAGTCACCGATTCCACTAGATGGTAGCCAATCACTAGAAGACTATTTAGCAGAGCTGGAACGCAAAGCCATTGTTCAAGCACTAGAAGAGTCCAGATGGAACAAAACGGCTGCAGCTAAAAAGTTAGGAATCACTTTTCGAGCGCTTCGTTATCGTCTTAAAAAATTAGGCTTAGATTAAGCATTAATTTACGTAAAAACCGAAAGCATTTTTTTATTTATTAGTATCCATAAACCACATCAATCGATGAGCCATTCTATTCCTTAAACTAAAATGTGTACTGAAACAGCTTTGTTAAGGTATCAACAAAATAAACCTTGAATAATATTCAGTAGTGGGCCTCTCTCACGTTAAAACTGAGCTAAGTCAAGTGAGTCCAGAGATTATTTACAGATACAAAAAAGTTGCCGAAGAATTAACAGAATTTCTCGCCCCAAACAATATGATTATTTTTTATACACTTTTTACTTTTAGTCTGTAGGGAATTTAGTTCACACCGTATAGGACCAAGGAGGGAACATGCCATCATTTGCTACTCATCGTACTCTTACGCACGTCAAAAAAAAGTCTTCACTTCATAGCATTGGCGCTCATATTAATTCTCGAGGATTTACCCTAGTCGAATTATTGGTAACATGCAGCATTCTTATAATTCTTGTTGGTTATGGCATACCTGCTCTCAATCAATTTATACAAAGTTGCTCAACACGAACCAGTATCAACATCCTCCATAATGCTATTGTTACAGCACGCACTCAAGCCGTAGTACATAAAACAACTGTTACCCTCTGCCCTTCTGCTGATGGTATTTCCTGTCAAACTGAATGGCACCAACATATCATTGTTTTTAGCGATCCTAATAAAAATAAACAACTTGATGGTGAGGAAATTCTTTATCAAATACTCGATATAAACCGTAAAATCAAAATATCAAGTCGATTATCAGCAGGAAGAAGTTATCTACGCTTTAAACCTGACGGAATCATTTCAGGTACAGCAGGCACATTAACCGTTTGTCCCACTAACAACAATAACCGTCATGCTCGACAACTTATTGTCAGCTTTACAGGGCGAACACAGCATGCTGCAGACATTGATGGTGATGGCATCATTGAAACAAGAAAAGGCAAAGATATTCAGTGCTCTGGCTAACGCTACATAGTCCATATGTATGTTAACGAGAAATAGCGTTAACAGACTTAAAATGCCCATCACTATCAAACTCAATAACAAACTGTCCCTGTATTCCTGCATGAGTGAGAAAACGCTGTAAAATATTAGCAGGAAAACTAACTGATCGACCATCACCTGTGTGCGCTAACACTTGTTTTGCAGAACCTTTGTAATACCGCAAGTACTCTTCTGGTGAAATATTCAATGTTACTGTCACACTGGGCATAATGACAAATCACCTCTTCAACTTACAGTATACTTAGCGAATTAAGTCCATTGAGCTATAGATATAAGAAGACACTTATAATTGAATTAGATCACATAATAAACTATTAGACTACCTCACAGCTTTGCAAAACCCGCCTTGTGCCTTACATTCTAGATTAGCCTTTTTTACCCGATATTAAGACTTACAATGATATTTAAGCAAAGCTCAACGACATCAATCGCTCTAACGCTTAACACACGTATAAGCTGCTTTATCATTAAAAGCATAAATACATACTCTTTTATGTATTACGCATGAAACAAATAGACACAACTAAAAAACAATAAAAAAGTCTACCTATAAGGAGAAAGGTATGCTCAGCCCCAGCAAGGAGCAAAAAGCCACTTGTGTTTATCACCACCCATTGTTATGGGGAATAATCAGCTTCATTTGTCTTGTCCAACAAGTGAATGCCAACCACCTACAATCGTATTCAGAAAAACTTCACACGACGTATAATCACACCTACTACCCTCAGGAGACTTTACCAAGCCTACATTTTGATTTTGAGTATGGAACACAAAACTGGCAAGGAATGTTTGGTGCTCAAGTCGAGCAAACTTATACCCAGTCAGAACAAGGTGGCGTTTTACATGTTTTTAACCGCCATAAATGGTTTTCAGCCGCAAAACTTCCAGTCAACAGATTACTACTTGCTGGGCGCCAGTATCAATTAAGCTTTGAAATTAATATTCCAAATCAACAGCAATATAGTGATAATGTTTGTGTACACCTCTTTATTGACAGTGATGAAGGTCTAAAAATACAAGACATCTTTCTTGGTAAAGTACCCACTCAACAGTGGTGGCCTGTTACAGGCTCTATCACAGCGCCCACACAATTAAATATTAAAAATCTGGACATTATGATTTTTGGTCCTCATAGTGAACACTTTTTTATTGATAATATTCGGCTGTCACTACAATAAAAAGTTCGCTTTAAATAAAGATCACCTGATAAAGGATAGAATGATTCTAAACATCAATGTCGGAAAAACTCATCAACCCATCGTTGAATAATCCCTGACTCTCTTAATTCAACGATGACTGCATTCATTTTGGGTTTTAAGTAGCGGAATTTTGAACGTTTAGAAAAAGCAAAGTAGAACTTTTCTTCAACAACAGGGGGAGAAAGTATTTCAAAATCGTCTTCATAACCGTACACTTTAAGCTGAGCCGTTGCCGGATAAAGTCCATATAGAAAATAATCAATTCGATCATGTGCGAGCTTACGGAAGTTAGCTATAGATTCATGTTCCCACTCCATATAAAGATACTTTTGGATAAAGAGATCGAATGATTCACCAAAACTTTCCCCTAAATTGGTGGAACCTTTTTTACCAATCAGGTCTTTCCATTGCCGATAAGGAAATGTATTACCTTTCTTAACAAAAATTACAACGGGATCAGTCATAAACCACTCAGCATAATCCAAATATGCTTTTCTATGTTCATTCAAATATACCCCAGCAATAATATCAATCTTCCCTTTTTGAGCAGCCCAGTGCACTCGTTTCCATGGACCTGATGAGACCAGTTTATATGGAATACTAAGTTTATCAGCTATTGCTTTTGTCACTTTCGCAGCCACACCCGTAATTAAATCTCCCTCAGCCTGTGAAACAGGAGGATAGCTTGGATGACCTGATACCAATAAGTCACTGCCATAACTGCTACTAGATAAGAGTAATATCAGCCACAGAGTAATAAGCCAACTATTTGTCATTGTTATCTAATTTTTTAAACCTGACTTTTTTAGTGTAGATACGTCTTGCGCTAATTACCTTTATCACACATATCATCCTTGCGTTTTCTAACCTCTGTGTGAAGTAGTCATTACTCCAAAATATCCTTATCGGCTTATATTACCCTGATAATACTTTAGTGACTGCTCAGTGTAGCTAATGAATATGAAAAAAGAAAAGCATTATTTATATAATGCTTTTTCTTAAAGGAATGGAAGTCTGGGAAAGATTTGTAAAAAACACTCTACACTTTCATAATAAAGTAAATACTCAATTATAGCCGGCTGTCGCCTCTACTATTCAAGCCACCAATAACATCGAATGGCAATCTCGTAATGATTTCCATGACTGCATAAACACATTAACCGTCTTACCTTCAGATCCATTGTCAAAATGTTCTAACCAAAACTGAGCCAATTGATATGGATCTGCAGTCGCTGGTAATGCAACTCCCGACTGGAGATATAATTGCCAAGCAATTGCTGTTGCGTATGAAAGATTACTTAAAAGTTCTAATTCTGGTTGAATTAAAAACAGTTGCTGGGATGCCAAGCCTCGAACTTTACTGGCTAAATCAGGATGCTGAGCCAAATAGGCATCCCACAAATAACGATGACTTGCAGCTGAAATATGATAGACCCCTAACCCCTCATTACCATCATATCGATGTGTGGCAAGACTACTTTCTGCATAGGCGGTCGTCACCATTAAGCAGGCTGCCACAGGTGAATTTACATTCAAGTATGACAACGTAGCAGGAACCACTTTATGAAGGAGGTTGATCACTTGATTGTTCATCTCACACCTCCTGGCACATCTCTTTTAGCATTACATACTTCTTATATCGGCCACTAAATGAAAAAGCTTAAAAAAATCAACAAAACTTTATTTTTTATGTCAATAATTACACGTCTAAAGCTAACTATAATGTAATATTACTGAGCCTCTTAGATCACTATGCTCTTTCAATACTTTTTTCATCTCTATTAATTAAGATACTTAAGTTACATTTTTTGATTCATGTTAGTTGATCATAACTATTATTCAGTTATAACTATTACCTATATGCTAAATATCAAGGGACTTTCCGGCCACGACTTTAACGTACATTTAAAACCACAAAGATGACCAAACAAGTACGTACTTATTATTAATACCTGAAGTAAGCATTGATTTAAGGAGCACAGGGATGTCTGTCGCACGTTATAAAAAGAATCACCCCGTCAGGCTTATCAATACTGTCATAATGATTGCTATTCTAGGAATCAGCATAGTCAGTTGCGAAAAAGAAACAGCCGTTCAGGAGCCTCCTGCAGTCATTGTAACTACAGTTAAAGAAGACAAGATATTCCATACCATCGACTTAGTAGGTCGAACAGAAGCCAGCGAAGATGTAAATATTCGTTCCCGGGTTGAAGGAACGCTGCTAGAAAGGCATTTTAATGAAGGTGATGAAGTCACTAAAAACCAATTATTATTTACCTTAGACCCTGCGCCATACCAAGCTGTGGTTGACCAAAGCCAATCGGAAATTGAACGCTTACAAGCTATTTTAGATGAAGCAACAATCAATTTTGATCGAGGATCCCGGCTCGTAAAAAAGGGAACCATCAGCCAATCCCAAATGGATGAGCTTACCAGTAAAAAAATTCAAGCTGAATCCGCACTTAAGGGAGCTCAAGCTCAACTCGAAAAAGCAGCGCTAAACTTAAGTTACACAAAAATTACAGCCCCACTAACTGGTCGTATAGGTAAATCCCTTTTAAGCTTAGGCGACTTAGTCAGCCCAAATCAGGATACACTGGCAACTATCGTTAAGCTTAACCCCATCTATGTAAACTTTCAGGTAAATGAAAAAGCATTTGTGGATTTCCAAGAAGAAGCCAGAAAGCGAATTGCAGCAGGTCAGGAAAAACCATCTGTAATTCCCCAATTGCGACTATCGAATGACAAAATGTACCCACATGATGGTCAATTAGACTTTTTGGATAATCGGGTTGACCAAGCAACAGGTACTATAAAAATACGTGCCGTCTTTCCTAATGAAAATAAAACACTGCTTCCAGGCCAATATGTAACGCTCATTTTACGACAAAAAACGCCGCAGCAGGCTTTGCTGGTTCCACAAGCATCTGTTCAAGAAAATCAACAAGGTAAATTTGTGTTGGTTGTGAATAATGAAAAAGTTGTGGAAGCACGACCCGTTAAGCTTGGACAACGAATTAAAACCCGCTGGGAGGTCATCGATGGATTAAAACCTGGAGAAGTGATTATTACAGAAGGCATTCAAAAAGTTAAAGTTGGAGGAAAGGTCAAAACAACTGAACAACAAGTAGCACCTTTTAACGAAACTACTGCAAGCTAACGGAAAGCCGCACAATGATCAGTCAGTTTTTTATTTATCGCCCCAAGTTTGCATTTGTCATTTCTATTATCATTACACTTGCAGGATTACTTGCTATTCCAGTATTACCCGTTGCTCAATTTCCCCCAATTACCCCTCCCGTAATTGAAGTCACTGCCAATTTTCCTGGTGCCAGCGCAAAAGTTGTACAAGATACTGTTGCCAATCCTATTGAGTCTCAAGTCAATGGGGTTGAAGATATGATTTATATGTCGTCTAAAAGCGCCAATGATGGTAGTTATCGGCTTTCAGTTACCTTTGCTGTGGGCACAGATCCAAACATGGCCCAAATTAATGTACAAAACCGTGTAGCATTGGCTAATCCTCAACTTCCGGCTGAAGTCACACGACAAGGTGTAGCCGTTGATAAAAAATCATCTGACATGCTGTTAATTGTCAATTTGATTTCACCCAATAATTCCTATGACGGCCTCTTTTTATCAAACTACGCCAGTATCAATATTAAAGATACATTAGCAAGAGTAACAGGGGTTAGTGATGCTCAAATTTTAGGGGCTCAAGATTATGGTATGCGGATCTGGCTTGACCCTGCAAAAATGTCCACTTATGCAATTACCACACAGGACATCGACAATGCTATCAACGAACAAAATGTTCAGGTACCTGCAGGTCAAATTGGTGCAGCCCCATCATTACCTACTCAACAGTTTCAATACTCTTTACAAGCCAAAGGACGACTTTCATCTCCCGAAGAGTTTGAGCAAATCATACTCAAATCTCGAAATGATGGGTCATCTATCTATTTAAAAGATGTTGCTCGAATTGAACTTGGCTCAGCCTCTTATGGTTGGTTTGGTGAACTCAACAATAGCCCCAGTGTTATTCTTGCCGTCTACCAGCTACCTGATGCCAATGCATTGGACGTTGCAGAAAAAGTTAAAGAAGAAATGCAACGGCTGTCTAAACAGTTTCCCAATGACATTAGCTATGAAATTCTATACGACACAACACGTTTTATTGAAACCTCAATAGCCGAAGTCGTTGAAACCCTTATCGTTGCAGTTTTTCTAGTCATACTCGTGGTCTTTATCTTTCTTCAAGACTGGCGATCAACATTAATCCCTTCCATTGCCATTCCAGTATCCCTGATTGGTACTTTTGCCGTTCTATTAAGTATTGGTTTTTCAATAAACACCATTTCACTTTTTGCCCTAATTTTAGCCATTGGTGTCGTCGTTGATGATGCGATTGTTGTTATTGAAAATGTTCAGCGTTTAATGGAAGAAGAAAAACTATCGCCCGTTGACGCTACGGTAAAAGCAATGCAACAAGTGAGTGGTCCGATTATCGCCACAACATTAGTGTTACTCGCGGTTTTTACACCCGTTGCTCTCATGCCAGGTATTACAGGACAAATGTACGCTCAGTTTGCTATCACCATTTCGGTTTCTGTACTTATTTCGTCCATTAATGCGCTAACCCTAAGCCCAGCACTGTGTGCCACACTCCTTAAACCATCAGCAGCCCCTTCTTTTTTTATTTTAAGATGGTTTAATCAAGGGTTTGATAAGCTGACAGGGAAATATCAACGCGCCGTCACCATTTTGGTTCGAAAATTATTGATCGTTGGTTTACTTTTTTTAGCTTTAATTGCAGTTTTACTTGTATTTGCAAAACAGCTTCCTACAGGTTTTATTCCTGAAGAAGACCAAGGCTACTTTATGATTGATGTACAACTTCCTGATGGTGCATCTTTAAACAGAACCGCTGAAGTTATGCATCAAGTAACAGAGATGGTCAAAGCCGTACCAGGTGTTTCTGATGTAATGATCGTTGCTGGTTACAGCATACTCAATGGTGCTATGTCATCCAATGCAGGCTTAGCCATTGCTGTACTGAATCCATGGGATGAACGAGAAGAGCCTGAATTACATCAATCTGCGATTATTCGACAGGTGCAGGCTAAACTTTCCACTATTGCTCGAGCAAAAGCAACAGCATTCAGTACCCCAGCTATTCCTGGCCTTGGCACCACTGGTGGCTTTGAGTTTGTGTTAACCGATCAACTTGGTCGTGATCCAAGAGAAATAGCGCAGGTTATGGGCGGCTTACTGTTAGCCGCCAACTCAACCAATGAAATTGGAGTGGCATTTAGTACATTCCGTGCCAATGTTCCCCAAATGTTTATTGATGTTCAGCGTGAAAAGGTCAAAAACTTAGGTGTACCACTTTCTGATATTTTTGGTACGTTACAAACGCAACTCGGCTCACTGTATGTTAATGACTTCAATAAATTTGGCAAAACCTATAAAGTGCTATTACAAGCTGAACCTGAGTTTCGCAACGATGAAAATGATTTAAAGCGCTTCTATGTTCGTAGTGCTTCTGGTGAAATGGTTCCTTTGAGCACCCTCATTTCAGTCACACCGCTTTTAGGCCCTGATGTTATAAATCGTTATAACCTTTTTACCAGCGTTACTATTAACGGTCAGCCTGCTGTTGGTTATAGCTCAGGGCAAGCCGTCACCGCGATGGAACAAGCAGCCAAAGCAACTCTACCTAATGGTTACAGTTTTGAATGGACCGGGATGACGTTTCAAGAGCTAGCAGCGGGTAACCTGGCACCTTTACTGTTTTCTCTTGCTTTAATATTTGTGTATTTGTTTTTAGTTGCACAATACGAAAGCTGGCTTATTCCATGGGCAGTCATTCTTGCAGTTCCTATCGCTATTTTGGGCGCTTTCTTAAATGTATGGATTGCGCAATCAGACGTGAATTTATATACCCAAATTGGTTTAGTACTATTAATTGGTCTTGCCAGTAAAAATGCCATTCTGATTGTCGAATTTGCCAAAGAAAAACATGAAGTTGAAGGTTTATCCATACAGGATGCCGCAGTCACTGCAGCAACATTACGCTTCAGGGCTGTCCTCATGACAGCTTTTTCATTCATCCTCGGGGTTGTTCCACTTGTTATTGCCACGGGAGCAGGAGCAGCCAGCCGACACTCAATTGGTTACAGTGTCTTTGGGGGAATGTTGGCGGCTGGTGTTGTTGGTACTCTTTTGGTTCCCGTATTTTATGCCATCATACAGCACTTAAGAAAATGCTTAAAAAAACAAGGCTAAACAGGATGTTTATTAAAATAAACCAAACAAGCCAATATGATAATTCAGTTTTTCCATTTCACTTTCATACATATTTAGGCAGTACTTGAGTTACAATAATATACCCAATACCACAATAAATAGCCTGAATAAAACAAGCATCCGAGTATAAAGGAGATCGTTTTCTCACAATAAAACCTTGAATTATACCAATAATAGGAACGCTTGAAACAAAGATCCCAAGGAACTTTAAAACACGCATGGATGTTTTGTCCCCTTTCGTCTTAACGACTGTTAGCACACCAGCCAATATCAGTATTGACAGCATGAAGAGCTGTTGAATGAGTTCCATAAAATACCTCACTGGATAAACATAACAAACACCATAGTCTAGATCAAAGTTCTCTGCTGCCCAGGTTTAAACTTCAAAAAATGACGTTAAAAGCTGTTATAAATATAGTTACACAACACTCACTGACTATTTAGTCTAACAAAGTACGCATACTGAAAACACCCACTCAAATGCTAATGATGAGAAACTAATGCTAAAAAGCGCTCATTTTCAGATAACGATTTAAACGAAGGTTCTTCCTTCATCTCATCTGCATACGTACTTGATAACTCAAGTGCTTTGGTAAGATCATCCACTGCCTGATCATCTAATCCTAACGTTGCATGAGCACATGCACGCTGATAATAGGCATAAGGATATTCTGATGAAATTTCCAAGGCTTTATTACACAAACTCAAAGCCCACTGAGGTTCTTCAAGCTCTAACGCGGCATCAGCTTTATAGGTTAAAGCCTCAACATCTTCAGGGTTTAAACTTAATATCTGATCATATATTTTTATCTTAGATTGAGGCGTTGACTCTAAACCAGAACGCATCCATAACGAGTGAATATTGTTAGTGAGCGCTATTTCTTCCTGCGCTTGAATAATTTGATCCGTACGCTGTCGAAGTTTCTTCTCAAGCTCTGCAAGCCGTTTTTCATAGCCTTGTGAGATCAAACGTACCCTTGAGTCAACCAGCTCATCTACTTTACTTTTTACATCACGAAGAGAGCTCCAACCCGCAATGATCAGTATTGAAGTTGCCGCCGTGATAATGAAAAAAATGTTATTGACAGTATCAGTGGTATATCGAAGGGATCGATCTGCTGTTTGTAATTGCGTACTCGCTAAATCACGTGTGACATCATTTTTGAGTAAGAGGAGATCTTGACGTAACGATTTTAACTCATCCAGCACATATCGTTCCATGAGTGGGCGCTCTAAAATACTGGGTTTCTCTTGATTTTCAGGGGGAGACTTTTCAGCAGCTAAACTCTGCCCAACCTGCAACACCAGTGATAAGAAGATCATTGTGATAATCACTTTCACTGGTTTATGCAACAAAAGCATTACACTTTACTCCTCAACTAGACAGTACGACGAATAACACTTATTAGCGAGATATCCTGATCCATATTCAGCATTTCGCGTAATTATAAGATACCGTGGCTGATATGTATCTTAAATGCAACCATCTAAAAGTGTAACCAGTTTTACGTATTTTTCATAAAACCCGAAATGTCTCTTGTTGAGAAGTAGAGCTTTGCTTATCAACTTTTCACTCTTTGCCATAACCATTTTGCCATAACAATAAAGACTTCAACTCACTCATTTCACCCCTTAACGCTTTTACCTCCTGATGAAGGTCGTGGGTAATCACATAACAAGTACTTGAGACATGCTCAATCGTATCTTTATACAGTGATTAACCAATATTACCAAACCAACCTGGATACACCTCACCAAACCAATTCGCTGCTATCACTCGTCACTACTGATTCTTACCCATCAATATCGATATAGCTGTTAGCAATAAACTCAGAATAAAACCAATGTGCACTCAACTATTTCCGGAATAGTGCGTTATAGGGAAACAATACAAATATCAAGTACTAAAACAGTTTTTCAACAGCAGGCATTTGAGTCCAGGCTCATCTTTTTTTAAAATGTCCAATCTTTACAAATATACCTAGGGCATATGTTCTCTTGGAAAAGTATATTTTTCAGCGTTGAAGGTTTAATCCAGCTACTACCATGTCATCATTAGTTCAACAGTACTTACTGAAGTATACCGAAACAGAAACACAACAAATTTTACCCGTAATAGGAACAAGGCAGTTTAAAAGTGTACTGGTAGTACCCTGTTTTAATGAGTCCTTACCATCATTAGCGCGTCTTTTGCAACCACTGAATATTGAAGACAACTGGCTCATAGTACTTGTGGTTAACGCTCCCAGTAATGTGTCTTCTACCCAGTTGAATAGCAACCGTAAGCTTTTAAACCAACTCAATATTGATCATAAAACGAGTCAGAGTAGTTTAGTACCATTTAAACATCATTGGCTTTATGTCATTAACCGCTCAATGGAATCCAACCTTATTCCAGTAAAAGCGGGTGTTGGCCTCGCCAGAAAAATAGGCGCTGATATTGCCTGCCATCTGATACATCAAGGCATTGTTCATTTACCCTGGATTTTCTCAACAGATATGGATACGGTATTACCTGACAACTATTTAGGACAAGTCATAGAACATCCATTAGCATCAACTCACAGCAGTGCCTTTATTTATAATTACCAACACCAGGCAGATAGCCATAACTTAACGGTTAGTCAACAATTGTACGATATTCGACTTCGTTATTATGTATTAGGTTTACGCTGGGCAGGTTCACCTTACGCCTTTCATACAACAGGTAGCCTACTCTCTATTCATTACGAAGCCTATGCAAAAGTGAGAGGGTTTCCCTGCCGTAATGCAGGAGAAGACTTCTATTGCTTAAATAAATTAGCCAAGGTCGGTAAAATCATTTCACTCAAAGGCCAACCTATTATTATAGATGCACGCTTATCTGACCGCGTTCCGTTTGGAACAGGTCCTGCGTTACAGACTATTTCAACGCTGAACGAACCAACAAAAGACTATTTATACTATAACCCAGAATGTTTTAATGCCCTGAAAAAACTATTATCTATCTTTAAAACAGAAAACACAGTGACACCAGAATCACTAAAAAAACAGCTTAATCACTTGCCCCAGTACATCATTGAGGCGCTTGCTACTTTAAAATTTCACCAGTTTGAAAAACATATTATTCAGCAAAAACTAACAGAAAAAAAGCTAAAAGAACATTTTCACCATTGGTTTGATGGGTTTAAAACGCTTAAACTAATACATTACTTGCGAGACAATCACTTTCCATCATTAACATTAACTGAGCTACAACAATATTCACTATTTCATCAATTGACAGGCATCATAATCAATAATTTATTGACACCAGCAGAATTAGAAAAACAATTAGCATTAAAAGAACTACAAGAGTAACCTTACTCACTCATTTGCAGATAAAAACAATTCGTAATGAAGCTAGCAGGGCCAAGAGTATCGAACTGTTTGCCACAGGGATGCAGCAAACGCGTGGGCAAGGACCTTACCTTGCCCCTTACACAAAACTTTCTATAAAATATTACTCAACAATGGAAAGACAAGTGCCTCCATGCTTATCTGGCCGATTTGGCCCGACGTAGGTAGCATTGAGTCCACAACTCCTTGATGTTGTATAGGTAGACTTTAACTGATATCCCTGAGCCCAAATACAAGTACCACCATGTAGGTCTGGTCTATTCGGACCAACATATGCTCCCCCATTCTCACAACTCTTATCATTGGTATAGCTTGTATGTAATTTAAAAACACCCTCAGAAAACCCTAAACACACACCGCCATGTTCAGAGGGCATATTGGGTCCTGCATAGACAGCAAATGCGCCACAGTCTTTGGTAAGGGTATAATCATCCATAAAGTAAGCTGCATTCGCACTAGCAGTACCTGATAATAATGTAACTGCTGCAACAAAATTAAATATGGTTGTTTTCTTCATTAGTTGAACCTATCCTTAGTTCTTTCGAAAAATGAAACTTATAACACAAATGTACAACAAAGTTGCAAGCTCAATGCTATCTAACTAATTCCACCACTACAAGCTTATTTATCAGTTATCAAATACAGATGTCACCTACCTAAAACACACCAACAAAAGTACATTACTTGTCATCTATATGGTAGGGTTTGGTATTTGGGGGAGGAGATGAACACTAAGGACGCAGGCGGATAAGTATAATGGTAATATTAATGATTCTTTCAAGAAAAATTCTCATATAAATAAGTGAGTTATGATCTGTTTAGCCAGAACTCTATGTTATTCGTTGACAGCACGTTAGCTTCTTCAAGCTTGCTATAAAATATCCAAAGCTGACTCATAATATTATCACTCACAGTAATCGCAAAAAAGATAGCCTTAAAATTAAGGCTATCATTAATAAGTAGCTAAAATAAATGAAAAAAAAACTAAAACCATGGCTTTTTACCTATGATATACAATTGCTCAAACTCTTCATCCGATTTAGTTAAGTAAAGAACAAACTCAATAAATGCAATAATGCCAATAATCATTGAAGGGATACCCAAAAGAATCATCCCAAAAATAAATACCAGCAACATGATCACACCTTGCTTGGTATACCCTAGATAAAACTTATGCGCACCAAAGGCTCCAAGAAAAAAAGCAAACAATGCAGCAGCGATTTTCTTTGAAGAACCACTACTTGACGAGCTATCAGCATAAATTTCAATCGCTAACTCACCATTTACTGCAAAATCAACTTTCAATGTTGCACGTGGCTCAGATGCGGACTTCCAATCTTTGGCTTGAAAGTTATATCTCTTTCCATCATCACCAGAAATAATGCCTGTCTTAGTGCTAGCGTCAAAGTTAAGTATTTTACCTTTCATAAATCAGCTCTTAATATAGTGCTTTGATAAATAGGCTATTAAACACCCCAAAACTGTAAATACAATTTCTAAGCAACTGTTTAGCCTTCAGCGGTGTATCTTAACTAATGGGTAAAATCTAAAATCAAATATGAGTCAAAAATTTACATAAAGCCATCAATACGACGCATTAAGTAACCAAATATTTTTTTATATATTTAAGGAAGGGATAGATCAATGCAGCATACATAAGCGTAACCCTATAGAAACCAAGGTTATCAACTATAAGATAAGCAAATAAAGAAACTGACACTCTACATAATTTCTATCGCATAAACTCCATATTTTATTATTCCCTGCTTATAGCCCGGAAAACTATGTATCAGCTCAATTGCATCTTCTATAGAAACAAAAGTCGGTAATGTGTTTTTCATTCCTTCTGTGTTAATTAACTCTTTTACTGTCTGATAATGATCAATTCGAATAACACGTCGCTCTAATGATTCACCGGTCTGTTCATTAATAAAAAACAAAGTATGGTTGGGTTTAATTACCCCATAATCAAATGGTCGAACATCACTATTAGCGCGTATCTCAACAGACTTTTTACCTTGTTTTATCCACTCAAAAGGCATATCCATCAACCCTATTACATGAGTATTTCCTTCAGAGTACTCGATATTTACTGGTATGCCCTTAATATTAACCGTTAGACCTGATGACACAGCGCTCACCTCATTACATCTTAAATTTTTTATTAAAAACTAAACCAAGGTCTATACATAGGCCCTAGCATTGGGTATAGCGATTAATTTTTGGCAACACTACAGTAAAGATAACTCCAAGCTCTTCTTCTGCATTTTCAGCCATAATACGCCCCTGAAACCAGTCCACGATTAGCTTTGCGATATGTAAACCAAACCCTAAATGTTGCTTAGAGGATGTTTCTTTCCGCATAGAAACCAGCGAATCAAAAAGCTGATCCCGCATTGATTCCGGTAAAGAGGAGCCTTGATTAAATACGGTTAAATAATAATTTTCATTTTCCGGTTTAAGGGCAACGCGAATTAATCCTTGCGCTGGGGTAAAATCAACCGCATTATCAACCAACTTATCCAACAGTTGTACTATAAAATCAGCCTCTCCCCATAAAGGGTAAGATCCTGGCTGTATGTTTGCCTGCAAGCGATGTTTAGGATATACATCTTGATACGCTAGAACCATACCATTGACCACTTGATCAAGTGGGAAACATTCAGGTTCTGCCTGTGCTAGGCTTTGCTCTACACGTTTCGCTTCGCTCATCGCATCAATTAAATGCCGTAATCGGTCGGCCCCATCTTTAGCCCTTAATACATAATCTTTCGCACTATCAGATAGTGAGCTTTCCATCTCCAGATTTTCAAGTGAAGAACGCATAACCGCTAATGGCGTCCTTAGTTCATGAGCCAATTTACTCGATAAACTTTGTAAATAATGCATATAGTCCCACAGTCGCTGATGCAATACTTTAAAACTTCTGGACAAGTCCCCTATTTCATCTTTCTGCTTTGATGCAGGAAACACTTGTGCTAACTGTCCTTCTGCTGTTAACACCTGCTCAGCAAGACGACTCAATCGTCGTATACGACTTGATAACAGTATCGCATACCCCACTAACACCACGATAACGAGCGTAATTACCCAAAAAGTAACGCCTATCATACCTAGCCAGGCTTTATCCGTCAGCGAGACAATTTCATCAGAAGCATTCACAACAAATACTGCACCAATAACCTTGTCACTTTGTACAACAGGTGTTCCTGCAACGACTTTATTGGTATATCGCTTACTTCCCTGAAACCATTGCGAAGCTAAACTATTCTGCAAAACATGCTGCATAAATTCAGAATTCACCCGACCCGATTGCAAAGACCATTCTGGTAGAGGCGTTGACGAGGACAAAATCCAGTGTAATAAGGTCCTTTGCCAATAAGGGACTACCACGTGCTGCTGTGCGATGTCTTCATCTAATGCTGAATTTTTAGGTTTTGCTAAAGCAAGCACCCACCCTTGCGGAGTTACCAGCACCACTTCTTGCCCTAATGAAGCAAAGGGGGATAACAGCGCTTGTAAATGTGGCGCAGGCGTAACAAGTCGGTAAGGTATAGATTCTGGCTGGGTTAGAGCAGCAATTAGACTATCTTCACCAATCACTGTCTCACTAAAAAGCGCTCCTACTGTTTGTATCTGGTTAATAAAGTCATAGTCAACCATACCCACAGCGACACGATCTCCTACCTGCTGATGGGCAATACGTAACTCGATATTGATGCCTTGAGCAGTCTCTTGCCACTGTCCCTGAATATTAGGTTCAGGGACAAGGATAATTTGTTTTTCTTCAATAATAATTTGTTCAGCAATAACTTTACCTGGTGCCGGTGTACGCACTAAATAGGCCTGATGCTCGCTGCCACTTTGTACTCGAATTAACAAAGCATCAGATGCAAATATCGAGCGCTGCATAGGTGTCTGATAGATGACGCGATCATCCTGATACGTAATATGTAAGTAAAGTGCCTGGTCCCCTCCTGCCCCTAAGCGCATTACCATGGGTTCTTTTTTTAAGCTAAGAAAGTGATTAATCTGTGGATTAGAAAATGGCCAGTCTTCATGATAGCCATCAATCACCAGAGGCATGTTCAATGGGTGTGCATAAAGCACTTGCTCTCCCACCACATTGGGCCAAGTCACTGTGGTCAGTGTACTTGCAATCGCATTGGCCGTTGCTTGTACTGCTTGCTCCTGACCACTACGTAGCGCGATTTCTGTTTCTTTTACATACTGGCAACCTGCCCAAGGTAAAGCCAGAGTAATGAGACTGATAATAAATAATTGGATATGAAGTCGCATACAGGCTGCTATTTTTGTGGATGCCAGCGATAGCCAAACCCATATACTGTTTCAATAGATTGAAAATTAGTATCTAGCTTCGAAAACTTTTTACGAATACGCTTAATGTGCGAGGTAATCGTATTATCATCAAGCACGACATTTGCCGCATCCATCAGTTGCTGACGGTTTTTAACATGGCCCGGGTGTCTCGCCAATGCGTATACCAGCCAAAACTCAGTTAACGTTAAAGGCACTAACTGCGCTTGCCAGTTTGCGGTCATTCGATCAAGGTCCATCACCAAATCGCCACAGCATAGCTGTTGACCTTGCTCAGCAGGTGATTTTGACTGAAGTGCATCAACGCGACGAAATAACGCAACAATGCGAGCAACCATATGCTCTAAACTGATGTCTTTCGTCAGGTAATCATCAGCCCCCAATCTCAAACCAGAAATAGCATCCAACTCACTGTCTCGAGCCGTCAAAAAAATGATGGGTAACTGTGGTGCAATAGCCCGAAGCTCGCGACAAAGGTCAAAGCCTCCTTCAATTTCATCTTCCAAGCCAACATCAATGATAGCCAGCTCAGGAAGCTGCTTATTGAATGCCGCCATCGCCTCTCGGCGGTTACTATACATGCTGACATGATAACCATAACGTGTGAGTACTGCTCGATAGTTCTCACGAATGGCTGCTTCATCTTCTACGATGGCGATATAACGCTGCATCTAAGCCTCCACCAGAACAAACTGTCGCCAATTATGCGGCGCGTTAAGCTCAATGACAACTACTACAACTATCAAGAGTAAGTTATAAAGATTAACAACGAACGACTTATAGATAAGAGAGGAAAGGATTAACAGAAATTCAACAACAGAGTTCTCAGGCAAAACGAGTAGCGCTCATTATGTATGAGTTATAAATTACCCATCTAATTCAGCCGAAAAACCCTGATAGAGATCAATATACGTATATTGACGACTAATACAATGGACAAATCCGCAATACATTCATCATTGCAGAAGGGATTCATCATGGAAATTGATTTAGTATCGCTTGTCAAAGCTCAGGGGTTTGAACACTTTACAGATAAATTTGGCACAGAAAGTCAATGTCACGAGTTGTTATTTCAACTCCGCTGGCCTGAAGGTTTCCGTTGTCCAAGCTGTGGTTGTGCTAAGCATTGTACCCTTAAAACACGTCCACTCTACCAATGTAACCATTGTCACCGTCAGCAGTCTCTTATCAGTGGTACAATATTCCAGGGCACTAAACTCCCCCTTAAAGACTGGTTTAGAGCTGCTTATCTTCTTGCTCATCAAAAGAAACTGTCTGCATTATCACTCATGCATGAACTCAATGTCTCTTACGACACCGCTCGCAGAGTAAAACGAAAACTTCTTAAACAACATCAATCAACTACCGAAAAGTCCAAAACCACACATCGTGTCAACCAATTACCTATTATCACAACTCCTTTGTGATTTACTTAATCATTGCTCTGTGTGAGTTAGAAAACTCTTGCTCACACGAGTATATTTTTAGTAAAAATTTTTTTGGCAGATTTTATTCCTCTTTACGCTATTATTTTTTCTCTAAAAAACATTTAATTTAGAAAATAATTAAAAGGTTTGAGAGAAAATTTCCCTCCTTTGAAAGTACAACTACTTCAAAATGAAAAGAACAACACTCTTCACACAAAAAACAAATAATATTCACATAACGTAGGATCATTTTTTATACTAGCCTGTCTTAGTTTGAAGACTGTTATGCAGGTTGGAGTGAAGCGACTAAATCGGTTAGTGAAACTCTTATTAAGACTTTCTTAATAAAGTGAAATGTTCTTTGGCAGAGACTCTTGTTCTTGCTATGGTATTCGCCCTTATAAAATGACCCTGTCAGTTTGATTTGGCATCTAGGAGTACTTACATCCATGAGGTGGCTTAAGGTTATCACCCCCATTGGTTTATTAGCATTGGCATCTGCCGCTACCTGGCAGTTAAGTAATATGAAACCTGAACCCGCCAAATCTGAAAAACCTGTTACTCCACTTGTTGTAGAAACTAAACCATTAACTGAAGAGACTGTTCAGTTTCGTGTTACAAGTCAGGGTACTATCAACCCTCGCACCGAAACGACTCTGATATCACAAGTGGCAGGTACCGTTCTGGAAATTTCTCCTGCGTTCGTCAGTGGTGGCACCTTTAAAAAAGGTGACATACTGCTTCGTATTGATGCCATTGATTATCAGGTTGCTGTTGAACAGGCCAAAGCCCAGCTTGCCCAGGCCGAAGCCAAGTTAATGGAAGAACAAGGTAAAGCGGAAGCAGCGCGTACTGACTGGACTCAGCGCGGGCGTTCCTTGAAACAAGCTAATGACCTTGTGTTGCGCAAACCTTATGTACAAGAAGCCAAAGCAGCCGTACATGCAGCCAAAGCCGATCTACATAAAGCACAACAGTACCTTGCCCGAACCGAAATTCGTGCGCCTTATGATGGTATGACAAAAGCTCGCCAAGTGGATGTTGGTCAGTATGTAACAACAGGTACACAACTGGGCGACACTTTTGCAACGGATTATGCTGAAGTTCGCTTACCCGTTAAACGGAGCGACATGCCTTATCTCAACTTACCCGACTTTGGGCAAAGTGAGTTCAAAGGGCCAAAGGTAACACTCGTCTCAAACCACAACCCTGATCATCAGTGGCAAGCCGTTATTATTCGTCAAGAAGCTGTCGTCGATACGAAAACACGTATGCATTACTTAGTTGCCCGCATCAAAGACCCTTATTCACTTACGTCAGCAAAACCAAAAGCACAGGCACCACTCCCGATTGGCTCATTTGTCAAAGCCACCATTACGGGTATAACCGCAGAAAATGTCATTAAAATTCCACGTCATCTTTTGATTAACCGTCAACAACTACTGGTCATTGATAAAAACGACACTCTGCGTATACATCCAGTAAAACTTATTCGAGAACAACGTGCCAGCGCATTTATAAAAAATAATTTTACTGAGGGTGACAGACTATGCCTCACGGCTATTCCAAACCCTATTCCTGGCTTGCAAGTGAGTATCACTAAAACAGACCAGCAATCAACCGTTGCTATAAAATCGACACAGACATCAGCAAATAAAAAATCGGCAACAACCCCTGCACATTCCAGTGAAGGCTAAAGTGAACTGTCTGAAACACTGGGTATGCAAGGATCAACGCTGTGTGATTTATGTGCGTAAGCACGGGGTTTATAAGCAAGAGAAAGTTTTAGGCTAATAAATATGCAAACGACAAAGTCATCGTCGGGTATCATTGCTTGGTTTGCTGCCAATCCTGTTGCAGCAAATTTGCTTATGATGTTCTTACTCGCAGTGGGTATATCTTCAGCAATTAACATCAAAAAACAAATGTTTCCTGACTTTACCCTTGATAGCGTTGTTGTCTCTATCAGTTATCCAGGTGCATCACCGACAGAAGTATCCCAAAGTGTTACGTTAAGAGTGGAATCAGCCATCAGGGATATTGCAGGAATCAAAAAAGTAGAGTCCTTTGCTATAGAAGGCTATACCAACCTCACTCTAGAAGTTACTAATGGCTATAATGTTGATGACATTATGGATGAGGTCAGAACCGCTGTTGATGGCATTACGTCATTTCCTGAAGCAGTGGAAAAACCCCATATCAAAAAAAGTGAGCGAAAAACGCGGGTAATTTGGGCTTCACTCTATGGTGATGTTGACTATGCAACGTTACACCGCGTCGGGGAGGAAGTTCGTGATGAAGTACAAACTTTACCAGAAGTCAGCAAAGCAGAACTTTATGGAGTCCGTGAAGCAGAAATAGCCATTGAAGTTTCAGAGCAAGACTTGCAAGCCTACAATCTGACATTTGATGAAATAGCCAATGCGCTAAAACGCAGCTCAATTGATATCGCCAGTGGTGTTATCAAAGCGAAAAGTGGACGTATTCAATTACGAGCTGAAGGTCAGGCCAAAACAGTTGCAGAGTTTTCCCGAATTATCATCCGCGCAAACCAGGACGGTACCCAGCTGCTACTGGGAGATATTGCTAAAATAACCGATGGCTTTGCTGACACGGGTGACTTTTCTCGTTTCAATCAAAAATTATCCGTTGGCTTATATGTTGAAGCCGCAGGTGATGATGAAATTGCAACAGCCGATGCTGTAAAAAAATACATCGCAGAAAAACAGAAACAACTGCCGCCTTCTCTGCAAATTTCCCACTGGGGTGATGTATCTTTTTACCTTAAAGGCCGGCTCAACATGATGCTCGAAAATATGGGTATCGGTGCTTTACTGGTTTTTATCGTCTTAAGTATATTCCTAAGAATTCGTGTTGCCTTCTGGGTCGTGTTAGGCATTCCGATTAGCTTTCTTGGGGCTTTATGGTTAATGCCTCATGGACCATTCCCTGTATTTGTCAACATAGTCAGTCTTTTTGCCTTTATTTTGGTGCTCGGCATTATTGTTGATGATGCCATTATTATTGGAGAAAGCGCCTACACCCATATTGTTAAATATGGCCATAGCCATCAAAGTGTACTTGCAGGTGTTAAACGCGTAGTTGTCCCCGCCACCTTTGGTGTTCTGACCACCATGGCGGCATTTGGTCCTATTCTTAATGTTGGCGGGAATGCTGCACCCTTCTTTGAATCCATTGCGATGGTCGTTATTCTATGTCTGTTTTTTTCATTGGTTGAATCAAAACTCATTCTGCCTGCTCACCTCGTGAGCATGAAATATGAACCCAATAAAAAAACCTGGCTAACCAAATTGCAAGATCGTTTTGATGCCAAGTTACAATCTTTTATCCAACAAGGTTACTTACCCTTATTAGTGCGATCCTATAAACAGCGTTATACCACAATTGCTCTGTTTACTGGCTTACTCATGCTTACCATCGGTGTTTTGCAAAGTGGCATTGTACGTTTTGTATTTTTCCCTAATGTGCCATCAGACTTTATTCAAGTTAACCTGACCATGAATGACGGCACATCCGACACTAGCCGTAATCATACACTTAAGCTTATTGAACAAAAAATCGTTGATATTAATGAAGCCTACAAAAAGCAATATTCTGAAAATGATGGCTTTTTAAAGCACCTTCTCACATTTACCACAGAGGAAACAGGTGGTGAACTTGTTGTTGAGCTGACCAAATCTGAACAACGACAGTGGGATGCGAATACCATCAGTGATCGCTGGCGCAAAGCGGTGGGCACGCTACCAGGCGTCAAAAAACTGAGCTTTGATTCCAGCACTAATGCGGGTGGTGGTTCACCTATTTTCTTCCAGTTTTCTAGTCGGGATCAGGATGCGCTTATTCAAGCCACCGCTGAGTTTAAAAAACAGCTGACAACCTATGATGGTGTTTTTGATATTGAAAGTAGCTATAGTGCACCTCGCCCCGACTTTGTACTGTCTCTTATGCCTGAAGCTATTGCCTATCAACTTCGTCTGGCCGATATTGGCAACCAGCTGAGACAAGGTGTTCATGGTGATGAAATCCAGACCTTCCAACGGGGTACCAGCGAAGTAAAAGTAATGCTTCGTTATCCTAAAGATGAGCGTTCTGATTTAGGCGATTTAGCTAATTTTAAAGTACGGGTTGATGGTGAAAACACCATGCCACTCAATCAGGCTGTTAGTTGGCGACAAGAACCGGCTCCCAGTGAAATACGACGAATAAATAGTACCAATGTAGTAACGATCAGCGCTGATATTGATCCAAGTAAAGTAGAACCACAAGAAGTTATCAGCGATTTAGAGGATAACTTTATTCCATCACTGAAACGCCAGTTTCCATCGCTTAAAACCGACTTAGAGGGTGCTAGTTTAGAGCAGCAAAAAACCATCCAAAAAATGATTCAAGCGGCTATTTTTGGACTACTGCTTATTTATGCCCTAATAGCAATCCCCTTAAAATCTTATAGCCAACCGTTAATCATTATGGCCATTATTCCATTTGGTCTGATTGGCGCAGTGGCAGGTCATTGGTTCTTTAATGTACCCATTAGTATGATGTCGATTTATGGGCTCATCGCACTTGCTGGGGTCTTAGTTAACGACAGTTTAATCCTGATAGACTTTATCAATAGAGAAGTCAAAGAACGAGGAACAAGTGTTAGTGAAGCCATTCAAGCGTCGGGTAAGGAACGTTTTCGAGCAATTCTATTAACGTCTCTGACAACCTTTTTAGGGCTAGCGCCTATCATTTTGGAGAAAAGCCTTCAGGCTAAAATTGTTATTCCAATGGCAATAGCCCTAGGTTTCGGTATTCTCTTCGCTACAGTAATAACATTGTTCCTAATTCCATCACTTTATGGCGTTGTAGAAGATATTAGCCAGTTAAAGAAAAAAGTACGCATTTATTTCTCAAAAAAACAAACTGCTTAAAGAAAATATCTCCTCCCCTTTTGTAACACCTCGTTATTGAGGGTGTCGCAAAAGGTCAGGAGCGAAGCAAAGACCAGGCAAAAATCAGCGAAAAAGCGGAGTTTATAGCTAATAAATGAGCATTTTGAGCTGATTTTTAACGCAGTATTTGCAAGCGCAGTAGTTTTGCGACAGCCTCTATTAGGGGAGGATCATGGTAGGTATACACTTTCAGTCTGAAGCTGTTTTCTTCGATAAAAAATATAAGGTACCCATGAAAAAAGGGTTATGCCTATAATATCAGCCGTCAGATCAATCAAGTCAAACGTTCTTTGAGGAAAATAAAGCTGGGTTATTTCTTCCAGTACCGCAAAACTAAAAACAATCACCGCACCTAATAATATAGACTTCTCTCTTAGTTTTATTACCTTGTAGTTAAGTGCACTGTTTAACAACCAGGTTAATACCCCATATAAAAATACATGGCCTAATTTATCTCCATAAGGTACACCCGCCATCATTTTCATAAAAATGATTTGCTGGCCACTATCTGCACTAACAATGATCCAACAGATAAAACCAAAAAAAGCAATAACGGGAATGTATCTGAACATGAAAACAATCACCTATAGGGTCATTAACAAAATATTTTCTATTATTTAGATAAATGATGGGCTAAAAAGCAACTGATGTCTTTTAAAATGCCAAGTCTGTCATTTGTGCCATATTTCGCCACAATTGCTCCCCAAATCATCACATTCGACCAACAAAAATGGCGCTTTTACCTTGTTAAATAAACAATAACGAGGAAGGAGCATTCAGAATGAAAGACGATTTTGCAGCACTTAATCAATATCTAGGGTGGTTGGCCATTGGTTTGTGGCTATTTTGCTTTTTAAGCCTGTTAAGCTTTAGTACTGCTAAAGCCAGTAACATCAGTCATTACCACGAGATATACCAAAGTCCGGAGGAAGTCACTTCTGGCAGTTTACTTCTCAAAAATAAAAACGCTTACATCAATGCACTACGCTTGGACAATCATGTAAATATTGATGTAAACGGCATAATGGCTGCTGTTACCGTCACTCAACGCTTTAAAAACAGTAGTTCTGAGTGGGCTGAAGGTGTTTATGCTTTTCCTTTACCTGAAAATGCTGCAGTTTATGCTATGGAGATGACCATTGGTAGCCGTACGATCAAAGGCTTAATTAAACGCAAAGAAGAAGCAAAGCACATTTACACAACGGCAAAAGCTGCAGGTCAACAAGCCTCACTCTTATCACAGCATCGCCCCAATTTATTCACAACACAAGTTGCCAATATTGCGCCAGAGGAAACCATAGAAGTTAAAATTTCTTATATGCAATCAGTGCCGTACATTAGTAATCAATACCAGTTACGATTTCCAATGACTATCACCCCAAGATACCAAGGCTCTAAGACAAGCTACCTACCCTCCTCCCAGACAGCATCATTACCACAGTTACCACAACGCTCTGCGCATCAAACACCTTTAAAAGTAGATTTGACTATTAATATTAATGCAGGTTTACCATTAGTAAGTTTGAATAGCTCAACCCATAAACTCAAAATCAATAAAAATGACCATCAATATACAGTCCAACTGAAAAATGATGCTGTTATCTTTGACCGTGATTTAGAGTTAACATGGCAACCACAAACAGCCTTCCAACCTCAGGCGACTTTTTTCACTGAAGAGGTTAATAATGAAACCTACGGCCTGTTAATGATTGCGCCTCCCCAAATACAAAAAAATAAAACGCCTCTAAGTAAAGAACAAATTTTTATCATTGATACTTCTGGATCAATGGCTGGAAGCTCAATAGTACAAGCAAAAGCCGCCTTACAATTTGCATTACGACAATTAAACCCTAATGATCGGTTTAATATTATTGCGTTTGATTCAACAACCAGAACCCTTTTTGAACGCTCTCAGCGAGTATCCATGTTAAGTATGGCTGATGCGATTAAGTTTATTGATGACTTAACTGCAGATGGAGGAACAGAAATTCTGCCCGCTTTACAAGCCGCTGTTGCCTTGCCACTTACTGACGTCGAACTCAGCCAAATTATTTTTATTACCGATGGTAGCGTAGGAAACGAAGTAGAAATACTTCAATTTACACACCAAAATTTAGCGCCACGCCGTTTGTTCACCGTAGGTATAGGTTCAGCACCCAATAGCTATTTTATGCGAAAATCAGCCGAGTTTGGGCGAGGCACATTTACTTACATTTCTCATATAAATATGGTTGAACAACGAATCACATATTTATTTAATCAAATTCAAAACCCTATTGCCTCAGGAATCACTGTAACCTGGCCAGATGGACAACAACAAACAATCGCAGACTTATACCAGGGTCAGCCGTTAATTATCACAAAAAAACTAGAACCGCTTAAATCACCACTAACGATTAAAGCCAAAATGGGTAGGCAACCTTGGACACAAACAATTCCTAAAGAACAATTACACCAGCCAGCCAAAGGCATTGGTAAATTATGGGCAAGACAACAAATTGAAACGCTTCAGGATGAGTATATTCAAACAAATAACAGCGAACTACCGGAACAAATTACACAAATTGCGCTGACGCACCAACTTGCCTCACGTTATACCAGCTTTGTGGCTGTTGCAGAGCAAATTGTAAAACCGGCGGATCAACAAACTCAATCCACCCACATTCCTAATGCGCTTCCTCATGGCAATGCCTATCAAACAACAGGTTTTCCTCAAACAGCCACAACGGCACCATGGCATTTGCTAATGGCTTTTGTCACAGCATTACTTGGTTTACTTTGTTTAAGTTGGAATACTATAAGGAAACACCATGAAGTATAAGTATTTCAAGTACTTAGGTCTTATTCTCTTGTTAGGTTCTGGTTGGCATGCCCTACATGCTAGCTATATATATGGAAAAGCAACACTCGCTCAATTTCTTCTTGAGCAGGCCTGGCAAAACAGCAAACAAGGTAAGCACGTTCAAAAACCATGGCAGTGGGCAGATACATGGCCTGTAGCACAACTCTATTTGCCCCACCAAAAACCCATGATTGTCTTATCTGGCGCTACTGGGCGAGAGTTGGCATTTGCGCCAGGACATCTTTCCGCCTCAGCTTTACCTGGAAATCCTGGTACTGTGGTGATCAGTGGTCATCGTGATACTCACTTTAGCCCGTTGGCAGAACTAACTACAGGTGATGTATTAATACTTGAAGCTCGCCAGCAAAAATTTCATTATCAAGTCATAAAAACTAAAATTGCTGATACTCGTACCGAAAAATTAGTGCTTGATAATAGCTTTAATCAACTTATTTTAGTAACCTGCTATCCCTTTGATGCCATAGAGACAGGTGGACCATATCGTTATATAGTGCAAGCAATACAGAAAAAAACAAAACAGCAACTAAAAACATTAACAAACGCACAGCACTTTACCATTTAATCTCTATACTGCATTACATAAGGCAGGCAATTAAATTTTCTTTTGCAGCTTGACGACCCATGAAAACAACAACGCTTTACCGCCCAATTGGTCCAGAACAACTGGCACATCTGAAGCAACGGGACTTTGCTGCTTTTCCGGGTGAGGAGATGCAACAAAAGTTCTTCTACCCTTTGCTTCATGAATCATTCGCTCGCAGACTTGCTCTCGAGTGGTATCTTCCACAATTTGGTGCTGCCCATATTGTCAGCTTTGATATTAATTCTCATTATCTTGAGCAGTTTGAAGTGAAGCGTATTGGTGGTCCCGAACATACAGAATACAGAATTCCAGCTACACAGATTGATAGCTTAAATAAACAGTTACTAGGCAAAATTCAGTTACTGTCTTCTTATCAAGCAGGTGCTTTGAATAGTGCAGGCCAGGTGATTACACCTGCTCGCTCTAACTTTTTTCACCTTGCTGGCCAGCTAAGCAATAGTTCACTTCGCTGTCTAGCCTAGTGCCGACCTACACGTCAGTGCTTAGACACTAAAGCAGTTATGCTTTGATGCCTGAGCACTTGCACCGCTAACTTATCTTTTGCGAATAGATGCAAATTGAATCGTTATTCCTTCATGTTCAATAGTGACTACTATTTTGCTGTACACTTACGAGCCTACCTAAATATAGCTACAACAAGTCTATAAAGAAGCCATCAGGGCTAAGCTACTACTGCATGCTTCACAATAGCGACCTACACTCTATATTAAGCACCAGTAAAATCTAACGTACTTAACTAACACAAACATCAAGGAAAAAAGCACTTTTATTGGTATGTTTGATGTTGGAGAGAACCTAAAAAGTGATAGAAATGACTAGTTTACCCAACAATAAGCATTTACTTGCGAGGGAGGTTATACATAAGTCATTCTTGATGATTCACAAAGACTATACAAAAATAGCTTCCAGACTTTGCAATTTTATCCACTGAGGTAAACTAAGCAGGTCATTCAATGCAATGGAAAGGTGAATTTTGTTAAAACGCATCAAAAATATTCTAAAAAAACACGCTGACAGTGCTACTGAGAACACAACGAATCACACTAGCAAGCCCTATCAAAGTCAAACAGGTGATCACAAGAAAACAGTTCAAGATCAACAAAAATCGACTCGTCAACAGCCCAAAAAGCGTAAGCCCGATACTCGAACAGCTAAAGTTAAACGTCAGACTAATTGGGACTTAAGCCAATTCATCGTACCCCCAGAACCAGGTAAGACTCGCTTTCATGACTTTAACTTACCCTCTCCTCTTATGCATGCCATACAGGATCAGGGTTTTCAATACTGTACCCCCATTCAAGCCGAAGTTTTGGGGATAACTCTAGAAGGTTGTGATGCCATTGGGAAAGCACAAACGGGTACAGGTAAAACCGCCGCATTTTTAATATCTACAATTAAACAGTTGTTAGAAGTGCCACCACCTGAGCCACGCTATACAGGAGAGCCTCGTGCTCTAGTATTAGCGCCTACACGAGAACTGGCTTTACAAATTAGTAAAGATGCTGAAGCGCTAACTCAGTACACCCCATTAAATGTGATTAACTTAGTCGGCGGTATGGACTACGAGAAGCAGCTTCGTCAAATGAATTCTGACTACTGTGACATTGTTGTAGCCACACCAGGGCGCTTACTTGATTTCATACAGCGTAGAGATTTATTCCTTGATCTGATTGAGATCATGATAATAGACGAAGCTGATCGTATGCTTGACATGGGTTTTATCCCACAAGTCCGTCGTATTGTCCGAGCAACACCCCGTTGTGGTGATCGTCAGACGTTGCTATTTAGCGCAACATTTACCCAAGATATTTTAAACCTTTCGGACCAATGGACCTATAAACCGACTAAAGTCGAAATAGAACCTGAAACGGTGGCAACCAATACTGTTGAGCAAAAACTATATTTAGTCACGGATCAGGATAAGTTCACTGTCCTGTGTAATATCCTACGAGAGCAAGGTGAATGTCGTACCATTGTATTTGCCAACAGGAGAGATGAAACTCGCCACATTGCTGAAAAAATTAAAGAACAAGGCTTTAAAGTCGCATTATTATCAGGCGAAGTACATCAGCAGAAGCGCATTAAAACACTGGAAAATTTTAAACGTGGTATTATTAATGTGATGGTTGCAACGGATGTTGCGGGCCGAGGAATACATATCGATGACGTTAATCTCGTCATTAATTATGCACTTCCTGAAGATCCTGAAGATTATGTACACCGTATCGGTAGAACAGGTCGTGCAGGCAAGCATGGCATATCAATTAGCTTTGCCGGCGAAAATGATGCCTTTGCAATTCCAGCTATAGAAGAACTTTTGGGTAAAAAATTAGACTACCAGCAACCGCCAGAAAATGTTTTCAGACCTCTGGACATTACCCCCCAAAAGACCCAACGACGTCCTCGTAAGCACTACAAAAAACATCACCGTTAAAACGAAATTCTGCTAGCGACTGTAAAAAATATAATTAATCTAAAACTACAGTTGTTAGCACTACGTTTAGCACCCTTTCTCCGTTGTGAGTCATTTCTATAACTCACCATCATGTGTGTTTACCTTAAAATCTAACGAAGATGTTTTAATATGTTTTCGATAAATTAATCATATTTAATTTCTTCGTCTGTTTTCTTAACACTCAAGTATGTCGATTAAGTTACAAACCATGTACATTTTTTCCTTCTGAGAAACCTACTGTTTATAATGCATCATGTATCACAAACCCAAATAGGCTAAGCTTTCATAATAACTTATTATTTTCTTAACCTTGCCAGTCACGAATTCTTAGTTAATATTTATAGTAAGGATTGATTCTAGCAATCAGTTTATATCTTAGTTATTTTAACAATCCGAATCATTGCGCGACAAATTATTAAAGGGGGAAAATAAAACGCTTTAAATTGAATAGTTGTTCTTAATAGTTAGTGCGAATATCTTATACCCATAGCAAATGCTATACATCAAACAAGGTATAAACTGGTAGAAAGGATTGTTACTTTTATCATTAGCCCTAACAAGGTAACCATCACTATGGACAACCTGATTCAAGCAAGACCCGATTTGTCTCTGCCCATCAACTATGTCCTCGACACTAATGTTTTAATTCATGACCCCAATGCTTTATTAAATTTTGATGAACATCGCGTAATAATCCCAATGACAGTTCTGGAGGAACTGGATAAATTAAAAACCGGTAAACACACTATTGCTGCTGACTGTCGTCAGGCGATCCGCGCTATTGATACCATTCTAGGTTCTGCGTCTCCCCAAGAAATAGAGCAAGGCGTCCCTATTCGACGAGGGGATAGAAGCCCACCTAATGGTTCACTGACTATTCTCATGCCACAACACGCCAACAACGTCTCTTACCTCCCCAACCATATCAACGATAACACCATTATTAATACCCTTTACCAAATGCAGCAACATCGCCCTGATGATCGTATTGTCTTGGTTACAAAAGACATCAATATGCGTCTGAAGGCAAGAGGGTGTGGTATTGAGTCCGAGGATTACCATAACGATCAGCTTGTATCCGATATAGCTCAATTAAGTAAAGGCTATTACGAAATTGCAGGAAACTTTTGGGATAACATCGCTCAGGTAGAAACCATTCAGTTAGAAGGTAAAACCATTCATTACCTGCCCAGAGAAGGCATTCTACAAGATGTATACCCCAACATGTTTATTCTTGATGCCCAAGGCATCATTGGTCGTATTACTGAAGTCACAGATGAGCAAGTGACGCTCTTACACTTACATTATAATCAGCTCATTGAGCAGGAAGCTTGGGGACTTAAACCACTTGATATCTATCAGGCGATGGCCCTCAACTTATTACTTGATCCTGATGTACATCTGGTAAATCTAACGGGTGCTGCCGGCTCTGGCAAAACCATACTGGCATTAGCTGCAGCGATAGAGATGACAGTAGTAACAAAACGCTTCCGTCGTATAATCGCAACTCGAAGCGTTCAAGGTTTAGATGAGGATATAGGCTTTTTACCAGGTACTGAAGAAGAAAAAATGGAACCATGGTTGGGAGCCATTACAGACAACTTAGAAGCACTGCACTGTGATGATGAGTGCACAACAAGTAGTGTCGACTATATTATGGAAAAAGTCCCACTCCACTTTAAATCACTCAACTATATCCGTGGTAGAAGCTTCCAACAAAGCCTCATCATTATTGATGAGTCCCAAAACCTGACACCTCATCAAATCAAAACCATCATTACCCGAGCAGGCAACGCCAGTAAAGTGATATGTTTGGGCAACCTCGCTCAGATTGATACGCCCTACCTGTCAGCCACTAGCTCAGGCTTAACCTATTTAACAGAACGTTTTAAAGGCTTTAAGCATGGAGGGAATATACAGTTAAAAGCCGTACCACGATCACTCTTAGCTGAGTTTGCGGAGGCTAATTTATAACTCGTCTTCAAAAACAGCTTATTTCGTAAGTTTTGAAGTTGCATATCCCGCTCTCTTTGAGCGGGAAAATTGCTAATTCTTTTTTACTAATTTGAACGTCTTGCACACAAGCAGATTTCCATTCTTGGCTTGCGGAACTCGCTTCGCTCAAATAGTCCTCGCCAAAATGAAAACCCGCTTGTGTGACCAAACATCATCTAAATCTCGCCATCTGTCACAAAGCAATATCTGAATAAAACCATCCAAGGTATACCCACCCCAGATCAGTAAAATCAACCATCGCTTGATTACAACTGAAGTACTAATGGTTAGAGATAATAAGATAGGTAGAATCGTAGTTATGAAAAAAAATACAGCAGGTTTTTCGCTTATTGAGCTTATGATTGTAGTAGCAATAATTGCAATTTTAGCGGCAATCGCCATACCCAGTTACCGTGAATATATTCAACGAGGCAATAAGTCAGAAGCAAAATCTAAACTGATGGAGCTAATGCAAGTACAACAAAAATATTTCACACAAAACCTTCGATATGCAAATAAATTAGGATTAGAAGTAGATGATAGCTGTAGTCGAAGTAGTCTATGCTATCCAAGTAATTTCTTAAATGTCGATAATAAATACAGTATTGGGGTAAGAAATGGTGGTACGATCCTTTTTGCAAATCCTACTGACGGAAAAAACACCTTTGGCACAGGAAACGATGAAATTACGATAAATGTTAATGATGAAAAAAGCCCAAATTGGGATTAAAAAAAGCCCCTAAAAGGGGCTTTAATTTTAAGAGTATTCTCAGCGTTAACTGCCAGAAGGATCTGCAGACTTGCCACCAGCATCAGAATCAGCAGAACTACTAGCACTGTCATCATCCTCAAATACTCTAGAATAGCTTTCATTAGTTTCTAACCAGTTTTTCCAATAGACCATATTCATACTTACATCGATATCTTTACATTCTTCAACAGCGCCAGCTGCACCGAATAAGCAGTCTAATGGTTTTTTAATCGCTTTTCCCTCTGTAGGGGTAATTACTCCATCGCCGTCTAAGTCTACTGGATTCTTCCAATACTCATTATTTTTTCCTACAACATAATATGTTCTAAACAACTGGGGACTTTCATAAAAACCAACACCAAGCCGTATAGGGTCTTCTGTATTAGCAGTTTTTAGTCCATAACGATACTCCCAAGACTGACCAAGATCAGGCTCACATAAATTTGCACCAGCATTATCTCTTGTTGGTTTAAATCCTGTGAAGCGAACTTGATGATCTCTTATGGTTACAGGAGATAGAGACTTCCACCCAGCTTCAAACATCTTTTTCCAACCACCTGCAGCAAAAATTGCTTTTTCAACTTTTTCCGCATTATTTTTGTCTATTTTAAAACTATTTGCTTTATAAAGATTGTTGTATCGAGTCTCCACTTCAGCATACTGAGTTTCATACTTGCTTAGAACTTGAGAGAACGCTTCATCAACACGATCAAGCAATGTAGCTGATTTCAACTTGCTTGAGTCAAAATCAGCATAGTAGGTGCCATCAATGAAAGCTTGTGAAAATTCAGCAAAATCTATTTCTGATTGATTTGCATTCAATCTACTATTTGAGCTAAAAAACTGACTCCAAAATTCATTACGCACCTCAATTTCTTCCCTTACGTTTAGCAAAGTGCTTAAATTTGAAACGATACTATCATAATCTGACTTTTCTGCTGAATTGTCCTTGAAGTATTTATTTAAGCTCTCTTTTGTCACTTGTCCATCAGCAGATACACCAAGCTTGCTAACCAGTTCATCTGCTAATTTATTTGGCAAAACAGAATAAAGCTCTTCCTTTGCAAAACTTTCAGGCAGACTATCAACTGCTAGAGTCATATCAGAAAATATTTTTTTCCCTTTAAGTTTTTCTGCAACATCGCCTAATTGATCTGTAAGATCACCTAGGGTTGCACCATCTAATTTAATATCAGTTAATGAGTTAATAGAGTCTTTTATAGATTTTATATTTTTTCCCAATATAGACAATTTGTCTATTTTCTGTAATGAAGAAACAGTACTTTTAAGGTTGCTCAACTCAGATCGCTTCTTTTCGTAAAGCTCAAGCTGAAGTTGTGCCTTTTCAATATCATCTTCATATTGTGAAATCTTTTTAGTTAACTCTGCCTTCTTATCATCTAACTTAGCTACAAGATCTTTCTTTTCATCTTCATATTTTTTTATTTGCTCTTCACTTTCCTTGATAAACTTATCTCTTACAGCAGGATCAGTAGAGTCTTTTTTTGCAGCTTCTATTTCAGCTTCTAACCTTGTTTTTTCTTGATCTATAAACTTAATTTTTTCAGCATTACTTTTCTCCATATCAGTTATTTCTTTATTTATTAGTTGCTCATTAAACCCCTTCATTTTATTATTTTGTTCTATCGACTTTTTATACTTATTTTCTTCAATTAACAAAAGTTGCTCTTTGACATCAAACCAAGATAGTACATCTTTTTTAACAGAAGACTTTGCTTTATTGATAGATTTTATTTTAGCTTTTATCCCTTGCATTTCATTTTCAGCTTTATTTGCATCATCCAAAGCTTTTTGCTGTTCATCCGTTAATCCTACATTTTCACCAAATTGAGCAATATCCAATAAGTCAGCAAAACCCATGACTTTACTTGAGGCTTTATCAAAATCGATATCTTGGAATATGACAAAAATACCGTTCTGCATAGAACTATCTCGGGGATTTGCTCTATTCCCTGAACCAATAGCGACAGCATATTGTAAAATATTCTGAGGATTTTTAACGAGCGCTATCCTTGGTGATGAAAAGAAACGGGTTTGCCTATTTTGTGCACCCAAACCCGCAATTTTGGCTGCTTGTATATTTTCAACACTTCCTCCAGGGAGATGAATACGGAAAATATTTCCTCTTACATCTGCTGCAAATATTTCATCAACATTTCCATCACCATTTTGGTCAGCAACTGCAACACCTCCTGGAATACTATATTTCATTTCAAGGTAACGAAGCGTATTGTCATTTTTTTCACCAGCTTTACCTGTTACCTTTTTAATAAGTTCGCCGGTTTCTGCATTAACGATGAATATCGCATTGCCTGTGCTTTCTTTTGTGAAGTTCGTAGGGGATGTATAATCTTGATTATCATTTACTGGATCATATCCACCTGAAAAAATTAATACTTTAACTGGGTTACCAGCTGCATTAAGCTTCACTTTTGCCACAACAGGTTTTGACCATGTCTGCGCCAATTCAGAAAAGTCATCATGATAAGTTAATACTGTATTTACGTCTGTATCCGTTCCTTTTAAAACATAGTTATCTGCAACTATGCCTTCTACACTCTTATCTTTCTTTTCAATCGCTCTTCCATAACGCTCTTTAGCGCCAAGAGCACCACCACGAATAACCCATTTAACGCTAGGAGTCTCAATTTCTGTTACATTGAGAGCATAATAAGCAGTTCCACCACGTCGCATTCCAACATATAAGTTAGCGCTATTAATAGTTTTCACATATTTTCGCTGGTCATAGTTAGTAGATGCATCACAGTCATTATCTGTGTTTTTTACCTTACAAGCAAAATTATAATCATAGTCCGCAGTAATCGGACCATCAAAACCATATAGTTTTTCACCTTTATTATTTTCTACATACCCCCTTATATTTCTATAAAACTCTTCGGGGATAAAAGAAAATTTTTGCCGGCCACTATTTACATCAAACGCATGAATATAACCATCATTGCTACCAACAAACATGTATGCTTCACCATCACGTCCATTTCCATTGAAAGATGGAGTATCATTATAGGCGACCTGATACGTTATTACAGTTGGTGTACTATGGATAATATCACCCAGCCAATTAGATACCGCTCCATTCTTATCTCTTCCAACTAGGAAGTTTTTAACTTCATTGCATTTTGCATCATCGCCCAGACTAAACTTTTCACACTCAATATTATTTATATTAATTTCTGTGAATAATCTTTCTCTTGACTGCTCATCAAATGTATAAAAATTCCAATTCTGCCCGACCATGGCTGATCTAATACCGCCAGTGTTAACCTTTCCACCATCGTCAACATTTTGATTATTCCATAAATCCCGAGTTTCTTTTTTAACTTTACCAGTATTATCTAGAATATTTGTATTATTTCTATCCTCAAGAAAAAGCTTGACTTTGTACTTGCTAGACGCATCTTCAAACGTAGTTAGCTCGCTATCGTCAACCACTTTACCCACGTTATCAACAAACCGAGATGCTAATTGATATTTTTTTATATTTCCTTCCCACTTTCCACTTGTTGAAGGCTTAAACATTGCGTAAAAAGTATAGTTCTCATGACTTGCTTTTGAAAACTGGTTTACGGTAATTGATGGTGAGGAAACCGTTGAGGCATCATCAGATATATTATTAAAAATTTTATTCATTGCTGTTAGCAATTCATCTTCATTAGATGCATGATAAGGCTTTATAGAACCGCCTCGCCTAGCTGTTTCATTCAGCAGTGAATAAGCGTCACTACTAGGATCATTTAAATTAAATCCAATAACATGCGTTGTTACATTTTGTATTCCAGGAAATTTATCGTTATCATTTCTTAAGTCATCCTTATTAAGAATTTCAGCGATTCCTGCCAAACAATCATTAGAATAATAGTAATTACCCCAATAGTGTCTACACTCAAGACTTTTATCTTCCTCCCCCATTACTTCAATATATTTTTCACTGATATATTTTGCAGAAGAATCATCAGAAGTTGGATCCCCGTCGGTGAACAAAACAATATTATTAGCTTGGCAAATATGCTCTATTGGAGATTTATATTTGTCACCATTTCTCGAACCGGCAACACTTTCTCTTTTATAATCATTTCTATTTCGGTTCTCATAACTATCTTTACCATACAGCACATCTTTTCCTGAGAAGTATAAATATGCTTCATGCATTGTTTCCGCTAGTGGAGTATTTCCTTTAGACACAAACTTGTCAACTTCACTAATTAGTTTATTTTTATTTATTTCAATATTCTCAGTTGGAACAATAACCATTCCTCCCTGATCTAAAGAACTAAACCTCATCATTCCAACTCGGGTCTTTTTTTCTAATGCAAGCTTTTCTATCACATTTTTTGTTACATCCTGTAATACTTCCATACGATCTTTATATACCTCAACAACTCTTCTCCTTCCCCACCTATCTTTAACTACCTTTATCTCTCGACTATCCTCAACTCTTGTTCCCATAGAAGTAGAAGTATCTAAGACAAATAAAACATTCGATCTTTGTTTACTCGCATCTTCAACTGACTTATAAAGTTCTAAATCATCTCCATAAGATGCAAGTGAAATACTCAACGCAAGTAATTTTACTCCAAAAACTGCTATATAATTTTTCATTTTTTATAAACCATTAATCCAATCTTTTTATCACAAACCCTGCTTGCTGTTCTTCCTCACCATAAATCTCATCTTGTTGAGGATTGGTACTGGCAGCTAAGAATCCACTTATTCTTAAACTAAAAAGATGAAATGAGTCTGTGGAACCCTCTCCGATGTTGATTTGGTTTCCGAGATTTAATGCTGGCACTTTTTTTTCATACCTCAAGTAGTTTTGAAAGCAATTTGTATGTCCAGCACCAGAATCTTGACATAAATTGCCACCTAAACTCTCGCCTTTAATTTTAATAAAAGGCTTTCTTGGCTGGCTTCTATCAATTTTAAGCTCCCAATCACTTCTTGGGAACTTGCTCTCAACCCTTTGCATCGTAACAATGTCATTAGCTAATCTTTCCTTCTGAGCATACACTTCTGTCAATGTATTTTGTTCAGTGATTGTTTTATAGTAATTATATGCCGTTGCTTTCTCAGAGGTTTGAGAAAAGTAAAATGCAGACATACCTGCTGCACTTAGTAAGAACATAATTATCAAGGCAACTATTAATAATGCCCCTTCTTGTTTAGCAAGAGAATATTTCATCATTACAGTCGCCTAACTCAATAATTAATTGCTTGAACCGTGGTAGTATAAACCTTATTAACTTTTCTCTGGTATAAGTTTGGAATATTAAATCTATCACTATTATCACCAGCGTGATTACCAAATACATGGACACTATTTGATAGGTTTGAACCTCTATCTGACGAGGTAACTACCACACCCACTTTTATTCCCTTTATTTTTCCCCAGCGTGGATCATTTGCTCCACCTGTATCTATATTACTTGAGTTAATTATTTCTATATTATTTCCATTTTCAAAATAGTACTCCATTTTCAATCCAATTATATTTTTAACTAGTTCAATTTCCTCACCAATAGAGACGTATCTGCTTTTACTTCTATCAAAATAATAAGCTTGACATTTCAGAACATCTTCATCATTTATAACAAAAAAAGAAACCGCTATCCTAATTGGTTCATCAGCTCCAAAATCTTGAGCGCAGCTAAATTGCTTTTCATTTTGATAAATATAACTTACTGTCAAACTATCACTTATATTTTGATTTAAAATATTACATAGAGCTGGATCTAGATCTTTATCAGCACAGTCTGATTGATTATGTGGAAACCCAGAAAGTTGAGAAAGCTCAATCGGTACAGAATCATCATCAAAAGGCACATAATAAGCGTTACGAACTGCTTGACGAATATAACTTAATCCAAGCCGACCAGCCTCTTCATGTTGCATTTGACTTTCTGCACTTATTAAAGTCTGTTTTCCTAGACTAAATATTTTAGTTATTCCCATTAATAGCATTACACTTAGTGCTAATGCTATCATCAACTCAATTAGTGTAACCCCTCGTTGAGTTTTCATAATTATTTCCATTAGTTCAACAGTAATTTTATCTTTTGCTGATTAATATTAGGATTACTTGGATCTTTTTTACATGATGTGCAATCCCACACTATTTCTACTGAGCCAGGAGTACGTGTATCAATATCCTGTCCAGCCAACTTACTACCCAAACTATGATCAATTAAAATCTGACTTCTAATATCCATTAATGCAGATCGGCTATTATCTACCTGAATACCCATTCTATACCGTTCAACAAAATCATTAGCCGCCCATACTGCTGTTGTACGCTGAGATGCATCAAAAGTACTTTGCATAGATTTAGTCAGTAGTGCAGCCAACCCCAGCAAAGCAACACTGGTAATAACAATGGTAACTAATACCTCAATCATACTCATACCAGTTTGATTTTTAATTTTTGATTTCATAATCATCCCTAATTATCTTTTAATTATTTGACCAGAACGATTAATTGTAATAGTTCTTGAAGCAATACCTGCATGCGTTGAACTGATATTAATTTCAACATTACTCAGACTAGAGGGAGTTAAAAAACCATTTTTATCAAATCCCACCCCTCTACTTGGTGTCATTTGATACATTAGCTCACTTGGAAGCTTTACTTTTTTTATAATCCCATTATTAATAATATTTAATTCTTTGTTTCTTATTATGATTATATACTCTCTACGTCTTGTCATTGCTTCTGTTTTAAGCTCTTTTAGTGCGCTTAATACCCTATTGGTGCCTTCTGCAACCTTTTCTCGACGCATCATGTCCACCATCGATGGCATACCAATAGCCGCCAAAATTCCTAATATGGCTACTGTCACCATCAACTCTATTAACGTAAACCCTTTAATTTTGCTCATTATTTAACCACTGCAGTACAATAACTGATGATGCTTTATACAACAGGTTTTGGCTATGTGTGACGAATTCGTGACAGGTGGGAGGTTTGTATTGATAAAACGGGATACGACACTTCAATTGTTAAAATAAACAGTGGTAATCAATCTACAACGCTATAAAGATTAAATTCTGTAGGTCGAAATGGAGAGAACAAAGGCCGGGTAATGCTCGTCGAACTGTTTGCCGCAAGGAAGCGACAACCAAGCCTCTAGGGATGGATTCACGGCGTGTTCGAGGGGCGTTATGTAGACTTTGGATAAAGGTAAGCTCAGAATTTGCTTTTTAAATATGAGATTACCCTGATATCTCAGGCGAGCACCTAGAGATAAATTTACAACACGATTTGTATAAGCTGTCAGGTTTTAGTGCACATATATTCATATCCACCAGAATGTATGCCTTAAAAATAATTATTAAAAGATAAGCTGTCTATTTTTTTAGATAAACTGTTGTTGTCGTTTGTTCTTCCTTTGGAAGAATTTTCCCTACAATCGCTGCTTGTGGATAGTCTATTCGCAGCGCATTAAGGCAGTCATTAGCAACATCCTCACTAACAGCAACCAATAACCCACCTGAAGTTTGAGGGTCAAATAATAAAGGATAGTTAACCTCTTTTAGCCATTGATTCGCTTTATGTAAATAGTAATGGTTATTTTCATTGGCTGCATGGAGAGTGCTTTGCCAACCATGACGAAATAAATCTGTAGCCCCCTCTAAGACAGGTAACTGTGCCATATCCAGTTCAACACTGAGTTGCTCAGGTTTCAGCATTTCTAACAAATGTCCTAGCAACCCAAAGCCAGTGATATCAGTTACAGCATGAGGTTGGAATTTTTTAACTAAAGGCACAGCCGCGCGATTGCTGAGGAGCATCATTTCTAGCATCTTGTCAACCCAATCCCCCTTGGCTTGAGCTACTTTATTAGCAGCGAGTATTACTCCGGTACCAAGGGGTTTGGTAAGAATTAATACATCACCTGGCTTAGCTCCTGTTTTTTGCCAGATTTTACCCAGCCCTCGTCGTCCATTTACCGTGACGGCTACACTTAATTCTGCACCTTCTGCTGTATGCCCCCCAACCAACGAACAATCAGCTTCATCTAGCGCTGTCTGAATCCCATTCATCAATAAATATAAATCTTGCTTTAAGCAATTCGGTTGCTGATAAGGTAAGGTGATCGCTATCTGAACACTATGGGGCTTACCTCCCATTGCATAAATATCACTCAATGCATGTATTATTGCTATTCGGCAAAATAGCCAAGGGTCATCAATAAAAGCTCTTAATTGATCGACAGTCTGCAGCAAGTAATTTGCCTCTCGCCATGGAATTACTGCAGCATCTTCTACCTGATATTTAATACCTACAGCTTCTAGCGTTTCAGCAAGCATATCCTGACTGATTTTGGCCCCACATCCATCACAGCGCATCACAGGATTAACGCTTTTAACACAAAAGAACTCGCTCAAACTTGGCATTTCTGCAGAAGACAGTTGCTGAAACTTACCCATAAATCGACGATCTAAGAAATCCTTCCATCGCCATACCCAAGTCCCAGAGAAAGAAAATGGTACTCGTTCGCCAACAGCGTCTTTCTCTCCACAAGCTAACAGGCTTAAGAAATGCTTTTGGGGTTTAAATGGCTTTAGTGGTCTATCCGCCAATAATGCACGGATATTATGAAATAATACTGGAGCCATACGTACTGCATATACGCCCGCTTTTGGGTTTGCCTCGGGTGTTAAATGTGCAATATCTCCTGCAGCAAAAATGTTATCAAACTTCAGCGTCTGCAATGTATTTTTCACAAGGACAAAGCCTTGTTCTGACAAATCAAGTGAAGTGTTTTTTAACCAGTCGGCACCTTGACCATGAGTACACCAGAAGATTTTATCCAGAAGTACTTCTTCATTATTTTGGCTATAAACCCCGTGATCACAAACGTTACTTACCTTAAAGTCTTCATGAATATTGACATGAGCCTGAAACAACTTATGCTTCACATGCTGTCTGGTTTTAGGCAAGTAGTCAGGCAAGATATGCGAGCTTGCAGTGAAAAGATGTATGGTATAGTGAGCATTTACAGACTTTAGACTGTGCGAAATAGCTAAGGCCAGCTCTATACTCCCAGCACCTCCCCCAATAATACCAATAGTGTAGTGTGACTGCTTATCTTCTTTAACTAGCTGCTTTAAAGACTGCCATTGAGCATAAAACTCACTTATAGGCTTTACGGGTATAGTATACTCTGTTGCTCCAGGAATGATTAAATCGGGTGTTAAGCCAATATCTAAAGAAAGAGCATCATAATTAAGTTGAGGATAGTTTTCTAAAGATAGGTGCTGAGTATCAGGCTCTATATCTACCACCCGGTCCACAATAAAGCGCACTCCAGCCCACTGACATAACCTCCGCAAATCTATATGTGTTTGTTCAAAGGTATAATGCTCAGCAATAAGACCTGGTAACATACCTGAATAAGGGGTAAAGACCTGTGGTGATATTAAGGTCAAACGGGTATCAGGCAGAGGTTTCATTTTCCAACGTCGGATAAACAACACATGGCTATGTCCCCCACCAACTAATACTATGTCATTAGCATAAACGGTTTGAGGTATATTCAAACTAATCGCAATTCCTTTCCTGAGTGATCCGTGAAGAGTATATTATTCACCAGCCAATCACTCACCTCTTGAGCATTCCCTTTGAACAAAGGCTTTGTTTTATATTGTTGCTGATGGTAATAATACATAGGATCATAATACTCGGTTAGCATCATTTTTATGACACAACGAAGTAAAGATCCATCATTCATACACTGATACTTTGCCATACCCTCTTGAATCATTCGACTTAACATTGAATAACGCTTTCCACCCAAACGACGTTTTATTTTAGTTAAAGCAGACATTAAATGCTGTGCCGCTAATTCATGTGGATAGGGACGATTTTCAATATAATCCTGAAAAGCATTTTCGATGCGCTCTTCGATGGATGCTGTTAACTCAATATAAGGTGACTGACGCATAATACTTTGCAATGTTTTAGGTAAAGCACAGCGACCAATTAAATGGCTCTCATCTTCAACTAATATTGGATAACTATTTTTTTCTTTAAGTTGCATCAGCTTTATTGCCAGTACATTTTCAAAGCTAGCCTGTGAAGGTTGCTCCATATTTAAAGTCCCAAAGGCAGAACCTTTGTGCTTTGCCAAATCCTCTAAATCCAGATGAGCTGAAAATTGTTGTAAAAGTGATGTTTTGCCAACACAACTTAAACCTGATAGAACAATAAAAGATGGGTAACAGCTTTCTCTTTCCAAGCACGTTAACAAATAGCTTCTAATCGCTTTGTAACCACCGACAATCCGAGGATAATCAACACCTGTCTCAGCTAACCACTGCTGAGTTATCTTAGAACGCAATCCACCCCGAGCACAATACAAAGCACCATGTGGATTTTGCCGAATAAACTGCAACCAACTATCTATCCTTGCTTGTTTAATCTCTGGCGTTGCAAGCTGATAACCTAAGGTAATGGCTGCATTTTGACCTTTCTCTTTATAACAAGTACCTATCAGCTTGCGCTGCTCATTATCCAGCAAGGGAAGATTGACCGAAGAAGGAAGTTTCCCCTTTTCAAACTCAGCAGGGGAACGTACATCAAGAAAGGGGGTATCTTCTAATAATAAATTGCGCCACTGTGTTTCATCCAGTAAAAACAAAATAGCCACTCCATGCTAATGAAGTGGCTATTGTATTGGTTAGGTTTTAAATTGTCTTCTTTCTTACTACTGAGCATTAAGGGCCAGTTGTGCCTGTGCCTGTGCCTGTGCCTGTGCCTGTGCCTGTGCCTGTGCCTGTGCCTTCCAGATTTTCACGCCAGTAAGTTTTTTGCAAAGGATTACCACCCTCTATTTCTTCACAATATAAACCATTACAAACCACCTGACTATTTGTACCAGTTCCACCACTACTGGAGCCTCCACCACTAGGTGTAGTAGGTTCACCAATAATACCCGTCTGTGACAATGTTATTGACCTTGCTCCCTTCTTCACTGGGCCTGTCGTTGTCGCCACAGCAGCAGCATTTTCTAAGTTCAATAAATAGCGACGATTTTGTCCACTACTTGGTGAACAAGGGTTTGTTGCTGGTGTAACATTTGGCTGATACGATGTAAAGATAACTTTATTAGCAAATGTTTTTGACTTAGCTAAGACTTTTTCTCCATCAGCCTCCATATCAATAAACCAACCTTGTTTAGCTGCCAGTTCAGTTTTTGCTGTTTCTTTTTCGGTATCATCACCATCCTGTATCAAATTATTCGTTGCATCATATAAATCAGAGTTATAAATAATCCTTCTACTAACTGTACCTGTCGCAGGGTCAGTATCTGTTAAATAGCCATAACTTGTTGGTGCTTTAAACACATTCGGATCCCTGATCATAAAAAACCGATCATTGATGTCTTCATTTAATGGCTTAGCTCGGAAACCAGAACCAATACTTATTGCAAGGTAAGGTGTTTCACCTCTCGCACGAATCATGGAAATATCAGGTGCATTATAAAATTTGCGAGCATCATGTGTACCAGACCCACTGATTTTAGCAATCATCCCTCCAGTCGCAAAATCTGCCGCACCCGAATTATCCGGATCAATATCAAAACGCCAGATATGACCACCAACATCCGCAGCAAAGAAATAATCCGTTAATCCATCACCATTAATATCGATTAATGATGCTTTTGCAGGAAAACTATAATCCATGGTGGCAAGGTTAAGGTTAGCCCCTGCAGTTGATGTAAACCACAATAAGTTACCCGTTGTAGCATCCACCATATAAATAGCATTACCAATATCATCAGTTTCAATTAACGTATTATCATCCTGATCTGGATCATACCCTCCAGTAAAAATAAGTACTTGCTTAGCCGAACCATTAAATTTAACTTTTGTTAAAATAGGCTGAGCCCAAGTTTGACCTAATTTAGAGAAGTCACCTTTTGCGACAGTTGTTGTAGTTGACCCACTACTATCTACACCACCCTTTATTACCCATTTTAAAACAGGGGATGTTCGGTTAGTGATATCTATTGCATAAATATTTCTTCCACCACGGCGCATGCTCACATAAGCGTAAACAAACTCACTTGTATCTGCAGTTCCATTATTTGACTGCAAAACATCTCTATCACCATTAACATCGTTCATCCAAATAGTAATAGGTCCATCAAGGCCATAGGCCTTTGTTGGTCTATCACCTACCGCTACATTATCTTTATAGGTTTTCAAATTTGCTAATAATTCCTGTGGAATAAATGCCATTTCTTCAACGCCATTTTCAGCATTCACTCCATGGAAAAAGCCTTCATTCGTACCAAAAAATACAGTTTGATCTACAACCGTTGGTGTTACTGCATCATCAGCATAATAAGTGATAAGAACAGGTGAACTATGAATAGGATCGCCAATACGCTTATATTGCTCCGTAGTATTACTATCCTCATCAATATCTGGCTCATCAACTCCTGTAGCCCATTTTAAAATACTTGTTCTCTCATCATCCGACATAGATGCATTACCCAGCATCGCTTTTGTGATATCAGTGTTGCTTGTTAATAACTTATGGGCAGCCACATTAAGGTTTTGATTATTCGGCTCAACACTTCCTGTATACGTAAATAGCGTGCGAGATGACATGTTAGGTAACTTAGAAACCATGCCTCCTGCACCCACATCTCCACCATCAGCAGATGCACTCCAATAGCTCTGAGCTGTATTTAGAAAAAAGCCATCACTGACCGCATTCGTATTATTTCTATCCACAATCTGAGTGCCATCCAAGCGATAGCGTTTTAAGTTACCTACCCAGCGAGGTCCTTTTTCCGGCTTAAATAAAATAAAGTACAATTCATCACTGGTTTCTAAGCTGTTAAATGCGCTAACTGAAACTGAAGGAGAAACAAACGTAGCACCTTCTGCACGTACTGTAGCAAAAGCTTCCCTTAAAGCATTTTGCACTTCTTTGTAGTTATTCGCTAAATAAAATTTTCCTCCTGAGTGAGCAGCTGTTGATTTTAATAGCTTAACCTCGAAGCTTGTTGTACTCATACCAAAGCCACCAATAGTATGAGTTTTAATTTTTTGATCACCATCCAGTCCTGAAGGCATCATGTCAAAATTGCCCATATACCAGGCTAATTCATCAAGACAGTTATCACTTCCCTCTACGAATCTGCATGAACTTGAAAGTGTAAATGGTTTAGCATCTGTTGATAATGTTTTTGAGCTTATTAAACTTCGAATTGCTCCATCCGAGCTTCCATCAACAGATGGCTGTCCATCAGTAAAATAGACTATAGTATTTGATTGACATTGATTAGTCATAGGCGAAATGTAACGACTACCTCTGTAAGACGTACTTACATTTGTGCCAGGCCTTGTGCTATTGCCGTATACTACTTTCCCCCCCGTCATATACTGATGAGCCTCATAAAGCACTTCACTTAGCGGTGTACCGCCATTTGCGCTTTGATCATTAATTGCCTTAATTAACTTATTTTTCTGTGCGGTAGTAGATATATCCTGAATTTCAGCCAACATATACCCACCTTGATACCGGCTTGGAGCATCAAAACGCATAATACCAACATTAACATCATCAGTAGTCCATATAATTTCTGCTGCAGAATCCTGAACTATCTGGAATCTATTCAACCGATTATATCGGTCAGGCGTATGTGGATTTGTTCCATTACTAATAGTGAACCCAGATTTATAATCACTATCCACTGTGACACGAGATGTCATACTCCCCGAAGTATCAATAATAAAAAGAACATTGGATTTAACTGTACTGCTACCCGTGGTATCTGTCACATAAATATCTGTGTCATCTGCAATACTATAAGCACCAATAGTCATTAGTGATATGAGTAAGCTTAACTTCTTCAATTTCATTGAATAAACTCCTTTAATATATGACAACCCGGGTTACTTCCTTGGATTTTGAATCAATAAATAAGGCAGCAAATTTACCTTTAAATGTGTCTATCAAAGAAACATTGCTCGCTTTATTATTGCCGTAATGAATTATTACTTTTCCAACTAAAAATTGTTTTTCTCCACAATCTTCACAACTTTTCCCAACAATATATTGCTTTCCTTTTATTTCTTTTAAACCAACAATAAAGACTTCTTCAGATTCTTCTACCGCCATCATCTCTGCGTTTAAATTCAACGTAAAGAAAAACAGTAAAAATAGATATTTACTGAGTTTTTGCCATTGCATACTTCAACCCCAATGTTTGATTAGAATTTGCACCAATATTGGTAATATCGACATTCACATTCATTTCGAAGTTATACCCAACAAAGTCGGTCAAAGAGTACCCTGGAGGTGGTAAACCTTTATTAATATATTCAACCTCTGTCGAAACTGAAATCCCTCCTGTACTGTCATCCATTTTGCTTGTCAAATCTTCACTATGATCAGTAGCCTTAATCGCATTATTAAGCGATGTAGTACCACTTTCTTTGAGATCAACAAATTGCGAAGACAATTCTGCTATACCTGTCTGATAGGCTTCTATTTTTTTCTGGCTGTTTGCAGTCATACGTTCTTCCAGCGTTGTTGTTCTTGATGCTGAAAACGCAATAACGGTTAGTATTACCAAAATAATTAAACTAACAATTAACGCCGAACCTTCTTGTTTACTTCTGTCCATTTTAAATTTGATCCGAAAGCGAGTTATTTAAATTAACCGTTGTTGTATAAACATAACGGGCCTGCCGATCTGTAAAAGATAAACTTCCACTATCTAAAATAATATATTCTCTAGTCCTATTTTCTGCTGCTCCTGTAACGTTTCCTGCGCTTACCAAAAGTCCAATTCTTACCGCTCTAATTTTATTCCAGTCAGGTACATTATCTGCTGTTACATAGCGTGTAATAAATTTTTCGTTGGGTGCAATTCCATAAAGTACTTGCATATTTTCTATTCCATCGACTAAAGGTTGTGCTGATGTGGTAGTCCAAGCATCAGTCGTGACATTCCAACCTCGACAAAATAAACTACTAATATTTACCCCAGAAACTGTTTGCGTGCCTATTGAATAAACATTGATAACAATATCATCAGCACCAACAGAAGAACCTAAACAGTCGGTATTTTCTTCTGGATCTAACTGAACAGCGATAATATCAGACCCCGCCGTACCAGAAACATTTGTAGTACAAGCATCTGTATTAGGGCAATCAGCGCCAACCATAAAAAAATCGATTAATTCTCCCTTATCAGGATGTCTATACCCTGCCATCCTGATATCACGAGTTAACATATCCAATGCAAATCGCCCATTTTCCTGAGCTCGCGCTAAATCTCCCGTTAATCGATACGTTTGTGATGAGCCTAAAAAGACCTGTAATACTCCCGCTAACAGCAATAGTCCTAAAACAAGCGCAATCATTAATTCTATAAGTGATAAGCCAGATTGTTTTTTTAACAACATTTCTTAAAGCCTCACATTAATTGCTACAGCTGATTCAGTACTGGTTTCTCTATCAGGTGTACTCCAACTTAAATTTATTGAAATAAGTGACCCTGGAGAACAAGCTAATCCATCAGGTGAAGAACTGCTTGCATCAACATCTGTACAGCTAACAGTGGCTTCAACTTGTGATAGTGAGTCAATCATGTCTGTACGAGTGGCATTAGCATAGGAGTAACCACAAAATAGCTCCCAGGCATCAAAAGCAGCCATCTGTTCATCAGTACAATCTGAACTAGGTGTTACTACTGAACCTGCAGCTTTATCAAAGTAAGTACTGCACATGGGCGTGGGTTTTGTCGCAGTACTACATTTTGTATTTGGCGAGTATTTAGCAACTTCCGTAGTGTAGTTATTTGCCTGAGTACCATCAGGATTTGCCCGCATTCTTTCCACTAATTCATGTGCTAACCACATTACTTGAGAGCGTTGTGCTGACTGGTATGTATTTTTCATTGACACAGACTGTAAACCTGCTAATCCAAGCAAGCCAATACCAAGCACTAATACAGTTATTAATACTTCAATTAATGAAATTCCATGCTGTTTAACAAACATAATTAACTCCACTTTATAAACTACAAGCTGTCGCTCCTTGAACACGCACTTGACCCGACAAATTAATCGAAATTAAGTTACCTGAAGCTGCTCCACGACTGTCACAAACAGCGATTTGAATTTGGCTGGTAATTAAATTTAATCGTCCACTTCCAGTGAAACTAATATGTTGATTTACTGCACTATTGGTATCGATGGTAATATCGCCACTGGATGCTTCATAAAATTGTAGCTCGGTTAATCCTGTGGGGTCTTGGTATGTAGTAAGTGCATCATCGGTATTATCAATATATATAATCCACCCTTGATTCCAATTGGTATCATTTCTAGCCATACGAATTACTGCATTCCGTTTAATGGCCTCACTACGAGCCAGACTCAAACTTTCTACAATTCTATTTACTTCACTTTGAAGTCGATAATTACGAATAATACTCTCAAATGACGGAACGGCTATTGCGACCAAAATGGCTAAGATAACAATCGTTACCATTAACTCAATCAGCGTAAATCCATTATTTTTTTTGAACATATATTCTTACTTCTTTGCAGAACATCATTATTCACACAGTATAGATTGAAGCAGGAAATATGTAATAGAAAGGCTATTGACCGATAATCAATCAATTTTAAAGGATTGAACCAACAAAAAAACAAATTTGAATATAAATAAAAAACAATCAATAACAAAAAAGAATACTTGATTTTTTATTAAAAATCATAAAGTTAATTAAAATTCGAGCGATAAACGGAGCAAAAAAAACACTCAAAGGATCAATAAAATTAAATATCTCAAAAAGACAAGCGGTAATTTTTTTATTATTAGCGGCCAACTTGTTCCATATTTTTTAAAGAGAGTTATTTATTAATTTAATACAAATACCAAAAACAGTATTTACGTGAAGTAGAACAACAATTACAAGTAGATAATAACTAACAGTAAATAGATAGTTTTTTTGAATTTATTGAGCGAAAGCTATAGCTTTCACTCTTACTTATGGCGGGGCAAAAAAATGGTCGGTAAAAAACTGAAGGGTAAGGTAAATATTCAGGGTCTTAACGATGGAAAATAATTAATCATCAACCATTTTTACTCTAAGCTCTCTAGGCATTGAAAATACAACATTTTCCTCTCTGCCTAGTAGCTCATTGGGATTTCCTTTTGCACCCAGAACTTGCAGACGATCAATAACATTTTTTACAAGCACTTCAGGTGCAGATGCTCCAGCGGTAATACCCACCGTTGATTTATCTTTCAACCAATGTTCACTAATTTCATCGGCTGTATCAATAAGATACGCTTGAGCGCCCATACGCTCAGCCAGTTCTCTCAACCGATTAGAGTTAGAGCTATTAGGCGAGCCTACCACCAACACTAAATCACAATCCTTAGCCAGTGTTTTAACTGCATCTTGGCGATTTTGGGTGGCATAACAAATATCATCTTTACGGGGACCTTTAATGAATGGAAACCTCTCCCGCAATGCATCAATGACTTTTGCAGTATCATCCATCGATAGTGTGGTCTGCGTTACGTAAGCTAATTTTTCAGGATTATCGATCAGTAACTTCTCAACATCTCTTTCGTTTTCAACCAAATAGATACGGCCACCAAAACTGTGATCGAACTGGCCCATTGTTCCCTCAACTTCTGGATGACCATTATGACCAATCAATATGCACTCATAACCATCCCTACTATAACGAGCCACTTCCATATGAACTTTTGTCACTAATGGACAGGTCGCATCAAAAACTTTTAGCCCTCTTGCTTTTGCTTGTTGCTGAACAGCTTTTGATACACCATGAGCGCTAAAAATAACAATCATACCATTAGGTACTTCATCCAGCTCATCAACAAATACTGCACCACGAGCCCGTAAATCATCCACCACAAATTTGTTATGAACAACTTCATGACGTACGTAGATGGGTGGCTCAAATAGCTCCAATGCTCTATTAACAATGGCTATAGCTCGATCAACACCAGCACAAAAGCCACGAGGATTTGCTAATTTCACTGAAAAAGTCATCGCTAGTCACTCACCTGGTCTGGTTGTCGTACAGAAATTATCTGCACATCGAAAGTAAGGGTTTTACCTGCTAGCGGATGATTAAAATCAACCCACACCCATTGTTCGTCAAATGACTTTATTATTCCGGGTAATTCCGCTTTATTAGCATCAGCAAATGACACCATAAGCCCTTCAGTTAACGCCATCTCTTGACCAAACTGCTCGCGCTTTATTTTTTGGACATTATTTGGATTAGGTATGCCAAAACCTTGCTCAGGCTTTATTAAAAACGCTTGTCTAACACCCTCAGGTAATCCCAATAATACCTGTTCAAACCCAGGCAGTAAGTTGCCATCTCCCATCGTAAACGTTGCAGATTGTTTTTCAAATGTTGAATCAACCACTGAACCATCATCTAGCTTAAGGGCAAAGTGCAGCTCAACAACACTCCGAGCATGAATCCGGTTTACTCTAGTTTCTTCCTTAGCCGTAACATCTTCACTCATTTCACGACTCGACGTTGGCATCTACACACCTCCTTTCATTGACGAGAGGGTTTACGGAATAAATCAATAATCAAGATAAAAGCACCAATAGTAATGGCACTATCTGCAATATTAAACGCAGGAAACATATGGTTTTCCCAATGAACCAAAATAAAGTCTACTACGTGACCAAGTACCAAGCGATCATAAAGATTTCCAAGCGCTCCGCCTAAGAGAAGTGCAAAAGCCGCAGCCTGCCAGCGATCATTTTTGGGTAGCTGTTTAAGCCAAAAAATTAATAATGCACTCACTCCACACGCTATCAAACTAAAAAACCAACGTTGCCAACCTGAAGCTTCACTCAAAAAGCTAAACGCAGCACCCGTGTTATACGCTAAGGTAAACCCAAAAACAGGTAACACAGGAACAAACTCATGCATTTCAAGCTGACTCTGTACAAACGCTTTTGATGCTTGGTCCAAAATAATGACCAATACAGATAGCCACAGCCAGTGCAGCATACCTTTTTCTGGATTCAATGCTTGCTCCATTATTCGTCTAGTCCTAAGTCATCGTACTTAAGTAAAAAAGGGGCTCTCCCTTAGGAGAAAGCCCCATTTTATGCTGAAACAATAATGTCTCAATGCTGAGATCAACAATACTGGCGATGTTCACCACTGCCTGTGACGTTGTCTACACATCGACCACAAAGCTCAGGATGATCATGATGTTGACCCACATCTTCCCGCTGATGCCAGCAACGCACACATTTATTATGAGCTGAAGGCTTAACGGAAACAGATAAGCCATCAAACTCTGTGGCAACGGCATCAGCTGGTGCATTATCGATATCCAGAAGAGAGGCTGATGATGTAATCAGTGCAAAACGTAGTTCATCGCCTAGCTTACTTAATTCCATCTTAAGGTCTGGCGAGCAATACAACTCAACCTCAGCTGCTAAGCTACCACCAATCTTGCCTGCTACTCGTGCATTTTCAAGAGCTTTGTTTACAACTTGCTTCACGTCTTGGATTGTACGCCAATAGCTAGCACCCATTTTGCTACTTTCTGGTAGAGGTTGTAACCCTTCATACCAAGTTGAAAACAATACCGACTCTGCACGTTCACCTGGTAAAGCCTCCCAAATTTCCTCAGCAGTAAAACTGAGAATAGGTGCAACCCACCGTACAAAAGCCTCTACAATATGATACATCGCCGTTTGGCAACTACGCCGTGGCAAACTATCAGCTTGTGTGGTGTATTGACGATCTTTAATCACATCCAGATAAAAGCTACCTAAATCCAGACTACAGAAATGGTGAATCGCCTGATAAACCGCAATAAACTGATAGTTGTCATAGGCCGCTTTCACTTCTTGCTGAAGCTGCCAAGCACGATCAACAGCCCACCTATCTAACGCCAACAATTCATCAACAGGTAGTAAATCCTTTGTTGGATCAAAACCATTCAGGTTAGCCAATAAGAAACGTGCTGTATTACGAATACGACGATAAGCATCAGCGGTACGCTTTAAGATTTCATCAGAAACCGTCATTTCACCACTATAATCAGTGGCTGCCACCCATAGTCGAAGAATATCCGCACCAAGTGTGTTCATGACTTGTTGAGGCGCAACCACATTACCCAATGATTTGGACATTTTGCGCCCTTGCGCATCAACGGTAAAACCATGGGTCAATACTGCACGGTAAGGTGGCTCATTACGCGTGGCAATGGCTGTTTTCAAAGATGATTGAAACCAGCCACGGTGTTGGTCAGAACCTTCCAGATAAAGATCAGCAGGAAAACGAAGCTCTTCTCTATGCTCTAAAACAGCAGCATGGGTAACACCCGAGTCGAACCAAACATCCAACGTATCGGTCACTTTGGTGTATTGGTCTGCCTCGTCTCCTAACAATTCTCTGGAATCCAGATCAAACCAGGCATCCATACCCTGTTGTTCAACTTTAAGGGCAACTTGCTCAATTAAAGCTTCTGTATTGGGATGCAATTCCTGTGTTTCTTTATGCACAAACAAAGTAATTGGTACGCCCCAGGTCCGCTGCCGTGAAATGCACCAGTCGGGACTACTTTCCAGCATGACTTCCATGCGACTTTGTCCCCAGGCAGGGGTCCACTTCACTTGTTTTACTGCAGCTTTGGCCTTAGCTAACAGACCATTTTTATGCATACTAACAAACCACTGAGGTGTCGTACGATAAATTAAGGGGGTTTTAGTCCGCCAACAGTGAGGATAACTGTGCTGTAATTTACTCTGGCGCAGTAATGCTCCGTGAGCCTCAAGTTCAGCAACAATTTTTTCATCTACTTTATAAACATGCTCTCCTGCGAACTGCTCAGCCTTGTCACTGAAAATGCCATGATCATCCACCAGCTTGAGAGTCCCCAAACCATAACGTTGTCCCACCACAAAGTCATCAGGACCATGATCTGGTGCAGTGTGAACTGAACCTGTACCGCTATCAGTGGTGACATGATCAGCCATCATCAGCATAGAAACACGATCATAAAAAGGATGTTTAACGCGCAGTTTATCCAGAGCCTTGCCTTCTGCAGTGCCAACGACTTGGTAATCACTGACTTCATAGCGTGCCATGACTGATTCAACCATGGGTTCAGCCAACATAATCACTTCCTGACCCAAGCCAAAGTCTGCTTGTACCAATGCATACGTTAATTCAGGATTGAGTGAAATACCTTGGTTTGAAGGCAGTGTCCAAGGCGTAGTCGTCCAGATAACAACTGAAATATTACCTTCTGGCGCTTTTTTAAGATCAAATGCCGCCAAGAATGTTTCTACATTTTCAGGCGCAAAGCGAACATCAATTGAATAAGAGGTTTTATCCTGGTACTCAACCTCGGCTTCAGCCAATGCAGAACCACCCACTACGCTCCAATAAACTGGCTTCTCGCCTTTATGTAAATGACCATTTTTAGCTACACGACCTAGCGCGCGAATAATATTGGCCTCAAAGGTGTAATCCATTGTTAAGTAAGGATTATCCCAGTCGCCAAGCACACCAAGACGTTTAAAATCCTTGCGCTGACCTTCCACCTGTTTCATCGCATATTCACGGCACTTTTTACGGAAGGTTTTATGGTCGATTTTAGTACCTGCGCGACCCACTTTACCTTCTACCTTATGCTCAATCGGTAAGCCATGACAGTCCCAACCAGGTATATAGGGTGCATCATAACCAGACAGGGTTTTTGACTTAATAATAATATCTTTGAGTATCTTGTTGACTGAGTGACCAATGTGAATATCACCATTCGCATATGGAGGGCCATCATGCAAAATAAATTTATCCCGACCTTTGCTGACCTCACGAATTTTTTGATACAACCCTTCTTGGTACCAGCGCTTAAGCATCTGAGGCTCACGTTGCGCCAGATTCGCCTTCATAGGGAAGCTCGTTTTAGGTAGGTTCAGCGTCGATTTATAGTCAGTCATGATTGTTTATACCAAGTACTCAAGTTTGCTTTTACCTATTGATGATCATCGGTGGAACAATTGTTGGGCCATCACAATGTCCTTTTCGATTGCCTCGCGTAAGGCATTGATAGATGAGAACTTTTGTTCATCTCTCAGTTTGCTGACAAATTCTACCGCAAGTCGCTTACGATACAAGTCACCAGAAAAATCTAATAAATGCGTTTCCAGCATGGGCTGCTTACTGACCACTGTTGGTCGCCAGCCAATATTCGCTACACCATTTAAGGGTTGCGAACCATGCCCATGAACCTTAACTGCATACACACCCTGAAGTGGTAATTGGCAACGCTTTAGTGCGATATTAGCGGTAGGCACACCCAGTGTTCGTCCTAGTTGCTGTCCTCGTATTACGCGTCCTTGAATCGCATAAGGCCTTCCCAGAAGCTGAGTGGCAAGTTCAAAATCGGCTTCCTGTAAAGCTTGTCTAACCCAGGTGCTGCTAATACGCTTGTTCTGAAATAGCACACTATGCGTATTTGTTACGCTGACACCATGCTGTTCACCATACTCATTCAGTAGCTGAAAATCCCCTCTTCGATCACAGCCAAAGCGAAAATCATCACCCACAACAAGATACTTCACAGCCAACCCATTCAATAAAATGCGCTGTATGAACTCATCCGCTGTAAAGGCACGGAGTTGACGATTAAAATGTAAGCACAGTACTTTATCGACATTGTATCGTTTTAAGAGATCAAGCTTTTCCGTTAGCGAGCACAGCCGAGCAGGTGCATGTTCACCATCAAAAAACTCTCTAGGTTGCGGCTCAAATAACACCACAACAGAGGGTAACCCAAGCAGCTCAGCCTGTTCTTTTAACTGGCTTAAGATAGCCTGATGCCCTCGATGCACGCCATCAAAGTTACCAATGGTGACAACACTGCCATACTGCTGTTTGAGGTTATGTAAACCACGGATGAGTTCCATTGCCTTACCCACTTACACTCCAGGGCCAGCCATTATATAGCAGGGCCTCTGTGCTGAACACCGGGAATTACGATGCGAAACACTTAGACTTTTATTCTGCCGTGTTTTAATGCGCTAAATGACGAGGCCTAAACCCGCTAATAAATAAAGCAGCAACATAGGTTAGTACACCGACTGATACCAGCAAGGCAACCTGCAAAGCTCGATCAATCCACCCCCAGCTCAGCCAAAGGGATACATCCGCCATTAATTCATAAACCACAAATATCATCAGACTATTGGCTAACAGCATTCGCAAACTCAATAGCCGCCAACCAGGTTGCAATTTAAAGACACCTATACGATGTAATCCCCAATACAACATACCTGCATTTAATAAAGAAGAAAGCGAGGTTGCCAGCGCTAATCCTGCATGCTTAAGCGGAATGACCAGAATGACATTTAAAATCATACTGGCAAACATTGCTTTAATCGCTATACGAACAGGGGTTTTGGTGTCATGCCTAGAAAAGTAACCAGTCGCCAGTACTTTAATTAACATAAAGGCAACCAGCCCTAGAGTATAAGCGCGTAGGCTTTTAGCAGCATTAAAGACGTCACTGTCTTGCATTGCTCCGTAGTGGAATAATGTGGCAATGAGTGGCTCTGCCAGGACAAACAATGCTAAGGCAGAGGGAATTCCAACTAAACAGACTAACCTTAATGCCCAATCAATGGTGCGAGAAAAACTCTCTGAAGATTGCTCAGCATGTTTGCGAGATAAGCTAGGCAGAATAACAGTAGCAATAGCAATCCCAAAAATACCTTGGGGTAATTGGGTTAAGCGTTCAGAGTAATACAGCCAAGAAACACTGCCTGACTCAAGAAGCGAAGCCAAAACCGTATCAAACAAAACACTGAGTTGATAAACCGATGCGCCAAATAAAGCAGGAACCATCAATTTCATGATTCGCTGAACACCCTCATGGTGCCATCCCCAAAGCGGCCAAGAAAATAACTGCAGCCTGATAAGAAAGGGTAACTGAAAACACAGTTGAGCAATGCCCGCCAACATAACACCATAGGCTAAAGCCATCACAGGCTGGTCAAACCATGGCGTCATGAGCAAGGTAGATAAAATCAAAGCAACATTAAGTAACACAGGTGTAAAGGCAGGAATGGCAAAACGGTTGAAACTGTTTAGCACACTTCCACATAAAGCCGTCAGCGATATCAACATCAAATATGGAAATGTTATTTGCAGCATATCAGCTGTCAGTGCAAGCTTTTCTGGCATTTGCCGAAAACCAGGGGCAAAAATAATAATAATCAAAGGGGCTGCCAAAATGCCAATACTGGTAATGAGGAGCAAGCTCACTCCAAGCGTTCCCATGGTTCGCCGGACTAACTCCTGAACCTCATTAAATGAACGTTTTGTGTGATACTCAGTTAGAACAGGGACAAAGGCTTGTGAAAAAGCACCCTCAGCAAAAAGACGCCGAAAAAAATTTGGAATTTTGAATGCCACAAAAAAAGCATCTGCAGCTGCCGTAGAACCAAAATAGTTTGCAACAATATTATCTCGTGCAAGTCCCATTACCCTTGAGATAAATGTCATCACTCCGACAATGGCACTGGAGCGAAGCAAACCATATGATTTTGGAGGTTTTACAGATTTTGCCTGATGCGAAGGTTCAGTTTCACTCATTACATGGTATCCAAACAGATAGTATCTATACCCAAAATGAAGGGTATAAGCTAAAAAAGTGAATTATTATAACTTTTTCTTACACAACAAAAGTGATGTATCCACTTATCTTTAGATTTTCCCCTGATCAAACATTATTAACAGCCTACGCAACAAGGCCATAAGCTGTTCATTTCACTATTATCATTTGCGTTAACTTGCCCGCCTATCTATCTTGCTTAGTGAAGAGACCTCCTATCCCATCTTGAGTACCGTGATAAAAGCACGCGTTTTACTGGACAAATATTGACAATGACAGGCCAAATGGGCATAGTTGCGCGTCTAATTTTGTATGGTGATAGCATTCAAGGAGCAAGACGGTGGCAAATACCCCCTCTGCCAAAAAACGTGCACGTCAGAATGAGAAGCGCCGTAAGCATAACGCCAGCCTGCGCTCTCATGTACGTACAGTAATCAAGAAAGTCGTTGCTGCGGTTGAAGCCAAAGACGTCGAACAAGCTAAGGCTTCATTTACTGCGGCAGTACCTGTGATCGATCGAATGGCCGATAAAGGCATCATTCACAAAAATAAAGCAGCGCGTCATAAGAGTCGCTTGTCTGCTAAGATCAAGGCTTTAGCTGAAGCTTAAGGCTAGTTAGCCTGATAAAGCCGGCTGTCGCCGGTTTTTTTTTGCCTACGATTCCTGAGCATGTCTTGACGTTTTCAGGTATCACTTTTTACGTTTTCTACCCATCTCTTAATAGCACAAGATTATCCCGATGAATCAACTCGGGCTCATCCACATAACCTAAAATACCCTCTATCTGATGACTTGGCTTGCCAATAATCTGCTTTGCTTCATCAGCGCTATAGTTCACCAAGCCATTGGCTATAGGCTCACCTTGGATATCAACACAAGCTACCATTTCTCCTCGTTGAAAGCGCCCTTCAATAGCAGAAACACCAACAGGCAATAAACTTCTTCCTTCTTCCATCAAAACTCTTACAGCGCCAGCATCAATAACCAACCGCCCTCGCGTTTGAAGGTGTCCTGCCAGCCATTGCTTACGAGCAACTAATCGCTCTTGTTCAGGCGTGAGCAGTGTGCCAATTTCTTCTCCAGCAGCCACCCGAGTCAAAATATCAGATTGCGCACCTCCAACAATAACGGTCTGAGCCCCTGACCGTGCTGCCAACCTGGCCGCTCGAACTTTCGTCATCATTCCGCCACGACCTAAAGTGCCAGCACTACCAGCAGCCATTTTATCCAGCGCTTTACTAGACGCAGGTGCCGTACTTACAAGTTTGGCTGTCTTATGGGTTCTAGGGTCAGCATCATACAAACCTTGTTGATCCGTCAAAATAACCAAAAGGTCTGCCTCAACCAGGTTGGCAACCAAAGCACCTAAAGTGTCGTTGTCTCCAAAGCGTATTTCATCAGTGGCAACCGTATCATTTTCATTAATGATCGGAATAACACCTAACTCCAACATGGTTCGTAAAGCGCTTCGAGCATTTAAGTAACGCTGTCGATTGGATAAGTCGGCATGGGTAAGGAGCACTTGAGCTGGAGAAATATTATGCTGCCGAAAAAAACTTTCGTACGCCTGAATCAGCCCCATCTGGCCTACTGCTGCTGCAACTTGTAGCTCATGGATAGCTCTTGGCCGAGATGCCCAGCCCAATCTGACCATTCCTTGAGCAACAGAACCTGATGAAACCAGCACCACTTCGATGCCTTGTCTGCGAAGAGTAGCTATTTGCTCTACCCACTGCTGCATTGCTTCCGTTGCTAAGCCTTTACCATTTGCAGTCAGCAGAGCACTACCTATTTTGATAACCCAACGCTTTGCTTTGGTCAGTTTTTCTCTTTGATTATCTTGCTGCATGAAAGTTAACTACGTGAAAAACGTTAGCCCAATCTTGGCTAACAAACTGATGCCTCTCAGCCATTTGATTAGCCAAAAAATATAAGTGCTTATTTTATAAACAAATATAAAAACAGTCTTTTATTACCATAATATATATTAATTATGGGACATAAAAAACTTCAACATCACCATCATCATTATCGTCATCATCATCTTGATGTTTGGCGGCATGTTTACGTGCTTTTCGTTGCTCAGCCAAAATACGCATTTGTTCTCGAGCTTCTGCTTCCATTTGCGCTTTAAACTCTGCCTCTTCCGCAGCAGCATCAGGGTTAGAAGCTTCTTCTTCAGCCTTAGCTTCAATGTAATTCATAATATCCTGACAAAGCTGTTCTGTGCCTTTTCTGGCAAGCGCAGAAACAGTATACACAGGTCCTTGCCAGTTCAATGCATCAACAATATTTTGTTTTATTAATGCTAAATCATCTTCTGAAACTACATCCACTTTATTCAACACCAACCACCGCTCACGGGCAGCCAATGCAGGGCTGAACTTTTCTAACTCTTGAATAATGGCACTGGCTACCTGCACAGGATCACTGCCATCCATAGGGGCAATATCAACCAGATGCAGCAAAATTCGACAACGAGCCAAATGCTTCAAAAAGCGTATTCCAAGACCCGCCCCATCAGAAGCACCCTCTATTAACCCTGGAACATCAGCAATCACGAAGCCTCGATGTTGCTCGATCTTAACGACTCCAAGATTAGGTACCAGCGTTGTAAACGGATAATCTGCCACTTTAGGCTTAGCATGAGATACCGCACGTATAAATGTTGATTTGCCAGCATTTGGCATCCCTAATAAACCAACATCAGCAATAACCTTTAACTCCAAACGTAAATTCCGTTTTTCACCAGGCGTACCTTTTGTTATCCGCCGTGGCGCACGGTTGGTACTGGACTTAAAGTGAGTATTACCTAAACCGTGATGACCACCTTTAGCCACTAATAGCTTGTCACCCACATTAGTCAGGTCACCAATCACTTCTCGCGTATCTTCATCAATAATCGTGGTCCCAGCAGGAACCTTCAACACGATATCACCACCTTTTTTACCCGAGCAGTTTCGGCCACGACCATTCTCGCCTCGTTCTGCTCGATATTTAGGTTGGTAACGGTAATCAACCAACGTATTGAGGTCATTATCTGCAATTAAATAAACACTACCACCATTACCACCATCCCCTCCATCTGGGCCACCTCTCTCGACAAACTTTTCACGTCGAAAACTTAAGCATCCATCACCACCATTTCCAGCCTCAACATAAATGGAAGCTTCATCGACAAACTTCATGTTTTAATCACCTTTCACAGATCGAGCCCAAACAGGAGAGAATCATCCTACTCGCGCAAAAAAATATTGCCACCATGCTTTCTATACCTAAAGCGAAGGATTTTTAGGGGCGGCCGTCAAGTGAGGAAGCCCAGGAGCTTATATAAATAAGTGACTGGGGTGAAGAACAAAGACAACAAACCCTAAAATTGATTCGCGAAGGGTATATTTAAGTTTAGGTGTTGAAATAAAAAAGCCCCGACAAAGCGGGGCTTTTCATGAAAACTGAAAGGCGATTTTAAGCCGCTTCAATCCGTACATATTTACGGTTTTTAGGGCCTTTAACCTCGAAAACCACTCGGCCTTCAGCTTTAGCAAACAATGTGTGGTCTGTGCCCATACCTACGTTTTCACCTGCATGAAAACGTGTGCCACGTTGACGCACGATAATGCTGCCTGCTGGAACCAGTTGTCCACCAAAGCGCTTAACACCTAAGCGTTTACTCTGGGAATCGCGTCCGTTACGGGTACTACCCCCTGCCTTCTTGTGAGCCATGCTTCAGTCTCCTATCTTAGATTAGCCCGCATTAATGCCAGTAATTTTTACTTGGGTGTACCACTGACGGTGCCCCATTTGCTTGCGATGGTGCTTACGACGTCTGAACTTGACGATTTGCACTTTCTTACCGCGGCCATGCGCAACCACTTCAGCAGAAACCTTGGCCCCTTCAACTTGAGGTGCACCGATTTTGATTTCTTCACCGTTAGCAACCAACAGTACTTTGTCGAACTCGACTGCATCACCTGTTGCTACTTCCAGCTTTTCTAACTTTAGGGTATCCCCTTCAGCGACTTTGTACTGTTTGCCGCCACTTATGATTACCGCATACATGTATCTATCTCCGAAAATCCACAGCCGCCTTTTTGTTAAAGGCATCCAGTCAGATCTGGAATTTATAAAACCGAAAATACCTATGCGCAACACACATTAAGACTGGCGTTATGCATACTAAGATTGCTTCCCATAAACAGTTATAACATCATAATGACAAAGCGATAGTCTGCCTTAACTTGATGATACTGATAACGTTTATAACAAACAGAAGAAATCCAGGATTCTCGCGCGTGAGCGCGCAATTCTACGGAAATCCCTTGAGTCAAGCAAGTATTACCTGCTTTCATTTTAGCCTATATCTGTTTCCACCTGTTTATGGTCCAAAAGCACAACCTATACCTCTAAAATGTGACACTATCGAAAATACTCTTTTGATCCATTCCCAATCTATTTATGAGTTAACCCTAAACTTTGGGCAAACAAATGAGATAAAGTGTTTTGCAAGTAAAAATCATTCCCAGTGGGTATATCTGACATAACATCCGCGTTATCATTCTTGACAGAACGTTTCTACCCCCCTAGCATGCGGGCGGTTTTCTTTAATCGTGCACATAAAATCTCATGCCTGAATCCAAGCTTGTTCAAGATATCTACGCAGTCGTCGCTGATGACTTTGCTGCTGTTGATAAGTGCATCAACATCCAACTAACATCACAAGTTCCTCTAGTCACTAAAATCGCTGAATATATTGTTCAAGCTGGTGGTAAACGACTCAGACCTTTACTCGTACTCCTTGCATCTCGTGCCTGTGGTTACCAGGGAGATCAGCAAATTTCACTGGCAGCTATTATTGAGTTTCTCCATACAGCTACGCTTTTACATGATGATGTTGTAGATACTTCAGATCTAAGGCGAGGCAAATCTACAGCAAATGCCAAGTGGGGTAACGCCCCAAGTGTATTAGTTGGTGACTTTCTTTATTCCCGTGCATTTCAAATGATGGTGCAACTAGGGCATATGGATATTATGAATACTTTATCTTCAGCCACTAATATCATTGCTGAAGGTGAAGTAATGCAGCTTATGCGTATAAGGGACGCCAACACCTCAGAAGCAGACTATCTGCAAGTCATTCATGGTAAAACAGCCATGCTGTTTGAAGCTTCTACTCATACCGCAGCTCAGCTGGCAAAAAGTAACAAAGAAGTGTGCGAATCTCTTCGTCGTTTTGGCTGTCATCTCGGCATGGCATTTCAGCTAGTTGATGATGTGCTTGATTATCAGGGTGACACTGAGGCCATGGGTAAAAACATTGGTGATGATCTTGCTGAAGGCAAGCCTACCCTACCGCTGATTTATACTATTCAAACAGGATCACCTGAAGCAGCTAAACGTGTCAGACAAGCTATTCAAAAACCCGAACAGGTCGATATTAAAGAAATCATTGGTATCATCTCCCAAAGTGGAGCACTTGACTACACCCTAAAGAAAGCCACAGAGCAGCAACAGTTGGCTACAGATGCATTAGCCATTCTGCCACCTTCCACCTACAAGACAGCATTGCTTAACTTAGCCGAGTTTGCCATTAAACGAAGCTTTTAAGATCAGTATCATAATACTATTGCCGCCTATTATTCATGGCGGCAACAATCTGGTCACGAACCAGCAGCTAGGCACATTTTTTTAAAGCCATGTCACCTAAGATGCCTCTTTCTAGCGATTACTCAGTTAAAAAGATGCACTTTTCTAGTTAAGGCTTTGGTAAAACCAATCTCCTATTTTCGTGAAAAGTAAACATGACTGAACATCAGTTTCCGTATATTTATTCTGATCCTTTTGCTTTTTATCACTTTTTTTCAAAAGAGCACTGTCAACCCCTACCAACATAAAACTTCCTCTGTATAATTTCGCTCTTTTTTTGGGGTCTATTCAGTAACGAAGGTGTCACCTTGTTAATCTTCACGGTAACAAACAAGATCACTGGTCAGGTTTATGTTGGTACGACACGTAACCAACTTGAAGTACAATGGGCGAAAATTGTTGCCGCAGCCGAAATGGATCTTGATTTCCCTCTATATAAAGAGATTCTTCGGTACGGCACAGATGAGTTTAGTGTTGAAGAATGGGATTATGCGGAAAGTAGGGACGAGCTTGCTGAATTAGAGCAAGAGGCGATCAACACATACAGTGCACTGAGCTTAAAAGGCTATAAGTTAGGCTCATCGTCAAATACTATTTGTCGCCCTGTACGTAAAAAAGCACCAGCAAAAGCTAAACGAAGTAACCCTGACACGCCAAGCGCTAGTGATCAACAAGCAGCAACAGCAAAGCAGCAGCAAGCGCCTGTTCCTGCTAAACCACCATCACCATCAGCAGAAACAATGGCCAAAATAGAAGCCCATGAAGGACCTTCTATTTTACAGCGGCTTACAGCAAAGGCTAAATCTTATGATGCATACACTCATCATAATGGTCGAGGTACGGCTGAAGCTACTGCACCGCCATCTAAAAACAACACCGCTATGTGTAGCCCAGCACCATTACCAGAAGAGGTAGCACCTATAGCGCGTACGGTTGTTAAAGAAAAGAAGCCAGCAGTTCAGCCATTAACGACTTCTGCCCAGATTCAGACAAACCAAACTGTGGAGGAAGAACAACCATCTACAGTAGGGTCTATCCTTAAACAGCTGACTGAACAGGCCAAGGCTTATAACAACCAAACAAAAGCAGCTGGTGATCGTCAAGAAAACTCAGAAGAAATACAACCTTCTTCGTTAGTGGCTTTAGAGCAACATCAAGTTGAAGACGTTAGTCCACCTGAGCCAAAACCATTAACGGAAAAAGAGCTACAGATGGTTGCAGCTATTGAAACTCAGCGGGATTTAACTAAACAGAAAACACCTACAGAAATGGAAAGTGAAAAGCAATCTTTGTTAGCAATACTGGAAAATCTAAATGAGATGGCTGAACAGCTCAAAGCCCAGTATTTACGCCCTCAAAGCTGTTGGAACACATTAAAGCAAACAGCTTAATCCTTATAAAAATTTATTTTAAGTGCTTTTAGCCTACTTGGTTATAATTTAGCTGCTTACCTTCACTTAAAATTTATATACGTGCTAATGACTTTCCCAGAATTAGGTGTCCCCTATTCTGGGACTTCACTTTATCTTTTTCTCAAGCCAGCACTACATTTCTCTCATCTATCTCAGGCGAACTATTCTGTTAGTCGTTTAGTCAAAGGCTGTAGAAGGCGAAAAGAGTTCTTATTATGCCTAATCTTTCCAGCTCATCATTAAAGAAACTGCAACAAGCTGTCGCAGAAATGCAGCAGATGGAAGCGGCATTAGCCCTTAGTTATTACCAGTGCAGTGAAGTCATTAAGCAAATGCAACAGGTAAGAGAAGCTTTTGGAAATCCTTTTATGACAGCTTCCCTTCCACCAATTTCGATGTCTTCTCATGGCAAGACACGACTACAACATAATTGCGGCGACCCACCCAAAAACAAGTAATGGCAAGTTATAGTGAAGAAACGTAGGTACCACTGTATCCCATATATGATTATGTTGCCCATCCATATTCAGGCCAGCCGTTGGTCCTAACGTTGAGTCAGAAGTAGGTGAACCTGCATCACCAAGCGCAGCAGCTGTGCCTACTAACGCAACAATTGCCAATGGAGAAAACCCTAACTGCATTGCAAGAGGTACATAAATTGCGCTAATAATTGGAATCGTTGAGAATGACGAACCAATTCCCATAGTAATCAATAACCCTACAGCCAGCATTACCAGTGCCGCTAAGCTCTTGTTGCTACCAATGAGCGCTGCGGAATTGTTCACCAAATTAGCAATATCTCCTGTCTGCCTTAGTACTTCAGCAAAGCCAGCAGCAGCGATCATGATAAATCCCACCATTGACATCATCTTCATACCATCAACAAACACGCCATCAGACGCTTTCCAGTTGATAACGCCACTCAGGGAGAACACTAGAAAACCAATCATTGCCCCTAAGATCATTGAGTCAGTCAATAATTGAACAATAAATGCTGCAGCAATGGCGGCAATAGACATACCTAAGCTTTTTGCTGAGTAAGAAACAGAGATACTTTCAGCCTGTTGAATTTTTTCAAGATTGTACTCACGCTTGCCACGGTATGAGAAAAATACAGCAACTAATAACCCAACCAGCATTCCCAAAGCAGGAATAAGCATGGCTTGTGAAGCATTAATTCCTTCAGTGGCTAGACCATTATCAGCCAGGTTTGCCAGCAATATTTCGTTAAGAAAGATACCGCCAAACCCAATAGGCAAAAACATATAAGGGGTAATTAAACCAAAGGTCAGAACACAGGCAATTAAACGACGATCAAGATGCAGTTTCGCCATAACCATAAGCAGTGGTGGAATGAGCAAAGGAATAAAGGCAATGTGGATGGGAATAATATTTTGCGAGCTAATGGCAACCAACACGAGCACAGTAATTAACCCATACTTCAACTGTTTTACTTTTTGAGGTTGATCGCCATTCTTTCCTAACATTGCTACTGCTTTATCAGCAATCAAGTGCGGTAGACCCGACTTGGCAATCGCAACCGCAAATGCACCTAATAGCGCATAACTCAATGCGACTTGAGCACCTCCACCTAACCCTTTACTAAAGGCATTAATTGTCTCTTCTAAGCCAAGCCCTCCTATTAATCCCCCGGCAATAGCACCAATTATGAGCGAAATTACCACGTTAGTACGCAATAAGCTGAGCACTAACATGACCAAGACTGCAACCACCACTGAATTCATAGTTCGTTAACCACTTCATTTAGTCTGTTGTTTTTCAAAAGAACAAGATCATAACCGATCAGCTTTTGATCACCAAGGCCGCAAACCAGCTAAAAACCTGACTATTGATCTCTGAACAGGAAATGAAATGTGTATACAAAGTCTTTCCTCATTAGTGCTATACACGCTATTCGTAGTCCCGAACCTTATAAACCAACATAAAGTTAAACAGTTAGCACTTTACTTACTGCGATTATTTTTTTTCAAATAATTTCATTTTACGGGAAACTTTTAATCCACACCTTTGTCTTACTAATTACCATGATGCAACCGGATATGGAGTTATCTGGTTTTCATTGAGTCTCCCCGGATACAGGCAGCTTGTATGAAAATACAACTGTCTGTTTTTTTTGTTCTGCTAAACCCGCTATAGCCCCCTCCAGTAGTGTTACAGGTCCTCTTTAAATACATAATGTGCAATGAATGTTAGACCAGATCAGCCGTCTCAGAGGTACAAGCGTGCTCACGAACCTCATCAATAAGCTGTTGGAAATCAACTAACTTAACAGGTTTCGTCAAATAATGGTCCATACCGGCTTGAAAACACTTCTCTCGCTCTCCTTCCAAAGCATTTGCGGTTAAAGCAACAATATATATATGTGACTGCTCAGGCTCTAAAGAACGAATTTGCCGAGTAGCTTCATAGCCATCCATCACGGGCATATTGCAATCCATAACAATAAGATCAAACCCTTGGCTTTGCCACATATGAACCGCTTCTTGTCCGTTATTTGCGACACTCACCTTACATTGCAATTTACTCAACATTCTAGCGGCTACTTTTTGATTAACTGGATTATCTTCAGCCACTAGCACCTTAAGCTGTCCAGCATTTTCATCAGCCATTTGGTTCACATCAAACGCTTCAGGTAAATCCATATCAGGTTGAATATAACGGGTAATAAAGCCATGTGATTTATTCAACAAGGCATGATAGAGGGTCAGAAAGTCTTTATGTTTTGTTGGGTGTGATAAATAACCTTTAAAACCGACCACTTTAAACTGATTAGCTTCTCCGCAACGAGGGAATAAGCTATACCAAATCATCGCTAACTGACGTATAGCAGGATGAACCGCACGTATATGCTGTAATAACTTGGGATAACTTTCACTCATGAGTTCACTACTGATAAGTAAGCATTGATATTCCTGCAAGCTGTTTTTACCTACCCAATTCGCCAACTCTGTTAATGAAGATAAATGCACTAAATGCAAATTCACCTTTTTCGCTAAGCATGCAATGTAATTATAAATAATAGGACTTTCGCCTAACCAAATTCCTTTTAATAAACGTTGTGTACTATGTGCAGGCTTATTAATCAGTGGTTCTGTAATACACACTGTTGGTAAAGATAACGTTAATGTAAATCGGGCAGGATTATCCACTGTTGATTTTTCGAGTTTTCCCCACATTAATTCCGCTAACTGCCGAGCAATAGCCACACCTATAGAATCAGCACTTTCATTTTCCTGGGCCACTGATGTATAACGCTCATCAAATAGATCCCACGTTATTAATTGACCACTATCATGAATAATAAATTTAATCACCGCTTCATCAACACTCTTGTGCCCCTGCACATCCAAGGCAATATACCCCTGGTCAGTGTGTTGAATAGTATGACTAATGAGGTTAAGTAAAACTTGACGAATTCGAGCAACATCACCCTCTAATTGTTCGGGCAAATAACTAGCAATATCATAGAGCAAAACCACTTGCTTTTGCGCCGCGCGAAAGGCACTTAAAAAAACCACCTCTTCCACAAGTGAGCGTAATAAGAATGGTTTACGTTGAAGAGAAATTCGTCCTGCTTCAAGGGTCGTATAATCCAACATATTGTGAATCATCGCTAAGGTCGCATCTCCAGACTTCAACGCATAATCAATATATTCTTTCTGTTCCGGTGTTAACTTTGTTGCATCCAATAAACTCAACATGCCCAGAATGCCACTTAATGGGGTTTTTAGCTCATGTGTGACATTAGTGACAAACAAACTCTTTTGATAATTTGCCAGTTCTGCAGACTCTCTGGCTTTGACCAAGTCATACTCTACTTGCTGTCTTTGTTCTATTTCTTGTTTCAATACTTTATTCGTTGCTTCCTGCTCTGCTACTAATCGTTTACTGTTTTCAAGCAAAGTTGTCGTTTGTTGACTTTTTTCTATAAGAATACCCGCTGTAAACGCCAATTCTCCGAGCTCATCTTTACGGTACTTGCCTGGAATTTCAATATCAAACTCTCCAATTGATAATAATCTAAATGCGTTCGTAATTTTCTTAAGAGGGATAACAATTGTTAAAATAAGTAATATTGCAATAAATATGCTTAGCAAACAAACTACACTCACTACCAACCACTTATTTTTTACGATATTCTGAAACTCTTTATCAAAAACCTTACCAGACTGCTCGACTTGAAGAAATGCATGTCTTAATAAGTTTTGGTAGTGGTTTTCTAAATGAGATAGATCAGTGGTTAATTCTGGCCAAAGAGATGCCACACTAAGGTAGGCTTGGATTAATATCTCTAAATCATTCACTAATCCAGTTATTTGTAGTTTAGCTGGCTCCTTCTTCTGTCTTAATATTTCTAATTCCTGCTTATATTCTCCAGCAGTAACCAACCACTGATTATTTAAATTTTTATATTGATCGAATAGATTTGTAGACAACAACCATTGTTTTATATCTACAAGTACTTGGTTTTCTTCAGAACTTAATAACGGCTGGAGTGACTGGGTGATAAGACTATCAACATCAATTAATAACCTTGAATGGAATTGCTGAAAGTGAAGATTTTCAGTTCGCAATGTATCGACATGTTGAATTAACGAGCTAAAAAGTTCAGGTTGTTCATATGGTAAAGAAGATGGGCTTACCAGTTTAATTTTTTCCAGATCTGCGTAACCCTCCCTAACCTCCAAAACAAGACCTTTAAACTGTTCTATATTAATCAGTGTATTTTTGTTTTCTGTCTGTAAAAAAAACTTCAGCTTACTGATTTTTTCTCCAACATTCAGTAACTCTGTTATACTTAGTTCGCTTGCTCTAACCTCATAAAACAACTCATTCACACTACTTACACTGTTCAAGCCATTTGCCACCAACAAAATCATTGTTAGCAACAAACAAAAAAAGAGTGCAAATATTTTTCCTTTAATTGTCAAGCTATTTCGCATAAGGTCCATTTGCTTAATGTGTGCACCCTTATCAATGGGTAGATAACAATGATTCCCTGCAAAGTTTACGTAGCTGAGAAAAAAACATAAAACCTTAACGTCATTTACAAACTATTGAGTGAACTGAAAAATTTGTCCTCTTTATACTATAGTAGTCTACTTCAATCACTCTAAGGCCAATAAGTAATATAAAATTAACCTAAAAATAATTCATGACGGGTATAAAAGGGACTCAAAAGTCCCTTTTATATTAAGGGCATATCTAAAAATACTGTTTAGTTTTCAGCCACAGGCTCACGCATGGTGACAAACTCTTCTGCAGCAGTGGGATGTATACCTATTGTTCTATCAAACACGGCTTTTGTTGCACCCGCTTGAATCGCAACAGCCAGTCCCTGCATAATCTCTCCCGCTTCAGATCCCACCATATGGCAACCAATCACTTTATCAGTCACCTTATCCACAATAAGCTTCATCAGCGTTTTTTCCTCACTACCGCTGAGTGTATGCTTTAAATGGCGAAAACTGGTTCGATAAATATCCAGTTTGCTGTAACGATCCCTTGCCTGAGCTTCAGTTAACCCTACAGAAGCAATATTAGGATGAGAAAACACTGCAGAAGGCACCAGAGAATAATCAATAGGCTCATTACTCCCCTGGTACCAGTGACGTACCAAACTCATTGCTTCAGCCAGTGCCACAGGTGTTAGCTGCACGCGATTAATCACATCACCTAACGCGTATATTGAAGGTACGGATGTTTGAAAATGGTCATTGACAACAATTGCGCCATGTTGGTCTGTTTCAACCCCCACTTGCGCTAAGTTCAAACCCAACGTGTTTGGTACTCGACCGGTAGCGTATAGCACTAAATCAGTGTTTAACTCTCCTCCCGTTTTCAAGTGACATTGCAACGTGCCATCTTGCTGCTTATCTAAACGAGAAATATCTTCACTAAAGCGTAACTGAATACCTTTTTTATCAATCTCATCACGCATAAAATGACGTACATCGTCATCAAATCCTCGTAAAAAAAGCTCTCTTCGGTAAATTAATGTGGTTTCAACACCCAACCCATTAAAAATGCTCGCAAACTCCAGCGCTATATAACCTCCTCCTACAACGACTGCACGTTTTGGTAAGGCATCTAAATAAAAGGCACCGTTTGATGTAATCGCATGCTCATGACCGGGAAACTCAGGAACAAAAGACTGTCCTCCTGTCGCAATTAAAATTCGCTCAGCTGAGTAATGACCATCGCCCACTTCGACAGTATGATCATCGACAAATCGTGCATGTCCATTAATGATGGTTACACCAGCACTTTCCAGTAAGCGCTGGTATATACCATTCAGTCGTTGTATTTCCTTATCTTTATTTTGCCTTAATACTGACCAGTCAAAGTGAGTATCATCAATTGACCAACCAAAACCCCTGGCATCATGAAAGTCTTCAGCAAAATGTGCAGCATAAGAAAATAGCTTCTTGGGTACACAACCTACGTTGACACACGTCCCCCCCAAAAAAGTAGACTCAACAACGGCTACTTTTGCGCCCTGTGAAGCGGCCATACGACTGGCCCGAACCCCTCCTGAGCCTGCACCGATAACCAATAAGTCATAATCGTAATTCGAGTTCGCCATGAATAGCATCTCTTTAATTGCGCAGATAAAAACAAACTTCAGTATAATGCGGCCATTATAGGTCAGCCACTGAATGCAGCAACTCCCTACATGCATGAGCTGAATCTGTTCAAATATGTTTATTGACCGGCAACGTAATGAAAAACTTTAGTAATGCCATAACTGACTTAAAACTCGCGCGCTATCCACTAAGCGCCAAAGATACTTTGCAAGCCTGGGATGCTGCAGATGAGTACTTGATAGAATTTATCGCAAAATCCACAAATGACTGGCAGACGCCTATCATCCTGAATGATCAGTGGGGTGCTCTCTCGCTTGCACTTCACCAAAAACACCCCACCGTTATCAGCGACTCTTTTCTCAGCCACCACGGCATTATTCACAACGCTCAAATCAACCAGATAGACAATGCAGATATCTCACTGCTCACACCATTATCAGTCCTTTCTGGGAAATATGACCTTGTCATTCTCAAAGTCCCCAAAAACAATGCGCTATTGATTGAACAACTCACACATCTACATCCTTACCTTTCTCCCAATACTACATTTGTTGCTGGAGGAATGATAAAACACCTTCCATCAACACTTATCCAGACATTAGAACAATACGTTGGTCCAACCCAGGCATCTTTAGCGCAAAAAAAAGCACGTCTTTTTCACAGTGAAGTCAATATTAATTCAGTTATAAAAAAGTCTGCCCCCAGTGCTTATAAGTTTTCTTTTCTTAATCACACACTAACCGCTTATGGCTATGCTAATGTGTTTGCACGACAAAAATTAGATATTGGCACTCGGCTGCTTTTACAGCACTTACCCTCTTTGCCGCTAGAACAAGCCCAACATATTGTTGATTTAGGCTGTGGTAATGGTGCACTTGGGGTCTGTGCAGGCATAATGAATCCTAATGCCCAAATTACTTTTACTGATGAGTCATTTATGGCTGTAGATTCGGCTAAATTAACCTGGCAGCACACTTTTCCAAACAGAAAAAATGTGCAGTTTATTGTCAATGATTGCTTACAAGGGGTATCACAAGAAGCTAATGAAATTCTGTGTAATCCACCCTTCCACCAACAACACACTGTTGGTGATCAGATTGCACGAAGGATGTTTACCCAAGCAAAACAGAAATTAGCATTCGGCGGGGCTTTGACAGTCATCGGTAACCGGCATTTAAATTATCATGTAACCCTTAAGCGACTTTTTGGAAATTACACACTCATCGCCAGTGACCGAAAATTTGTGGTGCTTCGTACAATAAAATCCTCTTAAATAAAAAAAGGACCTGCGCCATGGTCCTTTTTTATCTTTTCTTTAAAATCAATTATTACAATCAGCCTTATTTAGTGGCCACTTTCATTGTCTTGGCTTCCACTAATACTTCTTGTAACTGTTTTGGTAATTGCTCTTGAAAATATCTTTTCATGGTTGATGTTAAAGCAGGTAAGTTATGACTGGCGACCACTTGTGGTAATGGATCAATACCTATTGAGTTCAGTATTAAACCAAATTGGCTTTGCATTTGTGCATATTGAAAATACTGATCTAAAGATGCAAGCAACATATCTGCTTTTGCCTGCGTAAGCTCCAACCGGGCGGTCATACCCGTATCACCCTGTGCACGGTACTGACGATAACGCTGGTTTTCAATATCTGTAGCCGCTAAAGATAATTCATAGTCTTTTCTTGCAATTAAATAGCTTCGTACCGCCAATTCCATTTGCGCTAGAATAGCTGAACTCAATGCTCGACGCTGTAAATTAACCAATTTATTACGAGAATCTTGTAATGCACTGACATCGGGTATTGTGGCAAGTTTTACTAAATCATAAGAAACCTGAACACCTGCTTCCGCCCAACTTTGATTTAATAAGAAGCTATTGTCATCATAGTAACCACCGAGGGTAAATGATAATCCAGGTAATAACTCCAGCTTAGCAATGGTCCCCTCTTTTTCGACTATACGTGCATTGTAGTCCATCTCTCTGAGTTCAGGACGGTAGCGCAAGGCCGCTAACTGCAAAGACGTTAACTGCTGTACATTAAAATTAAAGGGGCTTTCTTTTCTGGGCATTGGCATAACCCGATAATAAGTCCCTGGAGGAAGGTTCATTAACCGTGCTAAATCGGCCTTTGCCAGAGCTAACTCGTCACTTTTCTTGAGTAATCCACGATAAGTTTTTAATAAGTCCCGTCTGTATTCAAGGGTTTGTATGGGTCTCTGCAATCCATCAGTCTTCATCCGCCTAGCCGTATTTAGGGAATTTTCAATGTCACGGATGGCCGAATATAATTTCTGTTCAATCTCTTGTGCAGCTACCACACGCCAATAAGCTTGTCGGACCTCTTGAACAATATTCTGAACAACTTTACGCCGTTGTTCCTCTGCTATTAATACTTTATCAGCATGCTGTTGTTGCCTGAGATAACTCACACCAAAATCCAGCACATTCCAAACAATCTGTGCTTGAGCTGTCCACAGTTCTTTATCCTGAGAGGTTGATGTTTCCAAAGATTCAACACCTCTGCTCACGGAAAAACTATTCGAGGCATTCTCATTATCTCGATGTTTATAACCAGCAGAAGCCGCTAATCTTGGTAATAAATCGTATTTAGACAGGTCAAGTTCTCTATTTTTGACCACTTGGGAAAGCATTTTCAGTCGATGATCAATGTTATATTTAACCGCCCGCGCCATCGCCTCATAAAGGCTGACTTCTCCTGACACCGGTATTTGTTCTTTAAACATTTGATCAATGTCATTCATCACTCGCTGTGCTGTTTTTTCCGGATTTATGGGCTCTGGTGTCACTACACACCCCCCCAATATTAATAACCCAAAAAAAAGCATCCATCCGTGGATAGTTTTCATGGCGCAACTGTTACCCCGCAAATATAACCCCAATTAAATGTTATTTGACTTATACCCTTCATAGTGAGCATTTTTCTACATTAAAAAAATCACACCTTCTACTTCAAGCTACTCAGATACAAACACCGTAGGTAATAAGAACATTGATGCCTTATTACCTACTTACAAATATAGCTAACTCACTGCATTTTTTTAGATAAAAATAAACTTTATTTTTGTAATGATTCTCTAAGTCACTTTTTGTGATAATTTTTTTAATCCACTATCAGTTCGTTTTTCTGAGCATTTTCACCCTGTTCACTTGGCAGTGTTCCCACTAATGCATCCACTAAAGCTTGCTTTTTATTGGTATTATTCGCGAGCTGTAACTGCTCTGTAAAACTAGGCCTAAATGTTGAATTATTTGTATCACTACTGCTTGGAGAAGAATCACCCTGATTACTATCCTGAGTATCACTATTTCCAGAATCTCCTCTATCTGTAGGCTCTATACGAGTATCATCATCCCCATTATTACTATCATCAGGACTACCTACATCATTACTATCTGCAGGCCCTGTATCTTGATTAAATCCAGGGGGGCTACCAATATTACTGGGAGAGCCAAATGGTGTTGAACTATTAATGCCAAATCCCCGACCAATGGCTGTATAAAAATTATATGTTGGAGCAAATGCGACCGGTGGAGGCACCTGAGTATTTACTGCAATATTTGTGAGTGTCGTATTATAGGTGCGTTGATTAGCATCGATGACATTATTAACTGCGACAGCTTCTCTAGGTAATACAACATTTACAGTTGGAGGCTCAGGAGCCAGCGGATTTTCAAGCTCAAAAGCAGGTTCGCCTTCGCCAACAGGTTCATTACCTCTCCTTGGGGGGTCACTAGGACTATCCGCACCAATATTATTGCCATTTTGTTGAGAGTAGTTTAGAGAGGCGTCATCAATAACCGTTATTGTAAAGGGTCTCTCATAAGAACCACCTGCACCATCAATGGTTTTCACTCTAATAGTGTAAACACCACCGGATAAGTTGGCTGTATTGGCTGCCTTTATCACATTATTTTCAATCACAAATAAGCCATTGTGATCACCACCTACACCACTGACGAGCACATAAGTATGGGTATCTCCAATATCTGCATCCGTGGTAGATAGTGAACCGACAATACCTGTTGTTGACGATAATCTTAAATCAGCATTTGATAAGCCCATAGCAGTTGGCACATCATTTACTGAAGTCACACCTACTGTTGAAGAAACAGACAAATTCTTCGTATCACTACCACCATTAGCCGTACCACCATCATCGGTAATTTGTGTCAACGTCACTACACGAGGTGTCGTATTAGGTGACTGACTGTTATTTTGGTAGGTTATACCATCAACCAGTGTTTGTGTTTGTGCCGTTGTTAAACTACCTCCCGTTAATACAACAGTTGCGGTAGAACCTGAAAAACTCACGGCATAATTTAATCCATTAATGGTGGTGGCGCCGGAAACTCCATTCACGAGTAAAATTGAAGCACCATCAACATTGATTATTTCTTGAGAAATATTCGTGATGTTGGTGATCGTGAAGGTTAAACCTGTTATATGCTGACCAGCCTCAACCGTGCTAACACTGCTACCATTAAACACATTAACGGCACTACCATCCTCAACAAAGTTAGGGTTATTTGCATTAGCACTTAATGTGGGCGCATCATTATTGCCAACAACCGTCACGGTGGAAGCAATTGCCAGTGAGCCTGTATTATCACCACCATTTGCAGTACCACCACTGTCTTGGATACTGGTTAACGTCACAACGCGGTTACTGGTATCAGGTGTATTACTGTTATTTTGGTAGCTAATACTATCCACCAGTGATTGCGCTGAAGCAGCTGAAATACTGCCTCCAGAAAGAGTGACTGTTGCCGTATTACCCACGACAATAACCGTATAGTTAAAGCTATTTCCTACTGTAGTACCATTGGTTCCATGGGACAGTGCTATTGATGTACCGTCAATATTCAACACCTCACTGCCACCATTCGCGACATTAGTCACTGTCAGGGTAAACCCAGAAATATTCTGACCTGTTTCAATGGTAGAAATAGTGGTACCACTAAATAAGCTAGCCGCTGCCCCATCCTCAATAAAGGTTGGATTACTGGCATTGGCGGTTAATGTCGGTTCATCATTGACACCCACTACGGTTATAGTCGAAGCGACTGAAATTGAGGCCGTATCATCCCCGCCATTCGCCGTTCCACCACTGTCCTGAATACTGGTTAACGTGACAACGCGGTTACTGGTACTGGGCGTATTACTGTTGTTCTGATAACTCATGTTATCAATCAAGGTTTGCGTGGTAGCCGTGGACATGGTGCCACCGGTCAGTGCGACGGTTGCAGTGGTACCGACCACAGTGACGCTATAACTCAAACTGTTTCCTGCAGTACTGCCGCTGGTACCATGAGTCAGTATGATCGCCGTACCATCAATATTAATCACTTCATTAATGCCATTGGCCACATTGGACACGGTAAAAGTAAAGCCCTTGATGGTTTGCCCTGCTTCCACGGTACTGATACTGGTGCCATTAAACAGGCTGCCGGCCGCCCCGCCTTCGGTAAAGGTGGGGTTGCTACCATTGGCGGTTAAGGTGGGTTCATCATTGTTTTGCACTACGGTAACCGTTGAAGCAACGGCTAATGAACCAGTGTTATCACCCCCATTGGCGGTGCCACCACTGTCCTGAATACTGGTTAAGGTCACTACCCGGTTACTGGTGCTGGGCGTATTGCTATTGTTCTGATAACTCATGTTATCAATCATGGTCTCTGCCGCAGCCACTGTTAGATTGCCACCCGTCATTGACACTGTCGCGGTAGTACCTATGACGATCACACTGTAATTCAAGCCATTACCTACTGTACTGCCATTGGTGCCATGGGTAAGCACAATGGTAGTGCCATCGATATTAATCCGCTCGTTACTGCCATTGGTGACATTGGTGATGGTAAAGCTCAGTCCAGTAACGTTCTGGCCTGATTCCACCGTATTAATATTGGTACCGGTAAACAGGCTGGCAGCTGCTCCGCCCTCGGTAAAGGTTGGGTTGCTGGCATTGGCGGTTAAGGTAGGCTCGTCGTTCACACCGACGACTGTCACAGTCGAAGCCACAGAGATAGACGCGGTATCATCCCCACCATTCGCTGTACCACCACTGTCCTGAATACTGGTTAAGGTCACTACTCGGTTACTAGTACTGGGGGTATTGCTGTTGTTTTGATAACTCATGTTATCAATCAGGGTTTGCGTGGTGGCGGTAGACATGGTGCCACCGGTCAGTGCGACAGTGGCAGTGGTGCCCACTACCGAAACACTATAGCTCAAGCTATTCCCGGCGGTACTACCACTGGTGCCATGGGTCAGCACAATCGCCGTGCCGTCAATATTGATGACTTCATTAATACCGTTGGCCACATTGGAAACGGAAAAGGTAAAGCCTTTGATAGTTTGACCCGCTTCCACGGTACTGATACTGGTACCGTTAAACAGACTCCCGGCCGCCCCCCCTTCAGTGAAAGTGGGATTGCTACCATTGGAAGTTAAAGTGGGTTCATCGTTGTTTTGCACCACGGTAACCGTTGAGGCAACGGCTAACGAGCCAGTATTATCACCCCCATTAGCCGTACCACCGCTATCCTGAATACTGGTTAAGGTCACTACCCGATTACTAGTACTTGGCGTATTGCTGTTATTTTGATAACTCATGTTATCAATCATGGTTTCGGCCGCCGCGACTGACAGGTTACCCCCGGTCATAGTCACCGTAGCCGTAGTACCGATAACCATTACGCTGTAGTTCAATCCATTACCCGCCGTACTGCCATTGGTGCCATGGGTCAGCACAATGGTGGTGCCATCGATATTAATCCGCTCGTTACTGCCATTGGTGACATTGGTGATGGTAAAGCTGAGACCTGTAACATTCTGGCCTGATTCCACGGTATTAATATTGGTGCCAGTGAACAGGCTGGCGGCTGCTCCACCCTCGGTAAAGGTCGGGTTACTGGCATTGGCAGTTAAGGTAGGCTCGTCGTTCACACCGACTACAGTCACCGTCGAAGCCACCGAGATAGACGCGGTATCATCCCCGCCATTAGCGGTGCCACCACTGTCCTGAATACTGCTCAATGTAACAACACGGTTACTAGTACTGGGGGTATTGCTGTTGTTTTGATAACTCATGTTATCAATCAGGGTTTGCGTGGTAGCTGTAGACATGGTGCCACCGGTCAACGCTACGGTAGCTGTAGTACCCACCACCGTGACGCTATAACTCAAACTATTGCCGGCCGTACTGCCACTGGTGCCATGAGTGAGCACAATCGCCGTGCCATCAATATTAATTACTTCATTAATGCCATTCGCCACATTGGAAATGGTAAAAGAGAAACCCTTGATAGTTTGACCCGCTTCCACAGTGCTAATACTGGTGCCGTTAAACAGACTACCGGCCGCCCCACCCTCAGTAAACGTGGGGTTGCTACCATTGGAAGTTAACGTTGGCTCATCGTTGTTTTGTACCACAGTGACCGTAGAAGCAACCGCCAATGAACCCGTGTTATCACCGCCATTGGCCGTACCACCACTGTCTTGGATACTGGTTAACGTCACCACTCGATTGCTGGTGCTAGGGGAGTTACTGTTATTCTGATAACTCATGTTATCAATCATCGTTTCAGCGGCTGCGACTGATAGATTCCCCCCGGTCATGGTCACGGTGGCGGTAGTGCCGATCACCATCACACTGTAATTCAAGCTATTTCCTGCGGTGCTACCATTAGTGCCGTGGGTCAGCACAATGGTGGTGCCATCAATATTAATGCGCTCATTGCTACCATTGGTGACATTGGTAATGGTAAAGCTCAACCCAGTGATGTTTTGCCCTGATTCCACCGTATTGATATCCGTGCCCGTAAACAGGCTGGCGGCTGCTCCACCCTCAGTAAAAGTGGGGTTGCTGGCATTGGCGGTTAAAGTAGGCTCATCATTCACACCTACAACTGTCACGGTCGAAGCCACGGAGATAGACGCCGTATCATCCCCGCCATTGGCGGTACCGCCACTGTCCTGAATGCTGGTTAAAGTCACCACCCGGTTGCTGGTGCTGGGCGTATCACTGTTGTTCTGATAACTCATGTTATCAATCAGGGTTTGCGCGGTGGCGGTGGATAAGGTGCCGCCCGTAAATACGACAGTCGCGGTGGTGCCCACTACGCTGGTGGTATAGCTCAAGCTATTCCCCGCCGTAGTGCCACTGGTGCCATGAGCAAGGACAATCGCCGTACCATCAATATTGATCACTTCATTAATGCCATTGGCCACATTAGACACGGTAAAAGAGAAGCCCTTGATGGTTTGACCCGCTTCTACCGTGCTAATACTGGTGCCATTAAACAGGCTACCAGCCGCACCGCCCTCAGTGAAGGTGGGGTTGCTGCCATTGGCGGTTAGCGTCGGCTCATCATTGTTTTGTACAACAGTAACTGTGGATGCTACTGCCAGTGAACCAGTGTTATCACCCCCATTGGCGGTGCCACCACTGTCCTGAATACTGGTTAAGGTTACCACCCGGTTACTGGTGCTGGGCGAGTTACTGTTGTTCTGGTAACTCATGTTATCGATCATGGTTTCTGCCGCCGCGACTGACAGGTTACCCCCCGTCATGGTCACCGTAGCCGTGGTGCCAATCACCATCACACTGTAATTCAAACTATTTCCTGCCGTACTGCCATTGGTGCCATGGGTGAGCACAATGGTGGTGCCATCGATATTAATGCGCTCGTTACTGCCATTGGTGACGTTAGTGATGGTAAAGCTCAGCCCTGTGATGTTTTGCCCGGATTCCACGGTATTAATATTGGTACCGGTGAACAGGCTGGCCGCCGCGCCCCCTTCGGTAAAGGTTGGGTTGCTGGCATTGGCGGTTAAGGTCGGTTCATCATTCACACCGACAACTGTCACGGTCGAAGCCACGGAGATAGACGCGGTATCATCCCCGCCATTAGCGGTGCCACCACTGTCCTGAATACTGGTTAAGGTCACTACCCGATTACTGGTACTGGGCGTATTACTGTTGTTTTGATAACTCATGTTATCAATCAACGTTTGCGTGGTCGCGGTAGACATGGTGCCACCAGTCAACGCCACAGTCGCTGTAGTACCCACCACCGTGACGCTATAACTCAAACTGTTTCCTGCAGTACTGCCACTGGTACCATGAGTCAGTATAATCGCCGTACCATCAATATTAATCACTTCATTAATACCATTGGCCACATTGGATACGGTAAAGGTAAAGCCCTTGATGGTTTGACCTGCCTCCACGGTACTAATACTAGTGCCGTTAAACAGACTGCCAGCTGCACCACCCTCAGTAAACGTGGGGTTGCTGCCATTGGAGGTTAGGGTTGGCTCATCGTTGTTTTGTACGACAGTAACTGTGGATGCTACAGCCAGTGAACCGGTGTTATCACCACCATTGGCGGTACCGCCACTGTCTTGAATACTGGTTAAGGTCACCACCCGGTTGCTGGTGCTGGGGGAGTTACTGTTATTCTGGTAACTCATGTTATCAATCATGGTCTGGGCTGCAGCAGTAGACATGTTGCCACCGGTCATGGTCACAGTAGCAGTAGTACCGATCACCATCACACTGTAATTCAAGCTATTCCCTGCTGTGCTACCGTTAGTGCCGTGGGTGAGCACAATGGTGGTGCCATCAATATTGATTCGTTCATTACTACCATTGGTGACATTGGTGATGGTAAAGCTCAGTCCAGTGATGGTTTGACCCGCTTCTACAGTACTGATACTAGTGCCATTAAACAGGCTGGCGGCTGCTCCGCCTTCAGTAAAGGTTGGGTTACTGGCATTAGCTGTTAAGGTAGGCTCATCGTTGACACCTACTACCGTTACCGTCGAAGCAATCGCGACAGAAGCCGTATCATCGCCCCCATTGGCGGTACCGCCACTATCCTGAATACTGGTTAGTGTTACCACTCGGTTGCTGGTACTGGGCGTATTACTGTTATTTTGATAGCTCATATTGTCTATCATGTTTTGAGTGGCTGCAGTAGACAGCGTGCCCCCAGTCAAGGAAACCGTTGCTGTCGTGCCAATGACCATCACACTGTAATTCAAGCTATTCGTTGCAGTACTACCACTGGTGCCATGGGTGAGCACAATGGCGGTACCATCAATATTGATTATTTCACTGCTGCCGTTGGTAACGTTCGTGATGGTAAACGTCAGCCCTTTAATGGTTTGGCCAGCTTCGACGGTACTGATACTGGTACCACTATATAAGCTGGCAGCGGCTCCACCTTCGGTAAACGTGGGGTTGCTTCCAGTCGCAGTTAAGGTCGGCTCATCATTGTTTTGTACAACAGTGACCGTGGAAGCAATCGCTAATGAGCCTGTATTGTCACCCCCATTAGCCGTACCACCGCTATCCTGAACACTGGTTAAGGTCACCACGCGGTTGCTGGTGCTTGGCGAGTTACTGTTATTTTGGTAACTCATATTATCCACCATGGTTTGTGCAGCAGCCGCGGACAAGCTACCCCCTGTCAGCGATATAGTGGCCGTAGTGCCAATAACACTTACGGAATAATTCAAACTATTACTGGCTGTTGAACCATTGGTGCCATGGGTCAGCACTATCGTGGTGCCATCAATATTAATGCGCTCATTACTGCCATTAGTGACATTAGTGACAGTAAAGGTTAAACCACTGACCGTTTGCCCAGACTCGACCGTACTGATATTGCTACCACTGAATAAACTGGCAGCTGCACCACCTTCCGTAAAGGTTGGGTCACTGGCATTGGCGGTTAAGGTAGGCTCATCGTTTACTGCTGTCATAACCACAGTTCGGGTATCAGATCCGCTTGCCGCACTACTATCTGTGGCCGTAAAAGTAATGACTCTGTTATTAGTACCTGGATCATCAGTGGTTGAGTCATAACGAATAGACTGTAGCACTTCCTGTACATTGGCATTTGTGGCATCGGCATCGAAGGTAATGGTTAGCTTAGTGCCTCCGGTGACAATACCTCCACTAGCGCTAAGATCACCAATATCGACTCCATTAGCAAAAATATTAGTACCACTAATGGTGATTGCCGTACCATCGCCATCACTGTCCACAATGCTGATTCGGTCCCCTGCTTCAGCATTACTGGTAATTTGTGCTGACAGTGAACCGCCATTCCATTCCGCATCTCCATCTGCATCACTCACAGTCGCGGCACCATCAACCTGAGTTGCAGCCGTACCTTCGGTATAAGCTAGGTTTGTATCATTGACGGATATAGCTGGGGTTGCATTAGCTGGAATTTCAGCGCCTACTTTTAAATTATCGAGGAATATCCAGTTAGTGTTGGCAGCCACTTTAATTTCATCAACCGATCCCCAGTTTAATGTCCAGGTACCTGAACTGGTATCTGCTGCATTAAAGTTCTGAGACTCTACTTGGGAGCCATCTCTAAACCCATAAAAAGTCACACTGGCATTCGCTGGGTTACCCGCTGTATCAATGACATAATCAACACTGGTAAATTTAAAGTTGGAACTATCACTGGTATAAATTCGAGTTCCTGTTGTATTCACATCATTCGTTAAACTTAATGCTGATGGATAAATACCCGTTTCACCACCAAACCCATTAAAACGCCAACCATCATACGACAGATCATCTATAACAGTGCCATTTACAATAAGCACAGTATCCAGTAACCCTAAACCATCATAAGTGGTTGTTTGATCACTAGAAATAGGAAGCGCCATTAAATAGTCATAAGATGCAAGCATATCCGAATCAAAGGGAGAATCATTGGATACATCGCCAGTGGAGTATTCTAAATTCCAGTTACCGCCTAATGCGTCACCACCGGTATCATCCGTTGAAGCTGCAATGTCCGCATCCGTAAAGTCTGCAAGTGCCTGAACAAAGGCTTCACCCGCAGATCCTTTCCCTACGTCACAGCCATACAACAAAATATCACCCTGCTGTGTAAGTGCAGCGCCAATATCCGACAAATACTGGCTATAATTTGCAATATTATCTGCAGAAACAGTAACGTTCCCTAATTGCAGCTGACCATCATCACCATGTGAAACAACGTGAATGGCATCTAAATTACTGTACTCAGCCAACGCATTAGCCATTTGCTCCAAACCATTTTGCTGCTCCTGAATAATGACAACATCAACGGACTCATCTAACCCTTCCATTAAAGACTGATAGTCAGCAACACGACTATCAATAAAGATGACAACTTTATTTTCATCAGATTGCTCTTCAGCACTTTCCAAATCATCGTTATTCGTTGTTGCTGGCTGCGCAAGCGCTTGTGCTAATTCTTCCGAGGTGGTGTTTTCTGTATTGGTCTCTGTAGCGTTTTCATTTGAGTCTACAGTATCTGCCGTTGTTGCAGCTGCAGCACCATCAAATAAAAACCGCTTTTCCAGCGCAATTAAACAGGAAGCAGATGAAACACTATGTAGGGAAGGCGTTTGAGAAGGCGATGAGGAAAAATTAGAAGATTTTTTGCGTAAGATAGCGTTAGCGCTGTTACGTAAACCATGTTTTAAATATTTATGAATAAGAGAACGGTAAGACGAACGATGCTGACATTTAGGCTGCATGGTTTAGTGCTCCTGCAAATTTCGCTAATCGACTAGACAATCCAGTCTATTAAAATCTCATGCGTCAATTGTACAACACGCACAAGCGTGTAACTCTGCTCTATTTTAGTAGTGACATTGAGCTATCATCATATTGATAGGCTGCAATATAAAAATAGAACAAAAAAATAATTTATATATAAAAATAAACTACATCACGACATAAAACACTGCGAAACAACTTATATATAAAAATAATTTTTACAGTAGCATCCATGCAAAGATTTAAACTTACATTCAAACCTCTCCCAAATAGTGGCATTCAATACAAATATGCTTAACTAAATCAAATAGACTTCATACAGTACTTCATCATTTCATTCAGGCTGTAGTTTCCCCTCTCTAGCCTGACTACGTTAAATACTAGCCCAACACGATATTACAAACAATAACCAAAAAATACGTTTCACTTTACATATAGCTAACACTGATACTCAAAGAGGATATTTTTCATCAAATCTTAATATTTCCATGATCAAGAATGTATAACAAAAAAATAGGTACAAAACTTCACGTAAAAATTGCTTCATATAAATAAAATGCCTGCCCGCCCTGTTCTTCGGGGCATTCATGACCTATAGGTACCAAAAAAATACTCAATTCTCCCATTTTTTCATGGACCAAATGATACATTTTTTGCGGCAAAAGTATTTCATCAGCTGCTTTAAAAAGTAGTGAAAACTGATCTCTTCCACCTTTTTTAATTGCTCTGTACAGCTGTTTAACTTCAATAAGTTCTATAAAAAAGTCAACACCGACATCCTTAACAATAAATTTCTCTTTAATGTGTTTACTAAAATCATCATGTTTTAACTGGGCGAGTGAATCAACCTGCATAGTATTCTCAAGTCCCTTATTTATTATATGTTGTAACGTATACTTTTATAGACCATAACATCGATAGCTTTTTCAAATAATGATGGTTAATCAAGAAAATATACCCTTAACGAAGTGTTTTTAAAAGCAGTGGTCAAACTCGGTTGAAGAATACAGTCATAACTACCACATAAGCTGTATTCTCACCTTATACCACTCGCTCACCTTATACAAACCTCAACACCCTTAATAAGATCCTTAAAGTTTATAAGGAATTGCTGTACTTTTTTATGACATTATTTTCTCAGTAAAAAAGCCACCATAAAAATCATCACTTAAATCAACTCATTATAGCCCCCCTATAAAGAGTAATGGTGTTTAGCTTCGATTAGGGTAAATACCCATTAATGCCATACAAAAGTTTACTGCCAACAATGGCTGCCTGTTTTCGTGGGCTTGTCCTAGCCCTGTCTCAGTTAACGACGATGGTGATAATGGCATTAAATTTTCAGGATTATTATAGGTATCAATAGGATAAAAACGACCACCTCGCCCCGGAGTTCCTCCTCTGGCTAAATAGTCTGCTGCGGTTTCGGTTTCTACCGCATCAGCATCTTCCGCATACATCTGGTGAGTGTGTTTTGGCATGGTAGCCTGAGTTAAGATGACTTCTTCTGTTCCCCCTTTTTCAGCCAATAACCTGGGTGTTAACCCTGGACCATTACCAGAATGCATGGGTGCTCGACCCTGTAAATTAGGTATCCCCATTGTGGTGCGACCATCACCACCATAGGTAGTGCCAATTAATGAAAATAATGCCGTATTTTCGGCAATCGATAATAATCCACCATCACAATATGCCCAACCGCGAGGTGCATAATTACAACCCCATAGTTGAATTTGCGCTATAAATGGTTCAGCCATAACGAGAAGCTCCTACAAATAAAGTTAAGGTGACTCTAAAAATATTAATTTTTAGAGATTCCTTTAATTCCGTTGAGGGTATATACCTTGCAATGCGATAATAAAATTGACACATAAAAATGGCATAACATTATTGTGAGGTTGATCGCCTCCAGTATTTCCCACTTGGCTTGGCGACATAGCCACTAAATTCGCATGCGTTGATAAGTAAATCGGCTGACCATTTGCCAATACCCGACTTTGTGGCTCTATGCTATCTGCCATATTATTACTTGCCTGTACTTGGTGAGTATGAGCAGGCATTTGTGGAACTGTCAGAGTGACTTCTTCAACCCCCATCCGTTCACCAATAGTACGAGGCGTTAAACCTGGCCCAGTGCCTTGGTTTACAGGTAAGCGACCACGCATGTCTGGTAATGCAAAGGTGCTTCGACCATCACCACCATAACTATTTCCTAATAGCGAAAATAATGCACCATTTTCAGTCACGGGAATCAGGTTATTATCACAAAATGCCCAATGCACAGGAGCAAAGTTACCCGCAAAAATTCTGATTTCACCTATATAGGGCTCAGCCATTATTCTATTCCTCTGTAATTTATTCCTGATAGAGACTTAACTTCTTGGTGGAAATAATCCCGTCAGCGCAATGCAAAAATTAATTACTTGCGATGGCTGCATATTAAAATGAGCTTCACCACCACCAGTCGCCATTAAGGAATTACCCATCTCCACTAAATTGGTGGCTGGACCATAAATATTTCTACCACTCGGCTCCATTGCTAACACTTGATTGCTCGGTTCATTTGTCTCTGCAGGTTGACTATTCGCTTGCATTTGATGGTTATGACGAGGCAAGTTTTCGACGGTTAACATAACCGTTTCACTTCCACCTTTCTCACCTATTCGATAACCATTACCCATATGAATGGGAACACGACCTTGTAAATTCGGTAAACCAAATGTGGTACGGCCATCACCGCCGTAAGCAACACCTAATAGAGAAAAAAGACTAGGGTTACTCGCAATGGGTAAAACTTGTCCATCACACTTGGCCCAGGTTCTAGGCGCAAAGTCAAACCCGAACATATTTATTTGGCTAATATACGGTTCAGACATAAGTTCACTTCCTTTTTTGTTTTGTTTCAAAATACCCAAACGCTGGATATAATCCCTTCACAAATGTTTTAAGCTGTCATCTCCTTACCAGATGGATACCATGCCATTCGTTCATACGGTGGATAAAAGCCTTCAACTATAAACCCTAATTTCTTGTACAGCTTTTTAGCCGCCCAATTGCTTTGATGTACACTGAGAATCAGGGGTGAGCGACTTTTGCCTGCAGCTAATTGCAATGCTTTTAATACACTTTCTCCATATCCTTTATTTCTGGCTTCAGGAATAAAGGCAATATCTACGACATGTACAACTTCGTTTGAAAAATCAAGAGTAACTCGACCAATAGGTTGTTGTTGCTTTTCTATAATAAAATAGAAAGCGTGTGGAAACATTTCTCCATAGCCTACTGCTTGAGCATGGCACTGTTGCTCAATAAGCGTTTCCACAAAGTCTTCATTCCCATCGATTAATCGCAGGTCATCACGTGTTGATCGATATAATGTATTAATAAAGTATTTATCAGAAGAGGTCGCCGGACGAAGTGATATTCCTTTGGAGAACCCATTCAGATCCATTGAAGTAACCATTACTTCTCCAGAATTAGTATTTTTGTTTTTAATACCCCACAGACGCATACCCTTTGCTGCAGGTATACGTAAGTATAGTGCGAATATTTTTTTTGCCTATGACTTGGTATCAAAGAGAAGCTTTCTAAAAACAAATTTATAAAAAGAACAAAAAACCAGTGATGCTATACCTTCATCACTGTTGATTGGTTTATGTAGAGGAAAGGTTAAATACTGTATATGAGGTAAACTTTGGGTAGTAGCAATCCTTTAAGCATCCCTTTAAACACCCCTTTAAGCATCAAAATTAGAAACTTGTTTCCCTGATAAAAACTTGCAAAATATGATTAATAAATGATTCAACCATACTGTAAGAGTTTACCTCAACAGAAATCTGTCCCCTGATGACATGCTCTAACCTAGTCGGAAATAACTGTTTAGGTTTCAATTTGATGCGAAATAATGCTTCTTCATTAACAAGTGTGCCATTACTCTCGACTCTCACAGGAATATCCCCACCATAAATAGATGCAAGATAAGGGGTATCAAGTGAGTGACTATGTATCAAGCTAACTGATGTTACCTCACAGTCAATAGGGGCTAACTCAGGTATATCAGGATAAAACCTGGCTGAAGCACCATCGATGATTTTTTTAAGATCTCTCTCAGGGACATACGCCTCAATCATTCCACTTTGAGTATTCACTAATAATGCAATCTGCTGCTTTGAGTTAACCCAAGTACCTTTCACCAAACCATCTTTTAACTGTAGTATTTCCCCATCCATTGTCGCTTGTATTGATAATTTTTTTTGCTTTTCTGTTAATCCTTGCAGCTTACTCTCTACCTCTGCTAACTGTTGAGCAATCACCGAAGTGGCATCTAACATCTCAGGAGTAGAACCACTGCGTTTCAATACAAGCTGTAACATATTATGACGAGCTTCAGCACGTTTAATTTCATAATACAGATTGGGTGTTGATAAACGAAATAACTCATCGCCCGCTTTTACTTGTTGCCCATGTTTAATGGTTACTTGACTCATTTGCGCCTCAACGGGTGGATATATACGCTGGAACAACGTGGCAGCATATATACCTGGTAGCTCAACGGTAGAGAACCAGGGAAAGCACGCTAGAAGAAGTCCCGAAATAATAAGTAAGGGCAATATGATCTTTCGGCGCGTAGGTAATTGTGGTCTAAGTTTCCACCATACACTCATTTCATTGACAACCGGTTTAATTAACAAGACGCCAATCTCAACGATAAAAAGGATTATTCCTAACAGTTTAAACGCAATACTATAAAGCAGAATGGCGATACCTAAAAATATTAAAAATCGATAACACCAAGTGAAAATAGCATAGGCTATTAGAGTATAATGCCGGGCTTTAGGAAAAACCTCTGGTGGGTCTGCCTTAATGCCAAAAAGTAACTCTCGAAGCCACCACTTTGCTAATGCAAAAGATCGGGGTTGCAAATTGGGTGTATCCAGTATATCCACTAAAACATAATAACCATCAAAACGCATAAATGGGTTTAAATTAATCAATAAACTAAAAACCCAGGTAGTTGTTGCCACAATAAACATAACAGACTTTAAACCACCTTCAGGAAGGAAGCTCCACACAAATGTGGCAACCCCCGCAATAGCTAACTCTGTGGCAACCCCAGCAATACCGATTTTAATTCTTTGATTTCTTTTGCTTAGCTTCCAAGCTTCCGTAGCATCAGTATATAACACAGGCCATAGCACCATAAATGCAACCCCCATTGAAGGTACTTTTAGGCCGAAGTGTTTACAAGCATAAGCATGACCAAACTCATGAGCTACTTTAATACAGCTCAAGGTAATAAAAAATGTTAATGCGCCAGAAATACTATATAAATAACTAAAACTATGAATAAAGTAATCAAGTTGACGTAACACTAACAAGATGCCAAATAATGTCAGCCCCCCAAAAACGATAAGCATTCTTGTAGTAAAAAGATGACAAATATAAGGGTATGTTACTGTTAAAAAACGATCAGGCCTAATCAGTGGAATTCTAAAAAACAGATAGTTCCTAAGTAACCAGCTTTTCCAGCCCTTATTCATAGCAAAATAACGATCAATAAGCACTCGGTTAGCCTTTTTATCCAGAACTTTAAGTAGCTCATTTTTATACAAAAAAACAAGCAGTTTTTCTATATCTGCAAGCTCATAACATTTTTTGTTATTTTTATTACAGCACATTAATACTTCAGCTACCTGCCGATGATGCCAATGGCTGAGTAAAATAAATTCTCGCTCACCGATATAAAAAAAACGTTGGCTCACAGGATCATGCAAGGTCCATGATGGCTCACCCGTTTTGGTTCTGGGTCCAGGCAATAACTGTAGCTCCTGACGGAGTTCTGGCAAAAGGCTATTTAAATCGAGTTTATTGTCATCCATTACAAACCAAACCAACGCCTCGCTTCTGAAAGCGGCCGTCGAAAGATGTAATACACTAACGGAACATAGTCAGCATATAATTTTACTACACCTTTCAAGCCCAGCCTGGGTAATTGTTCATCAGACTGAAAACTGGCCTTTAGGCGATAAGCAAGTATATCCTGAGGTGACAGTTCAGCCTCGTAGCTGGTTTGTTCCAATTTAGCAGGAATTGAGTTCAAAGGGTCAACATTCAAAAACAACCTTAATGGCGCACCTGATTCTAAATTAATGGCATCGTCAACAGGCAACCAGATATCCAGCCATGTATCATGAATATCAGCAATCGTCATAATTTTTTCACCTACAACAACAGGCTTACCAATCCAGTCATTAGGATCACTAAAAACGACAACACCATTATGTTGAGCCACAATTCTAATTCGTTCCATTAAAGCCTGCTGATAATCAACTTCGGCTTTTTTCTCTGCAAGTGTTGCCTTTAAAACAGCTAATTCAGCTTTACTCCGCACATCTGCAAATGCTTGTTGACTCGCTCTCATATAGTTTGCCCGCGCAACATCATAAGCTTTTAGCGCCAAACTGTGCTGATTACGAATGACGGTGTCATCTAATGTAAAAAGAATATCTCCCTTAACAACATTCTGATTAGGTTGCACCATTATTTCTTTAACAACCCCTTCCAGGGGGGCTGTCACTAATATTGGCTGACGAGCTACCACCTGAGCAGAAGCCAAAACACTTAAGCGAACAGGAATAATACTCATCATTAACAGGGCTAAAATGATCCACTTTTTACGACCGGCTAAAATACGCTTGATCTGTTGTTGAAAAGAGTGCTTGGGGGTTAAAACTTGCCATGTATATGCGTAAGCCTCCATTAACCTTGTAAGTATAACCTTATCGTTTTGCTCCCATAATGCTCTTCTAATCAACCATACTCCACCCAACAATCGCTTCCGATTATCAAGCAAAGGACACCACAAAACGTGACCTGGGCACCAATGGCACCATTCACTCCTTAAATCATCACTTAACATACCTGGGTTAATATCAATAAACTCAGTCAATGAATGATGTTTTGCAACATGGTATATAACAGCATGAAGCCAGATAATAAAAGGAGATTCCTTATCAATAGTTGACTGTGATGAAACGGTTACTGCGGAAAATGAATAAACAGACTTTGTTTTATTTTTTTTACTGGAGTGAACCTGTTGACTTTTAAATACTACAGACTGGTCATAAGGAACTAGACGAATGGTTTCATTACTAATGGTGAAATATAAATCCACTTTTTTTTCTAACAGTCTCAATTCACTTTCTAAAGAAAGTAGTTCTAAAAGACGCTGGAACTTATGGTCATCCGTTGCCTCTTTGACTTGATTTAGCCGTTGAGCTTGTTTATTTAACTGAACTTTCGGAGTATCCATACTCTATCCTTGTAGCAGTCCATTTAACAAGTCACTCTCTCCTTATGCGATTAAATATAAAGAAAGCTAAAGTTCTCCTTTGGGAAAATAGGCTGTGCCACTCATGCCAGCAATAAGTTCTGGCGGCTGCTGATCAATTAATGCTTTAACCGCAACCGTCTGACTGGCAGAATCAACTTTAGGTATAATTTTTTTGATGACCGCCTGATAGTTCTTTCTTGTTTCATCAATGGTAAGCTGAAAACGTTTACCCACACTAAGCCAATTCAACCATCCAGAAGGAACAAATAAGTCTAATTTTAGAGGCTCGTTATCAATAATAGAAATAAGCGGTGTACCATAAGTAACATTTTCATGTTCGTTCACTACCTTTTCTACCACCCACCCATCAAATGGCGCATAAATGGTACAATGCTTAACCATAACCTGATTATAAGCATACATCGCTTCTGATTTATCAACTTCTGCGGCAGCAACAGCAAGATCCAAACGGCTACCAGCTGATAATTTATTTAACTTCTTTTGAATTTGATAGGTTTTTTTAGCGATTTCATACTGAGCTTTAGTTGACTTTAAATTGGCTAATGGCTCATCACAATCAAATGTCACTAACGTATCATCTTTTTTAAATGACTCTCCTTCTTTTACTTTGAACTCTGCAATACGACCATTCATTTGGCTGGATAACTTAGCCTCCTTGTTTGGGACAAGTAGCACTCTCACTTGTTGATCTGACTCAGTTATACTATTTACATCACTGGCCATACCTTCCTGTAAAAAAACTATTTGTAATAAAATTGTGACGAACAGCAAAATTCCATAGCCTTGTATGTCCATGCTTTCCTTCATTAACCCTACTTATTTAGGTTTAAGATACGCTCCACAGGTATATATAAGCATAGCGGCTTTTTGTGTGTTTTTTCACAGCATGTTAATACGTAGCCTATACCGCATAATACCTGCCGCCATTCATCTTGAATCATGTCACACTTGTCTTATAACTGAGTCAAAGTTATTTATTATAAACAACAAGTTGTTAAATATGATGACTTATTCAAAGAATATTATGAAAAATATAGTCATAATTATTTAATGTTTATTACATATATAAACTGATGTGTCGTAGAAAAATATATATCTATCATGAACTGATAGCATAAATGTCAAGTTATTCGCCTAGTCTTGTATTTATTAATCTGAAAAAATGAATCCAAATTCTTCTTTGCACTTGATGAGCTACTGTAATAACAACTTTTTTCGCAGTAAAACTTAAGTCTTCATCACAAACAAATGAAGCCCTGGAGATGTACCTTATTAAAAGGTATAAGTCATTAAGGGTATATATGTCCATGGGTTGATACGTCATACCCCTGCGGTAGAAGAAGTGACATTAATGACCCCCATGAGGCTTTCGCTTTGCTGTATTTTAGTGAACAAATGAGGCTTTCCTAATGCGTAAGCAACACACTCTTTTATCGCCACCATTGACTAAAATTGCATTAATTAGCACCCTGTTTATTGCTCAGGGCGTCATGGCTCACGGTTATGTTTCTTCACCTGAATCCAGGTCTTACAAATGTAAGCTTGGTCAAAATGTAAATTGTGGCCCAGTTCAATGGGAACCCCAAAGTGTAGAAGGCCCTGACCGTTATCCCGAATCTGGTCCTGCTGATGGAAAAATAGCGAGTGCAGGGCTAAGCCAGTTTTCCCAGCTAGATGAACAGACAGCCACTCGTTGGCATAAAAGCACTATTAAGCCAGGTCCAAATAAATTCTCCTGGCATTTCACAGCCAATCATGCGACACGAGATTGGCGATACTTTATTACCAAAAATGACTGGAATCCTAATCAAGCGTTGACTCGAAGTTCTTTTGAAGCAACACCTTTTTGCTCAATCGACGGCAATCAATCTCGCCCACCCGTTGATGTCACACATGACTGTAATGTGCCTGAACGTAATGGATACCATGTTGTTCTCGCAGTCTGGGATGTAGGGGATACGGTTAATAGTTTCTATCAAGCTATTGATGTTAATATTTCTGGCAAAGGAAGCCCTGATCCAGATGTACCGGATACACAATGGCAAGATATTGGTGATATTAATCCGACAATGAATCTTCAATCAGGAGATCAGGTTAAAGCTCGCTTTTTTAATAAAGAAGGAGAGCAAATCAACTTAACAACGTCTATCACCATAAACTCTGCCAAAGAAGGTCAAAAAAATAACTGGCCTCATTTGCTTGCCACTGAAATCAATAAGCAACATAAATCCCTTGCAGCTGGTCAACTTGGCAAGGATGGCAAAATAGTCCCCACAATGGGCCAGAATAATATTTACACACTTCAGACAAGTGATATCCGTCGTGCTGAAGTACAAATCGTTAAAGACCAAAAACCTGATCCAAACGTTAATGTTGGTGGATTAAAAGATAACTACGTTATTCAAAACAATGAAGCGAATGTTGACTTCACCCTAACCAGTGCAGAAAAACTTACTGTTGATTACCTTGTATTTGACAAAAATAATGCTCAAGTAGCCTTTGGTTCAACAGCTGTTAACAATAGTACTGAAAGTGTTGTCATTAACATAAAAAATGCTCGCCCTGGTGACTACACACTTGTCATTAAAACGAAAACATTTTCTTTAGTACAACAAACTTATCAGTTTAAACTGGTCAACGATTCTACAGACCCTGGCGATGATGGGCAAAATGGTGATTACGACTACTCTTTTCCTGAAGGAGTAAGCAATTATAAAGCAGGTACTACGGTGCTTCAGCCTAAAAATGGCAAAGTCTACCAATGTAAACCTTTTCCATACAGTGGCTATTGTAAACAATGGACCAGTACATCGAATAATTTTGAGCCAGGAGTTGGTTCTCACTGGAAGATGGCTTGGGACGAGCAATAAAGCATATAAATAAACTACAAGTCGTACAAAAATGGGGCATTAATGCCCCATTTTTGTTTCACGCTTTTTCTTACTTGTCATGAACTATTAATAATTTACTGTCATAACCCTTTCTGGCTCAATATTTCTGACATAGTTCTTCCAGTTTTGGTACTCACTAGAATCTTTATTAACCAATTTAACTTGTCCACCGACAATTGCCAGAGACTTATCACCTAACTCGCTTTTTAACGAGTCACCTTCCCAGCGCCATTTCTGGTTTGCAGCCGCTGAGCAACTTTTTACTGTCAGCGTTCCATCACTCTCAGCTGTTAAGCATCGATCAGCGGTTACCCGAGACTTATAACGCTGGTACTGATCAAGACCCCATAGCTGATTATTCGCATAATGACAGTCATACCCCACAACTGCGGCTCCTTCCTGAGTAGAATTACCCTGTACATCCAAGCAAACCCCATTGCTACTGGCATATTTATAGGCCTCAATTGAGACATTTATTTCTGGCTCAAATACAGGTGCCTCCCAATTTACTGTAAAGACTTTAGGTAATGTATACTTTGACCCCTTATAGGCCCAAGGAGTATATACTTGGGCCAAACCAGCATACTGAACTCGTCCACCCAACGCTGCCACAGTAATTCGATTATTAATCGTAAACCTTGATTGACCCCGCTTATCTGCTGAAACTCTAAAAGTAGCACTGAAACCAGGCTTATAATTTGCGTAAGATGCTGCGGTAAAAGAACTGTCTTTAAAGAACCAGTCACTACACCATAATGGACAAGTCCCATGAACTCTCCAGTTCTCACTATCCTCCTCAAACTTACGGTCCCAAACCCATTTTGCTCGGTCTTGACTGCCAGCTCTCGATTGGTTCTCTATAGTGTATTCATAGGCTTTATAGGAGACCCAACGCTGACTGTTGTAACTAAAGCTTCCTTTAGCATCCACACCAACAGTGGGACCTTTTTCCCCCACTTCAGCTTTACCTCCTGCTTCAACGCCAATGGTTATTCCTGTTACTTCACGAATTTCTGACTCTTTTGGCTTATTATTTGGCGTAGTGTGGTAAAGATGTACATCATTATCACTAGGAATCACTTCCACACCATAATCTATAGCAACAGGACCAAACCACGTAATACGATTGGTCCAACTCTCAAACCAAGTATGTTTATGAGTGGGTTTATCTACCAAATGCCATCCAGCGCCACCGCTGGCAGAACCTCCACCCGAGCTACCATCACCTGGGTTTAATGTGATACGAACATATTTCGCATTATCCGCATTATTATCGCCACCTCCGTTAAATGGCACAGAGCGGACAAAATCAATGTTATAAAATAATGAAACACTGGCTTTGCCATCACAGGCATCTTCAATCATGCTATTCCAGGTAGCATTATTCGTAAAACCATTCCCTTCAAATTCATCACCTACACGACACTTAAAGCCAACATGCCTAAACTCTAATGGAATGGTAACCTCAGGACGATAATTGGTTCCTTCACTGCTAGATGCTGCTACACTGCTATAAGCCAATGCACTCCTTTTTGTCCGTTTCGATCTTTTCTCACTACTAGACTTTGTCACATTGCCGACATTATCCCAGGTAGAAATAATATTTTTGACTTCTGTTATTAAATACTCTGTTTGTTCATTAGCGGAAAGCTCATTATTAACAGAAAGGGATTTATACTCAGCTTTCCCATTAGTTCTACGAACAGCAACAATAGGATCCGTCAAGCCAATACCAATGATCGCTGCAATTGTCTGTGATACAGTGCTATTATTGACAACAGCAGTATTATCAATAATCACTGTTTTACCCATACGATAGGCAGCTCTGGCTAGAGCAATTTCATCTTTGCTTAAATAGTTCGAGGTATTAACAATAACTAATTGAGTTTGTTTTAAGTCATCTAAACTATACGCCGAAACAGTTTGCCAACTTTCATTTTGTACAAAACTTGTTGTGAATTCACTGGGTGAAGATACTGTTGCTATTTGCTTTTGAGTGATTAGGTAACCCGGTAATTCGTTAAATTCTTCATTTGCTGTAACGGGAAGATAGTTAAAGAGGGAAACACCTATAATACCAACTCGCAGAGAAGTCCACAGCCTGCGCTGTATAGCGCAGACAAGCTGCTTCTTATTTAACATCACAGTCCCCTTAAAACTTAGTTATATTTTTGTTTCAATTTGATCCTAAAACAATTTACACCCTCTCCCTAATAGTAAATTATTTTTAAACTCACTTTTTAATTCCATATCGTTATACAGTAATATATTAATAAACTCATAACATTATGATTTAAAAGAAATATTTTTGTTACACAAAACTTTTTCTCAAACTAAGTCACATTTAGCATTTCGTTATTAGTTACAAAAAAACACGCCATGAGAACAGCACATTAATACTATTAAAAATTAGTTCAAAATATTTCACGCTTAATACAGACTAATTCCCTTATTACAACTAACGGGCATCTCTAATTACAAATTTTATATGCCAAGCAATTTAATTAACAGAAACTAAGTAGTAAATTAACAACATATTTCTTTTCAAACAATATTAACAAAGCATAATTTACTACTTTACCATACAAGCTAAAACACATAAGGACACATTTTCCCAAAGTCTCTATAACGTTCAAAGCGGGGTTGTCGAGATTGAACTAGCTAAAGAAATAGGTGTGAAATATTTAACAAAACAAATTCTTTGTTTTATTCAGGCAATGGATATATTCACTTATTTAGTCTCAATAAAAAAATTAAAGTTATAGTTTGGGGAACGTGAACATCACAAAAAATATTTATAGTGGTTACTTAGCGCATATAGAAATAAACACTGCATCTAAATTAAGTTATTTACTCTAACTTCGAAACAGTATTGAAACAAACGAAAGGATAGCAAATTTTTTTATTTTTTTTCAGCACACCTAAAATTTATTGCTATAGTTCTATCGTGTCATTCAATGTCATGGAGTCTATTGATAACCCCATCTATACCCGAAAAGGTATCTGAATCAATAGCACTTCTAAAGGTAAGTTTTACTTACTTTTAACTAATGACACTTATCTACTCCTATCTTACGCAAGGACACTGCGTGAGGATAACTTTTTTTCAAATTTAGGTTAACGAGGGAATCATGAGCATCAATTGGAATGAAGGACAACTTATTACACTAGGACAAGGTGAAACTGCCACTTGTAATGGAAATTTAAACAATGGTCAGCTTTACTGCTTGTTCTTCTATAATGCGGCAGGAAATGACGCAGATACTAATGTTTCTATCGTATGGTCAAACAGCCAGCCTCCTGTACAAGTACCCGTTCCAGGCACTACTGGTAACAAAGGTAAAGCAGCGCTTTGCTTCATTGATGGTAGCGAAACTAACACTGTTTCTGCTAACGTTTTGCAAGGCAGCCCTGGTGCCAAAATTCAAGCATTTATTGGTAGCGTTAAAATGCCAATAAATACTCAAGGCATCGAAAACAGACAGCTTCCACTGGATGGAGACCGTCATAGTTTTAATAAATTTACTCGGTACTATGCTGTTCCTGAAACTCATTGGTATGCTGCCCAACTTCAAAGCAATATTAATCAGTTTATTTCTGTTCAATTTGCAGAGCATCAAGCAGAAGTTAAAGTTGTTAATAGCGTAGTTGATCCCAACTTAGTTATTAAATATGCAGGCTCTTCACAAAGCTTAGTTAAAGTTGAAAAATCAGATTCACAATCAATTGCTTGGAACTTACAAGGTAATGGCCAACAACTAGTTTGGATCAATGCTGACAGTGTTCAAGATAGCCAAGGTGCTTCTATCACTGTTCAATCACTAAGCAATGTTTATGCTGAACAAAGATAATTAACTATAAAAAGTTAATTTAAAATTAGAGTCTATTACGTCAGTTATCTGCAGAGCATTGGATAACTGACGTTTTTAAATGTCCTAAATAAATTAATATTAAGATTCTGTTGTTAACATCGAGTAAAAATAAGCAGGTAGTTCTTTCACTAAATGATCACTCAAACGCTGCTCAATCAAATTCTCCTCTTGCGAAGAAACTTTAAAAGGCCAACGCTTTTTCGCTAAACTCGTTTCTCCATGATAAATAACCAGCTCAGCTGAACCTCTTAGCCAAAACCAACCTTGCCTATAAGAAATGGGAGCCCTATCAATATTCAACTTTATTTTATAGTCTGTATGATTTGTAATAGGAATACCGACCCCACTAATAACCGATGCTAATAAATCAAAGTCTTTTTTCCTATCAGCATCAATGGAAAATTGTAGTGTAGAAAGCCCCTGTTCTATCTGTTGTTTAATGGTTTCAGCAGTGATCTTGCTTGTGATACCTCTACCCATTAAAACACTTAACCGAGTATTTTCAATCTCTCTCTTTATTTGAAACTGTCTTGCTTTCTCCAACGAAGCTAACGCCACTATAGGGTTTTTAGCCTGTTTCTGCGCATACAGTATTGCATCATTTGTATTACAATCAGCAGCCAGGATTGACTTTCTAAGTCTTCTGGCAAGAGGTGATTTTTTTAGTACGGCCAGGCTATAATAACGCCCATCTTTTGACTTGTATCGTTCAACAACACGGACACCTTCAAGTACCTGTTTTGTTTCTGTATTAACTTGCCTCATAAATTTTTGTTCATTGAGAAAACGCTTTTCACTCTCACTTCCATCTAAACTGGCTTGCGAAAAGTCAGATGAGACATCAGCAACACTCACTTCAAAAAATTTTCCTAAATTCGCTAATGCTCTATCATCTGCTACATGCTGTGTATCTGCCTCGCCCACGGCAATCACAAACTGTTTTTCAGGATAAGCTTTTGGTTGTATGGTAATCCAATCAGGTTGTCTAGGTTGACTTACACAACCAGAGACAATAACTATATAGATAAAAATCGTAAATAAGCGAAAAATATCAGTTATTTTCACGATTAGAAGCCTTAAATAATTTATTTTTAGTCAAAAAACTTGTGTTTACTACATGTAGTGGCTATAAACTCGATTAGTTACTCCAGGCACAAAAAGAAGTACTTTTTGTCCTGCTTTAATATCTAACATAAACTCGTCCAGTTTTTCCCCTCTCACCATTGATTTACCAACTGGTTGATCATTGGTCGCTCCTTTTACTTCACTCAAAAACAATAGTGGATTCCAATAATTATTTTTTACTTTTGAAACCTGCCTCTTTGTTTGATTAGGAAACAACTGATAACGTCCAGGTGCTAATTTAACCCTAGCGACCTGTATTGAAGAAGGCAACATATTCCAACTTCTCACATCAGCGGCCTCTGTTAATACTGAGGCTAAATTCAGTAGTATGGAAAGTCCTTCAGCATTTTGCCCCTGGCTCACCTTTATCGCTAAATGCTTTGCCACCATCCGCGCTAATGCGGTTGAATAAATGACCTTTTTCTGAGCATCAAGATCTTCTCGTACAATTTTTTCCACATTTTCAATTGGTTCTGTTTTAAAAATATTATCGCCAGTGGTAAATACCAGTGGCATTATTGGCTTACTTTTATCGGGGTAATAAGGTAATGCTAACGTAACATTATGCTCTAGTTTTGGAACATACACAGTGATAAAGTTTTGTTTTTTAGCACTGACCACACCATCCCAAAATATAACAGTCACTTCACCTTTTTTGTGATCAGCTCGGGCTGTTTTTCGCCCAAACAAATTAACATATTTTTTATATTCATTCTTTAAGCCCAATAAATAACTGCACCGTAACAGGCTATTCTGCAATACATCAGGAATTTCCATGTCTCTTTTTTTCATAAAACGAGCTGCATTACGATAACTGATCATTGCATTATCAACTTCATTATGCAGCTCATAAACCAATCCAGCCAAGTATTCCATACTTGCCAAACGACCCGTTAACTCACTTGTTTCTGAAAACTTTTTGGCTTTTACTTGAGCTTGAAGAACTTCTACTCGTGCCTCATCCAATTGCCCTTTAAGTAAATAATTAGTTAACAGAATCTGATGTAAAAGCATTTGCTCACCAGGCGTAGCGGCATAACTTTTTAGCGTATCATTGACTGTCACAGCTCCAATATTTTCACTAATGCTAATAGCTTCTACTTGCTGAATGACACTCTTGGCTTCTTGTAAATCTTTAATGGAGCCATCGAAATCACCTGACAAACTTTTCAGAATACCAAAATTAAGAAGGAACTGTACTCGGTCACGCTCAGGAAATGCTATATTTTCTAAATCAGTTAAAACTTTTTCTGGGGGGCTGCTTTCCAAATCCGACGCAAGAGCATTTACTCTCATTGATGTTATCGAACATCCCTGTAATAACATGCATAACAATACCCCTAAAAGTAAGGGGTATTTGTATTTTATGATTCTCATCAGCAAACTTTCGAGGTATCTTTTAGTGTATGAGTGTATGGTTTAATAACGAAACTTGCTATTTTCAACAAACTTTTTAATTTTTTTCTGTCCCAACCATACCTTTCGATTATCAGCCATACTCACCAGTGTCAGATCCACTTGATAATACCGAACCTGTTTATTGTCATTTACATCAATAATGGTATTAATCTGCCCTTGCAACATAAAGTCAGCGCCACGTTCCTGACCAGCCGCATTGCGTGTATCCTCACTTGCATGTAAATCCTGATCCATACGTTCTTCACGAACTTCATTACGATCATTTCGAGAAGCCACAAACTCTACACGCCCTGAATTAACCAACTCACGCTCTAACTCAGCAACAAATGTTCGTACATTAATATGCTCATGACTTAAGTTACGCACACTCCCAACAATCACCGCTGGCGTTTTACCTCTGCGTGCTGAAAAATTACTCAACCAAGGTCTATTGAGTGCATCACCAATCATTTCTCTAGCAACAAGCTGTGAATCAGTATCATTCCAAGCACCACTAAGATCTATAGATTCGTCAGCCCCCATTCGCGTAACTTTTGTCACATTACACGCAGTTAACAGAAACCCTACTAAACCAATGGTTAATAACTTCATTACTTGTTTCACTACTTATTTCCCTTCATAAAGCGATCAAAATTCAGATTTGCATTCTTGATAAAGCGTCTTTTAAAGCGCTCACTTAATTTTTCTGCACGTTTAATCGACTTTTCCAACTTATCCAGATCTAACTGGGCTATTGCATAGATATCCTGTGTATTTTGATCTCGCCAGTGACCAATAATTTTGGCGCCCGTTAAAGCAAGCTGCGTTTGTGCATTTATTTCACGCTCAATGTTCGTATCAACATCCTCACCATCGCTACCTTGATAATCGGTATGTAATGTATCCATCGATACTGATAGGACTTTAGCAATTTCAGCCCTGGCACGGTTTTCAGCGGTTGATTTTTGCAATGAAAAATCCCCAATATTTGGAGCCATACCTACGCCATAAATAAAACGACCGTCTTCATTTGATACGGCTTGTGTTCCTTCATTGACCCATTCAGGTGCCCCTTCAATGCCTAAGTCGCTTTTGACTCTTATTTCACTGGAACAGCCTACCAAAAGTACTGCACTCAGTAACCATAAACTGATAAAGAAAAATGGCTTTTTCATTGCCCACCTAATCCTGGAGAAATTGATTAATTATTCCTTAAACCACCAGAAAGCAGCTTATTGCAAAGTGAATATAAAACGCAGTGGTCATTTCACCTACAGCGGTAGTTATATTAGAGAATGGATTATAACCATGAACCAGGCATGGGCAAGAGATTTGAACAAGATTTTTTTATAGCAATGTGGCTGTACATGATCAAAAATCAACCGATCATAATGCAACACTTCAATAATCAACTGGTTATAAAACACATACTTGTACTTTAGTTAATTCTTATTTTAAGCATAATTAAATTATTAAACTTCAAAATAAAACTACCATTTCAGAAGTTAATTGCATAGAGCATCATATATCTCTGACATGTATTTTCTGCACTATCGTCATTACTGATTACATTACTCTTAAGTAATTCATCCTGTATTCCAATATACACCAAACCCAGTTTACTCAGTAACCGAATACACGACATATTGTCAGATGTTGTGATCGCAACAACTCGCTTTAAGTTCAATGTTTGTTTAGCATAATCAAGAACTGCACGTGCTGATTCATAAGCATAACCCAATCCGCAGAACTCTGGTAAGAATCCATATCCTATATCAATATCATCTAAGTTATCTCTTTTAATTAATCCACATATCCCTAATGGAATGTGCTCATTTTTTGACTCAACAAGATACAATCCTACCCCTTCCTGAGCATACATCCTAATAGGCACTTCAATAAGATATTTTTTTGCATCTTCAACAGATTTAATATTCTTATCACCTACAAATGCTATAAATGGCTCTGTATTATATAACTTAAAAATAAATAATGAATCATCTACAGTTAAGTACCGAATTATTAATCTTTCCGTTTCAGCAACTACCATTTATTCCTCAGTACATTTTTAAGTTTATTTTAAGTGCTATATCTAGAAGATTATTAGCGATCTTCTTTTATTAAGCTGTGCTAATTTTCGGACTTCCAGGACCAATTATAATACTGCCATTACTTACCTGACTACCCACAATTGCGACAGGTCGACCATCAACTAATACAGATGCACTACCAGAAACAATTGTACTACCATCACTTAACTTGTCACCTACTCTAGCAACAGATAATCCTTGGTCTTTCATAAATGTACTTCCTTCAATAATAGTATTCCCTTTACCATCTTTATCTCCCACTCTAGCGACTTTGAGCATGTCACCACCACTTTTTTCAAAATTTATGGTTTTCCTCACCTTTAATTTACATCACTTCGTATAAAAATATTACATTACCCTTGGGGTCTTAAGTTTTTGAGAATAGTTAGTCCTTCATTGAAAACCTCCCCTTCTAGATCATTCGAAAGATAGGTCACGGTTGCAAGGATTGATTTTCCTACTGTGATAACGCAGCTTGTCACCTGTTTAAATTCTCCAGGTGGAGGCTGCTTACCCACCCATTTTTTATCTGTAAAAGACGAATATACACCTCTCATAGAATCGCCCTGTATTTTATGTATAGTGATTTTCCCCTCTACAGAACCAGATACATACTGCATAGATGTTTTATTTATTAAGGCAACCATTTTATCATCATTCATTTTGAATGGAGCGCCATCTTTCGATCCTATAAATGTGATTAAAATTTTATAATCACCATTAACAAGATTAATAGTTTTTGCCGGAAGTTCAGGTGGGGACATCATTTTGATTAACTGCCATCCTTCAGGCAGCATCACACTTACTGAGCGAGTATCATCTAACGCGACACTTTCATTAGAAAAGAGCAGTTCTGAATAGGAAAGCAATATAAAATAAACAATAAAAACAGTACGATAGCTAGCTATCGCATTGTTTAAAGATATTAAATTTTGCATAGTCTGGCTCACTTACTTCTACTATTGACTAAAAAACAGCTTAGTCTAACTACCTTAATAATTACCAAAAATGTGCAGTTTTTTTAATCACCCAACCAGTCGATTCGATACAAATCGCGCCGCCGATCCAAAAAGTTACGGACCGAACCTTCATTTTGTAATATCTGTAATTTTTTAAGATCAACATCTACAATTAATGTCATCTCAGTATTCGGTGTTGTTTCTGCCATAATGGCGTCATGAGGAAATGCAAAATCAGATGGCGAAAATACAGCGGTATGGCCATATTGAATATCAACACTATCCACTTTGGGTAAGTTACCAATACTTCCCGCAATCGCGACATAGCATTCATTTTCGATAGCACGTGCTTGTGCACATCGACGCACACGAAGGTAGCCATTTTTAGTATCGGTCCAAAAAGGCACAAGCAATATCTGCATATCTTGATCCGCGAGCAAGCGTGCTAATTCCGGAAATTCAACATCGTAACAAATTAAAACACCCACTCGCCCAAAGTCAGTATCAAATAAATGAAGGTCATTGCCTCCCTGCATTATCCAGTCTTTTTTTTCATGGGGAGTAGGATGCAGTTTATATTGTGCTTCATAAGTTCCATCTCGTTTACACATATAAGCAACATTATATAATTCATCATTTTCAATTAAGGGCATGGAACCAGCTATAACATTAATATTATAACTCACAGCCAATTTAGATATTTCTTCCCGAATTTGATCAGTAAACTCTGACAAAAATCTAATAGCTTCTACTGAATTTTTGTGGTGCTGCAATCCCATGAGTGGTGCATGAAAGAACTCAGGAAACAAGGCCACGTCGCAACGATAATCTGACAACGCATCAATAAAATATTCTACCTGCTGCAGTAAGTCTTCAACACTATGCAACTCCCGCATTTGCCACTGTACACAACCTATCCGTGCTGTATTTTTTTTAGCCCCAAATAATTTCCTGCGTCGTGGATTATAGTAAATATTAAACCACTCAAGCAGTGTTGCAAAACCTTTCGAATCTTCATCTTCAGGCAAATAATCAGTAAGAACTCTTTTAACTTCAAAGTCGTTCGACAATTGAAATGTTAAAATAGGATCATATATTTCTTTGCGCTTAACCGCTTCAATATATTCTTGTGGTGATAAATTTTTACCATGCTGTTTATAATGAGGAATTCGTCCACCGGCAATAATGGCACGAAGATTTAGACTACGACAAAGTTCTTTTCTTGCTTCATACAATCTCCGACCTAAACGCATATCTCTGTATTCAGGATCAACAAATACATCAACCCCATAAAGTACATCACCATTGGGGTCATGGGTTGTTAAATAAGCATTTCCTGTAATTTCATCGTAGGTATGCTCATCACCAAACTGGTCATAATCAACAATCACTGAAAAAGCAGCAGCAACAACAACGCCATTATCATCAATACAAATTTGACCTTCAGGAAAGGTTTTGAGCATTGTTTTATATTTGGATTGTGGCCATCCTCCTCCCATTTGAGGATACACCCGATCCATAATATTCTTAATATCAGCGTAATCATCTAGCTTTAAATTTCTAAGCTGTAATCTGTGATCAATATTTTCATCACCATTACCTGTTGAGTTACCCATGTCAAACCTCTGCAACCCTATTATTTTTTTCTTGCTTCACTTAAAAGGTTATTTGATTTTAATTAATTATAGTGACATTTAGGCTAACATGGACTGATGAATAAAAAGGAGGCATGAGCCCCCTCTTAAAACAATGCTTTATTCAAAAACATTCTATTTTTCACCTAATGCTCTGACTAGGTAACAATGGCTGTGTAATTAACGGATATAATACACCCTGTTGTATCAATTGACTGGCTATTTCAATATCCGGAGAAAAGTATCGGTCTTCCTCATAAAACTTCACTTTCTCTCGCAATATATTGTATGCCTGCTGTAATGGTGCTGATGTCAGTAACGGTTTTCTAAAATCCAGTCCCTGTACAACGCCCAACCATTCAATAGCAATGATACCAGCAGTATTGACAGCCATTGTTTTTAACCGGCGTGCGGCATATGTCGCCATTGAAACATGGTCTTCCTGATTAGCCGAAGTGGGTAAACTATCAACACTTGAAGGATGTGCCAGACTCTTGTTCTCACTGGCTAATGCAGCTGCTGTCACTTGTGCAATCATAAATCCAGAGTTCACGCCACTATTAGCAACCAAGAAAGGCGGCAACTGACTCATATGCTTATCTACCAGCAAAGCAATACGACGTTCAGACAAAGCCCCCACCTCAGCAATGGCTAATGCCAAATTATCCGCCGCCATGGCAATAGGTTCTGCATGAAAATTACCACCCGAAACAATATCGTCTGCAAACACCAACGGATTATCAGACACTGCATTGGCTTCAGTAATAATGATATCTGCTGCATTACGTATCTGTTGTAAACATGCCCCCATAACCTGAGGCTGGCAACGTAAGGAGTAAGGGTCTTGTACACGATCACAATTAACATGTGAGTCTTCGATTTGGCTTTTATCCAATAAGCTTCTAAACATTGAAGCGACATCTATCTGTGCCTGGTGCCCTCTCACTTGATGTATTTCTGCCATAAATGGTTTACGGCTGCCCAATGTGGCATCGACACAGGTTGCCCCCGTTACCATTGCTGCAGCAAAAACATCTTCTGTGGCAAATAATCCTGCCAATGCCAGTGCCGTTGAAGCTTGAGTGCCATTCAATAACGCTAAACCTTCTTTCGGGGCTAGGGTTAGCGGCTGCATATTGATGTGTTTTAATGCAACTGTCGCAGGCATTCGCTCACCTTTAAAAACAGCTTCACCCTCACCAATAAGTACGGCAGCCATATGTGCTAATGGTGCTAAATCACCTGAAGCGCCTACTGAACCTTGAGCAGGGATTAATGGATACACTTCTGCATTTAATAGATTACAAAGTGCCTGAATAACCTCAGAACGAACGCCAGAAAACCCACGCGCTAAACTGTTTATTTTCAGCAGCAACATCAACCGGACAACAGATTCATCTAGCGGATCACCTATCCCTGCTGCATGAGATAACACCAAACAACGCTGTAGTTTTTCTAATTCATCATCAGCAATGCGTGTACTCGCTAAAACCCCAAATCCTGTATTCACACCGTAAACAGTCTGTCCTTGAGCCAGCACTTGGGCAATCACATCAGCACTGGCAGAAATGGCTGACCATGCCTGATCATCTAAGGAAACCTGACATGGGCTTTGCCATACTTGCCTGAGTTGTGCCAAGGTTAATTGGCCGGGTTGCAACTTCATATGATCCATACTCGCTTTCTCCGGTCCTTTGCTAATAGGTCGTTGCAATCTATTTGGATTTACCCAGTTATTATTAAAAATTGCACGACCTTTTCAGTATTGTTTTAGAATGCTTAATTAATATCCCCACAGCAAAGGGTATACCCTTCATATTGGGTATATATAAGCATTTACATTATTTTTTATGCATCCAGCATTGGTAAATCCAACTGCTGTTCTTGGGCACACTTAACTGCGATGTCATAACCCGCATCAGCATGACGCATGACACCTGTAGCCGGATCATTACGTAATACACGCTGTAAACGGCGGTCAGCATCATCTGAACCATCACACACAATGACAAATCCGGCATGTTGACTGAATCCCATACCAACCCCACCACCATGGTGAATACTGACCCAGGTTGCACCACCTGCTGTATTTAGCATGGCATTTAATAAAGGCCAGTCGGATACAGCATCAGAGCCATCCATCATACCTTCTGTTTCTCGATTAGGACTGGCGACTGAGCCAGAGTCCAGATGATCACGCCCAATAACAACAGGTGCACTCAGCTCACCACTACGCACCATTTCGTTAAATGCTAAACCGAGTCTGGCCCGATCTTTTAACCCGACCCAACAAATACGTGCAGGTAAACCCTGGAATTGGATACGCTCTCGGGCCATGTCTAACCAGTTATGTAAGTGAGGGTTATCAGGAATAAGCGCTTTGACTTTGGCATCAGTTTTATAAATATCTTCGGGATCACCAGAAAGCGCAGCCCAGCGGAAAGGCCCTATGCCCTCACAAAACAAAGGTCTGATATAAGCAGGCACAAAACCAGGAAAATCAAAGGCATTGGTAACCCCTTCCTCCAATGCCATTTGCCGAATATTGTTACCGTAATCAAAGGTTTTGGCACCACGACTTTGTAATGTCAGCATGGCCTGAACCTGTTCAGCCATCGAGGCTTTAGCTGCTTTAATGACGGCCTGTGGATCACGCTCGCGCATCTCGTCGGCATGGGCTAATGACCAGCCTTTTGGCAGGTAACCATTCAGTGGATCATGGGCACTGGTTTGATCCGTAACTAAGTCAGGTAACACATTGCGTTCAACCAAAGCCGGAAATACGTCTGCTGCATTGCCCAGCAGACCGACTGATACCGCTTTACCCTGTACACAATGCTGTTCAATAAGCGCTAAAGCCTCATCCAAGCTGTAGACTTTGTGGTCCAAATAGCGGGTTTCCAGGCGTTTATCGATTCGGCTTTCATCGCATTCCACCGCTAAACAGCTAGCCCCTGCCATGGTTGCGGCCAGTGGCTGTGCACCCCCCATCCCCCCTAGACCTGCAGTAAGAATCCAACGGCCTGATAAATCACCCTTAAAATGCTGTTTGCCCGCAGCCACAAAAGTTTCATAAGTACCTTGCACAATGCCTTGAGAGCCAATATAGATCCATGAACCTGCCGTCATCTGGCCATACATCATTAACCCTTGTTTATCGAGGGCATTAAAATGATCCCAATTTGCCCAATGTGGCACTAGGTTTGAGTTAGCAATCAGTACACGTGGTGCATCCGTATGGGTTTTAAAAACACCCACCGGTTTGCCTGATTGCACTAATAAGGTTTCGTCATCCTCCAGTCGTTGTAACACTTCAACAATTTTGTCGTAGCAAGGCCAATCCCGAGCAGCACGACCAATCCCACCATACACCACTAACTCCTGGGGTTTCTCCGCCACTTCAGGATCTAAATTATTCATCAACATGCGTAATGGGGCTTCCGTCAGCCAGCTTTTAGCATGTAAATCCGTTCCTCGATAAGCACGAATCTTACGGCTTGAATCATGACGCTTCATAGTAATTAACCTCGCTTTAATCCTTATTATTTTTTAGATTTCTTATGGGTAATTTCTAAAAATTTATTGCAGTAAATTCGCCACCAGTCGAGCCGCTACTCTGGCGCTTATCTGGTCTCGATCATAGGTAGGATTTAACTCTGCAATATCGGCCAGCATCAGCTTATGGCTATAGTGCTGACGCAAATGGCTGATAATGTGCTCAACCACCAAGGGATGAACCCCCATAGCAGCGGGTGCACTGACCCCAGGAACCAATGCAGCAGGAAACACATCCATATCAATCGTCAGGTATAGCCAGTCGATCTCTGCCACAAAAACGTCAAGCCAGCTCAGCGTTTCAGGCAGTTGACTCTCGGAAAGCTGAGTATCAAACCGATACTGAACTTTCCATTGATCAGCTCGCTGGAATAACGCCTGGGTATTACTCCAACGACTAATGCCAAGACAACCATAGTGAAAAGGCCACTTATGCGCTTCACACCACTGTGCCGCTTGATAAAAAGGTGTACCAGATGAAGGCCCACTAGCACCTGGTTTTCTAATATCAAAATGCGGATCTATGTTGAGAATGCCAATTCGAGGTATCTGAGGCTGGCATAATGCCCACTGAGCCAGGCCCAGAAAGCTACCAAAGCCCACCTCATGGCCTCCACCTAAAACCATAGGGCTGCCACCCGCCTGAAAAATACCGGTAATAGCGTCTGCCAGTGTTTGTTGAGATTTAGCTAGATCAGCTTTGAGTGAACGATCCTCTTCAACACAAACCACATCACCACCATCCCAAACGGCAGCTTCAGACAATGTTCGAGTGCCTGCTTGTAATGATTGATCCTGATGTTTCACTACCCCATTGTGTTCGATGATATCGTCATGCCAAGGTAAGTTAGCAAGCGCTTTGCGAATAGCCTCAGGCCCAGCCGCTGCCCCCACACGTCCTTGATTACGACGCACGCCTTCCTCACAAACAAAGCCTAATAACACCTTACCTTGAGCAGGCCAGTCAGGTTTGGATAAACATTGCACTTGCTGATGCCAACGATAACCAGCTGTTCCTTCTTCAGTATCTTCTCGTCCTTGCCAAATAGTTACTGGCGTAGGCTTCCAGCATTTCAGCTCTATTTTTGATTCCATACTCCCCTCTACTTATTCTTTACTGCCTTTAAAAAGCATATTTATTTGGGGTTTTGCTATTTATCGATAGCCATAACGAAGGTTTTTAAGCTGACACTACTTGCCCACCTAAAATACGAGAACGTAATGGATAAGTACCCACCATATAGGCAAGCTCCGCAGGATGATCTATACCCCAGCAACAAAAATCTGCTTTCATACCCACCTTAATCATGCCGCACTCATTGGCGATTCCTAAGGCTTGGGCTGCATGTCGCGTAACACCTGCCAATGCTTCAGCAGGCGTTAGCCGAAACAGGGTACACGCCATGTTCAGCATGAGTCTTAACGACGCTAAGGGTGAAGTTCCAGGGTTAAAATCCGACGCAAGTGCGATAGGTACTTGATACTGGCGCAATAGCTCAACAGGGGGTAATTGCTTCTCACGCAAGAAATAAAACGCGCCCGGTAATAACACAGCGACTGTTCTTGCAGCTTGCATGGCTTTAACACCTTCCTCATCCAGGTACTCAAGATGATCTGCTGATAATGCCCCCAGTGAAGCAGCCATAGCAGCACCTTGCTGATTGGAGAGTTGTTCTGCATGGATTTTTACAGATAAACCAAACTGCTCAGCGGTTAACAGAACACGCTGACTTTGTTCTGTTGAAAATCCAACGGTTTCACAAAAAACATCGACAGCATCCACTAATCCTTGATTAACGGCTGCCGGGATGATGGTGTTACAAACAAAATCAATGTATGCATCTGCATCATGCTGATATTCAGGAGGAAGTGCGTGTGCTGCCAGTAAAGTGGTCTTAACACGAATGGGAAGCTCCTTGGCTAACTGGCGTGCAACACGAAGCTGTTTGAGCTCATCGGCTAAAGTCAGGCCATAACCTGATTTAATCTCAATGGTAGTAACTCCTTCTTGGAGCCAAGACTGTAGCCGCTGTTTGGCAAGCTCATATAATTCAGCCTCACATAATTCACGAGTAGCTTTTACTGTCGCCTGTATGCCACCACCTTGCTTAGCAATAGCTTGATAATCAACACCTTGCAAACGCTGTTCAAACTCATTAGCTCGATTACCCGCAAAGACAAGGTGAGTATGAGGATCAATGAGCCCTGGCGTCACCCATTGATGGTGTAAATCGGTACTAGGAATAGAAGCACTGAACTCAGACACTTCAGACATAGGCACAAGGGTATGGATAAGACCATCCTTCGTGCCCAAGGCATAGTTTTCAAGATATCCGTATTCCTTATCAACAGCTGGGTCCATGCTTGCTATACGCGCATTGAGCCAAATGTGATCACATTCCCTCAGGTTATTATGCATAGCCTGTTACTCGCTCAGAATGAATTGATTTTACTTATATTTATAGAGCACCTGTTTATAGAGTACTTGTTACATAAGTGGCGCCATTAATTGTATATACAATTAAAAGTAAGCGACTAAAATGTCAACCTTTAAAGTGATATTTGTATATACATTTATCATTTCATAACAAAGTAGAGAAATCATTTACCTGGCTACACAAAGCCAGCCCAATGCCTGCTGAACACGCCGTAAATCCATCCCTGGAGGCTCGACTGCCGCATCCATGCGGCAAACGGTTCTACAGCCATCAGCCAGACTTTGCTAAAGCCGCACCTATTGAGAGTAACGATCTAGACATTGAAAAAGTGTAAGAGTAGTTCTGTGAAGGGGATTTTAGAGGGGGCAAAGTAAAAACCAAAAAATTATTCTTGGATAGATATATCTCTTCCAATATTTGAGATATAAAAACCTGGCGTTGTATCCATGCTACCTTTCGTTTTAGGGACCTGGCCTAAAGCAAACATATAAATATCACCCCCATATGCTCTAAAGTATACCTCATTAAACATTGATCCATCCTGTTTACAAAGCAGCTGTTTTTTTTGCTTTTCACACCGAACAAATGTTTGCCTACTTTTATACTTTAAAATAAATCTATCTAAATCATAGCTCAGTGTATTCTTCTTACTGTTTTGCAAATACATAAACCTTTTCACTTGTTGGTCTGCACTTTTATCACCTGCAACAAATTGAAAAGCAGAAAAATAAGTCTCTTCATCTTTAATATCAAAATAAATGAGTGCATAAACATTATGATATTCTAACGCTTTACTGAACATCATATTACCTGCATGAATTTCACTAACATAATGGCCTGCTTGAGCTATTTTGGGCATCTCCCCATATTTGAAACTTTTGAGCTTAGAGCACAAATATTCTATCTGACTTGTACATTTACTTAAAACAAGCGTATTAATATAAAAATCAATTTTTTGTTCATCTGACATTTCTTCTGAGGCAGTTATATTCTGAGCTGTGATCATCAACAACAAAGTTAATAAATAATACTTATTCATAAATCCCTCCCTATCAATTCATTAAAATTAATGAATACACAACTAGCAACTATTGGAGAAATATGACAGTAACATAACAAAGTATCGATAATTCTAGTAGAACTGTCTACTGAATGAATGGCAACCAAGCCTCCAGGGACGGATTCACAGCGTATTCGAGGAGCGTTATGCTGACTTTGAACAAGGGTGCTTCAGAAAATAGCTTTTATAAATATACAATTATCCTATGGATTAGTTATAAGCTCTTGCAAGAGTGCCCTGCCCCTTGAAGGTATAAAAATGAGCATCATTACCCACAAATACAGACTCACCTGTGTTTAAGATAACTTCCTGGCTACTCTCACTTAATGTAACCTTACCATTAATACAAAAAATAATTTCAGGACTACGAACAAATTGAGTTTTTTTTGTAGTATCAGAAAAAATAATATCCAAACCAAAATCATCAACAGGAACGGGAAAACTTAATCTATCTTCTTTGTGAATAGGGTGTAGTTTAATCTGTCTTGGTTTTATAGGTTCAAAACGCGTATTAGCGATAAGTTCATTGAGATCAATATATTTTGGTGTTAGTCCTGCTCGTAAAACATTATCTGAGTTAGCCATTATTTCTAAACTGGTACCTTGCACATAGGCATGAGGGGTTTCTGTGTGCAAGAACATGGCTTCCCCAGGAGCCAGCTCCACAATATTTAAAAGTAGCGGCGCAAGTAGCCCAATATCCTCCTTATAGAACTCTTTAAACAAACGAATATATTCGAATGCTTTACGGGCTAACGCAGTATGGCTGGGTTGAGATAATCTATCATCTAACTCACACAAAACATGTCTTATTTTTGCTGGATCAAGGCTCATCAGTGATTTAAAAAATGAGCGTAGCCCATCTTTATTCCTCGATTTCTTAAACTGTGCCACTTCTGCAGTAAGCGATGGCAAATTTGCCTGCTGGAATAAAGACAGTATCTGTTTTATGGGGCGAAATCCATTCATCGCTTTATAAGGGGTTAAGGCATAGATTAATTCAGGCTTGTGATTTGCGTCCTTATAATTTCGATTGGCCGCGTGAGGGGGAATACCCGCCAGGTTTTCTTTAAGGAAGCCCATTTCTGCATTATGTTTGTTTGGATGAACCTGAATAGATAGCGGCGCATCGGCAGAGAGCACTTTAAATAGAAAAGGTAGGTTGCCAAATCGCTTAGCGGTATAGTCCCCAAGTAATTGCTCAGGGTTTTGTCTTAATACATCAGAGAGTAACTGACCAGTTTCTATGACTTTGGAGCAACCATTAGGGTGAACGCCCATCCAGATTTCAGCCTGAGGCTCTTGTTTGGGATTATTAATGCCAAATAAGTGGGAAATAGCATGTTTGCTACCCCAAGCATAATTTTGAATAACATTATCAAGCTTAAAGAGCGACATAGGGTCACCTCTGGCAATGCAACGGATGTTCAGTGCAAGCAGCATAGTTTTATTGCGAGTGTGACTGATATAGTAACTAAGTTGAGGAACGTGATAAGCAGGCAAATTGTTCGATTTACTGGATTTTTGTTAGTCTAGAGGCAAGATATGCTGTGATGCTAAGCACAGGCATAAAATAAGAATACGAAGTCATTTAGCCTCTACTGTAAAGCTTCAACCGTCAGTAATGAGACTATGCAGATAGAAGTAATCCTGTTTGGATATCATAAAATGCTAGATAAAAACGACATAATGACAGCGTTAAACCATTACGCTCACCATCCTGAAGCATTTGAAGATATATATATTGCCGGTAACTTGCCGTCACCTCCGGCCCTGGCTTATCAGGTCCATTTTCAACGAGTAGAAATAGTATTAGCAGGTGAGCTCAACATGGAAATGGGTAATTACCATGGTGTTGAAACGAACTTCACATTAAAAAAAGGGGATGTTGTGTATTTACCTGCTGAAAGTTGGAATAAACCCCACTGGCAAGGCCCTGTCGAAACCATGACCATCCTGGCAGGAAAACAAAGCTTTGGTTTAAGTTTACTACGTTGGAATGGAGAACCATTTGATGCTGCCGTGAAAGAGCGCGTTTTGCGTCGGGGACCACGAGTAGGTGCGTTTATACTTAATGCATTTGAAGAACTCAGTAAGTTAGTCGAATCAAAAAATACCCAGCGTTTGCTCATAAGCTCGCTATTGAGCCATATTATTGATCTTATTGAGCAACCTTTAGCGACACCATCAAAAAGTCATGCCTTATACGAAGCCGTCAGAGATTACTTGGAGCAGCACTATCAAGAACCCTTAACCCGAGAATCGGTCGCAGAGCACTTTTATATTTCACCCAACTACCTTTCCCAACTGTTTCAAAAAGAAGGGCAAGTTAAATTTAACGAGTATCTGACGCATATCCGTATTGAGCGAGCAAAATATTTACTGGTTAAATATGATATGAAAGTAAAAGAGGTAGCATATCGCTGTGGTTTTACAGACAGTAACTATTTTTGTCGTGTATTTCGCAATCAAACAGAACGCTCGCCGTCGGAGTACAGAGCACATTCTCTATGCTCTCATCAACGGTAATAAGCTATTAACTGGCCCTGAAAGGGTGGAGGAAATAAGGGCGTTAAGTGAAGTCTTTATAAAACAATTCTGGTCGCCGGTGGAATATTACGGGCGCGTTCAATAGCCGCCATAACGTCCTGGGTCTTGCACAAAAAGTGAGTGATACTACAACGAACAACTCTTAACTGGTCAAACCTTTCTATTCCGGCAATATTGATATCAGAAATAATCACTGCGACATTGGCCCGCTCAATATGCTCGGGAGAAAGCTCATGCTCACAACCAAGTGCACCTTGTGTTTCAACATTGATTTTATAGCCTGCTTTTTTACAGGTTTTTTCTAAGAGTTCTGCAGCCATATAAGTATGGGCTACACCACTGATGCAGGCAGTGACGCCAACAATTTCCATTTTAGTGCCTACCACAAATTAACACCTTTGTGAGTATAAATTTACTGGTGGGATGGTCAAGAGCCTGCAATAGCTTCTGATTATCGATGATAAGAATTTTGGGTTTCATCGTTAACCTCCAATCACCACATGATAGCCTTGAGCGGCGATATAACGACGTATGTTGTCTACTTCAGTTGGCGTAGGTGTAGGCATGTCTTGCAGAAGGTAGTGCATACCAAGAGATTGATATTTGTGTGCACCATACTGATGAAAAGGCAATAAATGGATAGTTGTCACAGCAAAAGGTGCTAAAAATGCGAGTACCTGATCGATATTAGATAAATTCAAAGTAAAGCCAGGAATGAGTGGTAATCGCGGAGTAACACAACTGCCGAGTGTTATCAGCTGATTGAAATTCCAAAGTACCTTATCCAGATCGATACCAATGACGGCTTTAGCATGAACCGGGTCCATGATTTTGAAGTCAAAGAACACCTCGTCACATAGCGCTGCGATCTGCAGTAAATGCGCTGTATTTCCTTGGCCAGAGGTTTCCACTGCCGTTTGGTAGCCTAATGCTTTGAGTTGTTTCAATAATGCAATCGCAAACGCTGATTGGCTGAGAACTTCACCGCCGGATAAAGTAATCCCCCCATTGGAGGCATAAAAAAACACATCGTCTTTGGCAATTTCAGCCAATAACGCTGCCACTGTCCAGGTTTTGCCAACTTGCTCCCACGCACCACTGGGACAAAGCTCATTGTCCATTAAGCAGGTTGTACATTGAATACACTTCGTCTTACTGCGTAGGTAAGTTGTTTCAAAAGCACGAGACTCAGGATTAGAACACCAAGGGCAGCGTAACGGACAGCCTTTAAAAAAAATGATCGTGCGAATACCTGCACCATCATGTAGCGAATAGCGCTGAATATTAAAAATATGTCCTGTGAGCGGCTTATCTGTTTTAATTAACATCGATTTACAGCTCATGTGCTGTTCTGCGAATAATGTCATCTTGAATGACTTTCGACAATTCAACGAAAAAGGCACTATAACCAGCAACACGGACCACTAAACCCGCATAATCTTGTGGGTGTTGTTGCGCTTTTAGCAATGTTTCAGCATTTAATACATTAAACTGAATATGTTGTATTTTCAGCTTAATGAAGGCACGAATAAAATCACAAAGTTTATTTAAACCTTGCTGACCTGCTAACGTGGTAGGGGTAAATTTCACATTCAATAGGCTACCATTGGATAATAAATAATTATCCAGTTTACTCACTGACTTTAGCACCGCTGTTGGACCACGCTGATCTTTACCGAGCATGGGTGATAAACCACCATCTGCGAGCTGTTCACCAGCGAGTCGACCATCAGCCGTTGCCCCGACAACGGCACCCAGCGGGATATGAGCAGACACAGTATAGGAGCCTGGTGTAAATTGACCACCCCGGGAATTCTGGTATTGTTCTAAGGTTTTACAAAATAGGCGAAGTAAACTCGCACCAAGGGAATCCACTTCATCCATATCATTGCCATATTTGGCGTACTTATTTTGTAAACGTGTACGTATCGAATGACCATCTGCGGTTTCAAAATTGCTATTTAATAACGCGATAAAATCATTAAATTGACTGCGCTGTTCCTCAAAAACGTAGTGTTTGAGGGCATACAGTGAGTCCGACAAATTGGCAATACCAATACCCTGTACTCCAGAAAAATTATATCGGCTGCCACCTTCAGTGACATCTTGTCCATGGCCAATACAATCATCAATAAAAGAAGACAGTAAGGGGACAGGTGCCCAGTCTCGGTGGCCAATATCACAAATGTTAGCGCCTTCAACCATCAGCTTAATGTAGTGACGAATAGCTTCACGGATTTCGGCTAGTAATGCATCAAAATGAATGCTTGGGTTATCCGCATGCCGCTGCAGGACAAGCTCCATAATTTTCACTAAGTTAAACATGGCAATATCATGCAAGCCATACGTTTTACCTGGAATTGAAAGCTCAACACAGCCAACGACGGCATAATCCCGCGCATCTTCTAAGCTAACACCACGGTTTAAAAAAGCCGGTACAATAACCTCATCGTTGAAAATTTGTGGGATACCTGTGCCCAGACGAATCGTTTCTGCCGTCTTAAGTAAAAAAGGCCGGTCAATAAACTCATTAACTCTGACGCCCAGATTTGGCTGTGGTAATTGCACGCTCTGGTATGCGTCTAAACAAAGAGTGGATAATGGATTGACAGCACTTTGTCCTGTTTCTGTTAAGCCTCCTAAAATAATGGTATAACCTGTAGGAAAACCCGCAAAAAACTCAGCACTGCTGGATGAGCGTAATAATACGACATCATTGGTTTTGACCCACAAGCTTTCCAATAATTCGCGTAAAAAACCTTCTGACTCACCCTGTGCTAATGATTGTTGATAAAAAGGCAGCATGTATTGATCAAAACGTCCAAGAGACAGAGAACTGGCATTCGACTCATACTGCAAAATAATATTCATGAACCAAAATAACTGACAGGCTTGATAAAAATTTTCAGGCTTTTCTGTTGCAATATACGAGGAAATAGTCGCTATGGTTTCTAGCTCATGTTGACGTTGCTTATTATCCGTTTGTTGAGCCATAGCGTCAGCCAGGCTAGCATAGCGACGAATATGACGAATGGACGCTTCTAGCAGTATTACAACTGAGCTATAAAATAAGTGGTCAGGGTTTTTATTGCATAGCACATGCATCTCATTGAGTAGTGAGCCTAAACCATGATTAAGCAAGCGCTCGAAATTAATGATAATATGTCCTTGGCCTTTATCGGTTTGATTAATACTAAATATTTTTTGCTCAATAGCCTCTTTCACAGACTCAGGTATTTGTGCATTAATAAAATCCTTCATGGACTGATTTGTCCAATAGGGTAGTAATCGTGCTCGGTAAAGTGCTTTGTCTTGCGCTGAAATATCAAATTGATCCTGTGGTCGACGAGCAAAAATATCTAATTCTTTTTCAATCCAGTAAGGATCCATTTCTGGAGAAACGATGCCTGCTCGTGGCTGTATTGTTCTGTTCCCAGCAATCAACTCATCTGCCCGTATACTGATCTGTACATTATCCAATATATGGGCCGTTGCTTTGGCTCGGCGAATGAGCGTAGATTCACCTTCGGTTTGCTGATAACTTTCGGTATACAGTAGCGCACGTTCTAATGAGATTTCACGCCTTGAAGCAAAAAGCACTGACTTCAAACGTGCGACTCTGGGTGTACTCATAGCAGGCTCCTACAAATACCGAGATAAATTATTTTGCTCGTGGTATTGGCAATCTATACCATGAATTCAACGAATAAGTGCACCTCTGAAAATAGTAATTTCTTTGTGAAAGCAAGGAAACAATTCATTTTTAAAGGTGCACTTAAATAATTCATTAGGATTAACTGAGTATCTTCCACATAAAAAAAATCAATCACCTAAAGGAGCTTTATTCCACTAAGTAGATTTTGTCCTGCTATGTGGATAAAGTTAAATGAGCTGCAATTTTATCCATAACGGCTGCCGAGCGTTTAACAGCATCACTAATACCAATATGAACAATGGTTTTTCCTTTAAAACGATCAGTATTTTTAATATCGATATCTTTCGTCAGGATCACCACATCAGCTTCAGCGATAGCTTCACGGGTCAATTCATTTTCAATACCGATTGAACCCTGGGTTTCGACACTGCACTGCCAACCTTTAGCTTTTGCGGCAGACTCAATAGCTTCTGCTGCCATATAGGTATGCGCCACACCTGAGGGACATGCGGTAACGGCTACGATACGGGTCATCATTATTTTCCTTATAAAATCATACTTCAGTTTGAGGATTTCAACGGATTGTTATTTATTTTGTTTATAGACTGAACTTGGGTTAAGCCGGAAAAATTAACCGATTTCAATTTCCAACTCAGGTTCGTCAGTATCGACTGTAGCCTCCTGAACAGGTCGACGGGCTTTAAGAAAGTTAACCATAAGCGCAGTCACAACAGAGCCAACCATAAGGGCTATCACAAAGCTTAAACGCCCTTCCACAACAGGAAGCACAATGAGTCCCCCCCATGCTGCATAGCTTTGGGTGCCCAAAATAGCTGCCGTGGCGGCACCTAAGGCACTGCCTGTCATAATGGAAGGTAAAACACGAATAGGGTCTGCTGCTGCAAAAGGAATGGCTCCTTCGGTAATCCCCATGGTCCCCATTAAAATGGAAGCACGACCTGCTTCTTGTTCACTGGGAGCATAAAGCTTTTTATTGAAAAAGGTGGCGAGCCCCATACCAATGGGAGGTACAGCAATAGCCACTGCAGTAAAGCCAACAACAGTGTTTATCCCCTCTCCAACACAAAGCACCATAAAAGCATAAGCGACTTTGTTAACGGGGCCGCCCATATCGAAAGCAATCATCAATCCCATGATCACCGCGAGAATAACAATACTCTCATTTTGCATACCTTTGAGGAAATCAGTCATGGCTGTAGTTCCAGCCCCAATAGGCTCGCCAATACCCCATACAATGGCGCCCGCCGTTATCAGGGTACCAATAATTGGGATAACAAAAATGGGCATGATGGAACGGGCAAAGGCAGGTACTTTAATTTTCTTGAGGTAAAACACCACAATACCACCCAGCAGACCAGCGAAAATAGCGCCAAAAAAGCCTGTGTTATACATGTCTGCACCTATATATGCAGCAATGGCTGATGGTGCAAGTGCAGAACGGTCTGCAATGGAATAACCAATGTATGCTGCCAGCATAGGTACCATTAACTTGAAGCCCGCAACGCCGATAAAAAATAGATCGTGTAACCAGGAGCCTTCTTTAGGTACCGCACCTTCACCAGATATCATGACTGACGCAGCAAGAAGAATACCGCCAGCGACAACAAACGGAATCATATGGGAGACCCCAGTCATTAAGTGTTGCCGTGTATCTTTCAAGATCGAGATTAAGTCTTTCATAGACCTCTCCTTGAGTAGGCAAAAAATAGTTTTTTTAATTATGTTTCATTAATTTTATAAGCACTGCTAAGCCGGCTTTATCCTTGAAAGCCACTGTCAGTGATGTAAGCGATAGACGACTTGTGCTTTATGCCGTTTGGGCTCTATTCACAAGCACCTTTCGGTTACAGCTTCCGTTCTCTGGCAGCCTATCAGGTCAATAAATCGTGCCGTTATTTTTCAGTTAAGCCAGCTGACTGTGCCTCTACTATAGAGAGCAAGGTGGTTTGCCAGTTAGAGGAAAAAAGTGCTTTTCACTGGATTTTTGTAAGATAAAAGCAAAAAATTGACCTTTCGCATTATTTTTATTCTCAGGGTAACCCCAGTCCTTAACACCTGGGTATTTATAACTGGGGTCTAACACAACTAAATACTGATATTTATCATAAGAAAACCACAATCATACAAAAGTCTAGTGTTTCGTATTATTTTCCAATAGCAGTAGACTATGGCTTTGCCTATCGTGAACATAAAATCACAAGCAGTATGCTTAAGTGTTAAAAAAGGATAAGTTGCTAATGAAATCCTTCACTTTTTCCTGTGAACTCGCTAATGGCGTACACGCCAGGCCCGCAAGCTATATAGAAGCATTATGTTCGCAATTTAACGCTGATATTACTTGGCAAAATAAGCGTACAGGTATTACCTGTAATGCTAAAAGCGTGTTAGCTTTAATTGGTACTGATACGCTATTGGGTGATGAGTGTGTGCTATGCATTGAGGGTCTTGATGAAGAACAAGCGCTGCAAAAAATAACACAGTTTATTCGTAATGAGTTTGTTCATTGTGATGCGCCATTAAGTTCAGCTCAAGCTGGTAGTTCTGAAACATTGCAGCCATTACCACGAAATTTAACCAATTTAAATGTGAATTATATCCGTGGTCTAGCAGTGAGTGAGGGGATTGGCCAGGGAAAGTTACTCACAATGGGTACCATTAATTTTGACCATCTAGGTGATTTGCCCACTGCGCTGTCTCATCATAAAGAACAGCGACAGCTAGATACTGGTCTCAAAACATTGATAGCATCACTTACTATTCAGTTTAATACGGCTGAATATGCAGAAAAAGAGGTACTCAAAGCTCATTTAGCCATTGCCAAAGATCCTGAATTTCAACAGCATTTATCCCAAAGTCTGGTCGTTGGAGGCCGTTGTGCTGACGCTATTATTGCTACCGTAAAACACTTTGCTGAAAGAATGAAGCATTCTGCTAGCCGTTATATGCGTGAGCGTGAATTGGATATTCGTGACGTTTGTTATCAGTTATTACAAAGCATTTATAGTCACCAACATTTTGCCAACCAAAGTCAATTAACGGAGCCAACGGTTGTATTGGCTGATGATTTAACCCCGAGTCAGTTTTTAGAGCTCGATAAATCAATGCTACAGGGAGTCATTTTATCTTGTGGCGGCAGTACCTCTCATACCGTTATTTTGGCACGATCCTTTGCGATTCCCACCATTGTAGGCATTGAAGCAGACCAACTGACCAGCTCTTTACGCCAATTAATCATTATTGACGGGAATTTAGGAGTAGTTATTACTGAACGGAACACGGCTATTGAGCGATATTACCAGCAAGAACAGTGGATAAAAGCAATCGTCAGCGAAAGGCAAGCAAAATTCCGTAATCAGCCAGCCTATACGGCAGATGGTAAACCATTGGAAGTGGCAGCAAATATTGCCCATTCAGTTGAAGCCAAACAAGCCTTTGTGAACGGAGCGGAATCTGTTGGATTATTTCGCACCGAAATGTTGTACATGGATAGAAATACTCCACCTGATGAAGATGAGTTATATAACATCCTATGCCAGGCTTGTGAAGCCGCTGATGGTAAAGCGATTATTGTACGAACTATCGATATTGGTGGTGATAAGCCCGTTGATTACTTAAATATTCCTGCCGAAAATAATCCATTTCTTGGTTATCGAGCCGTGAGGATTTACTCAGAGTTTATAGATTTATTTAAAACCCAGTTACGAGCTATTTTACGTGCTTCTGTGCATGGCAATCTAAAAATTATGATTCCAATGATTTCTGCATTCGAAGAAATTCTTTGGGTAAAAGATGTTTTAGCTGAAGTACGCCAAGGGTTACGGAAAGATGAAGTTGCTTTTGCAGAAAAAGTACCTTTAGGAATTATGCTGGAAGTGCCGTCTGTGGTTTTTATTTTAGATCAATGCTGTAAAGAGGTTGACTTCTTCTCTATTGGATCAAATGACTTAACCCAATATCTATTGGCCGTCGATCGTGATAACAGTAAGGTCGTGCAACATTATAATAGTTTAAATCCAGCTTTTTTACGCACCCTGGATTATGCGGTACGCCAAGTTCATCACTATGGTAAATGGATTGGTTTATGTGGTGAACTGGGCGCAAAAGGTTCAGTCTTGCCCTTATTAGTTGGTCTTGGGTTAGATGAGATCAGTATGAACTCACCCAGTATTCCGGCAACCAAAGAGCATATTGCTAAACTGAATAATAGTGAGTGCCGACAATTACTTAATCAAGCCAAGCAATGCCGTACCGTTCAAGAGGTAGAGCATATATTGGCTCAGTTCAGAATGGACCAAACAGAAGCACCGATGGTATCAAGGGATTGTATTATTTTGGATCAAGATTTACGAAGTAAAGAAGAGGTTATTAAAGCGCTTGCCGATAATTTATTTTTAACTGGACGTTGTCGCTACCCTAATAAACTCGCTGATGACCTTTGGGCACGAGAAGATGTTTTCTCAACTGGACTAGGTTTTGGATTCGCAATTCCTCATACGAAAAGTGAACATATAGAACAATCGGCGATTAGTGTATGTCGGCTGGATCGCCCTATTCAGTGGGGAGATGAGGAGGCTCAGTTTATTATTATGCTAACGCTAAATAAGCATGCGGCAGGGGATCAACATATGAAAATCTTTTCGAAATTAGCAAGAAAAATAATGCATGTACATTTTAGAGAGCAACTAATGAAAGCTACAGACAGTGAGCAAATTGAGTCATTATTAAAGCATGAATTAGAGCTGACTTAAGAGCACCTAAATGGTTTAGTTTGAAAATACTTCTACAATTAAAGTGGAAGTAGCAGCGATTCCTCGTACCCTTTGGTCAGATATTTGACTCTAAACTGCAATAATAGTAAAAATCATTTGCTTTATTGGCCATTAACCTCTATAAGACTTTCTGAATTCATTAAAACGCGAGATTAGAATGAGCACAGGTACTGTTAAGTTTTTTAGCGAAGCAAAAGGTTTTGGCTTTATCACTCCAAGCGAAGGTAAAGACCTGTTTTTCCACGTATCACAAATTCAAGGCCATGAGCCTCGTGATGGTGACAAAGTAGAGTTTGAGATTGGCCAGAGCCAGAAAGGACCTTGTGCTATCAATGTCCAAGTTGTGGACTAAAACAACGATTAGGTACCTATTGGATAGGTGGCACATCGCCAAAACCTACCGTTAGGTACTTCAACCCCTCAATCATCAGCATATCACCCATCCTGACCTTCCTGTAACCCATCCACCCTACCCTGTTATTGGTTGTACAGCAGCATTCGTTCCCTTGACAGGAAGATGCTTAAACATTGCTCATCAATGAGCAAGTGCTAAGAACAGGTTTTATGAGGACCTAAAGCTTTACATAACGCCCTTCAAACACGCCGTGAATCCATCCCTGGAGACTTGATTGTCCATCCTTGCGGCAAACAGTTCGACGTACGTTATCCAGCCTTTGTCAACCACAGGTACACATCGAAATACCACAGATGTTCATTTAATAATATTTAAAATACAGAAAAATGTGGGTTTACAGTGCTTGAATTAGTTTGTGAAACAGGTGTTGGGAGCATCGTGAGCAGTAGAGACCCAGGATGGTCTTCTGCTGCGGGAAGAACAAATTAATTTATGCACTGCATTGGCACAATCTAAATTCATCAAGAACTATTTTTACATACAATTGACCTCAACAAATATGATTAGCAATTTCATATAAAGACCTTAAATCGGTATAAAAATACATTGTAATATTTATCAAAAAAGCTGGTGGTAATGGATTAATTCTGACAAAACCAGGATTATCATCTCATTCAGGTACCCATTTTAATATCTACATCCTAGATAACTCTGAGCTAAAGACAATACCCTTCTGTCTTTTGATTTAAACCAGTGTGGTTATACAAAATAATCCTTATTACTCCCTCTATATTAAAAAGCCCCAGAAATATGGGGCTTATGAAGACAGCGCTAGATTTTTATCGAATTACTTGTAAAACTTCATTTTCTGAGGATGGAAAAGATTTTAGTTCAGCATCAATCTCTTGCTTACTTAACAAGTCGTTAACCCTTTCTTCAAGTTCAGCAATCAACTCAGGGTCCATATATTGATAATCATCGGGGATATCCAGCACATAAACTGGTTTATGCTCAAGCAAACGTGCAAAGGCAGCCTGAAGCCTGTTTTTATGTTTTTTCTCCATTACAAAAATAACATCAGCCCAGCGGATATCCACTGGGCTGACTGTTCTCTTCGCACGCGGGCTGGTACCTGCCGACCTGACCTTAAACAATGGATCGTTTTTCCAAATGGCTTCTGCCGTAGGACTCCGCCATTGATTACGACTACAAATAAATAATAGGTTGACAGGTTTAGTCATTGATCGAAAGTTCATTTTCAAGAAGTTGTCGAGTATTCAAGCGAGGATACGGAAACCCTAACTGCCTTGCCCTAGCAAGCTTTTCAGAACGAAGATATACCATTTTCCAGTTTTTTTCAGGCTTCCATAGGTCTTCAGAACCCATTCCTTTGTTATGATTAATGCGATTTTTAAACCTTCTCCAGGCTTTATCTCGAGTGTATAACATATTATTGCCTCTAACGTTTATCGGGTTCAGCAGCCGCGATAGTACGGAGAGGAGGTCGCTGATGTATTACCTACATCGAACCATAAGTATTGGGCGGTAAGTATACTATTTTTCAAAGTAGACTCAACCTTTAATATGAATTGACTTTACGAAGGATAGATTCTCTCTCTATCATGACAAAGTGGTTTAAGTTCTTTCCAACTTACAAATTGTTGTTTTTTTCGATCTGACTGATTTTTTTGGTAATGATTAATAACTTCTCCTGCGATAGAAACAGCAACCTCCATGGGGCGTTTTCCTGGTACCTCATTTAAACCGATTGGGCATCGAATACGACCAATGATTTCTTCACTAAAATTTTTATATTTTAGTCTCTGTTGAAAACGTTGCCACTTAGTTGTTGAGCCAATTAGACCTAAGTAACTGAAATTATTTTGCTTTAATATTGCTTCACAAATCAAAAAGTCTAACTGATGGTTATGTGTCATAACTAAATAATAGCTATTAGCCGGCATTTCACTCACCTCAGTCACAGGATTATCACTATTAATCACCATAACATTACTAGGAATTGATATTGGAAACATCATTTCTCTGGCATCAATCCAGTAAATTTTACAGGGTAACTCACTTAAAATAGTAACCAACGCTTTTCCTACATGACCAGCACCAAACAATACAGTATTAACGCGACTTTCTGTAATCTTTTCAAACAGTACAACTGTACTTCCTCCACAGCATTGACCGAGTGAAGGCCCCAAAGGAAAATATTCTATATATTGCTGTACATTTACATCATTAAGTAGTTTTCGAGCCACTGAGATTATTTGATACTCTAAGTTTCCTCCTCCCACTGAATCAAAAATATCATTTTGTGTTATCACCATTTTTGTACCTGCATTACGTGGAGTAGATCCACTAGTTGCAAGCATGGTCACCAGAATAAAATCTTTTTCTGCTGCATTCAGTTGCGTAATAGCTTCTATCCAGCTTATACCCATCATACACCTGCTTGACTTTCAGCACTTACCTGATCAATGGCCTGTAATACTCGCTCTGGTGTCGCAGGTGTATCAAGCTTAGGACTGATGGAATAATTTGATATGCTGGAAATAGCATCGCGAATAGCTGCCCAAACGGAAATAGCTAACATAAAAGGTGGCTCTCCTACTGCCTTTGAATGGTAAATTGTGTGCTCAGGGTTTGGTGTATCAGAAAATAACTGAATCCTAAAATCTACAGGTATATCACCTATTGTCGGAATTTTATAAGTAGCAGGACCTGTTGTGAGTAATTGCCCCTGATCATCCCATACTAATTCTTCAGTCGTTAGCCAACCCATACCTTGCACAAACCCACCTTCAATCTGGCCAGTGTCTATAACAGGATTAATAGATTTACCTACATCATGCAAAATATCCACTCTGAGTACTTTATATTCCCCTGTTAACCTATCCACAATAACCTCGGAAACAGCGGCTCCATTTGCAAAATAAAAAAATGGCCGACCTGTAGCTTTTTCCCTGTCATAGTGAATTTTAGGTGTACTGTAATACCCTGTTGCAGAAAGTGAAATTCGATTTACATACGCTAGCTGTATTAACTCGCTAAAGCTTATTGATCGTTCACCAAACTTGACATAATTGTCAATAAAGGTAATTTCATCTTTATCAACAGCAAAGTGTTGAGCAATAAAGTCAGTTAACCTTTTTTTAATCGTTTTTGCAGCATTTTGTGCTGCTTTACCATTAAGATCAGTGCCTGAAGAGGCTGCTGTAGCAGTTGTGTTTGGCACTTTATCTGTACGAGTTGCAGATATAAAAACATTACTCCTATCAACTTGAAATTCTTCAGCTACAATCTGAGCTACTTTAGTGAAAAGCCCCTGCCCCATTTCAGTACCACCGTGATTTAAGTGAATACTACCATCAGTATAAATATGAATTAATGCACCGGCCTGATTTAAATGTTTAACCGTAAAGGATATGCCAAATTTTACTGGCGTCAGTGATAAACCTTTTTTCAGCACTTTATTTACAGCATTAAATTCATGTACTTGTATCCGACGTTGTTGATAGTTTGCATTGTTTTCAAGATTGTTTACAAGTTTGGGAAGAATATTTTTCTCCACAATTTGATAATAGGGGGTAATACTTCTATTTGCAGGTTGAGGTGACTCATCATAAAAATTAATTTTTCGTATAGTTAATGGATCTTTCCCCAAATAACACGCAATATCATCAATGGCCGCTTCCATAGTTAACATCCCCTGAGGGCTACCAAAACCACGAAATGCTGTATTTGACGCTAAATGTGTTTTACAACGGTTACCAACAATTTTGACTTGATCAAGATAATAGGCGTTATCCACATGAAGCATAGCACAATCGACAACGGCATCAGATAAATCAGGAGAATAGCCACAGTTGGCATTAAGCGTAAATTCAGCACCTAAAATACGACCGTCATTATCAAAGCCAACACAGTAACTGTTTGCAAAGGGATGGCGTTTGCCAGTCATTACCATATCATCATGACGATTTAAACGAAGTTTAACGGGTTGCTGAGTTATTCTTGCTAAAATCGCGGCTAAACAAGCCCAGGGAGCAGCTTGAGTTTCCTTTCCTCCAAAACCTCCACCTAATCGTCGAACCTCAACCGTAACAAGACTGAATGGAATATTGAGAACTTCAGCTACTAACCTTTGGATTTCTGAAGGATGTTGACTTGACGTATACACAACAACACCAGCATCCTCAGTTGGAATTACATTAGCAATTTGGCCTTCTAAATAAAAATGCTCTTGCCCACCAATGGTTAAATTCCCTGCAATTTTATGCGGCGCATTATTAATCGCCAATGCGGCATTCCCACGTTGCATAACATGCGGAGGACGTATAAAGCTTTTTTGTTCTAAGGCTTGCTTAATCTCAAAAGTCGCAGGTAATGGCGCATAACTTATTTTTGCTAATTTTACAGCCTGACAAGCCTGTTGATAAGAGCACGCTGCTACCACAAATAAAGGCTGGCCATAATATTCGACAATATCTTTTGCTAATAGTTTATCACCCGGAAAAACAGGACCAATATCTAACTGACCAGGAACATCATTTGCCGTCACAACAGCAATGACACCATCTGCTTTATAAACTTCCGTTAAATTAATTTGTCTAATTTTTCCATGAGCAATTTGACTTGTACCTACAGCCGCATATAGCTGATTACTCATTTCTAATTGGTCATCAATATAAACGGCCTGTCCTGTAACATGCTTAAATGCACTCTCATGTTTTTCAGGCCAGCCTACTATAGCATTGATTGCTGCCGATGGCTGCTTGGCTTTAATATCAGGCAGTTTACGCATAATCTGTTACTCGGCTGAATGAGGCTGGATTATTTATTTCAAAAAAACACTTCCAAAGTAGATTTTTAGCTACTAGCATTCGATAGCTTGCTGACGCTCTAACATCAGTCAACGGGGCATAATCACAAGCTAACTGTTCTGCTGCAACTACAAGTGTTTCTTCTGACCAAACCTTATTACACAATGCATTCTCACAGCAATGTGCCCGTTTAGGTATAGCTGCCATACCACCAAAAGCAATATATATGTCTTTTATGAATTTGTTTTCAATCTTTAAATACAATGCAGCTAATACAGTAGATATATCATCATCAATTCGTTTAGATATTTTATATACTTTTAACTGGTACCCTGGCTTAACGTCGGGTATTTCTACTGATTGAATGAACTCACCAGATTGTAAATCCGTGACTTTATAATTAAGAAAAAAATCAGCTACAGGAATCTGTCGACTACTGCAAGCTTGACATAATGTTAATTGTGCATCTAACACCATTAATGCAGGCAACATATCACCTACTGGTGAAGCATTAGCTATATTGCCCACAATCGTTCCCTGATTACGAATCTGCTGAGAACCAAAACGCTCCAATAATTGAGCTAATTCAGGAGATTGTTTCTTTAATAATGGTAAACACTCCTGATAAGTAACAGCAGCCCTAATACTCAAAATGTTATCATGTTTTTTAATAAATTTAAGCGCATTGACATTTCCAATATAAATCACTGTTTTTAAAAACATATGATTCTGTTTTACTTGTAAAGCTAGATCCGTACCTCCCGCGAGAAGGTAAGCATCAGGATATTGCGTTAATAATTTTGTTAACTGTTCAATGGTTTTAGGAGCAAAATAATGATTTGTTCCGTTAGTCAAATGCAGCAAAGCGTTTGTATCAATTTCCTTCAACTTATTGATAACATACAATTCATATTCCGCATTTATTTCATACCTCATTGGTTTTCCAATATTTGCTGCAGCATCAACAATTGCTCGATAACCTGTACAGCGACATAAATTACCCGCTAACGCTGCAAAAATTTGTTTTTTAGTGGGCACAGAATAGTTTTTGGTAAGTGCATACAATGTCATCACAATGCCTGGTGTACAAAAACCACATTGTGATGCGTTAAAATCAATCATCGCTTGTTGTACAGGATGAAGTTGATTATTCTCTGTTAAGTTCTCAATTGTAATTAATTGTTTGCCATGAAGTGTTGCTAAAAAAGTAATACATGCGTTTACTGATTTATAATAAAGTTTTTCATGAACCAGCTCGCCAGTCACGACGGTGCAAGCACCACAATCACCTGAACCACAACCTTCCTTAGTACCACAATATTTAAGATAATTTCGCAAATATTCTAACACAGTCATATATGGCGAAATATTGGTAACAGTGTGTACTTTATCGCCCAATATAAACTGTATTGTTCTTGAAATATTATCCATTTTTTATTTAATTTTTGCCTCACTAAGTGGTTTTAGATCCGTATTCTGCACACTTCCTTTATTATTTGTTTTCATTCTTCTATTCGTTGTTCTCACCAATGTAATCCCCCCCATTGCAATCAATATTGCACCGACTACTGTGCCTAAAGAGGGAATTTCACCAAAACCGACAAAGCCAATAATCCCACCAAATAATATGCCACAATAATTTATTGGTGCTAAAAATGAAGCATCAGCACATCGGTAAGCCTGTACCGTACAAAGCTGTGCAGCTATTGCGATTGGTCCTAGCAAGCTAAAACAAGCTAACTCCCATGCCGATACTGGTTGCCAATTTACAATGGCTGGTAAACAAAGCCCAACGACTCCTAAGCCATTAACATAAAGAAGCATTGTCAAACTTCGTTCATGTGCAGCCATTAATTTTACAAAAATCATTTCTATGGCAACAAGAAATGCACCAACCAATGCTATTACGGCGAAAATGTTAAGCTGGAGGAAACTGGCAACACTTCCTGACTGGCTTCGCGCAATCAATAAAGCACCTACAGCACAACATACAATAGCAATCCATCGTAAAAAATTAATACGCTCACTTAAAAAAAACACCGCTAGTAACACAATAAACATATTCTGTGTTAGTCCTATAGCATTTACATCAGCTAGTGGCATTCCCATCGTTGCATAAAGAAGACAAGTGATCCCAACAATACATGCCACTGAACGAACCAAATTCATAGATAACCGAGACGTTTTGAAAGCTTCTTGTAAAGGTAGTCCTGCATGGAATGTAACCAAATAGACAACAGTCATAAATCCAGTTATATAGCGTAAAAACACTACTTGAAAAATTGATGCATTACCTTGTGCGAGTTTTCCTGCAGCTAAAAATAATGAAATAAACAATGTAGTAAGTAGCATCCAGCATGCTCCCATTAGCTCCGTCTTTCGCCACCACACTTCAGGTTTTGTTTTTAAAATTGCCATGTTACTAAAATAATAACTTTTCTTTGTTTACATTCGCCATTACCCATTGACCCAGGAGGACTCTTTCTTCATGAGTAATACCAGTGATATTTCCTGGTGGCATCGCACTCGATAGAACAGCTACCTTTTCAATCTCTGAAGCCCAGTGTTCCATATCATCCTTTGTCTCTAACACAACACCATTCGGCGGTAGGTTAATACCAACCCAAGCAGGGTTTCGAGCATGACACATACTGCAACGACTGAGTAAAATGGTTTCTGCAGACAGGCTAAATGGCTGTGTAGACCCAGCTATTGTTTGACTAGCCTGATGAGTCATTGCACCAAGGGCACTCAAAAAGATTACACTCAATGCTAAACTCACTGCGACAGCCCATGGCCATACAAGGCGCTTGCCTGTTTCATGAAAAGTATCAAAATAATGTCTTATTACAGCCCCAATCATGATAATTAGAGGGATAATACCCCATGAATAATGACCAGAGTGAGCAAGTGGAAAATGCATCGCTAACATCATAAAAACTACTGTTAATACCAAATAATTATTATGCCTAGCCCTCATTAAAAACCATTGTAATTTTGCAGGAGATGGGCGGCTATTTGTGGGATCTTTTAATAACTTATGAAGGGAAGGCAAAATATTGATAAAAAAGTATGAAGTGACATATAGGCCTAGTGTAGCCCCCATTTGCATAAATGTGCCACGCCCAGAAAAGAAATTGCTATAAAAAAAGCTAAGCCCTGTAAGAAACGTAAAATTTATAATAAGTATAACTTTTTCATTTCGTTTTAATGCTGTCCGATATAAACTCTCATGAAAAATTAAGGCGAGAAGAATTCCACAAATTGACAGACTGATTGCTTGCCAAGCAGGAAAAACAAGTACATTAACGTCTGTTAGGTACAGCTCGGCCTGGGAGTAGTAAATCAAAGACAAGAGTAAAAAGCCTGTGATAATAGTGACAATATTAGGCCATTTGTACCACACTAATAACTTTTCTGGTGGCATATCGTCTTGTTTTGACAAGTACTTAACCGTACGATAGATGCCAAAACCCCGTATTGACCAAGCTTCACCAACAGCATTAGGCTGCGTAGCACTGTGACGCAGCATTGCCCTATCTAACTCACGGGTATGGAAGAAAAAGCCTAACCAGACGATCCCTGCTATTGCGTGCATCCAACGCAGCGCATATGTAGACCATTCCCAGAAAAATACTTCCATGTATTTTACTCCAGAGGTAGCAGATAATAGTTTTTTAAAAATTGATTATTTACTCTTCAGACTCAACTTATCAATAACTGCTTAAGTTAAGTATGCGAAATAATACACTTACAGCCAGTTAACTTTTCATTTAAGCTATAATCTTTTTTTTGACAAAAATGTTTTAGTAGACAATAAAGCTCAGAATTCCATGTGCAATAATAACTACAACAGAGAGAACAAAAAAATCCTTAATTAATTCGCACAATGTATATTGTAAAAAATGGATATTCTCCAACTAAAAGTGGGAAGTTATAGCAGCTTATTTAAAATAACCCTGTGCAGCTGTTGTCAAATTATTGAATTAACTCGACAACTTTAGTTCTGGAAAGCCAGCCTTTAAACTCTTTTTTCTGATTAGTGACTGCAATAGGCTTTTTATTATCTAACAGTTGAGGAAACACTGACTGTAACTCAGCATCCTCTGAAATAGTTGCTACTTGATGGACATAGCCAACAATATCGTTACTACTTGTCTGCTTTGCTTTGATAATATCTAAGTGCGTTATAATTCCTTTTAATACCTTATTTTCCAGTACACAAGCATAATCAGCCCCATGGTGTCGAAGTTGTTCTAATGCACTTTCTGGTGAAGTATCCGTCGTTATTGTAACATTTGACGGCTTAAGCGCATGCCCTACGGTGAGTACCTTTCCTCGATTAACATCTTGCAAAAATGCTTTTACATAAGCATTTTCTGGGTTAAGCAAAATATCTTCTGGCGTTCCTTCTTGAATAAGCTCACCATCACGTAAAATAGCAACTCTATTACCTAAACGTAACGCTTCATCTAAATCATGGGTAATAAAAATAATGGTTTTATTAAGCTTTTCTTGCAATGCAATTAGCTGGTCCTGCATTTCTCGACGAATAAGTGGATCAAGGGCACTAAAGGCTTCATCCATTAACAAAATATCTGGATCAGTAGCTAATGCTCGCGCCAAACCAACCCGTTGCTGCATTCCACCCGATAACTGGGCAGGATATTGATTTTCAAACCCATTCAGTCCTACTTGATCCAGCCAATAGCACGCTTTTTTATGGCAAGTAGATTTACTGACGCCTTGAATACCCAAGCCATATGCAACATTTTCTACAATTGTTTTATGGGGCAATAATCCAAAACGCTGAAATACCATGGATACTTTATGTCTGCGAAAGTCTTCTAACTCACGTTTTGACATTGCCATAATATCTTTACCATCAACTTTTATTTGTCCTTCTGTTGGCTCAATCAATCGATTAAAATGTCGAATTAATGTCGATTTTCCTGAGCCCGAAAGCCCCATAATGACGTATATTTGACCCGCTTCAATATTTAAGTTTATATTGCGTAGAACTAGGGTATGACCACTTTTTTCAAGTAATTCCCGTTTAGTTACTCCAGCTTTAGCTTCACCCAGCCATTTTTCTGGCCGGGTTCCGAATAACTTATAGATATTGCGTACTTCTATTTTCATGCTGGCTGCTCCTGTTGCTGACGACGCTGACCAAACGCTTGAGTGATTCGGTCAAACAAAATCGCTAAAGCTACGATAGCCAGCCCAGCTAATAAACCACGACCAACTTCCAAACGGTTAATCCCCATCAATACTTCCTGACCTAATCCTTTTGCGCCAATCATAGAAGCAATCACTACCATCGCTAATGCCATCATGGTTGTTTGATTAATCCCCGCCATAATATTGGGCATAGCTAAAGGTAATTGAACACCCAACAACTGTTGCCTGGCGTTGGCGCCAAAAGCTTGTGACGCTTCCAGCACCTCTTTATCAACCAAACGTATGCCAAGATCAGTAAGCCTGATTAAAGGAGGTACAGCATAAATGACTGTAGCAATGATTGCAGGTATTTTTCCTAGTCCAAAAAACATAACCACAGGTATTAAATAAACAAAGCTAGGCATTGTTTGCATAATATCCAAAATAGGCAGTGCAACTTTGCGTAGCCATGATGAACGCGACATGATAATGCCTGTTGGAATACCCACCAAAATTGATAACCCTGTAGCTACAATCATCAGAGATAGTGTTTGCATTCCTTGATCCCAAAGCCCAATAGCTCCGATAAAACCCAGTAATGCAGGCATTGCAAGGGTTAACTGCCAACGACGGCTGCTAATCCAGGTGAGTAATGCAACGCTTAACAGCACTATCCACCAGGGACAATGCCGTAATCCTTGTTCAAGCCACACCAGCAAATCAATAAAAGGCTGTATGGCTTTATCAAGCATATCTCCATATGCACTTACTAAATTATCTATACCTGCATCAATCAGTTTGCGAAGCTTGCGAGCAGGAATGAGTTCAGGAAACATAAATCCTACCTCACAAAGCAGCTTTAATGTGTTTAGCAACATCATTAGGAACCCACTGAGACCACAAGGATTCATAATGAACCAAGAAATAATGTGCGACCTCTGGCGCTTCAGCTCCCTCCTCATCAGCCCAAGCTAACAATTTACTTACATCTTCTGTTGGAATTTTTACTTTGCTTAAAAAATTTACCAATTTAGGCGCAGCATCAAAGAACCCCGTATGAACACCCGACTTTATTTCTGCGATTGGATAACTTCCTGGATAAGGTGTTTGACACTCTGGATTGGTATTACAAATATGGCCTGATGTATCAGAAGGAGGCATTGATAATTTCACCATATCAAATTTTCCTAACAATGCAGTTGGCGTCCAGTAATAAAAAACAATTGGCTTACGACGTTTGTAATGAGAGGTGATTACCGCTTTCAAAGCTGCAGCGGTTCCAGGAGAAAAAGTATTAAAATCCTCAGTTAAATGGAAAGCTTTCATTAAATTTTGGTTGATAACTTCGCAAGACCAACCAATCGGGCAAGAATAAAATCGGCCTTTTCCTGGCGCTTCACGATCTTCAAATAAATGCTTATATTTTGGTAAATCACTGACAGACTTTAATTCAGGGTATTTTTTAGCCAGATAACGAGGGATATACCAACCTTCCACACCTCCAGAATACACATTTCCTAAGCTTTTTACCTGACCTTCTTTAACGTATTTATTCCATGCCTTGGAAATACTATTAATCCAGACCTCAGACATAATATCCACATCACCACGACCAATGGCTGCCAACATAGGTAAGGAACTACCCGTCTCAACAGATGTTGTACAACCATACCCTTTTTCAAGCATAAAACGCTCAATTTCTACCATTACCTGGTTTGAAAGCCAACTCATACCCGCAAAGCGAATTTCCCTATCAATTTCACACTCACTGGCAAAGCTGGTACTTGTTAGCGTTATCCATAAAAAAATGAATAATTTTTTCATTACAACAGACCTATTTATTTATTTTACTGACTTTTTTACCATCAATCAAAGGTAAAAATGCTCACAATATACTTATGGGCTAAACTTAATGTATTTTTTTTACAAAAAAAACTTCTAGTCCAATGTGGATCTAAACTCTAAAAAGATAGTATTTTAGTGAGCGAAAGGCAGCATTCTATGAAGGTCACAGAATATAAAAAGCAAATAAGATCTAAGCCACACGCTTTTAAAGCAAAACGTGTATACCAATCAGGCTGTACATATTTAAATGTAACGTTAAGAGTATTTTTTAACCACCTTCAATTTTTCTTCGTCTTTTATACACCTCACCAATGGAAAAATTGACCAATGTCATTACACACCATTTTTTTAGAGTTCAAAGTATATTTACTTGTTTAACCCTACAGGATAGAGCATTAGTTTATAACACAAACAGAATTTTAACGCCTGCATTATTCACAAAAACCAAATAATTTGCAAGTATTCACATATTTGTCTTCATATTAGACAATTAGATCAGCATATAGCCTAGCAATTTATTTGTATCAAATTATTTAGACATGTAACCTTTAACATATCTCTCCACACATTGAGAATGTCCTTTCATAGCGGTGCAAATGAGAATAATTATTATTAATTAATGCTATCTACATATTTTCTCATATTGTTAAAATCTGCTTTGGGAAAAGGAAATATTAAATAACAACAAAAACATAATAAAAGTAGTTTTAATTTTTCGATATACTTGTATTTTTACGAAATAAAAATCGAAGGTCTATATATAAGCCTAACAACATCTATATTTTTACACTTTTTATCATGACGAATTTATATGATAGAAGTTACACAACAGGTAGGAAGGCTATACTCTTTGCAAATTATTAAGCGTTTACAAAAAATACCCTACAAACGACATACCAGAAATGCAGAAGAAAGGACCTGGCTAGGCCAGGTCCCGGTTAGCTTGGGGCAATTAAGCACCAATTGACCTCACATCATTTATATTATGCTCAACTAATGACATTTTAGTTGCAGAATTATTACTATCCTCATTTTATTCATTTCTCATACTATTTTATACGCGCTACCAGCAATCTCCCCGATGAGCCAACTAACGTATTGCTAACACTTCCCTTTTTCCAATCATTCAAGTATGCTTTTTACCCATCGGGCAGCTTCAACTCCCTTCTTCCCACAAGAAAAGGCCCATAGGCCGTGAAGTATTATTTGGTATCTAGTTAACTCACCTAGCTACCACTATCTATCTTGTTAAATAACATAATGTGTACTTCAATCACATAATGAGTTTTAGAGTGGGACAATAAACTCATTGAAGTCAGATGGAAGTTATATTATGTCACACAACACAACTCCCAAAGCACTTACCATAGCGTATATTCAGTCGCCGAACAGATCAAAGGCTCAGACAGAAAGCCATATATCGCAGAAGCAGTGGCAACAACTGCATGATAGTTTATTACTAGAATCTACTGAGCGCTGTAAAGCTGAACCAAATTTTAGTGAGTATGGTGAAATAATGCCTGGCTGCCACTGGCTATCAGATGACCAGTGGAAAGAGCCGTTCATTAATGAAATGCAAACATTCTTAAAGTCAGCACCAAGAACCTTATTCAAACCACGGAAATGTTATGTATGTAAGGTTCATTTTTTTAATGTGCATCATTTTTACCACAGTATGTGCCCTGACTGCGCCTATGAAAACTATCGCCAACGGTCAGAAACCGCCGATCTGACTGGACGTATAGCATTAGTAACAGGAGGTCGAATTAAAATTGGTTATGAAATTACCCTAAAGCTTTTACGCGCAGGCTCAACAGTACTTGTCACCTCTCGCTTTAAATACGATGCAGCTTGTCGTTTTATCAACGAACCAGACTATGATATCTGGAAACATCGTTTGCATATTTACGGTTTAGATTTAAAGCATATTCCATCAGTAGAGGCATTTATAAATTATGTAGGCCATCACTATTCTGCACTCGATATCATTATCAATAATGCGGCACAAACAAATCGAAAACCACATGATTATTACATGGCTATGGCCAATAACGATATTCAGTGTATAGCAAAAACAGACCATAAATTGCTTGGTGCTTTTGTGGATAAGCAATTAAATAATGAAATACAAAAGTATCTACAAGATAAAAATAGCCCTTTAATTAAAGCTAGCACAACAGTTAAACTTGATGAATTTAATGAACCTATAGATGTTTCAAGCAACAATAGCTGGACAAAAACCATTGATAATGTTGACACGTTAGAGTTTTTGGAAACTCAAACGATCAACGTTACATCCCCATTTTTAATTAATTCACGACTAAAGCCATTACTGCTCAACTCAACGTTTAAGCAGAAATTTATCGTAAATGTTTCTGCGATGGAAGGACAGTTTAATCGAAAAGATAAAACACATCGCCACCCTCATACAAATATGGCTAAAGCAGCGCTGAACATGATGACGCGAACTGTCGCCAAAGATTATGTGAACGATAATATTTACATGACCAGTGTTGATACTGGCTGGGTAACCCAAGAAAATCCGTTTCCTATTAAAATAAAGAATCGAGCAAAAGGGGTCGTTCCCCCTCTCGATTGTGTAGATGGTGCCTCCCGTGTTCTATCCCCAGTATTTGATGCTGTAAACGGAAAGCCTGCTTTATATGGCTGTTTTTTGAAAGATTATCAGATTTGCAGCTGGTAATTAACAAGCATGCACACCACATTGCGTTGCGCATGCTTGAATATTTATTCAATTTGTAGAATATACGTTAACATGAGTATTTTACTCATTTACACTTTTAGATCTTAATTTATAACGACTACCTGGATGTAATAATTTAGCCCAGCTAATTAATAGTTTATCCGACCAGGTTCTCCGGTGTAAAAGCAAACAAGGCTCAGTGGGATCAATTTGTAATAACTTAGCCTCTTCCGCCGAAGGTAATACCGCTTCAACAGTATGTTCTATGTTCGTTAAAGGACATAGCAAACTAAGATATTCGTTAGGCGTCGTTTTTTCAAAATTCTGTTCTAAATAATGGGGAACACTTGTCGCATTAACATAACGATATTCCCACTGAATAGGAACACCATCTTCGAAATGTACAATCTCAGAATGGAAAACAGGCGTATCAAGTGGAACGCCTAACTGCACAGCGACGGCTTCATCTGCCATAACTTCAGTTAAACTAAGCACTTGAGCATGATACTGATGCCCCCGCTCTTGTACTTCAACAGCAATATTTCGTACTGTCACCAAAGGAGATTCATGCTTTAAGTCTGTAACAAAAGTACCTACCCCTGCATACCGTACTAATATGCCTTCAGTGACCAACTCTCTAATAGCACGATTAACCGTCATCCTGCTTACATTAAAGGCAGCCATAAGTTCATATTCCGTTGGCACTTTTCCACCACGAGGGTAGCGTCCTTCACGAATGCCCTGATAAATCGATTGTTTTATTTTCTGATACTGAGGGATATCACCTTTCATTACATCATTCACACAGTTATTTTGTTACTCACCAAGCAATCGAGGATGCCTTATAGCTTGTACACCCTATATACTGCTGCACTTTCTTCAATTATTATCATTTCAACACTTAGGAGTATACCCGTAGAACAGGGTATACACGTTCATTACTTTCAGGCTAATCACATTACAACATGCTTTTATAAAGAATATAACGACTGATGTAAGATGTACGACAAAATTTCGATCTTAAAAGATTAGCTGTGGACAACATTAAACTGAAAATAATGGGTCTTTTGCTTTTAACGTATCTGTGTATGCCTTGTGGATAACTTATTTGAAAGATCATTGCCATAATGAAGTTAATACGTCAAGATTGTGACATTACCCTGATAAATATGTATAAGTGCGTATTTTCATAATACTTTTTTGTTAAACAACTGACCTCGAAGTCGGTTAAACCTGTCACACTATTCCACAGAAGCTGTGGATAACCTTGTGAATTATCGTTGGTTAACCTTACCAACAACGGTATTCATCAACCGCTCTACAAATCGTATATTTTTTAACCAACCATAAATACAGCCCCCAGAACAAGGTAACCTTCTCTGAACGCTTCTGTGTTTTCCAGATTACTTTTCCTTCATCTTATTGTTAGTCAAAACGCTGACTTTAATGCTATTTCCTCCAATCTCTGTATCTCAAGCACAGACAAATGGAGAAAAATTATTCAACCGACCGATTTTCAGGTACTATTCGCGCCGCAAGATCATGATGGATTTGGCACAGAGCGTTAATGTTCAAAGCAGAGTTATGCATTCGAGGGGGGCTGTTTGGCACCCAGTTAGCCATTTAGATCGTGAAGTACCGGGGTTTTACCATGTTAGAGGCTTTATTTCGCCTGAAAGAACATCACACCACTGTTCGTCGTGAGTTTGTGGCAGGTTGTACCACCTTCCTGACCATGGCTTACATCATCTTTGTTAATCCCAATATGCTAGCCAGCGCAGGCATGGATCAAGGCGCCGTATTTGTTGCAACTTGTATCGCTGCTGCATTGGGTTGCTTTATTATGGGATTTTTTGCGAACTACCCAATCGCGCTTGCACCTGGTATGGGTTTAAATGCATTTTTCACCTACACTGTTGTTGGACAACTAGGCTATAGCTGGCAAGTTGCGCTAGGTGCTGTGTTTCTCTCTGGTTGCTTCTTCTTTATACTCAGTGCTTTTAAAATCCGCGAATGGATTATCCACAGCATTCCTCATTCACTCCGTGTTGGTATTGCTGCCGGTATTGGACTGTTCCTTGGTTTTATCGCTTTAAAAAATGCAGGTTTCATTGCTGATAACCCTGCAACGCTTGTTACTTTGGGTAATGTACATGCGCCTTCTGTATTGCTTGCAGCAATGGGCTTTATCATGATTATTGCCCTCAGCCACCGGCAAGTACCTGGTGCCGTGATGTTGAGTATTCTAACAATAACATTATTGAGCATTGTTATTGGTGAAACTGAATACCAAGGACTTGTAGCCCTTCCACCCAGCATTATGCCAACACTTTTAGCATTAAACATTCGTGAAGCACTGGATGTTGGCCTGTTAAGCATCATCTTTGCATTTGTCTTTGTGGATTTATTTGATACGTCAGGCACACTCATTGCTGTTGCTCAAAAGGGTGAGCTACTTGACGAAAAAGGCAGGCTGCCACGTTTGGGAAATGCACTCATGGCAGACTCAACGGCCACAATGGCTGGCGCCATGTTAGGTACATCGACTACGACCAGTTATATAGAAAGTATTGCTGGTATTAGTGCGGGAGGTAGAACAGGCCTTACTGCTGTTGTAGTTGGCGTTTTATTTTTGGCCAGCTTATTCCTATCACCTTTGGTGAATACTGTCCCAGCCTATGCCACTGCACCTGCGCTGTTTTTTGTAGCCGTATTAATGACTGGAGGTCTTGCGAATATTGACTGGCAAGATATCACTGAAGCAGCACCTGTTACCATCGCCGCACTGACGATGCCTTTAACTTTTTCCATCTCTAATGGGATTGCGCTGGGCTTTATTGCTTATGCGGTTGTCAAATTATGTAGTGGTCATTGGCGCAGTATGAATCCAGCCATGCTTGTGTTATCTGGATTGTTTGTTGTTAAGCTGGTTTTGTTTAATTAATCGTGGATTTAGTCGTTATGCCAGAGGCAGTATCTCTCGATCAACGTTATCAGGATCAGTTGCAAAATAAAGTCGAATACCTTCGCTCACTATTTGCAACATTCACTGTACCTGAAATTGAGGTGTTTCCTTCAAAACCCACCCAATATCGAATGCGAGCAGAATTCCGCATCTGGCATGACAACAACCGTTGTTTTTACGCCATGTTTAAACCAGGGAATAAAAATGAACCTTATGAGGTCTCAACATTCCCTGCAGGATCACCCTGTATACAAACATTGATGCCCCAATTACTAACTGAAATCAACAGTTCAGAAATACTACGACGTAAACTATTTCAAGTTGAATTTCTTACTAGCCAGACAGGTGAAAGCTGTATTACGTTGATTTACCACCGGCAGCTTGATCAACACTGGCAAGATGAAGCCAAACAATTAAGTCAAAAGCTGAATAGCCATATTATTGGCCGAGCCCGAAAACAAAAGCTTTGTATAGGTACAGACAGTATTGAGGAAAAGCTGACGGTTAATGGGCATCACTACTATTATCAGCAAGTCGAAAATTCATTCACACAACCTAACGCCTTTATGTGTGAAAAAATGCTTGAGTGGGCTCAGGCTTCCGCTACCCAATGCTCTGGAGACTTAGTGGAACTTTATTGTGGTAATGGCAACTTTACGATTGCATTAGCCCATTTATTTCCCAAAGTATTAGCCACAGAAATATCCAAAGTATCAGTAAGATCTGCTTTACACAACTTAGAACGCAATCAGATCAATAACGTTGTTATAGCACGCATGTCCAGTGAGGAATTTACACAAGCAATGAATCGTGAACGCGCGTTTCGTCGTTTAAAGGACATTAATCTTGATGACTACCAGTTAGATACGATTTTTGTTGATCCTCCTCGTGCAGGCTTGGATGCAGAAACCGAAAAACTTGTACAACGGTTTAAGCATATTATTTATGTTTCATGCAACCCTGCAACATTACATCATAATTTAACGACATTAACACAAACCCACCAAATACAACGACTGGCTTTATTTGACCAATTCCCTTTCACCGATCATATTGAAACCGGTGTACTGTTAACCAGAAAGACATAAAAAAACCGGCATTGCCGGTTTTTTATAAATTCCAAATTTATATCTAGCTTTGTAATTGCTGAACTCTTTCAACATAATTCTTATAAACAGGAATTGCTATTGCCGCTGAAAGCCCAATAATCAACAGAGGAAGAATAAGTCCAACTATAACTACTAAAATTGAGTTTTTCTCTGGTTTTTCTCCAAAACGATTTTTGTCTTTATTTCCAGGAACAACTAAGAGAACTAAGCCAAAAATAAAGTTGATCAGTGGAATAAAGCCAAATATTGACCACCACCCAGAACAGTTCATATCATGAAGCCTGCGTCTCATTGGTACAACCATAACCCAAACAGTAATGATCACAGCTAAGGCTATAACAGCACCTACTAATAAGGGTATATCTCCAAACCACCCCATAGCCAGAGGAGCAAATAAAGCACTCACTAGCGCAAATACAATGGACAATATCAGCTGATACAACATTGAATATGCTAGATATCTTATTCGGCCTATTCGCCCATTATTAGAAAAAATCTTTGGAGAGTAAGTCCCTACTTCTTCAACCGCGGCATCCATAGTTGAAGGTGTTTTATATGGCGTTTCCAACTGCATGTTACTTCCTAAACACAACGTCAATAATACACTATTCGCTGTATAAGATATGAGACAAACGATAACGTTACAGTATTTTTGCTTATCGTAAAGTTATCTTATTTTATTTTTCTTACACAACCTATCTTCCCAGTAAAGCCAAAGTGAATATCCCAGCCATGGATATACACTTTCTATATAATAATCCGCTGAACGGATCGTTATTATAAAGTCATCGATTATATACACTGTTCTTTAAGTAAACAATTAGCTTTTAGTCTATATCTAACAAACACAAACAAAACCATAGTACACAAACATGAACCGTGATCATACAAGTAATCTATTCAAAAATATTTAATTACAAGGTAAAAGCTAACGGGAAAATGTATCCATTGAATCTTGATAGACTTCTCTGACAAGCTGTATTACTTATGGATTAAAATCAATAAAAAATAAAACAGTAGCAAACCAAATTATCAAAAATAACTTTTTATTTCCTAAACAAACATTTATTAACTTGCAAAGTTTTAAATCAAACGTAAATAAAATGCTCATTATAATCTTTTTATACCTTTCACTAAGACTACCCCACTTTTTAACAGCTCAGCATTAAAAAAATAGCCTTAAGGGTATACTATTTGATGGATTAAGCAGGGAAGGATTCACCGCGTGTTCGAAGGGCGTTATATAGATATTGGACAAAGATCCTTTAATAAATGGCTTTTATAAAGGTAAAATTGTATGCAATTATCCTAGGAATAACATTGATCGGTATAAGAAATGTATGAAGAATATATTTCACTAATAACATATAGCCTTACACTACTTTAACAAGTATAAGACAAGTCTTGTGAAGGCCATAGACTGCCTTCACCGCCGAGTTATTTTATCTCTGGAGTCCTTAATGATCAGGACGTTTAACTCGACTATCCGCTAATGCGACCAATGCTCCAACCAACAATCCAGCAACCACAATTACAACCATCCCACCAATGGCTAGTGTTCCACCTACAACAACGGCATCTGTCATTTTAACCTCCACTTTTTTCAACACTCTAAGTGCATAAAGGCTTATTATTTTTGATATACATCAATGACCATGTAGACTGGCAAAAACCACACAGCGTACTTCGAATGAACAGTAAAAACTAACCATTTCAAAGTAATTCACCAATAGTAAAGCTTCCTCCCTTCACATGAGTAGTTACTTTATATACATAGTAGTCCAACTTATTCAGCTTTACGTCTTTCTTTAACCTACACTCAAATCATCCAATTACCCTAGAGGTAAATAAAAAATGAACTAGGTTGTAGATAAGTTCCTGCTTGTCATGCACCTAAGGTGAAAGGTAAAGCCAGTGATGGTCATTGATGCTTGTTCAATCGTTTTTTCAGCTAATAACGACTTTAGGGCACCTCTAAAAATGCACTTTATTTATGACTATAGGATCTTAAGTTGTAATAAGCCATGAGAAGGCCATCTTGTCCTTCGTTTATCATTATGGCCTCTGTTGCTTACTCAGATATAAATTAGCGGATTAGTAATATTACGATGACCTGTCATTCCATTGATTTCTGTTTTCTGTATTGTCAAAATTGGTCATACTAGGGCCTGTTAACACTATTTGAATCATGGCTGGATCATCATGTTTTTGGTGAAAGGTAAATAATGTTGTTGCACTCTCTTTTAGACGTTCCTGTATTTCTGTAACAGGTGCAACACTAACTGACTTTTTGTTCATTCATCGCTTACCGAAAAATCCATGCCATGTTTAATACTATTCCCTTTGGACTCAGCTACAGTCAAACAGAAACTATGTCGGAATATGAACGCATTTTTGATGAAAGTTATGAGCGAGTACGAAAAATCCAACGAAACAAACAAACCTTTTTTGAAGTATTTTATCAACGTTTCATGGCAACTTCGCCTGATATAGCTGCACGTTTCGTCAATACTGAAATGTCTCATCAGCGGCGTATGTTAGAAAAGTCTTTTTACAAACTACTTACCTTTTATGCCACTAATAATGCGGCAGACTACTTAGAAAAGATTGCCGAACAGCATGACCACGAGCATTTGAATATTAAGCCAGTTTGGTATGACTTATGGCTTGAAGCACTCATGACTACATTACGTGAGTTTGATCCTGATTATAATGATGAAATAGAACTTGCTTGGCGTTTAGTTCTATCTCCAGGCATAACATTTATGAAATACCGCTATAGTCACAAGTTCACCGCGACGTAATTCTTACACTGAATACTCATTCACTAACGACATCTATTTTCCCAGCTTATTAAGTTGCATTAATGCTTCAGTGAGTTTTACACTAAAAATATGTCTTCGCTAATAATCTGCTGATGCTATGGCAAATAAAAAAAGTCCCGATCGGTTTAAACTGCCTGCCAGTGCTATACACACCTTTATTACGGATAAAGATTTTCCCTTTGCTAACACTTCAAAAATTAAGCCATTTTTGGGAATTCTTGGTCAAGATCGAGCCATCGCCGCGCTGCATTTTGGTGTAGGCATACCACACACAGGGTATAATTTATTTGTCATGGGTGAATCAGGGACAGGCCGTAGTTCTTATGTCCTTGAGTTTTTACAACGAGAGGCCAAGCGAAAACCCGCGCCTCCAGACCATATCTACGTCAACAATTTCAATGAGTTGCGTAACCCCATCGCACTAGAGCTTCCCTCTGGAGAAGGGCAAGTTTTAAAAAAAGATATTGATCAACTCATCGATAACTTATTAGCGACCTTCCCCGCTGTTTTTGAGCACCCAAGTTATCAGCAGCAAAAAAGCAATATTGAATTAGAGTTTAACCAACGTTATGACAAAGCGATTGACTCTGTTGAACGGGCAGCCCACAAGCAAAGTATTGCACTTTATCGCGATGCCACCACAATAAGTTTTACCCCGATGCACGATGGTAAAACATTAGATGAAGTGGAATTTGCCCAGCTTCCAGAAACTGAGCGCGAACAGTTTCATCAAACCATAGGTCAACTCGAAGAATTACTTAATGAATCACTGCTTAGCTTGCCTCAGTGGAAGCGAGAGTCAAACGATAAGCTACGAAAGCTTAATCGCCAAACAATCAATCGTGCACTTGCCCCATTAATCAGACCTCTCAAAGAAAAATATCGAAAAATACCAGGTATTACACTCTATCTTGAACAAATGCAGGAGCAACTGCACACCATTATTGTTGAACAACTTGCCGATGAAGAAACACCTCGTACTGACGCAGAGAAAAAAGCAGCACTAAACGAACTACTGTCTCCTAATTTACTTGTCACCCATAACCCTGAGGCGGGAGCCCCCGTTATTCACGAATCCCATCCCAGTTATAAAAACCTGTTCGGTCGAATTGAATATATTAATGACCAAGGCACCATGATTACCAACTATCAACAGATCTGCCCTGGTTCATTACATAAAGCAAATGGCGGCTATCTTATTATTGAGGCCGACAAACTGCTCACTGAACCTTTTGTTTGGGAGGCTCTCAAACGCGGACTTAAAGATAAGCAACTACGAATGGAGTCAGCTTATGCCGACTTGGGAGTAATCAACACCATTACCCTGACTCCCACAGTGATCCCTCTAAATATAAAAGTTATTTTGGTCGGTACTCGAGAAATATATTATTTACTTGAAGAGCTGGATGCTGAATTTCGAAAAATGTTTCGAGTGCTTGTTGATTTTGATGAAAGAATTCCCCTTAATAGCGAATCTTTGGAAGCCTTCGCTGCATTAATGCAGACATTTATAAATCGTGAAGGATACCGACCTTTATCTTCAGCAGCCGTTGCCCGACTGGCTAACCACAGCGCCAGGCTCATCAGCAGCAAACACCACTTATCCGCTCGCTTTCGGGATATCTTTGATCTGTTGTGTGAAGCAGAGTATATCCGCTCTCTTACCGATGAACCGTTAATTGAAGAAAACCATATTGAGCAGGCATTAACTGCACAGGAACATCGCACCAATCGAATTAGTTTACGTATTCGCGAACAAATGCTGGATGACACTATTATCATCAATACTGAAGGGAAATCCGTTGGTAAAGTTAATGGTCTAACAGTATTAGACACAGGAAATACCAGTTTTGGTACCCCCGCAAGAATCACCGCAACCGTATTTCCTGGCTCACAAGGTGTTGTTGATATAGAAAGGGAGGTTAATTTAGGCCAGTCCATTCACTCTAAAGGTGTCATGATATTAGCGGGTTATTTAGGGTATATGTATGCTCGCCACTTTCCTTTAGCTATTTCAGCCAATATTGCCATTGAACAGTCTTATGGCTTTATTGATGGCGACAGCGCCTCACTTGCAGAGCTTTGCTGCTTGATTTCAGCACTAACCCGTATTCCACTCCATCAATGCTTTGCCCTAACCGGTTCTGTCAGCCAATATGGCGATGTACAGGCGGTGGGTGGTGTCAATGAAAAAATCGAAGGTTTTTTCGATTTGTGTAATGTCCGAGGCCTAAACCATCAACAAGGCGTCATTATTCCTCGAAGTAATGTAAAAAACCTGGTGTTAAAAAAGTCAGTCGTAAATGCAGTAGAAGATAATAAATTCCATATTTATGCAGTGGAAACCGTTAACCAGGCATTAGAAATATTAACAGGAAGAGATGTAGGTCAACAGGATAGCCGGGGGGCTTTTCCTGCCAATACCGTTAATGGAATTGCCATTGCCAAACTCCATGAAATGGCACTCGCAGCAACGGTCAACGGAAATGATACCCCTTTAAAAAACAAGCAAAAAAAAATCATTCCTAGCCCTCCTGTAATGGGGAATGATCATGAATCGCAGGATGAGTAATCAATTTTGGTTTACCTCTTCCCTGAACAGCAAGCACCTCGTCAGCCGATAGTAAGTCATGCACATTTAAATCCATCATACCAATCAGCGTAAAAAGAATATGGGCCCAGCTGGTTTTATTCGCAAATAACATGTCGGGTGTATGGAGTGTTCCCCCATGATTAATATAACCCAATGCACGCGTCTTCTCAGGTCCCAGATCTAATGGGCGTAATACAGCTAGCCAAGGCTCAGGGTGACCATGTACGACAAATAGCCTATATTCAGCCAAAGCACCAAAAATACGCTGAATATGTTCTGTTGAGAGGCAATGTTTAGCTTCCCAACGATCACGACTTTCTCGTAAACGTCCTGGCTCAAAAATATACACAACACTATGCTCTATGCTTGCTTTTATGAGTCGTACTGATGCTTTCATCACTTCAGCTAACTGAAAGCTACCAATAGCGACCAGCTGCAAGGATTCATCTGCATTCCCCTTAAGACAAATGGCGCCATCAGTCACCAACTGACAAGCTTGGTTCATGGATAAATATTGAGGCTGAAGCGTTTTTGCCATCACCATAACCCAAAGTTGGCCATGGCTTTGAAACAACTGCTCTAATGTGGCTAATGCACAGTTCCAGTCAAGAGGAAATACAACACGTGCAATATCTGCGGGTTCATTAATTAACGCATCAACAAAGGTCGGGTCCTGATGAGAGTGCTCATGCTCACCATTTTCCCACACCAATGAGGTGAGTAACAAAGGCAGTGATAACTCATGAACAGGTATGTCCGCTTGCTTTTTACGCCGATTAAACGTCAACATTTGTCGTAAAATACCCAACATTTTAGTGGCAAATGCTTCATAGCTGACGACAAGGTTTAATCCTTTAGCATTCGCTAAAGCCGCACTCACCACAGCCTCTTCATTCAGTGCAGTAATCACTGAACCATTAACCGCCTCGGGCTGGCCAGGGTGAGGATCACACACGCGGTGATGAAGAAAATCGAGTGTTTGATAAAGATGGTTCGCCTGTAACTGATCGGGGTTACCGACTCTCACACGAAGCTGTGGATTTATTTTGGCTAACTGAGCAAAACTTAAGTCAAATGCGGCCACAGAAGACTTCTCTGACTCAAGTTTTTGCAGCCAGAAAAGCTCAGGCATAACCACTTTAATAGGCGAGTGCAACTCATTACAGTTAGCTTCTCGTGGTCGTTCTGTTAATTCATGATTATTTAACAAGGCAATAGATTGTGTAAGCTCAACAAAAGGCACCCATAAACGCCGAGCACTGGTATTAAACTCACTGACACCTTCTGCATCTTTTGCTGGGTTATGCTCTAAGGGTGAAGTGTGTGCTCTGGATGTACCAGCCCCCGCAAATCCAAAGCCTTTCACTGTCACGGCAATGGTATAGGGCAAGCGGACAGGATAACGTCCTTTCCCTTCTAACAGTGCCTCACCTTGAGTGCCTAAGCGCTGCTCCATTTCATACAGCGCCCAGGCAAAAGCCCCTGGATCTGTACCATCAATAACAAGTGGATCATAATGCTGGTGCTGTAAATACTGCTCAAGCCAGTTGTATTCTCCAGACAATGCAGTGGTTGTGCATTGGTCAATCCGGCGGCCATTAGCAATCATAACAGGCATCACTAAACCCGTATCTTCCGCCCGCCACCAACGTGGTGCCCAGTCACTGCCACGCTGCTCTTCAAACGCACCATCACTTAAAAAAGCAACCAGTCGTTCCCCAGGCAATGGCTGATGCATATACTGCAACCCTGTCACCCCCAGGTAACCGCCTTCACTCATCCCTCCTGCCGTATGTACACTGACACGACTGCTTAACGGTAATTTTTGCATACCCTCAGGGGTTAACTCACTTGCATAAAAATCTGCCGCTAGTTTACTCAAGCCTTCTTCCGTCATCTGATAACGTTCAGCCTGCGCAGGTTTAAGATTCCCCAATAACACATTGACCGCGTCAATGGCAGCAACACAGTGTCCCTGCTCCATTACCCAACTGCGAGTGATACCACTGAGGGCATTAATTGCCATGTATCCAACATAGGCTGGCACCATATTGAGTGCGCCACCCAAAAAACCTTTCGGTTGAGGCTTAAAGTCAAAACTACGCAGGTCACGACCATCAAGAAATACCCGACGAGTATAAGACATGTGCACCACAAGCCACATTGCCGCACTGGCAACACGATCTGCAGCACCTAACAGTTTATAGGCATGTGATTTATCACTGATTAATCCTTCCACAGCGAGCATATCAATCAACTCATATACTCTGACCTGGGTTTCTGCTTGATGCTTAATCACACCATAACCTGCAGCCCAGTGTGCAAATTCTGGCGCCTTTTGCCGATAAAGCTCTGCTTTATGTTCCAGTTGAATGCGTTGAATATCCTGGTGGGTATCAGTCATTATCCTTGCTCAACTGTAGGGCAATTGCATTGACTAGCAGTGGATAAATATCTATGTGATTTGATTCATGGATAATCGTATTACAAGTGACTATTTGTGCAACCAAATCACTCTGAAGCAATGCTTCAGCACCTGGGGCAAAAACACCATGAACGCCCATACATATGGCTTTTCTCATTCCCTGGTCGCTTAGCTGCTGGATGGCAGACAACATCGTATGGCCGGTAGAAATAATGTCATCAATCAACACGGGAGTATAATCAGTATAGTCAGCCACTTGAGGGGCAGATACCTGAACATCTCGATCCCCAAAACGCTCTTTACTTAACACCTGCCAAGGTAACTGAAACGTGGTGGCTACTGAGCGAACCCACTGTTCACTTTCACTATCGGGACCAATCAATAAAGGATTTTCCACTTGCTGATCGATCCATTCCGCTAAACACTCAGCACTATGCACAATTCTCGTCTCGAGGGAATATATTTCACTTAATGACTGATAACGGTGTAAGTGAGGATCAACAGTAATGAGCCAGTCTGCATACTGGCTCAGTAAATGCGCAAATGTTTTTGAGGTGATGGCTTCACCAGGTTTAAAACGGTCATCCTGACGCATATAAGGTAAGTAAGGCAGCACAACACCCACGCTTAATGCACCTAAATCCTTGAGGGTACTGAGTAAAAACAGAAGCGGCAGTAACTTACTATCAGGTTGAAATAGATCAGCCAACACAATAACGTGCTGTCCATTACACTCGGTCAGTACACGAACATAGCTTTCCCCATCAGGAAACTGATGTAAGGCTAACTCTCCAGGGCTACAACCAGAAAGCTCTAAGCAGTCCTGAAAAAGTGCATCAGGTGCCAAGAAGTTATAAATAATGGCTGCTGTCATAAATACTCCTCTTCTATACGTACTGCTTCTGGATGTAGTTGCAGAAAATCGAGCGCATACGCTAACTCACCCGGCGCATCCGCGTGTAGAGTAAACAAAGGCTGTCCGAGTTCAACCGAGTCACCTAAACGGACATGCATTTCTACACCAGCCGCTTTCACTTCAGGAGCACCAGCCAAACGCGCAAGGCGTGCAATGAAACGGTTATCTATATAAGAAATAATGCCCTGATGAGAAGCAGTAATCGTATGTTGCTGAGAGGCTAACTCTGGCTCAGTAAAACCACCCTGAGATTCACAAATAGCCATGAACTGGTCTAAGGCTTTACCTGACAATAATGTTTTTTGGGCTAGCTTAAATCCTTCTCCTGGCTGAGCTTTATTGGCTAACTCTAATAATGCCCCCGCTAATACCAGTGATCGCTCAGCAAGATCGGTGGGTGCTTCTGGTTCACAGCGTAAAACGGCTAACACATCTCTTGCTTCCAAAACAGGGCCAATACCACGTCCAACGGGTTGTGTGCCATCTGAGGTAATCGCATGTACTTTTATTCCCAGAGCCTCCCCAGTCGCTACCATTAATTTCTGTAGGTGTGCTGCCGCTTCTTGTGTTCTTACCTTGGCAGTAGGACCAATAGGAATATCTATTAACACCTGAGTAGCACCAGCGGCTATTTTTTTGGAAAGTACCGAAGCGACTAACTGACCTTCACTATCTATATCAAGCGCTCGCTCTACCCGAATGACGACATCATCAGTGGGACTTAAATTCACTGACCCACCCCAGGCCAGACATGCCCCATGTTGCTCAACTACTTCACGCATATGTTCAAAACTAAGTGTCACAGGCGTCATTACTTCCATTGTGTCAGCAGTACCCGCTGGCGAAGTAATGGCTCGCGATGAGGTTTTAGGAATAATCAACCCACAAGCACTGGCAATTGCAACCACAATAGGTGTCGTACGATATCCAGGTAAACCACCTACACAATGTTTATCGAAAATTTCTTGTTTATGCCACTGAAAACGCTTGCCTGTAGCCACCATTGCTTTAGTAATAGAAATGACTTCATTAACATTTAATCCTTGTCCTGCGCATGCGGTAATATAAGCTGCAAGCTGGATATCAGAATATCGGCCTTCGCGAATATCTTGCACAATACTGTAAGCAGATTCATCATTTAACGATTTACCAAACAATTTACCACGCACAAATGCGGTTGACTCAACAGGTTTTGCATGTCCAAACGTAGCGACTTCACCTTCCTGTGCATGTAATAAACGCCACGCTATTTCAGACAATCCTGCCTGCTGATGAGAAATTATCTCACTATCAACAATATTCAATGTAGCAATGATTGTATGATGATCCGTCATAACTTTTATTCGTGTTTGTGCATTAAACCCTTCCGCACGACAAACATGACAGTCACGCCGCATATAAACCACGGGCTCTTGATGGGTGTCTATTCCTAATCGATGTAAATGCAAAAAATCATTAGTACTGTCCATAATTACATTCCCCTTAACCTAACTCCGTTTTCCATGGCCTTACTCAAGTTTCTACTTTCTCATCGTTTTATATGGATTCTACTGTTTTATTTAAAGAAAAGGGCTTAACCAGTGACTATTCCCCAAACGAAGGGTTAAATAACGCGTAAAGGATATACTCAAATTTTGTACATAAAAATATAAAGTCTAGTTTAGTTAGCGTAAATACTAAAAGCACTGGAAATAAATAACACATAGGGTATAGACTGAAAACAATTCACAAAAGATAAACAAAACTGCATTAAGCATTTGAGGCAACCTTGTGAAATTAACATTTTTAGGTGCTACGAATACGGTTACAGGAAGTAAATATTTACTTGAGCATAATCAACAAACCTACCTTATCGACTGTGGTTTATACCAAGGGGTTAAATATCTACGTGAACGCAACTGGATAGTCCCGCCAATACCTGTTTCAAAATTAAATGCAGTTATTCTGACACATGCCCACATTGATCATTCAGGCTACTTACCTGCTTTAGTTAAAAACGGTTTTACCGGGCCCATTTTTTGCACAGAAGGAACCCATGAATTATGTAAAATTCTTCTTCCTGATGCAGGTTTTCTACAAGAAGAAGATGCTCGTTTTGCCAATAAGTACAGTTTTTCCAAACATAAGCCCGCACTGCCTCTTTATACTGAAAAAGATGCAGAACATAGTTTAAAACAGTTTCGTTCTTGCGCTTATCATTCGCCTCTTACACTGCCTGGTGACTTACAATTAAGTTTTAGTCCTATGGGTCACATATTAGGGGCAAGTGCAGTGCAATTACGATCAATGACCACCAACACAACCCTCACGTTTACAGGTGACATTGGTCGGTATCAGGACTTAATGATGTATGATCCTGAGCCTATTGATTCAACTGACTATTTAGTTACAGAATCCACTTATGGTGATCGGCTTCATGCGCTTGACGACTCACTCACTGTTTTACAACAAATTATCACCACGACAACTAACCGCGGTGGGATCGTACTTATCCCCGCATTTGCTGTTGGCCGTGCGCAACTCATTCTTCATCTCATCGCAGAGCTCATTGAAAAAAACCGAATCAATAAAGTCCCTGTTTTTTTAAATAGTCCTATGGCAATTTCTGCAACAGAAATTTATCAACGTTTTCATCATGAGCTAAAGCTTACCGCAAAAGACTGCAATCGAATTGATCAATACACGCATTATGTGAAAACAGTGGCTGAATCAATAGATCTTAATACACGTCAATTTCCGTGTATTATTATTTCAGCCAGTGGCATGGCGAGTGGCGGGCGAGTCTTGCACCATCTAAAAGCAGCTTGTGGAAATTACCGCAACAGTATTGTATTTGTTGGTTTTCAAGCACCAGGCACACGAGGTGAAGCTATGGTGAATGGCGTAGATCAAATTAAAATTCATGGTAATTACTATCCCATCAAAGCAGAAATACACCACCTGGATAACTTTTCGGCTCATGGTGACTATCATGACATTCTAACGTGGCTCAAAAAGATAAAGAGTCCCCCTAAATGTACATTTGTTACGCATGGCGAGCCTACTGCCGCCGATAGTTTACGACTAAAAATCAAAGATCAACTCGGCTGGTCATGTTGTGTACCCAGCTATCTGGACAGTATTGACCTGCAATGATTTTCCTCAATAACTAACAATTAAACCTATAATAACAGGACCTGCTAAGTTATGTTTTAATCTGAAATCACCTACAACGGGGTATTTTATCTTTGCCTTTTCTTGAGAAAAGGAGTCGCTTTAAAGTACGTCAAATATCTTTTAAACATGAAATTTAGTTACAAATAGTTTTTCATTGCCCTACATCATATTTATATTTCACTCGATACCTATAATTTCTGCTTTTTTAGTATACATACTCATACTGCAGGCTATATCTATTACATACTATTTTGCATTTCCATCTACGCTACTATCTATGTTATACCGTCTATAAATAAGCTCCACATGATGAGCAAGGATTAAATGGAATTAATAAACCATGCGTATTTTACTATTTGCCAGTGCATTTAATGGACTTACCCAACGTATTTTTGAAGAACTACTCACATCAGGCCATGATGTTAGTTTAGAACTTGCCTTAAGTAGGCGACACATGCTGGATGCTGTTAAGCTTTTTAAGCCTGAATTAATCATCTGTCCTTTTTTAAAACAACGAATTCCTGATGTCATCTGGCAAAATTACTTGTGTTGGATAATACATCCAGGTATTCCTGGTGACCGAGGCCCCTCCTCTCTAGACTGGGCAATTGTCGAACAACAACCACGGTGGGGCGTTACCCTCATTGAAGCTAATGCAGAGTTTGATGCTGGTGCTATTTGGGGTTATGAATTTTTTCCAGCACGAAAAACCTATAAGGCCTCACTCTACCGTCGTGAAGTTACCACATCAGCCAGCCACTTAATTCATAACGCCCTTGTAAGCTATCAACAACTTGGTTCCGCACCAGAAAAGTATAATTTACCCTCCGTTAAACAGGGTGAATGGCACCCTCTCATGCGGCAACCACATCGCCACTTAAACTGGCTGGTTGATGATACTGATACTTTGCTCCGTAAGTTATATGCAGCCGATAGTTGCCCAGGGGTATTAGATGACATTCAGGGACAACTCTTTTACCTTTATGGCGCCCATGTCGAGCGCACGTTGAAAGGTGAAACCCCAGGAGAAATTATTGCCACACGCCATGGTGCTATTTGCCGTGCAACAAGAGATGGCGCTTTATGGATAACACATTTGAAACCGGTATCACATGATAATCAATCGTTCTATAAACTACCTGCAACGCAATGGCTTGATCAACAACTTCCCCCAGTACCAGATATACCTCAAGCCATACTCCCAGCCCCAAATCCAAACACCTGGCAAGACATTAGTTACTCTGAGCTGGATGATATTGGCTATTTAACATTTGATTTTCACAACGGCGCTTTTTCAACAGCACAATGTTTACGTTTATTAAAGGCATATAAAGCAGCATGCCAGCGACCAACACAAGTACTTGTTCTAAAAGGCGGTACAGACTTTTGGAGTAATGGTATCCACCTTAATAGCATTGAAGCAGCCCAAAATCCGGCCATCGAAGCATGGAACAATATTAAAGCCATCAATCAAGTCACTGCAGCAATCATCAGTACAACAGATAAACTAACCGTAGCCGCCCTTAATGGTAATGCAGGTGCTGGTGGCGCCGTCATGGCTTTCGCCTGTGATTATGTTGTAGCCAGACAAGGCATCATTACCACACCTTACTATAAACCCATGGGGCTTTTTGGCTCAGAGTATTGGACGTATGTTTTACCGAAGCGGGTTGGAGAAGAATGTGCCCATCATTTAACCGAAGCATGCTTACCTGTTGGCACACAACGTGGGTTTGCATTAGGTTTATTTGATGCCGTTCTTGCAGAACGCAGTGATTTATATTGGCAACAACTTCACGACTTTTGCCTGAAGCTTTCAGAAACAAAGTACTGGCAGCATGAGCTTTTACAAAAGCAGCATCGTAGGCAATCAGATGAAAACCTTAAACCGCTTGCGGTTTATGAAGCAGAAGAACTAAACCAGATGTGGCAGTGTTTTAATAGCCAAACATTTCACAATGCACGACGTGCCTTTGTCTATAAAGAGGAGCCTCAACAAACTCCGTTATACTTAGCACCTCATCGCCAACAACATCAAGAGAGGAACCAAGAATCGATTCAAAACATGACCGTCCAATCTACTGAGCTGGAAAATAAAAAAGAAGCCGTTGTTTAGGGTTTATTTTTAATGACTTGATGCCAGGGAAATTCTAACACGTACTTTTTTAGCTATTTGCAAAAAGTGCTGCAATAAACGGTGCACACAGCATAAGGAAGCCGAGCAGTGACCAGCAGCCTACAGGTAGGCTAGTTTGTTCTTTAAGTGTTAAATAATGACCCATACCTGGCAATACCATAAACATCAAACCAAACCCAGGTATGCCTATATTGATAGCTCTTTGAGCAGGATAATCTAACGGTACACCTGAACCTAAATACATCAGTATTAGTAATACCAAACAAGCAGCAACAGCAATCTGCCTGTTATTCGCCAGAGCATCTTTGAGGAGAGCATGATCAATCAACCAAAGCACAGTGAAACAACAAAGCAATGGTGTAAATAAAAATGCCACGGAAACCAAAAACAACATAACTGTTACCCAGCACCAGTAAATTTCATAATAATTTTATAGGACTCAACTTATCTAAATATACTTTCTGCTCAGAACAGGGTAACAGTATTATAAATTGACAGGAAAATATCTTCTCAAAGGCAGGGAGAAAGAGAATCAAGCAATATCAAAATGAGTATTAATAGATATTTATAGGGTCGATTACTCATATCAATTTTGCAGGCAACACACCACTTCTCATATTTATAAGCACAATTTCGCGCTCTACAGTAGCTATGTTGCTCTGCAAACTAAGCATCCAGAACAGTATATGCCAAGGATAATTACCTTTTTATTGATTAGTGTCGGCTATTTAGCCAATGCATAACCTGACGGGTTTTGGCATCTGCTTGCTTAGGGTTGCCTTTACACTGGTCAAGAGCAATATACTTTAATGACTCAACATCACGAGAAGCTACTTCCTTGTCAACCAACACTCTGGAAAGTAATGCATATGTCTCTTGCATCATAAACACTTTTGCTTGAGGTACGTCACATACCAATATCTGCTTACGTTGTTGTTGAACACACTCACACCATTCATCCAATACAGAGAGAATTTCAGTGGGGACGGTGACTGACTGTGATGTAATTCCGCTAATATCCATGCTTAATACCCGTTTCAATTTCCTATGATCTAAATATGAAAGCCTTTATTTATACAGCAAAGTGCAAGTTAAAAAATGCTATATACCTTTTTCTCTAGATATATACTTCGCTGCAATTAAAATAAAAAAGTTAACTGGGTTTCATTTTTATTTAGTACCAGTTATGTATGGGTAAATAATAAGCAATTTATTTCAATAGCGGTATAGTGTCTTTTAATTTGTTTGAAGTACCCTAATTAATCATTGAGAACTGAAATCAAAAACGCTTATTTTATAGATGTAATTCTCTATATTTTTTTGAAGTTCAACGACCAACCATTGAGTAAATATAGGAATATTAAGATGTGAAAAAATAGTTTGGCAGGATAGTGAAGAGAGCAGCCAACCCTCTTCACCAAATAAAAAGAAACAATTAACAAACAACTAAAGAATCAATTCTCATTTTATGTGTGTATAAATACCACTACTGCTTAGTAGACTTCAGTAATACATCCACTGCTTTTAACAGCTGCTGATCAACCCCTTTCACAAGCTGATCTGGGTCATTAGCCATAGGGAAATCAGGACGTAATTCCTGGTTTTCCAACAACTGTCCGTCAATGCCTCTCACGCCAACCTGTGGTATACCAAAAATAATGTCTTCCGTATAAAGCGTTTTCCACCACACGGCGGTTCCTGTTCCAGGTACAGGTCTCCCCACCAACTGACCAAGGCCCAATTCTTTATAAACATAAGGGAAAATATGTGCATCTGAGTAATTTGCTTCGTTCATCACAACAATTGAAGGCTTCTGCCAACGACGATGTGCATCAGAGCCTACTACACGACCACGAGGAACAAACTCTAAATAGCGCTGCCCCGAAAATAACATGGCCAAGTCATCATGTAGCCAGCCGCCCAAATTATAACGAGTATCAATCACCATCGCTTTCCGTGACTGCTGTCTTCCTAAAATTTCAGCATACGTATCACGAAAGCTTGCATCATTCATACGCTGGATATGGATATAGCCTATTTGACCTGATGAGTGTTTTTCAACTTGTTCACGTTGTCGTTGCACCCAGCGCTGATAAGCTAAATACTCTTCATCACCAAGCGTCATTGGTCTAATGACTCGTTGTCGCGTCTTAGGTAATGGCTTAGTTCTTCGGTTATATTTTTTATCATTTGCTTTAGGTCGCCACTCAATCAAAACCCGCTTTCCAACTTGTTGGTTCAACAAAGCATATGGGTTTTGATCTGCCGTTAGTGTTCGGCCATTAATAGCAACGATTAAATCACCAACTTGAATCGGCTGGTCAGCCAATACAAAGGGGTTATTGGGTAAGACATCAGTTATGCGTAAACCTTGGGCTGAATCATCCCATGCCCAGTACACACCAAGTGACCCCGTTTGCTCCCCTCGCTGAGGGCTATGATAGCTACTGCCCGTATGAGATGCATTTAGCTCTCCCAGCATTTCACTGACAAGCTCACTAAAGTCATGACCATTATTTATACTCACCAGTTTTGACTGATAGGCTTGGTAATAAAAATCCCAGTCAACCCCATGCATATCTTTGCGGTAAAACTTGGTTTTCATTAACCGCCAAATATGTTCAAGCAAATACTGATACTCGGCATCAGGCTTGGTCGTAATATCAACCACTGTATCTATAGGCGTAGGTCGTCCGTTGATTAAGTCTATTTGAACTAGTTGACCATCTAATAACCCAATAGCCTGCTCTTCATTGGGTAACACCGTAAATACAACGTTGTGTGCATTTAAATCAATAAATTTATAGGTGCTTTCATTTTCAAACTCATGCACCCATAAATCAAAGCCATCTTCAAAACGGCTTAAGTAATACAACTTGGACCCATCATTAGTTAAATAGCCACCCGCGAGCTCAGAAGAGTGCAATGTCAAACGGCGAATTCTGGTATCCAGTCCTTCTCTTTCAACATGAATACGTTCTAACTGCGGCTCTTCTTCATTATTTTTTCCTTTTTGCTGTTCAGCCGACTTTTCATTCTCTTCTTCAGCTTCAGACTCCTGTAATGCCAACTCGCGGTCTTCATCCGATTTCGCAAACGCATTCAATGTCTTCTGATTTAAAAAGACGCCCATCATATCCATGTCAGCCCCCCAGCTACCATGGTTACGACGACCATACTTTGCCGTCAGCCAAATCACGGCATTTCCATGCATGGCCCACATTGGATCAGTATCTGCGTAGCCTGAAAGGCTTAAATTAATCGGCGGCTGTTTACCATCGGCTTTAATTAAACCAACCTCTTTCATCCAGCGTGCATCATCATAATGATACGCAAGCCACTGACTATCAGGAGACCACTGAAACCACATATCTCCATCTTCATAAGAGTATGAATAATGGGGAGCCAATAGCGTCCGTAATTTTTTGGTTTGTAAATTGTAGAGTTTTACTTCATTACGATTACTTAGCAGTGCCAGGTATTTGCCATCAGGTGAAAATGCTGGCTGCATTAAATCATCTTTTGTATCCAACACTGCTTTCTCTTGTAAAACGGTGCTGCTAAAAAAGAATGCTTCACTCGTCTGCTGTTTGGTGACCTGATATATATTCCAACTACCTTGACGCTCACTGGCATAAACCAGTGTTTTGCCATCAGGTGAAAAACTTAAACCTTGTTCTTCTTCTGGCGTGTCAGTAATACGTTTTATCGTAGGATAATCGAGTGAAGTCACATAAACATCACCTCGCATAATAAAGGCCACTTCTCGGCCATTCGGCGATGGCACATACTCTGTCACATGATGAACACCAGGCTGAGACTTACTGTTACCTCGATCACTCCTAAACTGTACATCAATCGCTTTAGGTGATTTCTCTCCTTTAGCTAAACGAAAAAGTTGTCCATGCCATGTGTAAACAAGGTTACCTGCATTATCCTGTGATAAAAAACGTACTGGATGTGTTTTATGAAAGGTGACTTGCTGAGGTGCAGAATCATTAAATGTTTTTCGCCAGACATTAAACGAACCACTCGACTCACTGAGATAAAGCATCCCTTGCTGATCAACATCCCATAGTGGCGTAATATCACTGCCATCAAACTGTGTCAGTTGTTGTTGAGTTTCACTCGTTTTCAGCCAAATATCCCGTGTTGCTGCCGAACGTTGATGTTTACGCCATGGGTTTTCAGCACTCTTTTTATCCACATACAACATTCGCTGCCCAGTGTTATCCATCCGAGCTTCGAGCGCAGGTACCGTCAATAATTGTTTAGGCATTCCTCCATCAACACTTACTTGATAAAGCTCTGGAAACCTTGTACTGGGATACTGCGCACTTTCCGGATTATCTAGTCGAGCAGAATTAAATAAAACAGCTTTTCCATTACGGATAAAATCAGTAGGAATATCATCTGCGCTATGAAAAGTAAGTCTTTTAGCCCCCCCCCCATTCACAGCCATAACATAAATATCAAAATTACCTGTGCGATCAGAAGCAAAGGCTAACGTCTGACTGTCTTCTGACCAAATTGGATGAAATTCATAACTATCAGTCACCGTCAGAGGCTGGGCAATACCACCTTCAACCCCAACAATATAAATATCACCATAGGCACTAAAAGCAATGGTCTTACCATTTGGAGATACTTGGGCATACCGAATCCACTGCGTGTTATTTGCGTTTTTTAGCGCATCCTGCTGTATTGACGTTTTTTGAACTGAGCTCTGTTCAGATGGGCTAACAGCTCCACTGGCCATAACCACATTAAGTTGTCCAACGCACACACTGCTTATGAATGCCAGCCAGCTCCACAGCCTCATCAACGACTCCTCTTAATAAAAACACGACGAGATACTGTCTTAACGTCATGCTTTAAACTGCTAGATGATCTTTCCTGCTCTTTTTCAGGTGCAAGCACCCTAGCGAAAATCCCCCACTACAGCAACAAGCAAGCGATGTTTTGCACTATAGTTACAAGAGACATTGAATAATGTTCAAGGCCCTAAGCAATATGACAATGATTTGACTTATAACGGGAAAAACTTCACGAAGACCTATTAAATTATTACCCAATAGCGTCAACGCTAAATAGATTCAGGGATTGATGTGGAGTTAACAACTATGCGGTTCAAACAGCTAAAAGATGTACTTGATTATCTTATAAATGCCCATAAACAAATGGGTAACTATTACACCCAACTGAGTGATAACGTTTTACAGCAGCGAGTAAAACTGATTCTCGACTATCTGGCTGAGCACGAAAATCACATCAGTAATGAACTGTTGCAATACGAGAAAGACGCTCCCTACGGCGTACTCAATGCTTGGTTTCAAGATATTCAGGACGACCCTTTACTGCTTACACTGGAGCAACCCCCTTCTCCAGATTTAAGTGAAGAGCAGGTTATGCGTATTGCGCTTGAACTTGATGACCGCCTCATCAGCCTTTATGAACAATTAGCCAATCATTGCAAGTCAACTGCTGCCAAAGAGGCCCTTGAGAATTTATTAATGCAAGAAAAACAACGCAAAAAACGCTTTGTATTATCAATGCTGCGCATGCATGACCTTTAATCATTTAATCAACCTTGCCTGTAATATTACTTCTTACGAAGATTTACAGGCTTAGCTTGCTTTTAAGCGAACAGGCTGACGCATAGCACCCCAGCACCCAGGCTGAGCTTCAAACCGACCAGGAAGTAACGTACTACAGCGTAAGCAATGACCCGTAGTATCAAGCCGCCACTCACCCAGTTGATACCAGTCACGCTCTATCAAACACTCACCACACTGGTGACAATATGTGCTACTACCTTGTAAATCGTGAACATTCCCAGTGTAGGCATAACGAATACCATTTTGCATTGCAATCGCTCTTGCGCGAGTGAGGGTCGCAGCGGGTGTTCTAGGTTTATCCTGCATTTTCCAGTCTGGATGAAATGCAGTGAAGTGCATGGGTACATCAGGGCCTAAATGCTCAATTACCCACTGCGTCATTTCTTGCAGCTCAACGTCACTATCATTTTCATCAGGAATCAATAATGTGGTGATTTCAAACCACACATCCGTCTCATGGTAAAGATATTCCAATGTCTCCAGTACGGGAGCCAACGCACCCCCACAGATTTTTTTATAAAATCGCTCGGTAAAACCCTTTAAGTCCACATTCGCAGCATCCATCGCAGCAAAAAAAGGCTCACGAGGCTCAGAACAAATATATCCTGCTGTTACCGCAACCGAATTTATCCCTTCTTCGCGACAAGCTGCAGCGACATCGAGCGCATACTCCATGAAGATCACAGGATCATTGTAGGTATAAGCAATACTGCGACACCCTAGACGCTTAGCAGCCTGAGCCAACTGCTGTGGAGAAGCACTATCCGCTAACGTATCCATTTCGCGGGATTTGCTCATATCCCAGTTCTGGCAAAACTTACAGGCCAGATTACAACCCGCTGTACCAAAGGATAAAACAGGCGTACCGGGTAAAAAGTGATTAAGTGGCTTTTTCTCAATAGGGTCTACACAAAAACCACTAGAACGTCCATAACTGACCAGTTTAATCTGGTGGTCTTCACAGGCTCTGACAAAGCATAATCCTCGCTGCCCTTCTCTCACACGGCAATGACGGGGACAAAGGTCACACTGAATACGTCCATCTTCCAGTTCATGCCAATATTGAGTAGTAACCGTTTCCTGAGTTACTGATGATGATGACTCGGCCATCACTCACCTCCTTTGGATTTAATCCAAACGCAAACTAGCGAGGCTATAATGCTGACTATAATTATAAGTATATACTCGTAGCACTATATGGTTTGGTTACGTTATCAGTCAGAACTTATTAAACCTAACCTAATCATGATGGTGGGGAACGAGCTTACCGCCAGCTGAGGAGGGTGCCATGTCTATCCGAGAGCCTGCTGTGGCGGGAATGTTTTACCCTGCTCAAGCAGAACATTTACAGCGAAGTATTCATGAAATGCTGGCTGAAGTGGCAGCGTGTAAGGCTGAGTCATCTCCCCCAAAAATGATTATTGTCCCTCATGCAGGTTACATTTATTCAGGGCCTATTGCGGCATCAGCTTACCAACGGTTAAAGCCATTTGCTGGTACTTATCAACGTGTCATTTTATTAGGACCTTCACACCGGTTTGCTTTTCAAGGGCTAGCACTATCTGAAAGTGAAGCCTTTAAAACACCATTAGGTGTCATTCCTATTGATCTAACAGCCGTTGAGGCCATATCAGGCTGTGCAGGGGTTATTTCTACAGACCAGGCTCATCGGTATGAACACTCCCTTGAAGTCCAACTGCCCTTTTTACAGCTTATGCTGGAGCATTTTACATTAGTCCCAATAGTGGTTGGTTTAGCCAGTGCTGATCAGGTTGCCAATGTCATCAATAAGTTATGGGGTGGACCTGAAACACTCTTTGTGATTAGTTCTGATCTCAGCCATTACCATGACTATATGACGGCTAAACAACTTGATACAGAAACTACGCACAAGATTCTTAAACTTAGCCATAATCTTAATGGTGAACAGGCATGTGGCTGCTTTCCCCTTAATGGCGCACTATTATGTGCTGCACAACACCACTTAACAGCAACCTCCGTTGATTTGCGTAACTCTGGTGATACTGCAGGTTCAACAGATGCTGTTGTAGGATACGGTGCTTATGTCCTCCATTAGCCCCAGCCATCAAGAGTTACTACTTGATCTTGCTTTTCAGAGCATTGAGTATGGTCTGCAACATCACCATGAAATACCTGTTGATGAAGCGCAGTATCCTGAACCCCTTCAAGCTATTCGCAGCGCTTTTGTGACTTTATTGCGAAAACACCAGCTTCGTGGCTGTATTGGTTCGTTAACCCCTTCTCGACCTTTAGTCATTGAAATTGCTCATAACGCTTATGCCAGTGCTTTTCATGATTTTCGCTTTGTGAATATCAGTTCCGCAGAACTGCCTCTACTCACCATTGAGATTTCAGTACTATCTCCACAGAAACCCATGCAATTTATCTCTGAAGATGACCTGCTACGACAACTAAAGCCTATGATTGATGGTTTGACTATCGAAGATAATGGCCGCCGGGCAACTTTTTTACCTCAGGTTTGGCAACAATTACCTGACCGGCAACATTTTTTACAGCATTTGAAAGAAAAAGCAGGACTACCTTTTGACTATTGGTCTGACACGCTCAAAGCCTATCACTACACAGTGGAACACTTCGCTGCCCCTCCTAAAAACTCAGTAATATCAACATAATCCTGCAATACAAGCGTGCCATAAATTTAGAGATACACAGTTGCAAGCGCTTGTGAAAGGGTTTTCTTAACATTGTCTGACAACATGCTCAATATGTTAGTCATTGTCATAACCTTTCTAGCCATGTAAATCAGGCTGAACAGGCATGATTTATGCTGTTATTTATTAAGGTAGGGAAGTCAGAGCAAGGGTAGATTTAAGCTAAACCACCTCGTGATAAACAAGCCTATGTGAATCAATCACGGCCAATGAAAATGTTTATCTCAAGTTGGCTAGTTATGCATAAAAGGCGGGTTTTCTTCTTACCCTATATGCCAGGTCGTATAATGAAAAGAATTATGCAGTTTTTCACATTGAATTTCACTACAGATGTCACATAAAATCGAGCGCCTTAGATAAATTGTTTTACAACGAAAAACATTGATTGATATGCTCGCCCAAAAAGGTGATTGTCGCGCAGAGGAGCCCGTTATGAATATCTGCCGGGAAATACTGCCAGGTTGTCATTCTGATAACCGAGCCTTTGTAAGAGAAATAGTATTTCAAACCGTCAAACACTTTTACAGCCAAGAATTCAGTAAGCTAACGCTAACTGAAGAGTTTGACTTAAGTGACTACAACACACCTCCAAGTGCCTTATTTGACGCATTGGAGGCAATATTCTGCCCGTGTGAAACCCTTGAAACTCCCTGGCCAATGACGCTGGAAAATATCATTGATAACATTATGCCGTACTGGAATGGGGAGCTTCCTACATCAATAAAAATCAAGAAAGGACGGCCTACCTTAAGTAAGAAGGCCCTTGAACTTTACAGTTAATAATTATCTCTACTTTGGATATATTAAGAAGCAAATCACACTAAGCACTGATTATCCAAAAAAGAAGCCAGCAATAAGCTGGCTTTTTTGTTCTACACAACACTTAATGCTGCATTGTGCATAATTAACTAAGAGACAAGCGTCAATTTTAAGTTTCGACGTTTCATATCCACAGCCGATACTTTAACCTCTATTGACTGATCCAACTTAAACTGCTGCTCTCCATTACTTGTCTGCTGATACAATGGGTCATAAGCAAATTTTGGCTCTTTACGACGCAGGTCAACAAATCCATCTATTCCGAAGTCATCCAACCGCGCCAGTACTCCAAATGGATTAACCTGCACCACAGTTGCAGTAAATGTTTGCTCTACTTTGTCTTCCATAAACTGGCATTTTAACCATTGCTCTACTTCATTAGCCGAAAAGCGCGCTTTTTGCTGTCCTGCTTGTAACTCATCCAGCAAACTCACAGCAACCTCAGGTACAGACTGCTCTTCAAGTAAAGCTATAATGATGCGATGCAGTACCAGATCGTTATACTTACGAATAGGTGAAGTAAATGTGGTATAACGCTCAAACCCCATTCCACTGTGAAAACCTGGTTCTAGCGAAAACAAACTACGCTCCAACTGTCGGCTAACAATGGTACGTAAAGGCACATCAACTGACTTATCATTCAAGCTATGAATTAGCTGACGATAACCCTCAGGCTTACTTAAAACCTCTGTGTCAAAGTCAGGCAATAACTCAGCGACTAACTTTTTGACATCCTCCAAGCGGTCACTTCGAACACCACTGTGAGAAATATAAATAGCCTTAGCGGTTTTTTCAGCAAGAAACTCTGCAGCAGCGCAGTTAGCTGCGATCATACACGCTTCAACAAGCCGGTTTGCAGTGCTTCTATGCTGACGATGAATAGCCGCAATCTTACCTTGATCATCCAACTCAAAATAATAATCAGGACGATTTTCAAAGCACACAGCATGCTGTTCACGGTAAGCGTTCAGCGCGCCTTGCACTTGTTGCAAGCAATCAATTACTGGTAACAGTTCTGAATTCTCAGTGGCGACACTATTCTCTTCAACACCGTCTAAGTAATCACTCACCGCATCGTAAGACAATTTAGCTTGAGAGCGTACTTTAGCCTGATAAAGCTCACTGGAAACAACTTCACCCTGCTCGCTTACTTTCATCTCACAGACTATAGCCAGTCGCGTCTCATTTGGAACCAATGAGCACCAGTTATGAGAGAGAGACTCAGGCAGCATTGGGATTGTTTGTTTGGGTAAATAAACAGACGTACTGCGCTTGCGAGCTTCAACATCTAATGCAGACTCTGGCTTGATCCAAAATGCGGGGTCAGCGATTGCCACACTTAGCAACCAGCCTCCTTCAGCCAGTGCTTCAGCATACAGCGCATCGTCCATATCCTGAGTGGACTCAGCATCAATCGTCAGCCAGGACAAATCCGTCATGTCCTTACGATCAGCACTGTTGATCGATGTTTCAGCTTGAGTTTCTATCGCTTCTACTTCAGCTTGCACAGCCTCAGGCCAAGCTAAATCAAGTCCATGCTTGTCAATAATATAGTTATGTTCAATATAAGGCTGATCAGGGTGACCAATAATGCTGATGACTTCAGCCTTAGGCTTTCCTGATTTAATGGGGTGTTGAGTGATTCGGCAGCGGACAAAATCCCCTGCTTTTGCACCTGATAGCTTATGGGGAGGAATAAATATCCAACGGGACAAACGGCCTACATCAGGCTCAACAAAAACGGCTTTACCACGACCAATAATTTGCCCAGTAAACTCACTTAGCGTTGAATCAATTAGCTCTTCAACCTCAGCAAAGTCTTGTCCTTTGCTATCAACACAAAGTGTCACTTTTATGCGGTCATGAGGAAACACTTTCTGCATTTCTTCCTGGGGAAGAAATATCTGGCGGCCATCGTCCAAAATTACCTGACCAGACTTTGCGCCAGAGTCTTTGACTGTAGCGTTGAAAATTTCTTTTTGGGATTTTAATTGCTGCTTGAGCTGCTTGAGCTGTTGCAGAGCATCATTATTTAACATAAACAGGCTGCCATTTTACTGGAAATCAAACCATCACTGACCCAAAGCTAAGGGCATAAATGAGAACGGATTCTACTCAATGCAGCACTGTTTATAAACCTTTTCCCTATCAAGATGTGCGTTTAACGTTAACCAACTTAGATATTTCTGTCATAAGCGTTGTGTAACGGGACTCCCCCAGCCCTTCTAAAACTAAGACTTTACTGCTCACTTGCCGCGCGTAATCGAGGCATTGGTTAAAAAAATGCTCTCTATCAGCTTGTTTTGGCTGACAGCGCTGAGGGTCTGGTTGCCAGGGCAAATCGGGGCTCAACACACAGCACAACGTGTAATGTTGCCTAAGCGCATACTGCCATAACCATTTAGGGTACTGTCCATAAAGAATCTGACTCCACAAACAGGTTGCAGCACAGTTAGTATCCACAATGTGTAACTCAGAGGGCTGTAACGAAAGCAACAACTTTTCCAACGCATACTGAACCAAACCTGACACTGCCACCTGCTCATAGTCCAGTTCTATATGACCCAGCATATTGTAGTAATCACGAATATATTCAGGCACGATAGTGAGCCTCATTTGACAGCCAATTGTACTTTCCAAGTAATCAACCAGCGTCGATTTACCCGAAGATTCAGGACCCAGCACTAAAATACGCGGTAACACCGATTTTGGCTGGGGAGTTATTAATGCCTGTTGATGAGATTCAGCACAAAATGGAAAAGTAGGAATGCGTTGTCGCAAAAAAGGAATCGCAACAGAGCGATGGGTATTAGCCCATTGCACATGCTCAGGGGTCAAACAAACAAGCCCCACAGTACGATCTTGAGGCCAGTGTTCAGCTTCACCACTATTTTTGATCCACACAACCTGATCAGCTAATTCATGCCCCAACAGCCACAAAAAGTGGCACTGGGCCGGTAAGAGTGAAAACTCATCAGGCAGCAATACAACGTCAAGATAACCTCTGATGAGCAAAGGTGAATTACTCTGTGATGTTACTGTTTTATGCTTACTGCTATTCATTCTTAAATAGTAAACTAATTCCGTAGAATCAAACTAAGATTATCCACATACTGCTGCTGACCATTAAAATTGATATGTACATCAATACTCTCAACCTTATTGGGTAACGTAGTATGTGTTAGAAAACGGCGAGTATTGCTCTGGTATGAGTCCATAGTAAGCTCCACATTAAGCTTTGATTGATACCACTGCTCCATACCTGACCATGAAAGGTCACTCACTGCTTGAGGAAAGCCGTCATCTGTCTTATTTAAAACATGGTCAAACCTTAGATAATAACCACCTTTAAACAAGTACGATTTTATACCATTACGTCTTACTGCCGCATCAATCCGATCAGGCCAGACTTGTAAGCCAGACCATGTCCAGTCGGAAATAAACATGGGGTAGCCATCAGTCGCTCGATCTGATGTCATATTAAAACGAATATATTCATCACCTTTAAAAAAATATGTAATGCCATTTCCCCAGTTAATAACAGCATCAATATTGTTAGCGCCTCCTGAGAACTTGTCCAATCCTGACCAATGATCTTTTATTTTCAATGGATAACCGCTATCAGCCTGATCTTTTTTTAAATCATAACGAATATATTCATCACCTTTAAAAAAATAGACTTTTCCATTTCCCCAGTTCACCGCCGCATCAATATTCCTTGCCCCCCCCTTAAATTGGTCTAGCCCTGGCCAGTTACTGGCAATATCGGCAGGATAGCCTTCATCCACTTGATCCTTATTAAAGTCAAACCGATAATATTCATTACCTCGAAAAAAATACGCATACTGATCATTTTTTCTTAATGCCGCAAAGCCTTTAGCGTCATTAAAAAAAAGTTTGATATTTAAGTTTTTATCTGCTTGTTTTCCCCACATATCTGCGGCTACCGCTAAATTTAGCCGCTTACTTTGCTTTAAATTCAGCCCTTGTAAATCGATATGCTGTGCTAATGTCGTAGGTTCTTTGGTTAATGATGTAAAAAGATAGGCATTTTGCCTTTGTTCTTCTTTTTGTACCGACATCAAAGGAACTTGGTTAACGACAGTATAACCACGCGTTACTGCTTTTCCTCCTTTTAACCAACCAGCAACCTGGTTATCATAATTAGCCAGATAAAATGGCTGGACACTACCACGATCATATTCTGCATCGCCATTTTTTAGCGTATTTTTATTTAACTCTACGGGACGCACAGGAAAAGCCTCTAACAAAGAATGCCCATCCAATGAACCTGGCGCATAATCAATACCCAAGTGATCCAAAATGGTGGGTACAATATCAACAGGCGATGGCGGTATATTCATCCCTTTACGTAAATGATGCACCGCATGACCACTGGCTAATAACCATGCTTTCCGGTGCTCAGGTCGATTTTTACCATGTTGACCGTCGATGGTTCCCCCATGGTCAGGCACCGCCAAAATCAACCAATCCTCGTCTGCAAATTTGGGTCGCTGTTGAATTCGCGTTAATAACTCACCTATTTGTCTGTCTACTTTTTCAATAGATTGACGGTATTCAGGCTTATCTGCACTAAACCCATGATTATGCCCTTTTACATCTACCATTGAAAAATATACAAATAAAACATCAATATCAGTCGTACTTAAAATGTCTTTTGCTTTATTAACCGTTTCAGTATCCTGATGTTCTTGGTAATACCAATATAAATCTTCATCTGCCGCTGTTGGCATGTTATAACGGATACCAGTCCAAGAAGTTAACCTTGCAGTGTGTAACATTGGCTTAGCCGCTTCAATATGGGTAAAAAGATCAGGAATAGACTGCAATTTTGACCCAGAAAAACTATTATCATAAATGCCATGTCGATCTCGCCATACCCCATAGAGTACTGTCGCCCAACAGGGGCCACTCCATGTGGTATCCTCCGCTAACATGGGGCTAATAAAACCATCTGCAATTAATTTATCCAACATTGGTGTATTAACACGAGGAATGGCTGACGGCTTTAAGCCATCGATGCCTAATAATAATACCTTAGGTATTTTTGATTTATTATCACCTAAAATACTTTCTACACCATACACCTTTCCTACGAATAGTATTAGCAAACTTAAAGATGCAAATTGACTAATACAGCGCCTGACTTTTTTAATAACAGTAAAATAATTAAATAAACTCATTGATCCCCCATCAATATCAACTATACCCTTTTTAGAGGGCATACCTTTGTGTGAACCCATCATGAGTTTCTATAATGACAAAGAGATAAACAGGGGATGACTATTAAAATAAAGTTCTATAACTGGAAGATGGTTTTTGTAAGAACTCTTTAATAAAAATAATTAGTTTTATATTCAACAATAAAATTAAGACAATACCATATAATTTAGTCTTTTAAAATATTTATAAATAGCTTTATCCAAAGTCTGCATAACATCCGTGAATCCACTACTTGAAACTTGGTTACCATATTCTTGCGGCAAGCTTTTACCTAATCTTTGACCTTTCAGACCGTATATCGAATTATCATTATAGTTAAGTAAGGAGTAATTGGAAGGTTAAGAAAAATAGGTTTATGGAGCAGCTGCTGTGGTTGTAGAGACTTTCAGTGAAATAAGAACAAATTAATACAAGTATAGCGTTAGCACAACCACTAAAATAAACCTCGCCAAAATAGCGAGATTTATTTCAAATATTCAGCTTTTTTATTCAATAGTTTCAGGTAATATCTCAGGCAACAATCTAGCAACTCCAAAATTACCTTTATATCTTTCCTTTAAATCCTTTTCAACACCTTTCAACAAACCTGAAAAGCTATTGTATCCAAATAAACTTTCAACTTTTAGTCTATTAGGCCAACCACATCGAATATTTTCACTTTCGTCGAATTTCTCTAACAATTTAATAGCAGGACCATTTAACAAAAAGTGATCTTGCTCAAGAATACTTTCTATTGATATCGTTCCTTCATCAATATATGTAATTTTATACAAACTTGAAGTACTTTGGAAAGAATCAAATACTTCATTATTAACTACTAACTTATTTTCTGGATTAACACAAATATTTAGCTTATCAGTATATACTACATCTCCAACTTCTAAGCTATTATACTGTTTTATAGCCTGAAGTCTTAAAAATGTGTAATCCACACCATCGTCATTTACAACAAACTGAGCTGATACCGTAGTTGAAACTGCAAATAACAGGCTCGCTAACTTCTTAATCACTAAATACATCTCCTTGATTTAGACTACTGGACTTAGCCATTTATGTTAATAAATTATACTTTTTTTTCGTTAAAGCATCAATAATTTTCTACTTTACCACCATAGGTGATATCTTAGGAACTTCAAAATACTCAATGTCGTATATCAATGTTTCAAGATACATTTCAGTATTTAGTAGCTCATGTCGTCTATCTATTCGAGTACTTTCTGACAAGCCTCTTAAGTGATCATCAACTGAAAAACTGGCGGTTCCAACAAGTCGATTTAAGATCCTAGCGAAGGGTTTCATTTCAATCTTGAACTGTTGTTTTCCTAATTTTGGTAAATATGCATATCTCACTCTATGAAAGTGATTTTCAATCTCAGAAAATGAATTACGATCGTGAACTTTAACATCAGACCAGGAAATCATTCGAAACTCAACATTCTGACCACTTTTATATTTGCCTATATCAGCTAATACTTTTTTACTTTCCTTCTTATATACAGGATGCTCAACAGTGATAGTAAAAGTTGATATATTTTGAGTATTTTTTGGTAAGGGTATGTCTAACAGTTGATTTGACTTTAAGATTTCTTCAAAGTAAGCCATTTTTTCTTCAGAATTCTTACTAGAGTAACTGACTTGAATACTAACTAAAAATGGATGGCTATAACCATCATTAGTCATTATCTTAAAGCTAGGTAAACCTTCTTCAAAATTAACTTGTTTTACATAGTAAGAGTAATAGAAAATCGCTATTATTATTGCAATGATAAAAAACAATGTAAAATTAATTTTATTCTTTAAAAAAATCAATACTAACCCTCCAGAAATGTAGACTCATCATTGCCAGGAAATAACTTATTGTTAGTATCCCCTCGACAAACAAGGAGATACCAATTAAAGATAAGCTAATCTAATATAACCTCTGGTGGAGTACTATCAAACAGCAACACATGGCTTGTATCTCCCTGACCATAGGTATAAGCAAAGTCCCCTGGTTTCATATCCTTAAAGTTAATATCTACACTGACTTCAGTATGCCATGGATAGGAGCCTTCACCATCCCAACCTTGCTGTCCTTCCTTAAAGTCTTCACGTGCTTTATCAGCATTACGACGCTGACGGCGTGCAGGTGTAGAAGGGTCATCATCAAGTTCTGCTCCCGTACTTCCATGGTGATTATTCAAATCTTGCGCCGTTACCTTAAGGGGTATACGACCATCAACCTTCCCAAGTACACCAGGCTTTATACTCACCATCCAACGGCGTTGTTGCATCCAACGATTATTAACATTCTTCGCGCTACCAGTGCTCTCATCGATAGGATCTACAGTATAATCATCGTTTATTTTTAACGTCTTTATATTGTCAAACCCTATACTAAAACCGCTATTTTTTTCTCTTGGGTCTTTAATCGGTTCATTAAACTCCAACATAACATTTATTGCTTTATCAGGGTTTATAAACGCTACTACGGGTTGTTTAGGATCGAGTTTTAAAATTCTCTCTTTCACATAAACCATCTTTAAAGGCACATCCTGATTGAACATAGCCTCAGCTTTTAATGTCAACAAACGTTTATCATACTTATCTTCCCAAAGTCCCGCATAAACTGTTTTCTCTTGTTGTTTGACAGTGACTTTTTTAAGATAAGGTGGTGTATTAGCAATATCATACCAAAAACGACTATAACTAGCAGAATACCAAACACCAAAAGGCAACAGATTTTCTGAATATAATTCAGCCAAGCTTAAGTTTTTATCATTTTTTATTACTGGGTTGCCTGGGCCATAAGGCTTTGTGAATTCTTTTCTTATACCATAAGGTCGTACCAGGTTAGCTTCATTAAAATCCTTTCCAAGTCCTGTTCCCCGCATAATTTGCTCAATATAAAAATACCCCTTTGGTCCTCCATACTCACTGGCTTCCCACCATGTAGAATCCCAATCTTCTCTAAAGTCGCGATAAAAATAACTTCCTACACCATCAATTGACCAACGAGCCCCATCCATCCACTTCCATTCCCATGTTAAACGACAGCTATTTGTTTGCTCACAATTTGGGCTATTAAACATTTCTGCAAGCTCGCCATTTGCTGCATTAGAATGTCCAAAAATTACAGGGTAATATAATTGTGCCTGGTATAAGGCCATATTGTATACCCCTCGCGCCAGACTATTAGCAAACAAATCCTGTTGCTCACTTAACACCAATGACGGATTTTTAATTGGTTTAGGCCAAACTCGATCAAAGGATTTTACTGGTGACAAATGATCATGACGTTGTTTAATAATTTTTGGATTAAACAATTTTTGAATATTAAACATTGGTTTTTTTGATGAACTAGTATCATTTGTTCGCCAAATTTGGGTAGGAATAAAATGAGCCTCATTATCGTCTCTTTCTTCGTGAAGAACACCACCAACCATAAAATCAGTCAAGTGGGGATCATTTGCTGTATGGGCTATAGAATTCATATCTTCTACATGGTGTAAAGAATGACCAAATAACCAAAACCCTAACTCTTTACTCTGATCATATCCCTCAAACCCTTCTGGATCAGTCTTTTCATCTACATAACCAAACGCCTCGATCGCTTGATCAAAATAGCGCACACCTACCTGCTTACTGGGAACTAACTCTCCAATCATTGCTAACGCAGTATCATCATCCGGCGTAAATAATAATGCAGGTGGAAAAGCAGCAATAGGAGAACCTATCTTACTTTTATTTCTCAATCCTTGAGTACCAAAGGTCATAGGAATACCACTGTAAGCGTGATAAAAATGCGAAAAAACACGGTTAACAGGATCATCCTCTTGTACCACCCCATCAATCACATTCTTTACAGGATTCCTAAAAACAGCAAACCCATTCTCGTCATCGGCTTTTGACCGTTTTTCATCAAATTTTGGATCAGTCCCCCAGTACTTTTTTATTGATTCATTTACACCATTTTTAAAGCTTTCTTCTTCATAGTAAAGTTCAGCATAATTCAACTTTGACTTATCTTCCAATTGAATCGTTTCAATCGCACTATCAGATATAAGTGTGTGAGTTGTATTTGTATTATGTGCACTACAACAATAACTAATCATTGTAAAAAACAACAACAAAAGACATTGAACAAATAATTTATAATAACTCATATATTTCACCAAGCATATAGCAGCACAAGCTATAAATGTTTAACCTTAATTTGATTTACAATAGAACGTTTATAGGATTCAGCAAAACGTGCATCAGTAATACTCATAGGAAGACTGGCATCATTCCATATTTTTTCTATACCAGGTATATACTTTTGAAGTATCATTTGCCCAGGAGTAAAATTTTCTAGATATTCTCTATTAATTCTTATAAAATGCGTATATAAATAGTCTGCATAATGTTCCTGCCATGATATTTTTCTTGCCTCGATTAAAGATACGTTATCTACTTTCATCACAGCATCATAATAATCATCGGGATTTTCATAAAAGTGTTGCTTATATATTGCTTTCACAGAATCATCAACTGTATATAACTTAACTGGATCGAAATTAAATGGAATAAAATGATTATTACTGGGTATTTCGATGCCATAACTAGATGTTGATAATAATGGATGATAGACCGATAATGTCAAAACTGGAGGTCGGTCAGGCCAAAACCGCCCAACCCAACCGCGTGGGAAATGAATCTTTTGACCCGTCTTAACAATACGCTTCTCTGAATAGCTTCCACCAACACCATGATCGGTAGCATGGTAGTAGCCTAAGTAAATAACTACATCTTCAACAGGTTCATCTGTTTCCAGCACTATTTCAAATGGACCATAGCTTCCTAACTGCCAAATGGATAAACCAATAATCAATGGCAAACCAAAGAAAAAGAACAACAATAAACACGTTTGTTTAGATGATTTTTTTTTATTTAACATGGTATTCGTTTACTGTTCAACCCATATTAAAGGGGATAAACATTTTCCCCACAAAACACTTAAAACCAATTTAATATTTATTAAATTGTTGCTATATCACCATTACTTTTTATTTTATAACCCAACATTCTCATTTCAGCGGCATATTTATATGGAACGGTCCAATTATTATTCTGATCTTTAGTTACAACCTGATTTCTCTCAAGCAAATCTAATCTCTTATTCTTCAGCAAATACTCAAGCGCCAACAAACGCAACTCAAAAGCTGATGATGATAATAAAACACTTACTTGATTATTTTTATCATCTTTTGTTTTTGCATATTTAAAATCGTTATATTTTTTTGCTAAACTTACAAAATTCTGACTTAATGCTTTATACTTTACGGATTTTACAAATTCATCCGGTGATACTATTTCAGCTAAAGCGAGTAAGACATAGTAATCACCCACATCCCTTAATGGCTTTGCAAGCCACGATTTAATATGAGGCATAATCAGATCTTTTAAACCAAGCTTTGCACCAAGAAAAATAGCCATATCTTTAATATCAGTACTAGTATTATTTGCTAGATATTTTGTTACAATGCTAGATAACTCAGGATTTAAATTCATAATTAATGGAACAAAAGCACTACGTTGATGAATAATAGAAACGCCTTCTGTATTCAATACTTTTTTTGCATAAAGATATATTTCCTCACTAGGGCCAATCTGAGCTAATGACGAAAATATTTGTTGATGCACCATATGTTCTGGCAAAGAAATTTTATCAGCATCTATCAATGGTTTAATGCTTTTTTGATCACCAATCAAACCAAGCACCATCACTAATTGAATTTTCTTAGCTGCAATTTTATAAAATGCTTCTGACTGGTAATCAGATATTTTATTTTCCTCAGCCGATACTTCTGCAAGTGCCTTGTGTATTTTTTTTAGAGTAGATTGATCAGCTTGAAGTAAAATTTGAATTGCCTGTCTTGCTTGACTTGATTGAAAAGCTCCTAAACTACTCAATGCATTATCAAACTCATCGTCACTTGGCGAGGCATAAATAATACATGATATAAACAATAAAAAAGTAAAAGCCGATTTAGTTATTAAATTCATGATAACTTTCCTTTGTTAAAGGGGCATGCTGTGCCCCTTTAGATTGATACATACTTTTAGTTAACTTGTAGTGATATTAATAGTTCTTTAACAACCAAATTCTCTCCAGAGCCATTTTTAAGAATAAATTTAAATGGAATCATATAAGTACCAGCCTCTGTATTTTGCGGAATATTTATGAATAAATCACCTTCAATTCCGTTCGCTAATAAGTATAAATTCTGAACAGACCATCGGCTAATAAATACAGGTGAATTACCATCAAAATTTAAAGTGAAGTTAGCTACTTGTCTTAATAATTCTCCATCAATATCTAGCTTCAATGCACCTGAACCTTGACCATTAGTCACTGACATTTCTATTACAGGTATAGATGGCTTTTGAGCTATTACATTTATAACTTTGGTATCACTACCATAATCATTCGTTGCCTTAATCTGGATTGAATTATTTCCTTCTTTCAGCTCTATAGGTACACTGAAACCAATACCCTGAATTTGAGCTTTGACTCCATTCACAACAACCTCTGCTTTTGGGTCTGAAACTGTCCCTAAAACAGTGAAGCGTAACCCCTTAATTATTTGTCCTTCCTCAAGATTACTTAGTTTCAATACTGGCGCTTCGTCAATTACAGACAACTCAGGAATAATGATATTGAAAGTAACTTCATGTGAAAACAGCACATTGCCAGAGCTCCCTTTAATGTCAATTATTACTGGTACTTCATAAGTACCCGGTAATGCATTTGCCCGTGTGTTAAATGACATATCTAAGGTAAGTACTCCATTTCGTATCATAGCATTGTCAGCACTGAAGCCACTTATAAAGTTAGGAGATTTACTAACACGATAAGAGTAAAACGCCATTTGGCTAAGTAAAGGGTGTTTAATGGTGAGCGAAGTTTTTGCTGTACTATTAATTGGTACTTCAACTGAAACCCGATCATTAGTTGAACCACTACCACCATTGTCATCAGCTTCTTTAGCAGTAACACGAACTTCAATTTCGGTACTGCCATACTGGTTTGTTGCAATTATCTTTATAACATTATTTCCTAGCGTCAAAGGTACCGTTACTTTAAACTGCCGCTCTTCAACAGTAGCGGTTACTCCGTTAACGGTAACAGTTGCATTCGGGTCAGAAATTTCCCCTCTAATTGTATATTCAAGACCATTAATTACCTGCTCATTAACTATATTACTTAACGTAATTTTTGGAGATTCTTCTGGTACAGGAATCACTACATTAATAACAACATCACGTGTAAATAATGTATTTCCTTCGCTGTCAGTAAAGGTTAGGGTTACAGGTATCTCTTGAGTCCCTGATAAAGCTGATGCTTTCAATTCTAAAGTAATACCAATTTTTAAAGCATTAGCATTAAGTCGCTCCATAGACATACTTAAATTTGAAAAATCATAACTTGGCCAATTAACTCTAGGAGAGACTTGTCTTAACTGTTCAAGAACTGCTTTCGGCTCATAAAAAGTCATCCAGGCTGTTCCTTTGCTTCCTGCAGCAAGCCTAAGATCAAATTTGGTTTGCTCCTCAAGTGATACTATGACATTTCTTTCTAATGATGTTCTACCACTATAATTATCTGCTTCAACAGTAATTGTATTAGAACCAGGATCAAGTTTAATCAAAGCAGTATAATGCCCACTAGCATTCACTTTAGCATCAACACCATTGACTCTCACTTGTGCAGAAATATCTGATACTGTACCACTAACATTCAAACTAAGATCACTTAGAAGTTGTCCATCATTAATATTATCTATAGTTAATGCTGGTTTTTCTTCTAGGAACTTAACTATAAGATTAAAACTAGATTCAGCATTACTATTTTTTGCTTTAATTGTGAATTTATTAATACCTTTAATCACAGGTAAATCATAGTCAAACTTATAATCCACCAAGCTTTCATTTGAATAATGATCATTGTCAAAATGTTCAACATTCAAACTGGTTTCATTAATCATCAATGAATCAACTTGAATATTTCCATCGAAAACTCCATTTAAATGAAACTTATCATGGTTTTCATATTTTTTATATCTAACGATATCAACTTGTTTTTCTCCCGAATCATTAGTGTAAATAACGAAGCCTTGATCATCAAACAATTGCTTTAAAATAGGCTCAACAGCTTGATCTCTGATCAACAAAACAGTTTTATTTACAGTATTACCAGTATGGCTAGTTACAGAAATGAGTATTTTATTTTCACCATCGTGTAAGCTAATTCGACGTACAAAACGTCTATCTAAACGCATACTACTATGATTGGGGCCGTTAATGACGGTTGTTTCCTCATTATTAATAGTCACTACAGGGTTGGCATCATTTAAAGTTTGTACAAAAAGAGTTACATGATCATTTCTAACAATGTGCCCACTTTCATGAGAAATAGTAAACTCAGGTATAATAGGCTCATCAGTAACATTAGCTTTAAGAACTACAGGATATTCTAATAATAGTTCATCATTTTTATTAAATAGCTTAATTATTAATGGAATGATATGCTGCTCAATTTCGGTTTCCCAACCAGACCTAATTTTTACTCTATGATAAACTTTTCCATTTTTTGCAATTAATTTATCATCATTAGAGACATTAAAGTTATGATTGGATGAATATCCATTATCTATCTGAACCACATTAGATAACTGATCCATACTTATAGGTAATGGTATATCAATAAATTTAGTCTCCCCTAAATTTATTGATAGTGGAACCCTACTATTCTCAGGCACATCAAATACAAATGATCGTTCCGTTGACCCAGTATAGTTTGTTGACTTGAAAGTAATGGTATTCTTTCCTGCCTCGAGCAATGGCACATTAAAAGATGATTCATACTGTATATTTTCTTTAAAAACTTTATTATTTACAAAGATATCAAGTTTGGCATTTTTATCACCTTGATTAACGTTAAAGCGAACAGTTTCAGTTCTAATACTATCACCATTATTAACATTATCTTCAAGCTCAACTTTCAAATCAGGTGCTTTCTCAAGTACAATAATTGAAGGCGTTAAAGTTGTTTTCCCTCCTGGGTTATTGGCAACAATTTCAATTTTATTAACTCCTCCTAAAAGTTCAATCTTAGCTTCAAACACTAAGCTGTTATTATTTTTTTTGATTGATGCCTTAATACCATTTACAAGAATTGTATCTACAGGAATAGATGAATCAATTTTCCCACGAATAGTAAAAAGTTCATTCTCTGAACTACGATATATTTCAATACCATCAATACCACCAGATAAATGTATTTTAGGCTTAACCCACGGCATCTTATTCAATTTAAATTCTTTAGTAGATTCGTGGCCAGTATGACTAACGGCTCGAACAGAAATTATATTCGCACCATTTTTTAAATTTACAGCTGCATGATGCTCCAGAATAAACTTACCTGAGTCATTAATATTTTTATTTCTATCGAGATAGGTTCTTCTAGCTAGTGTACCATTTACCCATATTTGTGCTAATCCATCATTCTCAATACCAATAGCTAAATCTTCAGTTTCTCTATATACGACTTGATCATTTTTATGAGAAATTAACCTTATATCAGGGATAATCTCCCCTTCAGGATCAAGCTGATAGAAAAGATCGTACTTTTCTTCATGAGTAGCACTCGAAAAGAGAACATAATGTCCATTACTGGAGATCAGTCTTGTATTACCAGGCCGCCATAAACCAGCATCAGCCAACTTACTATACTTTAATTCAAAACTGGCAATCACATGCTTATAAAGCATATAAGGATTATTTGCTTCGAAGTCATACTCATCATTTAAAACACTTACCAGTTCGCTATACCTTGTATCTAAATCAGCATCAATTAATTTTGCCCCTTTACCAAATCCCGAATATCCATACAATTGAAAATCAAATTTTTTGGTTTCCCCTGGTTTAAATGCAATAATTTTCGGCTCATGTATTACATTTATTTTTTTCAAATACTTACTACCATCTTTATCTGACACTTCAATGATAATTGTATTATTTGTAGCATAGTTCAACTGTACATTATGAATAGAAAAATCATTACCATAAATTTTTGCCTTTTGCCCATTAACTAATACTTGTTCAATATTAGCACCATAAACAAAACCAAACATATTAATGGTTCTTTTAAATACTTTCTGGTTATCCGATATTGAATCTATAAATATTTCTGTTTTCTTATCAATATTTTTCACATCCCAAGTAGCGCTTATATTTTTTGAGTATAATATTTCACCCTTACCATTAACAAAGTCTATATCAATATTATCCTTATAAAATCCAGGGGCAAGTCCACTTGCTATATATTTGCTTGAAAATCTTCTTGCAATTTTTCTTCCTGAGTTTTCAACTAAATACTTTAGCCTTATTTTACCGTAACCAACTTTATCAATTTTGTTGGATAATTTTACTTTACCCATGAATGGGTATCTAAAAGCTCCCGCTGGAGTTAATTTATTAGATTTTTTATAATCCCAGCTTTTTATTTTTGGTATTATTTCATCTGGAACTTCTACGAAAAGATCAACGTTAGCAACTCCAACTTTTGGAATCGTAAATTTATATGGTTTAAATATTACATTCTTGAAAAACAACAATTCCTTACCACTAGATTCTTTAGCAGTAAACGATAATTGATTATCACCTTCTTCTAAAGTGAGATAACCATTAAAATTATTATCAATGACATTTATTTTTTTACCATTCACATAAATTTCTTCGAGCTTAGAAGAACTAGAGCCTAAAATAGTTAATTTTTCATATCTAACCTCATCCAATTCATTGAAAGAGTCAATTGAGATTACAAACGGTGCTTTTATTATACGGAAAGTATTACCACCAACAAGACCTGAATAGTTTGTGGTAATTTTAAAATCATTATTCCCATCATTTAATTCTGATTTATAATTAAAATACCCTAACCCATCTTCACCTTGAACCACATCAATTTTTTCTCCATTTATAAATATTTTTGAATTGGGATGTGATACTTTTCCTGACAGGCTGACTTTATCATCACTAACAACTTGTTTATTTTTATGTGATATAATATCAACATTTACTGGAGAGTTTGTTTTTCGGTAAACCACTAATTCTTTTACATCTTCAACTGTATTATTAAGCACAGTAAGGTCTATATAATTCCTTCCTGGAGTTAATTTAACATCTTTAGAAAAGTAGTTATTCCCATTAGCGTATATAAGGTCAATATCTTCATCGTTGACCTTTAGTTTTCCAACTGACCCAAAAACCCTTCCAGAAAGTAGAAAGTTTTCAGAGTCATATATTTTCCCAAAATACTTTGGATCAATATCCAAAATTGGCTTTTTATCGACAACTGCAAGTTTTAACCAAATGCTTTCCTCATGTAAATTATCGTTATCTTTATTTACAAAATTTAATTTAACAAAACCATCTGACACTCCAGTATATTTTTTATCTTTTAAAGTTAGCCCAAAAGATATCTTAATCCTACCTTTGTTTAAAAATTTTGTTATATTAGTCTTACCCACTGTAATTTCATCAACTATAGAACTCCTTGTTTTCCAAGAGCTCATTTCATTTATAACATTATTATCAAGTGGCAAATCAAAATCAACTACTCTTTTTCTTCCTGAATAAATTGTCACGTAGACAGGTTTAACATTAATAAATATGTCATGTTTTACAAAACCACCTTTTGGGCTCTTCCCTGTAACTCTTATTCGATTACTCCCTTCCTTAAGCTCCACTAATTTACTAAAAACACCATTATTAATCGTAATAGGTTTATCATTTATTTTTACAACTGTATCCTGAATATCAACTGATCCATGTAATGTTGTCCACTTACTATTAAGCTCCATTCCATCATAATGTGAAGTAATATTTATTTGAGGTGGAATAGCATACTTAATTTTTAAATGTCTTTGATAAATTTGGTTACCGCTATCAAGAATTTTTACTATAATTTCATTATCACCTTCCTTGAGGCCCTTCAATTTTGTATAAAACTCAACTCCTCCAGGAATTAAAACTTTATTAGCGACAATACCATTTATTGTTATAAAAGCATCATCATCCTTTACTAGCCCTTTTAATAAGGGCTCATCAGTAGAAACAACCTGATTATCATCAAAATTTACACTAAAATTTGTTTTATTATTATTTAGGATTTCATTAGGTAAACTTTTAATCTGCTGTTTTAAGTTTATAATATATCCATCTACTTTATTGATATTAAAGTCATCTCCTACCAAGACACCTTCATCGTATCCTGCAAATACAAAACGTTGAGCCTCGCTATTAAAATATCGAATCATCGATACTACATCACTCCCTCCCAGCAATTCTAGCAGTTTAAATGCTGAAATTGATTCCTTGACACAACCAAACCCCAATAAATTGACGCCAATCTTTAACTCTGAATTAACGCATGCAATATTACTTTCCCATCTGTGTATCCGTTGTTTTTTTACTGTGACTATAAAAGCAGAACCAGAGTTAATAGTGAAATTATTTCCATTTTTATTATTATCAACGTCATAGAAAGCTACTTTTTTATCCTCTTCATTATCAGCAGTTTGCTCTATTTTTTCAATATACTCACTTCCACCTAACAATGAAAGAAGTTCATATGAAGTTGATGAATTAGTAAGTGGATAGTGTATTAATTGTTTTCCAGTTTTAAGCTGAACTTCTAATGCATGAGGATTTCTATTCTCTTTTATTTCTTGTAAATTAGGGACTCCATCCAGATCAAAATCTTCATCGCTATCATTGATACCATTATCATTTGTATCTGCAGCATATGGATTACTCCCAATTTGTTCTTCTTGATGATTTTTTAATCCATCATCATCTATATCATCATCACAAGCATCACCAAATGAATCCCCATCTATATTATTTTGATCTTCGTTGTGAGTTTCAGGACAATTATCAAAATTATTTTTTACACCATCTCCATCAATATCGTCTTTAGTTTTATCACACAATAATCCAATACCATCACCATCAATATCTTCCTGCTCAGGATTTGGTATGAATCTACAGTTATCCAAATTTTCAGGTGAGTTTCCATTTTGAATCAAACGACTTAACTTTTGAGGTGTGCTATTCAGTTTATAATTTTCGAATGAAGATCCATCTTTTGATATAAACAATAGTCCTCCATTAGCTGGTAGTTTTTTATATGGAGGAATCTTTAATTTTAATTTCTCAGCAGTAGATGTTTCTAATTCAATTTCGGATTCTTCTTCAAAATTTATACAATTACATATATATGCATCAGCTTGTATAGCTAAAATCCCTTCAACAGATTTTTCTTCTAAAATTAATTCTTTTTTCTCATATTCCCGAGTCATGAGATTGTAAGAACCTAAAATCACACTTTTTTTGCTAGCGGGTATGTATTTAATAAAATATATAAATGCTCTCTGTGAATTTATAATAGGCAGGCTTACTTTATTAATTGATTTTATGTTCACAATTATTCGTGCAAATTCATTTGCACTTTTTATTGGTTTGAAATCATTAACGCCGTCGTTATCATCATCTGGATCACAAATATCACCATATTCATCTCCATCATTATTTTCTTGTAAAGGATTAATATTGTTAGGACAATTATCAATTACATCTCCAATACCATCGTTATCTGAATCAACTTGGTCAATATTCGGTGTAAATGGTGCATTATCATAACTATCTGCAACGCCATCATTATCGTCATCCATATCACAAGCATCACCATTTTCATCATCGTCGTGATTTTCTTGATCAGGATTCACTTGTTTTGGACAATTATCTACATCATTTTCAATTCCATCACCATCATCATCAAAAAGTGGGCGTTTATTTATATCTTTCGGATCTGTCCCAAAATCAATTTCAACACCATCATTAACACTATCACCATCCGTATCTACATTCAATGGATCTGTGTAATAAATAAGCTGTTCATCACCATCACTAATTCCATCACCATCCGTATCATTTTCTGAGGCTAAAGTCCCTATAGATATTTCCTGTTTATCGTCTAAGCCGTCTTTATCAGAATCTTTTTCTTTTGGATTTAAACCATAAATATATTCATCTTTATTATTTACACCATCATTATCAAAGTCTTTTTTTGCATCATTTATATTTGGATTTAACCCGTATAATTTTTCAAAGTGATCAGGCATACCATCTTTATCAGTATCAACCCAATCACTCAATTCAATTGCAGATTTGAATTTATATAGCTCACCAATTTCATCTTTTTCTGACCAATTTATTAACTTGAAATCACTATCATTATTTCCCTCTTTTCCTGCCAGGGATTTCATAATAAGCATTTCATTTTCTTTCAACTGTCTATTTGTTCTTTTTGAAAGATCATACAAATTATTCAAATTAATTAACGCAATACCTTCAGGCGAGTTATCACCAGATAAACCTGTAACAAAGCTTCCATCTTCATTCCTAACAAGTACTATTCCATATTTTGACTCATCATCATGATTCAGACTTATTGCAACAGTAGGATTATTGACTGGAGTTGCCTTATCAAATGTTTTTACTGATGGCAATACTTCTTTATTTGGTATAACCCATGTGTTTTGAGGATTATTTGCATCTTCTATTAGTATTTTGTAAAAGTACTTTTTATTTGATTCAAGGTTTGATATTTGTATAGAAACAATACCTTGCTCACTTAGCTTATTTTCTAGTTCAGTAGAGTTGGATATAGAAAACCCAACTTTCACATCAAGTTTATCTATTTTTTTCAGGCCATAAACATCATCAAACAACTCAACTCTTATTTTAACTGGATCTTTATCATAGTATATTAAAGAAAATGAATGTGACGTAATATCAGCTTCAATTATATTTCCCAAGGTTTTAGCAGTTATACTTTTACTAAATATACTTGCGCAAAGAATAATTAGCACATATATTATGCGGCTAAATCTTTCACTACATATCATACAGATCTAATTCCTTTATAATTTTTTGTTTAACCACATATTAATTAACAGGAAACTGAACTACCTTTTCTTCAGTGGTATTACCAACAGAATCTTTTAACCCAGAAATAACTAACTCATTCCCTTGTCTTATCTGTTTAGCAGTAGGGAAATAAATTATTGTTATTTCACTTGGTTTTTGAGAGAAAAGGCTATCATTAAAATTTGATACTGCGACATTATCTAATACTATTTGCCTATAATAAGGAAACTCGCCATTTACGCCTGGTGATAACAGTGATTTTTTATGTAATTTAATTTTTAATTCTGACAAATCAATACCACTCACTTTCCCAATCGTTGGATAAACATCATTATTTACTGTCAATCCAGTTTCTGGGAAAGGATCTTTTATAATTAACTGTATTTTTACTGGTTTAATATTAATTGAAGTAGTGATTGTCTCACCGATAAACTGCTGTGTTTTAAATTTTTTTCCAGACTGGCCTTTATGAAAATTGTCATAGAAAAATGGTACAACTGATCCGCCGTTACTACTCACAATTTGTACTATTCCCGAAATATCTCCTGCTTTTATTTTATTAATTGTTGCAACGCCATTTTCATCTGTCTTAACCGTATAGTTTGTTGTTCCATTTATTGTTGTTGAATTTAATCCCAGCGATGAAAGATCTTTTTTGTCATCACGGCGAATTCCTAAATTAACTGTTACACCAGAAATATCAATTCGCCTAACTTTTGAATAATCTTCATCAGTCCAATCTCCACTATCATCATCATTACCTTCTGAATCAATGGGTATATATCTATCTACCCTCTGGAAACGAAAGACTTTATATTTGACAGGCTGTTCTAGTGATTTGCCTATATATCCTGTTGAGTTTGATCCTTTCGAAGTAACAAGTGTAGGGCCCATATCAACAGCAATAAATATGTTTTTTGTTTCACTCCCCACATTTACTGAACATTGAAAAGGTGCTCCTATTTTTACTCCAAACTCATCAAAAGAAGGTTTGAATCCTGGTTTTGCACCAATACCACCAACCCACAATCCCCTCTCATCGGTTTTCATTGAAGTATATATTTTACCTTTATATTCACCATTATATAGTTGTAAGTTATCAGGTAAATCTACTTTTATTTGAGCATTTGGTGCAGGGTTTTTATATTTATCATACGCTTTAACTTTTACTGCATTAGAACGAACAGTCCCTATTGATAGTCTATTATATGGTGCAGCAATTATCTCAATGTCTGAAGCAATATCAGGTTTACCTATTGAAGAAAATATAACTGGTGCAGCATGTCCAGGAATCGTTGCAATAACCTGATGCGGGAAATTTATTAATGATACATTCGGGTTATCACTAAAATCATCAAAATATGCTTTTTCACCAAGCTGATGACTTACTTGAATGATTCCACTATCATCTGTTTTTACTACAAATTCATTTTCATTATTATTCGAATATATAACTCCTTTTTTAACTTTTATTTTCCCTGCTTTATTCATTATTTTCCAATTAGTCATAACTTGACTTACTGGCTCATTGCTTTCATCTAGGAACTGTATACTATAATCTTTTTTAAGCGTTTTACCTACAATTCCTTTTTGCTCTTTACCTTTTATCAAAACTTTTTTAATTTGCTTTTCTACAACACTTACCGTTAATATTGCAGGTTTCATATTCGGTGCACTAACAATAATATCATAGACACCTTTTTGATTCGGTGTTAACACTTTTACTGCTACAACACCTTGACTATTAGAGTTTACTGAAAATGATTTGTTATTTATAGAAGCTGCATACATACTTCGTTTTTGAATATTGAATATTGATGCATTATCTCTTCTTTGAACTTCAAATGTTACTGGAATACCTGCTGCGGGAAAACCTGTAGGCCCTGATGTAATAACTTCCACAGGTAATCCCAATTCTGCTCCTGCAATAGCAGTTTGCCCATTACCACTAGTTATATGTACTTCAGGAATTTTTTTCTTACCTTTTATATTAAAATCTAATCTATATTCAGCTTTCCCTGATTTTTCGATTATACTTACCTGTAAACGATATAACCCAGTATTTGTTATTTCAAAATTATTTATTAGTATTTGATTTACCTTACCGGTTCTAACTTTCTTTACTACAGCACCATTTGGATCAATAAGGGCAAGCTCTAGTATAGAGTTTTGGTTTAGCACATTAAAATTTATATTAATTTTATTACCACTGATTCCAATAAATGAAAATTCATCAATATCACTCAATTCGTTCAACGTAGCACTAACTTTTTGCCCATTAACCAATTCAGAAGATGCACTTTTTATTTTTTGGGGAACAATTTCAAATGGAATTTCATTACTTTCTAAACCAGCTACTTTAACTTTCAACAAGCCTTTTGCAACTTTACTTGAAGCCTTAACAACTAGTTGATTTGCTTTAGCACTGATTATTTCCAAACCACTTTTATTGAAAATTACAACATTTTTCGATATATCAGTGTTAAATCCTTGTCCATCTATATAAAAAACTGACCCAATTATTACTTTTCCAGGACTAACTAAGGTTATAACTGGAGCATAATTACCATGGCTTTTTAACTGTAAATTCTCTTTATCTTTAGCCATTCTAACAATATATGCTTCACTTTCGTTAAGTTTAAAATTATCACCCGTTATCTGTTCTTTATCATAGTATGCAATTTCAAATTTCTTAGTTTTTATATTATACTTTTCAATTGATTTGACTTCCTCACTAGTTCCAAGCTCTTTTAACCAATCGAATGCTGAATATTTCCCAGGAATACACCCGACGCCTATTAAATTCATACCTTTATATAAATTTACTTTAGGACAATTTTTACTACCTATTAAACCAACAATTTTTGTTGTTTTACTATGTATAATATACCCAACACCTTGCTTAATAGGAAAGTTGTATCCATAAACCTCATCATTTTTAGAATCAAATGTTGCTTTTTCAAATGTTCCTGTTTTTGAATTAAATCGTTGAATACTTTGAATATTACTTGCTTTTCTCAATTCTTTCAGTAGGCTAAAAGCATCAATACCTTCAGGTGACGATACTGGATATGAAAGATAGTTAATACCTTTATTTAATACCCAATAGCTATTTGGTTCAGCAACACTATTCGTTATAAAGTTTATATCAGAAATTTCCCTTAATTCACTAATGTTAAATAACTTTGGCGAAGTATTTTCTCCATCGACCGCACTTTCATTTTCGTTGTAATATTCTTCTGGAAAGTCTGTATCCAATGTGTTTCGAATTATTGGATTGATACGCTCAGGTTCTAATCCTCTGGGATCTCCATCTAGGGGCTCTATACCAATGATATAATTACCTTTTGGAACAGGTATTTCAAATATTCCATCTTTTAATGAATATGAACCAACAATCTTATTCTTTGTTAGCGGGTCAGCTGCATAAACATGAGCACCAACAATTGCTTTACTTGTGGCACCATCAATGACTTTTCCTTTTATTAATCCATAATTATTTGAATAATTTTCTTGTAAAGGGTATTTTTTTGAAATATACGCAATATCATCGCTATGCAAGGTTCTACCAATTTCAAAATCATTATTCACAAATGGAAACATTATTGAATTTTTTATTGATGAATGTGACAACCCAAAACAATGTCCTATTTCATGCAGTAAAACTGACTGCAAATCATTCCCATCATCGTTTTTTGTAAGTTTAAATATTTTTTTTCCATCAAATACTATATCAGCATCAATAATTGTTCCCCTTGGGTATATTCCATTTGGTATATCTTGCTTACCATCTCCATTAAGGTCATTATTAATATCTGTTACAGTTAGTTCTGATGAAGTTATTGTTGTCATACAGTAAGCTAATGTTTCTTCATCAAATTCAATATCAGGATCTGAAAATGTGATCAAATTATAACCATCCACCCCAGTTCCAATAATACTTTCTGCTTTATGTGAAAATTTACTTACTTCACCAAGATACTTAAATTTTAAGTAGCTTGTGTTTATTTCTTCCCATTTATTTAATGCATTATTTATTTCTTGACCAATTTGCTCATTTGTAATTTCTGAGTTCAGATATCCCACATCACTCAAAACATAGGATATAGGCAACATTCTTTTATCCCATTTTGCTGGAACTGCATCCCCATTATCTGTAAACTTAATTAAATCACCACCTGCTAGAGCAAAATTAATTGAACAGATGCCAACCCCAAATAAAGTAATTAATCGAATAACCAATAACTTCATAATATTTTCTTAATCCATTACTTATTAAGCCAATATAACTTCAATAAGCTTACTAATGATTTATTGTTTTACTATTGAATAGGTATAAATTTAAAATTCTGTGTTTTATTAACAACCTTTTTATTTTCAACTTCAAACTCTATCATTTGAACTATTTCTTTTTTTTCTTTTTTATTCAAATCAACATCCTTATTATTCAATTCATCTTTTCGGACTAATTTTTCTTTTACAAATTCATCTTCATAATACAGAATATCAGTCGGATCAATCTCATATAAATTATCAGAAAACAAATTCGTACTTAATAAACAATAAAGACATAACAAATATTTCATCAAGTCACTACCCGCAATAATCTTATCTATCAATATTAATTATTTATTATTTTTTTAATTTTTAAAATAAACTCATCAAGTTTAATGCTTTCATGTAGAAGTTCAGCTTTTGAATTCTTTATATCTAGTTTTGCTTTTTTAACAAATGTAACTACTGATTTATTACCTTTTTCATCTACTTTAACTCTAAAAACACCTTGACTACCACCCACAACATTAAGCTGTCCATTCTCTTCATTTTTATTCAAGAAAAGAATTACTTTATCACTTAATTTAAAGTTAACACTCCCAGGAACGTTTGTACTTATTTTTGTTTTTAATAGTGGATGTAAGGCTGTGCCGCCAATTGTTTCAATATTTATATATTGCACATCATTTTTAATTGAATCTATTAAACTAAATCCATACCCTGTAAATACTTTATTATTTCTCCAAAAACTTTCAACTTTATCACATTTTGCATATACTATATAGTTAGCTCGTTCTATCAATTCATTTAAACTTAATGATTTACCAATGTCGGCATATGAATACTGCCACCATGCACCCATACATAAGACTAAAAAAAATTTTGTTATTTTTAAAATCATCACTTTCACTTCACAAGCTGTTATTTATCTAATAAAATTTTATGTTAATTCGATTTTTTATTTATCACATCTAACAAGCACCATAAACCCTTCTATTTTTTCCTCCCCCTCAATTTCATTGTTTTTCATTCTATAGCATACTTCATTCACAGAAACCACACTACTTCCTGAGCTATAATTTATTTTATTTATAGCAATATCCTCTAATTTTTTTATTAACACTGGATTACCATCACTTCCATAAAATCGATTTATATCAATATATACTTTATTTGTACTATTATTTGGAATTGTCGCCACTGGATATAAAGCAGCGTGATGCTTCGCCAGAATAAGAGTGTTATTGGCATCTAAGTAATTATTATCAGTTAGCTTAAAACTCACTGGTTTTTTGATCGAAAGCAATCCTTTCTCATCAAAAAATGTAGTTTTTTTCGGAGTTTTCAAGCTTATAAATTTATCACTTTCAGGGTATATTTTTTCATTTTCTTCTATAGAGAATAATATTTTTAGATAGTATTTTGTATTAGCTTGCACTCCAATAATTTCAATCTTTGTTAATTGTCTGTTTATGGCAATTGACTTTTGTTTTACTTCTATTAGCCCCTTTTTTTTAAAATAGTCACTTCCTTTTTTATTATAGAATTCTAATTTAGTATTTGTTAATTTTTTATCTGAAAGAATCCAACACTCAAAACTTCCAGGTGTAACATCACTTATAAATATATCTAAAACTGAGGCATTACACTTCGATACAATAAAGAGTATCAAAATAATGCTATAACTTACTATTTTTTGAAGCATACATACTTCCTTGATTTCTTTTATTCATTTCTCTATTCTTTGCAAAATCAGAATGCACACTGTGCTCTTACTGTAAATTTACATAATCAAGCCTTCCATGCGATGCTGCCTTGCATTTTGACTATTACAATTTCAAGATCTTCTATTTTATATAAACCTTAAAGTCGGTTATTCTATCAGCATTACAATACGAATGCTATCGTATTGTAATGCTATAATTTAGGAATTAACTTAAAGTACTCTATGAACTTCCAAATGTTTTTTGTATAATTTTTAACCGGATTCGGACTGTATTGACTTAATAGATAGACAAAACGAATCATTCATTGATTGCTATTTCCCTTAATTTATACCTCTATTGGAAAATAGTCTTCATGCCATATAAGTACCTATTTTTAAGGTACGATGCTATTCAGAAAATAATTTGTTTGAGCCTGATGTTAACGGCTTATAAAGCCTATTTAAACTAGGTAAGGTTAGGATATATCTAAGAGTCTCGCCCAAATAACCATTTATTTAACAAGGGAAAATAGTTCAAATTGCGTATTTTTGTGATCACTAAGCGAAGTAATGATTTACTACTAATGCAATTCATTGAAGCAAAGTTAGGCAAATACCTTTAATTAAAATTTACCCTATCCCATCCTCATCCACATTCTTAGGCAGCTCACTAAACGCAACGACACCATTGCGGCCTCGGCGCTTGGCTTCATATAGTGCTTTGTCAGCCATATTGATGAGCATATCGGGGTTTTGATGAGGGATGGGGGAGCAAGCAGCAACGCCAATACTTGTAGTAACTATTTGGAATTCACTGCCAGGATGAGGAATTGCAGCTTGTTTTAAACCTTCTATAATACGACCTGCTAATACTTTAGCGCCAGCCTCATCGGTTAGAGGGAGTATTCCAGCAAATTCTTCTCCGCCATATCGAGCTAATAAATCATGACGACTTTTTACTACATTACGAAAAACATCTGCAACTAATGACAGACAATCATCGCCTTCGGGATGGCCTAAGGCATCGTTGTACCGTTTAAAATAATCCAAATCAATCATAAGTAATGCAATAGGGTTTCCTGTACTGATCGCACTACTCCAAGCACTTGCCAGGTATTCGTCAAAGCGTCGTCGATTAGCAACTTGTGTTAGCTCGTCAAGGCGTGCATTATCAAACAGTTGTAGGTTAACCTGAGCCAACTGATCCATGACTTGTCCGCGCTTTTGAATTTCTGCAGCCAACAAATCCCGCTGCCTAAAAAAGTCATTCACCAGTGATGCTAACCTGCCATATTCATCATCTCTTGCAAGCAATGTATTTAACTCACTGGCTGTATTTTTGTCCAAGGCACTTGTTAAACGTTTTAATGGGGACAACACCCAAATTTGCAGTAAAAAATACGTTAAAAACAACAAACAAATGATTGAAAAACCATTCACAATGATTAGCTGAGTCGAAGCATTATAAAGCTTCTTTAAATCTTCCAGCACTGTTGTTGCTACAAGAAAAGCAACAGCTTGTCCTGATACCCCTCTTAAAGGTAAGGCAATACGAATATTCCATGGATCATTCAACGTTGACGTCAATGATTGGTGGTTATTAAGTACAATACTGGAATCACTGTCAGTTAGTAAGGCTATTTGCTTTAAATAATCTTCACCCACAGGTTGAGCAAGTACTAACCAACCTTTTGCTATACCCAAGCGTTCATAGTCTTCACTACTATTGAGAGGACATGCAGCAAGTTCAAAAATAGATTGTTTATGTCGGTAGAATCCTTGATAAAACGCTAATCCTTTAACTGTCTTCAAGGTGGCTTTTTGTAGTGGTTGCTCTAATTCAGGCTGGTTATCTACAACAAATCTGTAAACTGTTTGGTATTCAGGATTGACAACCCAGGTATGCGTAATGCCAAATTCAGGAAGGCTAGTATCAATATTGACTTTAGCCCAGCGTCGATCCAGATTTTCTGAAAAAACCTGCATCTCAGTCCACTGACTATAATCACCACAAGCACTGCGTAGCGTTAGCCCTAAACGCTTAACCATTCGAATTAAGTTTTGCTGCAAAAAATTCTGGCGATAATCTACTAATTCTTGAGTTGACTGGTTACGCATCCATGTCATCCAGCCTTCTAAACTCAAAAAGCCAAGCGATAGAATCACTAGAACGGTTAAAATACGCTTTTGTACTTGCTCCTTATACATTGCCCCCGACTTCGCCGAATGATTAAGTTCCTTTTAAATTTAGCAGAAGGTCAGGCATCCACTGCATATATTTGGCTATTTACCTGCCATTGAAATACGACGAAGCTTATCCTTGTTATATACGTCTCTTGCAAAGCGAAGCTCTCCCTCTTTATTTATCCAAGCAGTAAGATAAGTAATATATACAGGGACAGGCGCATGTAGCGAAAGCGTTGTCATCTGACCAGAATTTAATACCTGATCAATTTTTTTACTTGAATAATATCGATTATTTTTTAAGAGTTGTTCAGCTAATTGTCTAGGTTTTTCCACTCTCACACAACCAGAACTAAGCGCGCGGTTGTGGCGACTGAATAAGTATTTCTGAGGCGTATCATGTAAGTAAATTGCCTGGCTATTTGGGAAATTAAATTTAAACCGTCCTAAAGCATTATGTGAGCCTGAACTCTGTCTAAGCTGATATGGAAATGCTGAACGATCTACTTTGTTAAAATTTATGTTGTCCCAATCAATATCATCAAAATCAACGTTTACTACATTATTATCTTTGTACTGGAACAAACTAAAATTATGTTTTTTCAAATAGTTAGGTTGTTTCTGTAATTTAGGAAGAATATCTTTATAAGCTATCTTGCTAGGAACAGTCCAGGTTGGATTCACAATAATGGAGCGAATGGTATCTACCATAAGAGGTGTTGGTCGATAAGGTTTACCAACAATCACTCGCATAGACAACTTTATTTCACCATTTTCAACATATTGAAGCGAGTAATCAGGTACATTAACCATCACATAACGTCGCCCTAAATCATCAGGAAGATGCTCTAGTCTCTTCAGATTTTGCGCTATTAACTGTGCTTTCTGTCCAGGCCCAGCATACAAAGATAGGTATGTTGCTTTGTTAATATGACCAGAGGCTGGTAACTGGTGACGACGTTGATAGCGCTGTATCGCTAAATAAAGAGGGTCAGAAGATGTTTTATGATCACCCGTCGCTGTCAGCAATTGTGCCAGCAACGCATTCTTGTCTTCTGGCTTATACAACATGAATTGATCATACGTTGGCAATGATTGCCATACAGAACTCTGTGCCAATTGATGGTATCTGAGAAATGCCATTGATAATTGATAATACTGTTGGCTTGCCACTGCCATTGTCGATGAAAAGGCCTTGCCCTGAAAAGCTAAAAGCACAAGCGCAAGGAAGCTACCCATCTTACATTTCTGATTCAAAGTGACCAATGTCATATCAGGTACTACTATCATCCAATGAATGTATGCCCGAAAATCTGTTTACTTCAGGCGTGTAACAGCCATACACCTTAAAAACCAAGTTACACTGCAGCAAATGCAGTAAACTGTATAATAGGTTTTTAACTAATCTGACTTTTTTAAATACTGTTAAATTATAGTTGTTAACACGTAACTAAAAAGAATGAAAATGAATTATTCATTCTATTACTACATAGCAAAGTTATAAGTAACATACATGCTTAAATATCAAGTTAATAGCAACATATTACCATCCATACACAGCCACAAACGCTTCTGTCTGGCACTGTACCAGTATGGATGGAAGTTATAAATTCAAACCTAGCTTATGAAGAATAAATAACGGGCAGGGAAATTAACACAACTCACAGTGATTCTCTATTACACTTAAGGAGAAAGCGCAGTTGTGTGATTCTTTTAAAACAAGACAAGCCAAACAGATCGAAACACTTATCGCTATTGTATCACAGTCTCTTGCCGAACAATTTTAATGATAATATGGAAATAAAAACCTGTTTAAGCGTATCAGACAGAAATGCCTATCAAAATTCAACAACTTAACCACCACTGAAAACTTCATTCATAATTGATATGTTATTACCTCAATTTATTGACTAAGGTATTTGGCCATTATGGCTGAGACATCAACCTTTTTTAGCGCTTCATTAAACTTCTGCTGTATTTCTTTTCCTTTTTCACTTTTACGAAAGCAAACATATAGCTTCTTGTCTTCAAGCAGTGTCTTGTTAAATACAAGCTTTCCTTTTACTTTTTTCAATGAAGGATCCGTATCAAGCAAGTAAGACATAACATACTTGTCAATGACCGCCAATTTTACTCTGCCAGCATTTAATTTTAGTAAGTTCTTGACATCATCACCCGCACTATCCACTTTTATTGTTCCGGCCTCAGCCATTTGATCGAATTCTGTGGTATTAACGTAGCCACTCACTGTACCAATTTTATATGCTTTTAAATCCTCCAAACTCTTCCATACCACAGGGTCACTTTTTTTCTCTGCCAAACCTAAAGGTCCGCTTCCCATCGGCTCAGAAAAAATAAAGTCTTCCTCAAGCTCTGCAGCATAGTACTCGGGAAAATAGCCTAAATATTTATCATCATTTTTAGCTAAATTAACCGCACGTTTCCAAGGGTAAAAGTCAACTACTAACTCAAGACCCGCCTCAGCAAATACAGCTTTAGCCACTGCAACGGATGCCCCTTGATCAGGTAGGGTTTTACCCGTATAGGGAGGCCAATCCAAAGAGGTCAGATAAACCTTATTGTCTGCTAAAGCAAACGTAGCTTGCACCCCGAACACCCATAACATCAAGCAAACTGTTAAACGAAATACATTTATGCTTTTCATCATTACACCCCCACTATGTTCCAAGATGAATGAATCATCTTCATGCAGTTTATTCTCAGTTTAGCCGTTTTATATAAGGTAGATATAAAGTTCGTATGGGGACAACATTGCACACTGAGTAGCCGATAAAGTATGGTGTAAATTCGTTCAACAACATTTCAGGAAACAGCTACACTCATTCAACACGTTTAAAATGAAAGTTACAGGCTATATAAACAACCGTTCATGAAAAAAATCACTTTGACAGGTTTGCTTACCTACGGCTTCTCACTCATTCTGCTTATTGCTGTCATCAGTATTTTGTCACTTGGACTCTTTAGTACTGAAAAAAATACTGAAAAGCTTTTTAATCAAATTGCAGAAATGGGGATAACCTCCATAGAAGACCAATTAAAAAGTCACCTTCGTCCCATTAATAATCAACTGGAATATCTTGCCTCACTGATTGAGTCAGGCTACATAGCCACCAATGATTCGCAGCAGTTCAATAAGCTACTACAAGGTACTTTAGCCGCTACCCCTCAAGTGGTGGGCATCGCCTATGTCGATGAACAGTTCTTTGCCCGCTATTATGCACGAGACAAAACAGATGTCTTTAAAGACTACTGGCGAGACCATCCCGTTATCACTCACTTGTTAAGTGCACCAGAAGCAACCAAGCGTGTGAAATGGCTTGACCCGGTTTATATTCCTGGTTTGAAAGCCAGCATCATCCAGGCTTATCGCAAAGTATCACTGCCTAATGGCAAAACAGGTTTATTACTTACAGGGGTTACGCTGGAAAAGCTCAGTGCCATTATTAAAGAAAGTGCAAAGGATATGCGACCAGTTATCTTTTTGCTTAACAACCAGCAACAACTCTTAGGTTTATCCAGTACAGATTATCAACCTGGCCATTTCGTGAGTGCTGAAACTCCCGCTCCAACCTTAGCAAATCTAGCCAAAAATCATCCCTTAAAAGCTATTTGGGGGGGCAGCCAAACACCCAGTAAGTGGCTGAAAAACCCCTCAATAAAAGGACACAGTATTGCACTTGATGACAACACATGGGAGTTCATCTACACAGACTTTACCGGATTTGGTGATTCTCCATGGATAGTGGGTATTTACTTCAGCTATGACCAGTATGCAGATATCGAGCAAACCTTCATTCATTTACTGATTGCCAGCTGTTGTATTCTGTTGGTTATGATGCTGCTTGCTGTGGGTGGTGCACGTTTCATTGGTAACCGGTTAAGGCATATTACAATGATGTTTGCCAAAGTTGGCCAGGTTCCACTCACCAAAGTACCCAGGCTGAAAAAACAACCTCTTCAAGAATTAAACCTGCTAGCACATGCGTTTAATAACATGCTGGATGATCTACAATCCCATGAAAACCTGAGACGGTTATTTGGACAGTATGTCCCCCACAACATCGCTAAACAACTCATGCAATCTAATGGTACATTAGAACCAAAGATGCAAAAGGCCACCATTGTTTTCATTGAGATTGAAGGATTTACTGCGCTGGCAGAGCAAATCTCACCTCAGCAACTTTTTACCATGCTCAATGAGTACTTTTCCCTGATCACACGTATTTTAGAAAAGCATGATGGCATGATTACTCAATTCCAGGGAGATGCAGTATTAGCCGTATTCAACATTAATACTCCCGCAGAGCATGCAAGGCAGGCTCTCACTGCAGCAATCGAAATACAACACGCACTCAGCACAACATTATTCTGTAATCATCCAATGCGCTGTCGCATTGGTATTAATTCAGGTGAAGTGATCGCCGGTAGTGTAGGCGCTAAAGACCGTTTAAATTATACCGTTCATGGCGATGACGTTAACCTTACAGCACGTTTAGAGGGGCTTAATAAAGAATACAATACCCGTATACTGATTTCTGAAGCAACACATCATTTAGCACCCGACTTCACCTGTCGAGAAATTGGTAAAATACACATTAGGGGAAAACAACGAGCAGTAAGCGTTTTTGCCCCAAACTCCGAGCGAAGTAGTCATTCATCAGGACAAGGCTATGTGTACCAAACTGCCATTTAGTTATTTGCATTTGCTACCACTAACATTATTTCATTCATAGTGATCAATCAGGGTAGAAAGCAGGTAATGTGTTTATGCCACTTAGACTGCTTCTATTGCAGATACTCAAAAGTAAGGTACAATCTGTCCCGTCTTAGGGGAGTAGCCGCTTGCAAAGGCTAAAACCGTTAACGGTTTAACCTTCAAGGTTTAGGTCAACATAATTGATTCCTCAATGAATCATGGCCTAAATGCAACAGTCCTCGCTGTTTTGGCAAGACCTTTGACACATATCTCCTTCGCATAGGGCGGGTAGGAGTGTGTGTCATTGGAACGAGCCCGCCCTAAGAGTCCATTATGAGTGCATTATTTTTTTCAACTGTTTCTGTTGCTCTAGCAGAAATCGGTGATAAAACCCAGTTATTAGCGCTATTGCTCGCTACTCGTTTTAAAAAACCAGTTCCCATTATCCTTGCGATTACACTAGCAACACTCGCCAACCATGGACTGGCTGCGGTTTTAGGCAACTATCTTAATCACCTGATCAGCCCTGACTACTTATCTTGGATTGCAGCTACCAGCTTTATGCTGATGGGTATGTGGATTTTGATACCCGATAAACTGGATGACACTCCCACCAAAACACATCACTGGGGTGCTTTTTTAACCACGCTGGTGCTGTTTTTTCTGGTAGAAATTGGCGACAAGACTCAAATAGCAACCATCATTCTAGCAACCCATTATTCAGCCACCCTACAAGTAATCGCAGGCACAACCGTGGGCATGTTACTCGCCAATGTACCTGTGGTAGTACTTGGTCGATTCGCTGCAGACAAGCTACCACTTCAGTGGATTCGTTGGATCACAGCGCTACTCTTTATCTTACTGGGAGCAATGGCACTAATCATCAGTTAACCGCTTTTAGTCACCTTTAAAGTCCTACTGTTCAAATCAGATCACAACAGAACTTGTTTTTAAAACAAAATCTTCTAACTACAGGGGTTGTGTTTTTGATTTGAGTATGTAAAATTCCCGCAATTTTGTGCGAGTAGAGCCAACCGCTATTGCACATTAGTTATATACCCTAACGACGTCGTTTATAGATGTTAAAAAGGGTATATACTCTCAGTGAAGGATTTTGATTTACTGGGTGGTAGTTTTTGCTGAGTGATAGCAATTAATCTTAAAAATCACTCTTGAGACTAAATCTTAGTTGTACCACCAAAAGGGTATGTACTGAGTCAGCTAAAAACCTAATTTGTCGTATTCCAGACAAACAAGTGAGGAAAAAGTAGTTGTGAATTGTGATGGGCAAATTCTAACGATATCTATCACCAGCAATCACTGTCTTGTTGGCACAGAGTTAGCTCATTCTTCTATATTTTCTTCTACTTCGACTGCATTGCATTTCAAATCAATGCTTTTCAATATAATACACCTTACCTTTTTGTTTGCTATGATCTGGCAATACCGTCCCTTTAAACACCAGATAAACAACCGATTTGCTATTTTTTTAATTTATTATCAAAAATTTAAAAAGCCCCGTAATCGGGGCTTTTTTTTGACCCGAAAAAGCGAGTGAGCTATGGCAAACCCTCTATTTCAAAAAAATATAATCTCCATTTCAGACTTAACGCGAGAACAAATGGAGTTAATTGTTCGCACTGCTGAGCGATTAAAGTGTGAGCCTCCCCCCCCTTTACTCAAAAATAAAGTTGTTGCCAGCTGTTTTTTTGAAGCATCGACACGTACCCGGCTTTCTTTTGAAACGGCCATCTTACGCCTGGGTGGAACGCACATTGGCTTTGACAATGATGCTAATACCTCATTAGCAAGAAAAGGTGAATCGCTAGCAGACTCAGTCAAAGTGATTTCCTCTTATACTGATGCATTTGTCATTCGCCATCCTCGTGAAGGTTCTGCGCGATTAGCCAGTGAATTCTCTTCAGTTCCTGTCGTCAATGGCGGTGATGGCGCTAACCAACACCCGACTCAAACACTCTTGGATTTATTTACTATTTTTGAATGCCAGGGAAAACTGGATGAATTAAATATCGCTTTTGTTGGGGATCTAAAATACGGTCGAACCGTTCACTCTCTTGCCCAAGCCTGCTCTTTATTTAAATGTCGCTTCTTTTTCATTTCTCCTGAAGCATTAGCCATGCCAGACTATATTCTGGAAGAGTTAGATGAAAAAGGCATTGAATACCAAGTATCCCAAAGTATTGAAGATGTCATTAATGACGTTGATATTGTTTATATGACTCGTGTTCAAAAAGAGCGCTTTGATGAAACTGAATATAAACATATGGCCTCTAAATATATTCTAACCGCAGAAATGCTGAAAGATGTCAGAAAAAATTTAAAAATACTTCATCCACTTCCTCGTGTAGACGAAATTACCGTCGATGTGGATAAAACCCCTTACGCCTATTATTTCGAACAAGCACAGAATGGCATCTATGCCCGTCAGGCATTACTCGCGCTTGTATTAAACGAAACTCTTTAACCTGTAGGATAAAAACACTATGGCTAATAAATTACTGGTTGAGGCCATTCGCAAAGGTACTGTCATTGATCATATACCTGCGGGCCAAGGCATTAAAATTTTAAAACAACTTCATTTGGTTGATGGCAATGAAAAAATTACGGTTGGTTTTAACCTACCTAGCCAGGAAATCGGTTTAAAAGATCTTATTAAAGTAGAAAACCGATTATTTACTGAGTCAGAGGCGAATGAGCTTTCATTATTTGCACCTAGTGCAACCATCAACGTCATTGATAATTATGTCGTAAAAGACAAGTTCACAATGTCAACACCTAAAACATTAGAAGGTGTATTTGATTGCCCCAACTCAAACTGTATTTCACTCCATGAACCTGTCACCAGTTATTTTAAGGTTACTACGAAACATGAAAGCATTTACCTGAAATGTAAGTATTGTGAAAAAACATTTAGCAAAGATATTGTAGCGGGGTTATAACCCCCTACCTTTCCAAACATATACCCTTAAGGGGTATATGCAACGCGATTGTTTTCACCTGACACTGCATAACACCCTTCGAACACGCCGTAAATCCTTCCCTGGAGGATTGTTTGCCACATCCTTGCGGCAAACAGTCCGCTATGCATTATCCAGTCGTTGTCTACCATTAAACTAATTCATGCCCTGCATTGGCACAATCTATACTCATCACAAGCTATTTTTATATGTAATTGCTCTGTTCAAACTCATGGGTCATTCAAAATATTAACCAGTGGGTTGCTGCTTAATAAAAATGTCCAAATTGAAGCATATGCTCTTAGTCAGTGCATACATACTTCACTTTTAGCTGAATGATAAACACTGAAGTTGCTCCTTAATTCAACTCCAGGCCTTAACAGCACTTGCTGTAGACATATTTTTCCGGCTATATGATTAATCGGCATTAATAATGCATTAATCCCAGTGCATCATTTAGCAAAAGGCATCAAGTGTTTTACAACCTGCTAATAATTACTGTTTAGCTATAAAACACGTTATAAAGTAATGGAAATATGCTCTTCACTCTATTAGAGATACCACTTCATCAAAAAGGGAGTTCATGATGACATTCATTGCATCTCAGTTATTTTCTTCAATGGCTTTACAAGAGTTTTTTGCACATTCCACAGGAGAGCAAACTCAACCTTTACGACATATGCGTTATTTAAATGGTGCTAAGAAACAAAGCGTCAACGATGCATTTGACCATTTTCTTCCAGAGTTTAACCAAGCGAGTACCGAAGAAGCATTGGCTGAAAACTGGCTCAGCAGTGAAAACTTAATGGCTTCTCTCTGGCTTGATAGCATTTGCCGAGCTGAACCTGATTTAGCCCTTTAAAAAATACTCATTAGAGAGAGGAGCATATTCAGTACCATTTATTTCTCCTTTCTCTTGCCTCAATCCCTTTCACTTAGACATACCTCATTAAGAGCGGTAAACATCAAGTTAATGGCGCCTTTAAGTATAAATACAGAAAAATATTGCTATATTACTCACAGTGCAAGCCCAATACCTTTGGTTCTTCAGCAAAGCAAATCGTCACCCGCCTGTTTTGTTTTCCCTTTGATTTAATATTAGAAACAACAAGCGCTGGAATTTCTCCTGTATTCGCTACATGGGTTCCTCCACAAGGTTGATAATCAATGGAATCAATTCGAATCATACGAATATTACCGACACCTGTGGGCGGCTTTACCGACATGGTTTTTACTAATTCTGGTTGTTTTTGCAGTAATTCTTCTGGCAATTGTTCCACAGTAACAACATGGTTAGCACAACAGAAATCATTTAACTTTGTTGTTATTTCTTCTTTGGTCAATGTTAACTCAGGGCAAGCTAAGTCTATTCGAGCTGATGTCTCATTAATTTGACACCCTGTCACAGGAAAAGGGAGTACGGCGGATAACACATGAAGTGCCGTATGCAGTTGCATAAACTGATAGCGACGCTGCCAATCAAGTATTAGGTTAACCTGCAACCCTACAGGAAGTACGCATGATTTATCTTGCAAATAGTGTACTACCTGACCTATTTCCCCACCTTTTAGGGTATTCACAATCATTAACTGACTGTCATCACCAAAAATTACCTTACCCGTATCACCCAACTGTCCTCCACCTTGAGGATAAAAGATAGTCTCTTGACAGCGAAACCATCCTTCGCCACTTTCCACTATGTTCGTAGTACATGTCTGAGCATAACTTTTGGTTAAAAACTTCATTTCCATAAAACACTTTCCCACACAAAATTGTATCGATACAATTTAAAAATAAACCTTTAATAATCGCTACAAAATAAAAACATTGTTAGTATTAATCACCCTAAAACTAACATCAACAAAAATATTGATACCATGACAATTCTCTGGATAAACCCCGAACAGGTTAATGAGCAAACAGGCCCCAGCTATCAACGCATTGCAAAAGCTTATATTGAGCAAATTAAAACGAGCACTCTCACACAAAAAAACCAGCTCCCTCCCCAAAGACAGCTAGCCGACCGCTTGGGTGTTACCGTTGGCACTGTGTCACGAGCGTATAAACGATTGGAAGATCAAGGCTATGTATATGGACATGTAGGGCGTGGGACATTTGTACGCCAGCAACAACCTGATAATGGTTTTCAGATTCCCCAGCATGTTGCAACCAACCGCATAGACCTGAGCTTAGGTATAGCGCCTCTTACTGAGCAACCTTTACTACTCAGTCAAACACTTAAGCAGCTCAGCCAACAACCAGAATCTTTAGCTTTACTAATGGGGTATTACTCTGAGCAAGGTATGCCCCATCAACGTGAAATAATCGCAAACTGGTTGCAACAGTTTAATTTAATAACCAGTGCTGATCGGCTGTTATTAACAAATGGTGGGCAACATGGGGTTAATATTGTCATTGCCAGTCTTTGCAAACCTGGAGATACGGTACTATGCGAACAGCTTAATTATCCTGGATTTATCGCCTCAGCACGCCAACACCGACTTCAACTGCTTGGCGTTCAATTAGATGAAAAAGGCATTATGCCCGATCATTTTGAAGCACTTTGTCAAAAGTATCAGCCTCGCGCCATATACCTCAACCCAACATTACATAACCCAACAACACATACTACTCCCACAGAGCGTAGGCAACAGATTATTGATATCGCCAATCAATACAATACATGGATTATTGAAGATGATGTGCAGGGTATTTTGCAGCAATCACGCCCACCTGCACTTTATAATTATGCCCCTGAACGTGTTTTTTATATTGGTAGTTTTTCAAAGCTGTTGGCGGGTGGTCTACGCAGTGGTTGGATTATTTCTCCAAAAAGTACATTACCTTTGCTTGCCAGAAGCTTACGAGCCAACTGTTGGCTAACACCACCCATAACCCACGAAATAGCCTGTCGCTGGTTACAAGATGGCAGTGCCAATAAACTGATTCAATTACAGCTTTCCACATTAACACGACGTCATCAAATAGCAGAAAATATCTTAAGTTCTTTCAATCCTATCAGCCACCCACAAAGCTACCATATTTGGTTACCGCTTCCTCCCATCTGGCAAGCTCAGGAACTGCATAATGCTTTAGCACAAGAAAATATCGATATAACGCCCAGCGCTTCATTTGCCGTAGGTAATGCCCCCATACCTCAGGCTATTCGAATCTCTATTAGCCATATCATAGAAGATAATCAGCTTATTCAAGCATTACAAAAAATTTCAGAACGACTAAAAAGTATTCCTCCAGAGCCCGAAGATTGGTAATCCTGACGTAATAGATAACATCACTGATCGTATAGCAACTGCTACACTTAAAGGAAAGTAACGCTTAAGTGACTGTACAACACCAATAACAACAGGAACACTCATTCATTCTCAATAACTAGATCAAAAAAGGTATAGTTATCTTGAACCATAGACCGTACAATGTACTGGTAGTAGCAAGCACTAATAAAGCACTGCATAACTTACTTAAAAACAGCAAAAAACTTCAGGAAGAAGTTATACTGATTGCAGCCAGTTCCCTAAATGATGCAGAGCAAACTATCGGATCATCTGAAATTGATGCTGTTATTGTTGATATTAATATTGGTTCTACATCACTCATTGAGTTTAATTATCAACAACCACAACTTCCCACACTTCTAGCGGGAGACTTGAGTGCAGAGCTATCAGTTGATGAGTTAATTCATGAAGGGATGTATGATTTTCTGGATGTAACAAACCTGCCTTTAACAAGTATTGTAACCTCCATAAAATTATGTATATCACGCTATGCAGCCCAAGGTATCGCCCATGCTTGGCACCATCCTATTCTGCATAAACTAAAAAGCATGGAACATATTTTTTCATTTACCCCTCAGAAAGAATACTCAACTTCAAACCAAATCCATAAAATGTTAAAAGCAAGCTGTGAACTTTTTGGTGAGCAGTTTTGTTTTATATATCGCTTAATGAACGATCAATTTGCTGTGGATTTTCAACACACAACAATAGAGCAAAAACCACTCTTTAGCCTACCGATTCAAGAAAAATTGAATTATCTCACAATTAACAGTCCTAACCCTATTCACTTTACTTACCAACAATTAAGTGAGCATTTTAGTGAGGCACAACTAGAACAAGCTACCAAATCCTACATGGGCTGTCGAATTATTGTTCAAGAAAAAGTATATGGGGTACTTTGTTTATTTAGTAATATGCCTAGAGTTGTCCCTTATACAGGAATAGATATTAGTTTTCTGAAAATTCTCGCAGAATGGACGGGTACACTACTTAGCCGACAACTTATTATTGACCAACTACAATATACTGAAACGCATGATGCATTAACTGGGCTACTCAAACGTTATAGTTTCTTGGATCAATTAAAACGCTGTTTTGCCAGAAGTCTATTATCAAACAATTATAGCTTTGCCCTCATTATACTCGATATAAATAATTTTAAAGAAATAAATGAACAATTTGGCCATACGGCAGGTGATGCTCTATTAAAGCAAGTTGCAACACGCTTACAAGCTAACACCCGCCCCAAAGATACTGTTGGTCGATTCGCAAGTGACGAGTTTATTGTTATCGTGGAAGATGCAGATCGTCAACAGGCAGAACAGTGCTGTATGAGAATTCATAGTGCATTTACTGAACCCTTCGAAATTGAAAATACTAAAAAAAATGTCACCTGTGCTATAGGCTTCGCAATCAGCAATGAACACCAAACAGAACATAACTTACTAAACGCGGCAGAAAGCATGCAGGTCAAAGCCTAATAACATTGCTTCAAAATGATACCATTTCCAAGGCGCCCTATTCAGCGCTATAATCGCCTAATAATTAAAAATATATACTTTTTACAGCTTATTTAAAGACGTTAGAACACATCTAATCGCATAGCTTATAAATTATGCTCTATTGCATAACGCGTTAACTCTGCTGTGCTATTAATGCCAAGCTTTCGTTTAATTTTCTGACGATGAGTTTCTACTGTACGCACACTGATGTGCAATTTCTCTGCAATATGCTTACTACCCTCTCCTTCAGCAAGCAAGGCAAGCACCATTTGCTCTCTTGGGGTTAGTGGTATATTTGGTATCGTTGCTTCTTTCTCACTATCTAACAATGTCTGTGAAACAGTCCGACTCAAGTATGTGCCACCATGAAATACCACTTCAATAGCATTAATCAGTTCAGTGGCAGAAACGTCTTTAAGCACATAACCAGAGGCTCCAGAACGCAATGCACTTAGCAAATACTCTCGACTATCATGCATTGTCAAAATCAATACAACTAAATCTGGATACCATGATTTAATACGCTGTAAAACCTGTATACCATTCATGCCTGGCATACTTATATCCATTAACACGACATCAATAGGTGTATTTTCTATTTTTTGTAGTGCACTTTCACCATCACTTGCAACTGCAACTACATCTAAATTAGATTGTTGCGATAAACGTGCTCTTATACCCTCTTGCACAAGCACATGGTCATCTACCAATAATATTCTGATATGCTGACTCATAATGACTATCAAGTTTCTTGTATAGAAAGCAGAGGTAACTTGATTATTATTTTTGTGCCTTTTTGAATTTTGGTATCAATGAACATCTCTCCTCCATGATAGCCTATGCGCTCACGCATATTTCTTAGCCCTACTCCTGTACTAGCATCCGTTATCGCGCTGCCATTACCATGATGATTTAACGAAATACCTTGTCCATTGTCTTCAATATACATCATCAAGGCAAGCTTATTTACTTGAAACCAAAGCTTTACTTGCGTAGCTTTAGCGTGACGCTCAACGTTAGTTAGTGCTTCTTGAGCAATTCTATAAAGTGTGGTTTCTACATCACTTGCCAATCTCAGATTATCGACAGCAACATAATGAACATCAATATGTGTGCGATATGAAAAATCACGACATAGTGCTTCTAATGCCGGAAATAACCCAAGATGGTCTAATAAGCTAGGTCTTAAATCTCTTGATATACGCCTTATTTCCTGAATAGCCTCATCCAGACGTTTAATACCACACTGCAACTCTTGCTCAGCGGGGCTTTTTTTGTTGACATGCTCTTTTGCTGCTTCTAACGAATATTTAATACACACTAATAACTGATTAATCCCATCATGAAGTTCTCTGGCTACTCTCGCACGCTCTGCTTCCTGTGAATCTACAATTCGTTGAGTAAGCTCTTTTAATTTTTTATCTGCCAATTTTTTTTCACTGATATTGATAGACAAAATCAACATGATAATCATTGAGATACTGATAATTGTAACAACTAGCACTCGAACAAAGGTATTATTAAAGCTATCAGTCACTTGGTTATTAAAATTTTTTATCTCTTCGTCGATATCATCAATATAAATACCTGAGCCTATCATCCACTCCCACTCTGGTAGTAATACAACATACCCAATTTTAGGCATTTCTTTATCTACTGATGGCTTATTCCAGCAGTACTGGAAGAATCCACCACCTTTTTTGGCAATTGTTACTAGCTCTTTAATGACTTGCTTACCATTTTTATCTTTTACATGCCATACATTTTTCCCCTGAATATCAGGCAACATAGGGTGAACAATATTTGTGCCCTCCATGGTGTAGACAAAAAAGTACCCATCCGTATCAAACCGCATACTATTCAGAAGTTTCTTCACCTGCTGTTTTGCGGTAGCAACATCCTTATTAACATCAATAATATGGCTAATGGAATACATAGCTATATCTACATAACTTTGAAGTTCATACTTTTTTTCAGCCATGATGTTTTCTTTTACTATACGACGCTGCTCCTTAGCTAAATCTATAGATCCAAGAAAAAACATTAATGAAATCACTGTGATAACAACCACTAATGGAATAATAGCTAAAAGGATTATTTTAAATTTTAACGAGCAAATCCCATAATCAGGCATAGAGTTGTTCTCACTTCCTTGTTTTTAGTTAAAAAGTCCCTTAACTCTGTGGATATATTCCACAAAGGTCAATGTTCTATGCAATTAAAATTGCATCAAATTATTCGCAAAGTTATAACATGAGGAATATAATCTGCAACTGTGGTTCATTATTTTCGTTGTCTAACAAACCAACAGATAAGTAGTTTTACTTAAGAAAAACTACTGAGCTAATTTGCGTAGTTTTGCGGATAGGTAACATCAAAAAAAAAACATAGAATAGGAACTGTCCCATGCGGCTAATTGGCATGCTTGTTTGATCCTCTTGTCAGTGCAGATCTTTCAGTGAGTCAGGTAATAGGTAGTTTGAGTCAAGATCAGTACTGACCTTCTTTTCAGCTCCTTTTTATAAAAATAGCCTGTTTGCACTACTCCAAGTGTTGCCTCACCAAATGATCTATAGAGGAAACACCTTGCTCATTTTTCCATCAGCATCCATTCTGAAAACCTCAAATTTAAACTGGTTTAAATCACCTGCATCATTGAAAGATAATGAACCTATAAGCGTATCAAACGACTTCTGACGTAAAGTATTAGCGATATCAGCAGGCACAAGAGACTTAGACGTTGATATTGCTTTTGCAAGCACCTGGACTGCAGCATAGCTCGTGTAAATAAAAGGGCTACCCTCATCTAATTTTTCCTGATGTAATCGCTCAACAATATTTTTAGCTTCAGGCCATGTTGAAAAAGCGGGAGGTAGCGTTACCAATAAACCATCAGCCGCTTGAGCAGACAGCGGCATGATATCTTGACTGGCAATTGCTTCAGGTCCCATGGCTTGAATAGAAAGCCCCTGACGTTTACTTTGCCTCAGCATATGAGCTAATTCTGGATAGTACCCACCATAATAGATAAAGTCGATTTCTTGCCTCTTCAGGATCTCTACTTCTTGATCAAAGTTCATGCGACCGACTTCTACTTCCAGCATCAACTTAATAGGGAACTTATTCTGCATAAGCGTTGTTTTAACTGCCTCTGCCACTCCCTTGCCATACTGTTGTCTATCATGAATGATGGCTAGGTTCTTAGGCTTATGATGCATAATAAATTCTGCAGCCAATGGACCCTGTTTTGAGTCAAGCCCAATGGTACGAAACACCAACCGGTATCCTTGCTGAGTGATCGAAGGACTGGTTGATGCAGGAGTTATCATCAATATGTTATTTTTCTCATAAATGGGGGCAGCAACTTGTGTCGCACTTGAACACAGATGGCCTATTACATATTGAATTTTTTGTTGAACAATTTTCTTCGCCACATCAACGGCTTGTTGCGGGTCACAGGCATCATCAAATGAAATTAAGTTTAGGTGGACTGAATGTGCTGCAGACTGATTAACATCATCCGCTGAATATCGAGCGCCAGTAAACTGCATATCACCATATTCTGTAACAGGGCCACTCCTGGGACCAACCACTGCAACATCAACTTGGCTTCCTGCCCAGAGACTTTGTGAACCCCACAGCAGGATCACAAGCAATATTCGCATAAATATACCTACTTAGAGCGTCTAGTGATCAATTGTATTAGATTGGTATAAATCCTTTCTTGAAGACGACTTAAAGCACTATTTACATCGATCAATCTTAACATCCCAGCCAAACTGACACTTTGAATTGAATTAGAACGTGCTACCATACAATTGCTAATAAAGTAGCCGAAAATATCAATAAAATTCCATTGAAAATTAATTAATGAACATTATCTAAAATAACTATTCTGAATTTCGTAAATGCGTCCTGATTTATTTAACTCTTCTACAGCTTTTTGCATTTTGCTCGCAACATCGGCAGGGACTTCCTTATTAAGTCCAATAAATAAATCGATTTCACCAAATACAAAAACTTGCTTAACCGAAATCCCTAGCTTTTTTGCTAACATCTGGCCCGATAATTCACTCGATGCCCATAAATCTATCTTGCCTTCATCCAGTTTCTTGGCAAGCCGATCATCTTTAAGCGATGTTTGTAAATTGAAACCATTGTCAGTTAAAAATTTTTCTTTAGCATCCCCTTTATAAGCCCCAACGATATATTTCTTTGCATCACCAAGCTTGTTAAGCGTGATACTACTATCTGCTTTAGCAAGAAAAACCCACTTATTCTTTGCTACTGGTCCTACCCACTGAAATAAACTGGCTCTTTCTGGCGTCCGTGCCATAGAAAAAATACCATAGTCAGAGCGCTCTAATGTTTGTTGATAAATACGGTTCCAAGGAAAACGTAAGGTAATCTCACAAGATACATTTGCTTTCTTACACACTTCACGAACAACGTTAGTTGCAATGCCTACCACTTGGTCACCACGAGCAAAATTCCCCCCCCCTGCACTCATGTTAAATGGGGGACTGTTTTCAGTAAGTAGTTTTAACTCAAAAGCAGGCAAGTTAAATGAAATACTGCCGAATAGCAAAAATATGCTGGCTATCAGCCAATTGTTGCGGCTCATTAAAAATTACCTTTTAAAACAGGTAGTATTATCCATCCCACATAAAGCATCATACTTAAAACACATCCTTAGCGCTCAATAAACATTATTCATTGTTAATATAAATAAGTATGACGACAAGAGTAATCATTAGTCAATTTTAGATTAACATCACAAAATATTTTGGATATTTCTTTCAAAAACAGCAATTAGTAAACCACTGTTTATTAATTAAGTCTTTTACCTCATCCTTACAGTTAAAGCTTACAGATACACTTAACACCTACAAATAGCTATTGATCGTTTCTTCAATAAAGCCTTCTTTACGTATCTCATCCAATGCACTTTGTAATTTATTAACGACTTCTTCAGGGACTTCTGGATTAAGTGCTAAATACAATTCTGACGTATTAAAGGTAAATACTTTCTTAAGGTTTCTAACACCTTCTTGTTGAGCAAGATAGCGTCCTGAAGGATCACCAGTCGCCCACAGATCAATTTTACCTTGATTAAGTTTTTTAGCATTTTGATTGTCTTTTAACGATAAAATCAGTTCAAACCCTCGTTTTTGTAAGAAGTTTGCCGTGGCATCTCCTTCATAACCACCCACGCGATATTTTTTAGCATCTTCTAAACTGGAAAGAACGATTGAACTTGATTCTTTAGCAAGAAAAACCGAATCAAACTGAGCAATTGGCCCTACCCATTTAAACATTTTCTCACGATCCGAATTCCGGACTGTGGAAAATAGCCCATAGTTACTTTTCTCACGGGTTAAGTTAAAAATTCGATCCCAGGGAAAACGAAGTGTTAACGTATAGCGAATACCTGCCCGCTTAAACATCTCTCTGACAACGTCAGCTGAAATACCATCAATATTATTATCTCGAGCGAAGTTTTTATCATTAACGCTCATGTTATACGGGGGAAAATTTTCTGTGAGTAAAATAACTTTGTAGTTAGGATCGATGTCAGCTGTAGAAATATTAGCAAACCCAGCTGCCAGGCATAGTACACACCATTTCAACCATTTATAGAACATGCCACTAACCTCGTTACTCGCTTACTTTATTGTTAGTTTAGGACGTGTGGCGTTCCTTGCTTAATAATCTCCTATCAATTAAATGAGGTTCTGCTAAAAAGTAGGCATATATAATTTACACACGTTATTAATTCGTAACTGTCTAAATTATAAACGCTCACTAGAATGCTTCTAACTTATAATCCTATTCAAATATCTGTCAAGTGCTTTTATCATAAGATTTAGAGGTGTCCTTAAAGTAAGTCTACTCACCGCAAAGGTTCGCATAGTTTAGTACGCCACTAAGTGAACAAGCATCAGTAACTTACCAAGACCTCAGCACTAAGGAACACATTGTGCGTAATGCCCAAACTTAATGTAGAATACGCGTTCAATATATCACTTCATTTAAGTTAAGCCACCGGCTCGGCTATTGGTATATTTTTAACCATCCATTAATAGGAAACATTATGACGTATGCCCAGCGTTCTTCGGAGCTATATGGCATTTCACTTGCTGCGCTCGGCTTTTTATTATTCAGTTTGATGGATGCCAGTTCAAAATGGTTAACATCCAGCTATCACTTTGCACAAATCAGTTTTTTGACTTTCTTATTTAGCCTGTTGCCAATAGGTTTCATTCTATTACGTCAACGTAAAGGCAGCAGTAGCCTTTTTAAAACACAACGCCCTACACTTCAGTTAACCCGAGGGCTAGTACTATTAGGGTTAAGGCTTTGTGCTTTACTCGCCTTTAGTATGATGCCATTGGCAGATAGTTTTGCACTCATTCTAACAGGCCCAATCATCTTAGCGCTCTTAGCCCCCTTATTATTAGGTGATAAGCTGAATAAACGGCAAATTATGGCCATAATGATTGGCTTTTGTGGCGTATTAGTTGTGCTTCGACCTGGAATAGGTAATTTTAATATCGGTATGTTAGGGGCTCTAGGTACCGCATTTTGCTTTGCTCTTAATACTATTATGCTGCGTATTATGAGCAAATCTGAACAACAAAGCACCACGCTCTTCTACGGTTGTCAGGTACCGCTCATTGTCTCAGGCATACTCATGCTTTATTACGGGTACACACCACCTACAGCCCAGGACTGGCTCATATTTGCACTATGCGGTTTTTTGAATGGTCTTGCGCAAATGCCAATTTTTGCTGCGTTAAAATATATTCCAGCGCCCATGGTTGGAGCCTTTCAATATTCAGTTGTTGTCTGGGGAGTTATTCTTGGCTACTTCATTTGGGGAGACATTCCTGATGCCTTCATCATAATTGGTGCAGCCCTCATTGTGTGTGGCGGATTAGTGATGGCCATCAACCCAAAACAGTTTCGTCGCCAACCCTTTACAGATAACTCAACTCAACCTTAATCGCTCTTCGAGTGCAACTAAATCATTGCACTCGACATCAGCGTATTAGTAAAAGTCAACATGAACAGATTGAGTTAAGGTACCATCTAAATCAAAAATCCATAGGGATTTATTTTTTAATGAAAAATGACTCCATTTTGGGTTACTTATTTCTCATGTTGCCTGATTAATCCTTCTTGCATTGTTGAGGCAACCAATTGTCCCTGTCGGTTAAAAAACTGCCCTCGCACCAATCCTCTTGCGCCTGAAGCAGATGGACTATCTACAGCATAGAGTAGCCAATCATCCATTCGAAAGTCTTGATGAAACCACATCGCATGGTCTATCGTTGCAACTTGCATATTTTTTTGCCACAGAGAAACCTTATGCGGCAATAATGCTGTTATTAAGAAATAAAAATCTGATGCATACGCTAATAAATATTTATGCACACGAAGATCATCAGGCATAGTACCCGTTGCCTTGAACCACACATAGTTAACAGGGTCTCGCCTTTCTGGTGCAAGAGGATTTACTGGGTTTACAGGTCTTATTTCAATTGGCTTATCGCAGGTTAATTTTTCTCTTAAGGGTTCTGGAATTAAATGCTTAAATTTTCGAGCCATTTCCAGCTCTGACATTAACCCTTCAGGACCAGGAACCTCAGGCATACTATCCTGATGCTCAAAGCCATCCTCTTTACGCTGAAATGAGGCTGACATGTATAAAATAGGCTTACCATTTTGAATAGCTGCAACACGACGTGTTGTAAAACTTTTTCCATCACGAATGCTATGCACATCATAGACAATGGGTTTGGAAACATCACCTGGACGTAAAAAATAACTATGGAATGAGTGTACACTACGACTTTCATCTACTGTTTGCTTTGCCGCTGACAGCGCCTGCCCCATTACTTGGCCACCAAAAACCTGTGGAAATCCCAAATCCTGACTTTGACCTCTGAACAGGTTTTCCTCAATTTTTTCCAGTTGCAGTAATGCTAACAGATTATTTAATACATCAGCCATTGATTACCTCAAATACAAAACTCATAAAAAATGCTTTATTACTACCAGAGTTTAGTCAGTATCTAAAACATCAACTTTTTAAAACAATTTCTTACAACAAAAAACTATCATGCTATATTCAAAAAACTGATAATATTTCCGTTTAATCATTTTTTTTTACTGAACTATTCAGTAATACTTTCACCTGACTATACCACTGCTGTTGCTCAACAATTATCCCCTCTTGATTTAATGGAGGATAAGGCAGTTGGTGTTTATCACAAAATTCAGCTACTAAAGGGTGGCACCACCTAAACAGTAACTGCTGATAAACAGATTGTTCAAGCCTAACATGATTATAAAGCCCTTTATTCTCACGTTGTCGTTGTGCTTCACTTAAAATAATAGCGGCTGCAACAGATACATTATATGATGCCACCATACCTTGCATAGGAATAATAATATGCTCATCTGCAACCTCGGCAGCCGTTGCACTGACGCCCTGCTTCTCAGCCCCAAGTAAAATCGCACAAGGTTGTGTGTAATCAACCGCTCGAAAGTTCACTGCTCGTGTCGAGAAGTGTGCTGCAAATATCTTAAAACCTGCAGACTTCAAGTAATCAATACCCTCTTGCACAGTATCATGCGAACGTCGAGTAACCCATTGGTGACTGCCCATCGTTGTGCCCGGAAGGCTTCTATAGCCTACTCGTGGGGTTGTGTAATGAAATTCACCAATCCCCACAGCATCACATGTTCTTACAATAGCCGCTAAATTATGCGGTTTATGCACCCTGTCAGTGATTACTGTCAAATCTGGTTGACGACGATCCAAGGTTGCTTTATATCGCTTATAACGCTCAGGAGTCACTTAGTGTTCCTTCTAATTCACTACTACTGAAATTATCGCTATATACCGCTAATCACGCACTATATTCACCTTCTGATTCAGTATATCTGCTATTAATGTACTTTTGGAGCGCCAGATAGAACGACAGACTTAGCATCCACTACCAAAATGGATGTACGAACAACGACTTATACTCATGCTATTTTTTATTAATTATTGCTCTTTCATATATTTTGTTTCCCATTTTTACTCAGTAAAAGCTTATATTTAATACGACAGGGGAATACCACAGGAGCCCTTAATAATGATTGAGGTAAAACAAGAGTGGGTTTTCAGATCAGGAAATGGGCTGCTGCAAACAACAACCCTCTTGTGCCCTAGCAGGGTAAAATTGATTCATGAAGGGGAGAGTAGCGTTTTTTAATCTGTGTTATCTGGCTTACTATTACATTCGCCAGGGTAATACCCATAAACTTTCCCATCTGCACAAGCCTCACAACTATTTGACTTTTGCACCCACTCAACCGCTTCATCACAAGGTGTTGTTACACAACGAACCCCCGTATCACGCTCAGCACACACAGGTTGATAATGACGTGTACAAGCCTCAGGTCTCGTTTCTGGGCAAGCAACATAATTCGCAGGTTGTTTAGCTACACAACCAACACATACACCCAATAATATACAGATAAAACTAAGATACTTTATCATCAACCTTATACCTTATCATCTTAAAGCTTATATCAGTGCTAATTATACCCAATGAAAATGATATACAACCCTTATTTCCTATTTTCAATAATATTTATGAATGCCCTTGTTGCTGTTTCTTAATCTTTAACATTAAACGTTCAAATAAATGCGGACAGAAATATGAAAGCATACGGGCTCTTCGACCTACATTTGACAGCACTACTAACCGCTTACGTTTTGTCGCCGCTTGATAAATCTTATCAGCCACATCAACAGGTGATGCTAACTGTCCAACCAGCGAAAAAGGGGACTTGGTAATTGAACCATCGCCTTCAAGCGCATTTTTATGGATATCCGTGGCCGTAAAACCTGGACACACCATCATAATGTCCACCCCACACTCATCAACTTCCAGCCTTAGACTTTCAAATAAACCATGCAATGCATGCTTACTTGCACTGTACCCTGAGCGATACCACATGGGTGTAAAGCCAGACATACTACTTAACGTGATGACTAACCCTTTACTCACCAATAATGCCGGTAAGGCTATTTTTGTGCAATATAATGCACCAAAAAAGTTGACATCCAACACACGTCGAAATACGGTAATATCTGTATCGATAAAAGCACTCCGATGTGTAATCCCTGCATTATTTATCAAAACATCAATACTTTTAAAGTGATCAAGAATCAAATTAAAGGCATGATCAACATCATCTTCTCGACTTACATCACAAGCAATCCCCAAGGCACGGGTATTAAGTGCTTCCAAATGATTGGCTAAGGCATCAAGTTGAGACTGGTCAAGATCTATTGCAGCAATCCAAGCACCTGCACGAGCAAAGCGTAAACACAGCTGCCGACCAATCCCTGCACAAGCACCAGTAATGACTACAACTTTATTACGAAAAAAATATTTCATTATAAAAACATATTATTTTAATTATTCTTAAAAAACTTATACTAAAGAATAGCAAATTTTTTATTACGTAGCGGTTACCTATACTCTTCGAAAATGGTTCAAATCCAAATGTTATTTCAGTCACAAATGAAAAATCATAAGGCACCTCTAAAAATAGTGATTTTTTTGTGAGAGCAAGGAAGCACTGCACGGAGGACCGCAGTGTATAAGACATACATGAGGGCTAAGCAACTGCTGTATGCTTAGCGATAGCAACCTTAAGTATTTAATAAGCGCTAGCTGGGGCAAGAATACAGCGCTGACATAGCTTTCACGGAAAAAGTGAATTATTAGAGGTGCCCATAAGCCATATACTTGAATAATCACCAGATGCCTTCATATTATATAACCTGGCTGCCCACCAGAAAGTGCATACCCTGAAAGGGTATATTTTTTTACTTGTCTATAGGAATGTCTTAGTGCCTGACGTTACACTCGTCATTTATACAGCAGTCTGTATCCTTTTACTGGGTTTTGTCGTATTCAAAGTATTTATCATACCTCAACTTCGACGCAAACGTGCTCTCAGAACAGCGTTTCCACAAGATTGGCATGAAGTCTTAAATAAAAACTTTGCTATTTATCACTTATTGCCTCAATCATTAAAACTCAGACTACAAAAATTAATCCAACTTTTTTTGTTAGAAAAAAAATTTTATGGCTGCCAAGGACTTTCCTTAACAGAAGAAATTCGAGTCACCATTGCTGCACAGGCTTGCCTACTCATATTGAACCAACCTAAAGCATGGTACAATAAGTTACAATCAATCCTTGTTTATCCTGGTGCTTTCACTGTTCCGGATGCGCAACATTCTGAGCAAGGCGTTATTTCCTCCGCCCCTTCTCACCGTTTAGGTGAATCCTGGCATAATGGGCGAATTGTTCTGTCGTGGGATGATGTCATTACTGATAGCCGTTACCCACAACGAGGCCAAAATGTGACCTTCCATGAGTTCGCCCATCAGTTAGACGCTGAAGATGGGTATACTGATGGTATTCCTATTTTAGGCCCCAAACACAGCTTTCAACACTGGAGCCACTTGATGGCTGAAGAACTGACTCGCTTAAGGCATGAAGTCATCGTAGGTATTCCACATGTAATTAATCAATACGGCGCGACAAATGCAGCAGAATTTTTCGCTGTAGCCACTGAAACTTTTTTTACTCATCCCCATCAGCTGGCAATGCATAATCCAGCATTATTCCAAATTCTACATAGTTACTACCAATTAGATCCTCGAAGCTGGACAAATAATCAATAGAAAAATACAACTTAATGATTAAGAATGTATTTTTCACGTTTTATTTGAGAAGCTTTTAAACCTTTTTCTTTTGTAAACAGCGAAAAACAACGATCGACCATATCAGGATGGCCGCAAAGCATAACTAAAGCATTAGGGTGAGTATCAAGTGCAATTAAGCTGTTTTGTACATGCCCCAAATGCCCATGTGGCAATTTTGTTGTCTGCAGTCGACTGAAGCAGACAGAAAAGTGAAAATTTATATATCGTTCTGCAAGCACTCGAAACGGATAATAAAAAAATAAATCTTCGGTATTTCTGACCCCAAAGAATAACTCTACTTGGCAACCATTTTTCAGGTACTCTTCCAGTTCAGGTAACATTGCATAAAATGGCGCTATGCCAGTACCTGTTGCAACCAAAATGAGTTGAGGTGGACACTCCGCAGCTTCAGGTAATAATAAACGCCCATACGGTCCCTTTAACAAAATTTGCCAACCTGGCTGAGCATGCTGAAACTGGGTAGAAGCAACACCATGAGTCAATAAGGTTGCCACAAGACTCAATGACGTCATTTCCTGATACGGAGGTGAAGCTAAACTATAGCTTCTGGCTACTCGTTGCTTGTTAACATCCCACTCCAGCTTGATAAACTGTCCCGCCTGGAAACAGAAAGGTTCAGATAGTTGAAAACGCAACCATAACACTCGTGGTGTTAATAGCACTTTACTTAACAATGTGATTTTTTGGCTCGTGATATCCATTGGCTTTTTCAATGTAAACTACGCTGTCGTTTTAACTTATTAGACTAGCTCATTTTACATTTACCTAAACCCCTTCAAGCACGATCAACAAATAATCACATTAAGTATACTGAGCAACAGAAGCTTTTCTAACCATGTGAGTTTGTAGCGGAGCATCCATTAAAGACTTATCTTCAACACCCACAACAACCCCCAATGATTTACCTTGCTTTTGCATAGCTGATTCAGCAACCGTACGCATTGCTTTTCTCAAAGGTTTACCTAACTCTGAATACCACTTCTTCTGTAGTCGAAAGTCTACTAACTGTCTTCTGGCTGCCTCATCCACTAACATGCAACCATGATCTAACAGCATAATCATCCTTAACAGGTTCCAAACAAGCGGGTCATTCCAGAGCACTTTGTATTGAACTTTGTTATTAACTGCAGTTGCACACTGGGGTAAGTGCCCTGACAAGTCGATTTTTATTCGGGTTATAACTTGTTCCATCTGCAGATGTTGCTCTAGTATCAATTTATCCCATTGTTTAATTTTTTTGTCGGCTTGTTGATCACCTAATTGCACACGATATGTCATTCTTTTAATCATTTTAGCAACAGCTTTAATGTCCAGCACTCTGGCACCATTCACAAAGGCTTCATGATTGTCCAGATGACGCATCGTCAATGCAGAATAGATAGACAAAACACCAAACACTTTTTTAGAGCTAACGACTTCATCTTGCTTGATTTTTGCCGTATGAATCACCGCTTTGCCGTGGAAAGTTTGACTATTACCAAACACATCAACTTGATTACTCATCCCATAATACTCCTGCTATCCCTATTCAAATTAGGGTGCACTCTCCACAGCATATACTTTTACGATAAAGTCAAATTTATGAAGTAGAAGTGCTCATCATAAAGCGAGAGCTATACATAACAGCAAGGACAGCTATGTTTTATAACCTATGTATGATAGGTATAACTCTCATCAATGAATTTGTCTTAACTTTATGACCACAAATATTACACTAGTGCTATTTTCATAATGGGAGAAGCCTCACAGCATAGTTTACATTCTGCAATAATTTTGAAAAATCAAACCTATTCTTACACGAATGTGCAAAACATCTGTCTTCCTCTTCACATTACTCTCTTGAACTCAATTCGTAGTATACTCACAACACTGTATACTTTTTTCATTAGTGTAACCCATACAAGAGGCAATCATTAAACTTGTCATACCCTTCACGAATCATTTTTAGGGTTTGTTGTCAGCGCTCTTCACCCCAGTCACTTATTAATATAAGCTCCTGGGGCTTCATCACTTGACAGCCGCCCCTAAAAATCCTTCGTTATGGGTATACATAAAGATAAACGGTACATCTGTCAAAACTTATTCTTTAAAGGAACTTTATGAATAACCCGTTACTAGGCATACCCTCTATCATCTTTATCATTTTTGGGGGAATATACAGCCTTCTAAGTCTTGGCTCATTGCTTATTTATCATTTAAAGCAACGTGTAGCGGCTCATGATTACCAAGAATTAACCAAACGTATTAATGCTTGGTGGGTGATGGTGACTATTATTTTTTGTACCTTTTTAGTGCCTGAAGGCTTTACTATAACAGCGATTGGCTTTCTTAGTTTTTTTGCTTTCAAAGAATTTGTATCACTGATTCCTACCCGTCGTACTGACCACCGCCCCATCTTTTGGGCCTATATTGCAATTCCCCTCCAATTTTACTGGATTTACATAGGTTGGTATGGCATGTTTGTTATTTTCATCCCTCTCTATATGGCACTTTTTTTACCCATGCGTATGGTATTAATCGGTAATACCAAAGGATTTATGGCTGCGGCTAGTACAATAAACTGGCTACTTTTATTTACTGTTTTTTGTTTAAGTCATATGGCGTACTTTTTGAAGCTTCCAGAGAGTGTTAACGAACATGCAAGTAATTATGGTTTTATTTTATTTTTAGTCCTACTTGCTCAGTTTAACGACGTTATGCAGTTTACTTGGGGGAAATTACTAGGCAAACATCCCGTTTTATCAACAGTAAGTCCTAAAAAAACAACTGAAGGATTTATTGGTGGTTTAATCATTACCACATTATTAGCCTATCTATTAGCCCCTTACCTAACACCGCTTACGGTATGGGAAAGCATTGGAGCAGGACTAATGATTGCGACTTTTGGCTTTATCGGCGATGTTTCCATTTCTGCCGTTAAACGCGATCTGAATATTAAAGATAGTGGCAATCTAATTCCTGGACATGGCGGCCTTCTTGATCGTGTTGATAGTTTAATTTATACCACACCATTATTTTTTCATTATGTCTACTACTTACACTACTAAAACAAAAACTAAGTGGCTCAAGCTACTCTTTTTTGCTGCGTTTATAAAGCCGCTTATTAAAATTCTGATTGGCCTACGTATTTATAACCGTGAGCATTTACCTTGCAACGGGCCTGCTATTGTCGTTGCCAATCATAACAGTCATCTTGATGCCATTGTCTTGATGAGCTTATATCCTCTTAAAAAATTATCAATGGTAAGACCTGTCGCAGCAGCAGACTACTTTTTAAGAAATCGTTTCCTTTCATGGTTTTCAACGCATGTACTCGATATTGTCCCCCTTTCTCGTAATAACACACAGAATAAAGAAGATCTCTTACACCCCTGCCATCAAGCATTAATTAATGGTCAAATACTCATTTTATTTCCTGAAGGAACCCGTGGAGAACCAGAACAACGTCAACCATTAAAAAAAGGGATTTATTATTTGAGCCAAGCACATACAGAGTGTACGGTTACCCCTGTCTTTATCTACGGACTCGGTAAATCATTACCCAAAGGAGAAAAAATTATTGTTCCTTTTTTCTCAGATATTGTCATTGGACAATCAATTCCAGCAGCATCTAACGCCTCCGATTACATAGTCAACCTGCAAGCAAGCTTCGATCAACTATCAAGCAAAATAAAAACTGATCGTTATATTATTTAAAACATAAAAAAAGCCACACATTGTGTGGCTTATACTAAAATCAGTAATATCAAACTATAATTGCTTTATTCTCACATTATCTACAAAGAATCCTTTATATCCAGGAGTATACATATAAAGTTCAGCATATTTAATACTTTGATTAGGGACATTAACTACACCCTGTAATGTTGTCCAACGCCAACCAGAAACACTTTGTGTACTTACAGGAATCCACTGATACTGACCACTTGTATTGACAACATAAAGATATGCATATAATGGCGTTGAAGTACTTATCCAAGTGTCAAAGCTAACTTGGAAATTTTCCCCTGCTTTAATATGCTCTTTCACATTGCCAATAGTTCCCGTCCAGTAGTAACCGCTGTTTTTAACTTCCAGTATCTGGTTACTTCTGTTCCGATGATCATAGGCATAGTTTAATGAACTATAAAACCTATTCCACCCTGACATTGATCTTGCAAAGTCATAGGTGAAGTCACTCTTCTGTTGTGTATAAACTGGTGTAGTTACCGTTGTTGTATTCGACACTTTAGTGGGGCGGAAAGAAACAAGCTGATTACCCATTTCAGATAACGCTCTACTTGCATCTGCAACATTGTCACTGCCACAAGCTCGACCTTCACAAATATTTTTTCTGGGGTTAGAGAATATAGGTTGAACATTCCAGGTGCCATAAGCTGAAGGATAAGCCATAGGTGTGTGAAATGTATTATTTTCACCCCAACCTCTACTGAACGTGAATGCACCTAAACTATGGTAATAAGGATTATAACCACTTTCATTATCCTGAGGTAACGAGTGACGAAGCCCCATATTATGACCTGTTTCATGCGCTACAATATAAATATAGCAATTTACTGCTGACAGATTATAACCATGATCCCCTCTTGCTGAATTACGGTAAAAAGAACCATCATTAGCGCCACTGGAAATCCAACCAATACCACATGACTCTCCAGGAGGGTTTTTATAAACAACAGAAACTATATCAGCACCATATTTATCGCGTAGCTGATTAATCCGCTGGTCATAACTTACTTGATTTAATTTTTGGTTCGTTGCCCTATTAAGATCGCCGGCCCAATCTACTTTCTGAATATGGACAATTCTGGCATCAAATCCTGCATCACTATTTTTTAACGTTCGGTTAAAGTACTCAACAAAACTATTAATTCGAGCATTTATATCTCGCCCTTCCCACGTTGTTGTCGCTTCAGGTGTATACAACAAAAGCATATCGAGTGTTTTTGCTTCTGCGGCTGAAAGCATAGTCAAACACGATAGTCCTATTGCTGTACTTAACCCAATAATTTTATTATTTATTAATCTCATAGTTTTCCTCTATTTAGTATCGGCTTTTGTTTATTTAAGAATGTTCATGACCGTGAACATTATTTTTTGTTATCTGACTTTTATCTATACCTGGGGGTAATGGCTCTTCAACTTTGGGTTGAATCAAGCCATCATTTTCATCAATGAATTGTTGTTTAGCGCGCTCTTTTTCATCAATTATTTTTGTTTTTCCTGTTTTATTATCAACAATAACGGTATAAGTTGAGTTTGCTGTAATAATCGTAAGATGAGTATCAAGCTTACCTTTAACGACAGAAGCACCTTGAGTTGTATTTGGAATATCTCCACTTACAATATCTATATCCCCAAATCCTTTTTTCTGTTTAGAAAAAGTTACTGAAAATGGAATCTGCTCTTGTGGTATTTGAAATGTAAGTGTTTGACCTGGAGCTAAAGAAGAAAATACTGCTGAATCAGTTTTTGTTTCATAATAAGTTAAGCCTTCCGCATCATAAGTCGGCTGCCACTCATCTACGCTCCATAATGTATTAGCTCCAATATTATTTACTTGCTTTGCCTTTTGTTCTTTCGTTTGATGAACCACTCTTTCTTGTAAGGATGGAAGATGAAGATCCTGCTTTACTTCAGGCGCTTCTACACTATTTTCACTTATTTTAATGGGAGTAGTGTTTGACTCTGTTAGTTTAATTAAAACTACGATGGCTGAACCAAAGATAAAGCCAGCAACGGCTAGAGCTATTTTTTTATGACGCATCCTTGTTACTCTTTATTACATTTTAAGGATAATTAATACACGCAATTTATACCTATTACGTCATAATTTTGTTTTGAAACCTCTCTCAAAACAAAACACGCTTTTAAAAAAAATTGAAATAAAAAAATAGTTTTTATTTTAAATAAATATAATCAATAAAGGTTAATATTGATCAAATGGCAGGATGCATACTCATAACAAAGTTTTTTAGTAGGGCCTTCAGCTAATACAAGGCTTGTAGTAACAACGTTTATTTATAGTGGGACGATTATATTAATAGATGACTGAGGTAGAAATTTTTACTATTTTCAAGGTCCAAAATGCGAGCTTTAGTAATTCAATCATACACACTGAATATAATTTATAACCTTATCATTAAAAATTATAACAAAGTCTTTTACATTCAAGCAGATAGAAGAATAATACTGAGTAAGTTATTGAGTAAAAACAACGTCTACATACTGCAAACACTGTGAATAGCATGAAAAAAGACAAACAAAAAGTAATCGGAGAAACACTAAGCGATGATCGCATTAAATCGCTTCTTGAAGTACGTCCAGCAGATGATACTCCGGTAGGTTATTATATTTTACAGAGAGCCTATCAAAGCTTACGGGAGGATGACTTTGCTCGCTTCTTAAGCTTTTATGTAGAAGCAGGCTTTGACATCAATGTAACAAACCAGTCAGGGAAGGCTTTTCTAACACTTTTGTACCAACACGCTGAAGCATCCCCCTATGTGACAGCCATGGAAAAGTTGGGAGCCACCCAATAATAACCAGCATCCAAATACTTACTTCCAGGCACAAAGAAACGGCAAGTTTTCACTTGCCGTCAATATGATAAAGCCGAGCAGACACTTTCAGTTACTCATCCACTTTATGACATGCAACTCGATGCCCATCGCGCGCTATCAACGTTGGACGCTCACGAAAACAACGTTCCTCACTGATCGGACAACGAGTACAAAAAACACAGCCAACAGGTGGGTTGATGGGTGATGGCAAATCCCCCTCCAATAATTGCATTTGCTTCTTACGTTCTTTTTCTGGATCAGGTACCGGAACAGCAGAAAGAAGTGCCTTTGTGTAGGGATGCAACGGATTATCATACAACTCGTGCCTATCGGCTAACTCAACCAGATTACCCAAGTACATCACCATAACACGATCACTGATGTGCTTTACTACGCTCAGATCATGAGCAATAAACACCAATGATAATCCCATCTCTCGTTGTAGTTCTTTCAGTAAGTTGACCACCTGGGCTTGTATAGACACATCCAGAGCGCTCACAGGCTCGTCACACACAACGAGTTTAGGTTCTAAAATCAGTGCCCGAGCAATACCGACACGCTGACATTGTCCTCCTGAAAATTCATGTGGATAACGGTTAATTACATTTTGCAGGAGACCAACACGCTTCATCATTACTTTTACCCGCTCCTCAACCTTTCTACGAGCCAGGTGCGGATAAAAGCTAATCAATGGTTCAGCAATGATTTCACCAATGGTCATTCTTGGGTTTAAGGAAGCTAACGGATCCTGAAATATAAATTGTAAGTCCTGACGTTTAACACGAAGTTTTTTCTCATCAAGCTGAGTTAAGTCCTGCCCCAGCCAAAGTACCTGGCCATCCTGAGCAGGAATCAACCCAATTAAAGCCCTCGCCAAAGTCGATTTGCCGCATCCGGACTCGCCGACAACACCGAGTGTTTCGCCTTCATAGATATCAAAACTCACACCATCAACCGCTTTTAAAACAGGCTTAGGGTCCCAGGGCCAGCGGCGCCCTTTATCAACCTGAAAGTGCACCTTTAAATCTCGGATTTGGGCTATGACATTCTGTTGTGCAATCATGCAACCGCCTCCTCTTTCAGATGGCAAGCACGCTGTTGATAATTATTAAAGGATGTTAAGGCTGGTTTCTCTGTACGACAAAGGTCTACAGCATATTGGCAACGTTCCTGGAATGGACAACCTTTAGGTAAACTCAATAAATTGGGTGGATTACCTGGAATGGTCAGTAGCTCTGCCTGATCACACTCTAAATCAGGTATAGAGGCAAGTAGACCTTTGGTATAAGGATGCGTTGGTCTGTAGAAAACATCTTGAACAGAACCATACTCCATAGTACGACCTGCATACATTACCATGACTTTATCACATAGCCCTGCTACAACACCTAAGTCATGAGTAATCATAATAATTGCGGTATTAAACTCCTTTTTTAATTCCTGTAATAAGGTAATGATTTGTGCTTGAACAGTCACATCTAATGCGGTTGTCGGTTCATCAGCAATAAGCAGTTTAGGGCTGCACAATAAAGCCATCGCTATCATGACACGTTGCCGCATTCCTCCAGAAAATTCATGGGGATACATATCGAAACGTTTTTTAGCTTCAGGAATTTTTACCGCATCCAATAATCGAATCGATTCGGCTTTAGCTTCCTGCTTTGACATATTTTTATGAAGGATTAATACCTCCATTAACTGCTTGCCAATTTTCATATAAGGATTAAGGCAAGTCATCGGATCCTGAAAAATCATAGCGATTTTTTCAGCACGAATTTTATTTAAGGCTGAAGGTGGCAAATTTAAAATATTTTTACCTTCAAACTCAGCAGATCCTGATACTTGACCATTTTTTGCGAGCAATCCCATCAAAGAAAACGCCATTTGGCTTTTTCCTGAACCTGACTCACCCACAATACCAAGTGTTTCTCCTTCAGATAAGGAGAACGTTAAATCATCTACTGCGGTCACTACACCATCATGCGTAGAAAACTGAACTTTAAGATTATTTACTGCCAGTAATGACATACTATCTTCTCCCTAGCGGTCTTTGGGGTCTAATGCATCACGCAAACCATCACCAATAAAGTTAAAACAAAATAGTGTCACTACTAGAAATCCAGCAGGAAACAATAACTGCCATGGGTATAAATCCATGGTTTTACGTCCTTCAGAAATCAAAGCGCCCCAACTCGTTTGCGGCTCTTGTATACCTAACCCTAAAAAGCTCAAGAAAGACTCAAATAAAATCATACTAGGTACTAACAAAGTAGCATAAACAACCACTACACCTAACACATTAGGAACAATATGCCGTGTAATTATTTTATTGGTCCGTACGCCACAAGCATGAGCAGCTTCAATAAATTCTTTATTTTTCATACTTAATGTTTGTCCACGTACTATCCTGGCCATATCCAACCATGACACCATGCCTATTGCCACAAAAATAAGTAAAATATCTCGCCCAAAAAATGTGACTAATAAAATGACGAAAAACATAAAAGGAAATGAATTGAGTACTTCAAGTGTACGCATCATTAAGTTATCGACTTTTCCTCCCAAAAAACCTGAAATAGCACCATAAAGTGTACCAAATATAACAGCCACTAATGCCCCAGAGACACCAACTAGCATCGATATTTGTCCCCCCATCATCGTGCGTACAAATATATCTCTACCTAAACTATCAGTGCCAAAGTAATGCCCATTATCCATTGATGGCGCAACATCCATAGCTCCCCAGTCAGTATCATCATAGACATACTCACTGATACTAGGACCAACAAATGTCATGATCGTAATTAATAACAGTAAAATTAAACTTGAAATGGCGGCTTTATTTTTAATAAAACGTATCCAGGCGTCTTGCCATAAACTTCGCCCTTTAACCTCAGAAGCTTCTACCAGAGTATCCAACGCATTGATTTTTTTGGTTAGCGTCAACATGTGTTTATCTCTTCTCTCACCGGCATTATTTTTTGCCTTTCACTGATGACAGATACATTATTTTATTTTGAAGCTGTATCAGTGAAGACACGTTGTTCTATGCATAACGAATTTTAGGGTCAATAAGCCCATACAAAATATCGACAATTGCATTAAAACTAATTGTTAAAACACCGATTAAAATGGTTAATCCCATTACCATTGAGTAATCACGGTTCAGCGCACCATTCACAAACAGCTGACCAACGCCACCAATATTAAAAATGGTTTCAATGACAACTGATCCAGTAATAATACCGACAAATGCAGGACCTAAATAAGAAACGACAGGTAACAACGTTGGACGTAATGCATGGCGGAAAATAATATACCCACCCGGCAAACCTTTCGCGCGAGCTGTACGGATATAATTACTATTGAGTACTTCAATCATGCTCCCCCTGGTTATACGTGCTATAGCCGCAATATAGTGCGTTGCCATTGCAATAACAGGTAAGATCATGTATTTAAACTGTCCATCATTCCAACCACCCGCAGGCAACCATTGATACATAATGGCAAATATCAAGACCATAAGTGGTGCCAATACAAAGTTAGGAATAACGACCCCCGTCATCGCAACAGTCATACTGGTATAGTCAACCCACGTATTTTGTCTTATCGCAGCCACCACACCAAATGTCACGCCAAACAACACAGCAACAATAAAAGATGCAATGCCTAATTTGGCGGATACTGGAAATGCCTGAGCTAATAATTCATTAACAGTATAGTCTTTATATTTAAAAGAAGGACCTAGATCTCCTTGTAGTAAATTACCAAGATAAATTAAAAACTGTTTCCAAACAGGTTCGTTTAAATGATATTTTGCTTCGATATTGGCAAGCACTTCAGCTGGAAGCGCTCGTTCTGAGGTAAATGGACTTCCTGGTGCGGCATGCATCAGAAAAAAAGAAATGGCAATCAAAATTAATAAGGTGGGCACAGCAATAACAAATCTGCGCATAATTAGCTTTAACATAAACTGATCCCGCCGTAGCAATTGCCAGCCAGTTTTTATTTAGAATTTATTTGTTTATTAAATAAAAATCTGAGCCAGCGCTGATAGCTATAACGAATTTTTAAGACCTATAACCAATAAATTAGCTCAATAATAAATAGTCTGTACTATTAATTATCGAGCTAATATCACTGGTTACTCTCCTTGTGGATACTCGCTATAGATATGCGTTGTATTGTTAATGTTTGATGATGTAATAATCTTTAGAGTAAATATTATTCAGTGGGTCCTGATTGTGGTAACCACCAACAAACGGCTTAACAAGACGGGCTGTCACATCATGATAGATGGGTGCAATGGGCACATCACGGGCAAGCAGTTGCTCTGCTTTCATGTAAAACTCACCAGGATTTTCAGCTTTAACAGCATTAACAAGCAACTGGTCATATTCAGGATTGTTATACTTTGGATCATTTAAGCTGTTCTTTGATGTCATCAAATCAAGCATTGTTGATGCTTCATTGTAGTCACCATTCCAACCAGCTCTTGCTACTTCAAAATTACCTAAACGCTTATTATCAAGGTATGTTTTCCATTCTTGATTTTCGAGTGAAACTTTAGCGCCTAACGTTTTTTTCCACATGGAAGCAATTGCGACTGCAATCTTTTTATGGTTGTCATCTGTATTGTATAACAAAGTAAATGATAATGGCTTATCTTTAGAATATCCTGCCTCAGCTATTAGTTTTTTTGCTATTTCATTGCGTTCTTTTTGAGATAACTTAGCAATTTTACTCTCAGGCGCCTTAAACCCATCAATATTAGCAGGTGTTAAGTTAAAGGTTGGTAACTGCCCCATACCTAAGATTTTGTCCGTAATTACTTCTCTATCAATGGCTAGTGATAAAGCTTTTCTTACTTTAACATTGTCAAATGGCTTCTTACGCGTGTAAAAGCTGTAGTAGTAAGTAGATGCCTGACCAGTGATATGCAATTCGTCAGCCATTTCTTTTTTAATACGCTTGAACTGCTCTATCGGTAACCGTTCATAGGTTAGATACACTTCATTAGCACGATAACGATCTAGCTCTGCATTCCGCTCTTGAATGGGTAAAAAGACAACTTCATTTAAGACGGTATGCTTGTTGTCCCAGTATTCAGCGTTACGCTCCAAAACAATTTTTTCATTAACAACCCAGCTCTTTAATTTAAACGCACCGTTGGACACCATTTTGCCAGGACGTGTCCACTGGTCACCAAGCTTTTCAATCACGTTTTTAGGCACTGGGTATGTGGTTGTATGCACCATCATCTTAACGAAATAAGGTAAAGGTTTTTCTAGTGTAACTTGGAAGGTATGGTCATCAACTGCTTTAACACCTAATTTAGAACTATCTTCTTTACCATTAATAATAGCGCCTGCATTTTTAATTGCTGCAAGCTCAAAGTACCACGCATAATTAGAGGCTAATTTTGGATCGACACCACGTTGAAAGGCATATACAAAATCTTCAGCCGTTACTGGATCTCCATTTGACCAGTGAGCATCTTTACGTAGGTGGAAGGTATAAACCATCTTATCTTTGCTCACATCCCAGCGTTCAGCAACACCAGGTATTACACTGCCATCCTGAGCATTAGAAACAAGCCCCTCAAATAAATCACGCGCAATGGCTGAACCAGGTGTTCCTTCAATCTTTTGCGGATCTATAGAGGCAGGCTCTGAACCGTTGCCCCGAATTAGGCGTTGTTCTTTATCCAGCTTTACTCCTTCTGGCACAACGGCAGCATGTGAGGCAAGGCCTACACATAGCAAGGACAGACACACAGCATGTGAGATCTTTTTTAGTATCATAGTCAAGACTCCTATTGGCAAAACAAACGCAATCAACTTTTCATTATGTTTTCATTATTTTGGCGTTTACTACGCAATACCCATAGAGAGTCATTATTAGCGGGCCAAGCTTCTGCACAATAAGTGACAGCAGCTTTCAACTAAATTAAAAAGTGCTGACTGTGCCAAATAAGTAATGTAGCAATTCCACTGACTACTCCCTGAGTGGCTGAAGAACAGCACACTGGCAACAAGATCTAAACACACCCTCTAAAAATGACTAGCAAAGGGTACAAGCTTCAGGGTAAGTCCCCTTCCCCTGAATGCTCATCGGTACACAACCTATTAATCTCTTTTTATAAAATAAAACACATCCAAAATAAACAATCTGTTACATTCTAGATAATTATTATACAGTCAGCAAACTAAGTTTACTAAAGACAAGTGATGTATATAAAACACAAAAATAAAGGTATCTCTAATATATACCCTTGAGTGCAGACATCTATAGAAATAGCACGTTCTACCCATTAAAGGCTGTTTTTTCTATAGAATGAGTAAAAAGTACTGCGATAAAACATGAGGGTATTTCTATTAGAAATATTAATTTTACTCTATCTACGTACTGATAATTCAATTTTAATAAAATCTAATTTAGTGTTTACAAATAAAAAAGCAGTGAACAAGTCACTGCTGAAAAATTACAATTTGGAAGGAGTTAACACTTTTTATATTTAGCATAAAAAGTGCCAAGTTTACTTAATCTATTCATTAATAGTTTATTTTATTAGCAGGATATGTGTACTACCAGCAACAATAGTGTATTTGAGGTAATTCAATACTACCAAGTCACCTGTGAGCAAGAAAAATAACTCACTAATGCACGAAGAAAACGAATAAGCTGATTATTAAATATGCACAATAAAAGCGCAGTATGGTCTAAATTAGTGCACAAAAAGGCCCTTTAAGGGCCTGATTAAAAATGCATCACGTCAACAGTGTCTCTTTAAATTTAATCTCATCAAACTCACAGCCTAAATAGTCAACAATTGACCGTAGGTCCTTTTCAGCATTCTCTAAACAACTGGTTCCCCCTGGAGAAGGCGTCATATTAAAGATAATACCTTTTTCTTTAATTTTGGCCTCACCCATTAATAGCTGTTTTTTCTCTTTATCAATTAATTGCGGCCTTACACCACCAAATCCTTTCGCAAAAGAAATATCGGCCAAGGTTAATGAGGGAATAATTTTTTGGGCGTCTTTTAAAAATAAACGACGTCGAACATAAGGTACTTCAAATAACATATTCTTAAAAATGTAATTACGAATATCAGGTACCTTTAATAAATCCCAAAATACTTTAATAACAGCACTGTCTAATCGAAGCACTTTTAAAAAGTCTAAAATAGTCCCAGAGTTATAACGTTCCAGCATTGGCAATAATAACGCTGTAGGTCCAAACCGGGTTTTACCATCTACCAATACATCGGGGTCACCATGAATAGCTGCAAAAGGAAGTTTATCATTTTGAACAGTATAAACTTTTCCATTTAATACTTTAGGTGTGAAGTAAAAGCTTCCCGCCATAGGCATACAAGAAAAATTTAAGCCATATCCCATTTTCTGTGCATAGAGCAAGCTATGCCCACAAGCGGATACAACGACAAATTTAGCAAAATAGTCACCTTTATCAGTCACTACTCTAAATCGTTCCCCATCTTGACGAATGTCCTCGACTTTTGTTCCTAAACAAATATCAATGGACTTGTCTTGAACTTGTTTTGCCTGTGCCACAAAAGAACGAGCGAGTGCAGCAAAATCTACTGCGGTGTACTCATCAACAGCACCTAGTGCTGCCAACTCTTCTGGCCGTTCATGACCTTTAATGTTAACAACATTGGGTTCGACTTTGGCGATATCACGCTTATCAAACAGCTCCATATTAGGAAAATGGTGCTTAAATACCTCAAAGCGTTCCCGAAGAAACTGGCTCTCCTTTGCCCCAACCCCCAGAACCATTTTGGGGTATTTGAACATAATTTGTTCACATTCATCTTTTGGCAGTTGCAAAGCGTATGTTTTAAGCATATCGGCAGCACGCTTAACAACAAGGGCCTTTTCCAAGGAGTAATTGGTTTCAATATCGCCGCAATGAATTGTCTGACTGTTATTACTACCCTTGGAGCTCACCTGAGCCAAGTCATAGTACTTTTCAACTAAACATATAGACTTGATGTTGGTAAATGCTGCGAGTTGGTAGAGGAGTGCGGTACCGGATACGCCACCGCCGACGATCAATACATCATGGGTATGTACAGTCATAACTGCTTCGGCTCTCTAAGGTGCTTTTAGTATGTTTATAGCTTCACGCGTTGAGATTGCTGTGACTGGATAAGTACAGCAATCTCATTATACCGAATTCAAACCTATTTGACTGCGTATTCCCATTGATATTAAAAATGGTGAATATAAATCTAACTTATTCTTATCTATAGACTCAAAGTATCGGCTGCATGATACGACGACTTCTTTCGTATAAAGCCTAAACTTAGAAACTGTTTTAACTTCTGATAAATAAGAGACTTTTGGTATAACACGGCTCATAAATTACACCGCATATTAGAACTTGCTCTTAATCAAAATGAGACGTAGAACAAAATTATTTAGCAAGATGCCACATAGTAAACTGGTATAATACGCTCCGCAAAATGACTAACAATTGTCATTATTTGATGGCTTTTCTTTTGATTAAGATAAATCTTATATAGCATGCAGGTTTTCTGAATTGCTTTTTAGTTCGATACCTTGATGACTTACATTATCTATATCAATGTAAGCTGCAACACAGTTAAAAGAGCGTATGACTCACTCAAACTGTGATAGCTTATCTCAGGCATTACATGTTTAAATTATGACCAAACAAATTATCACTTAGGAGTACTTATCCAAAACAAAGCAACAGAATATTAGTAAGCTGTCTTATTTTACTGCTTAATACAACACGTATCATCAAACTATGAGTCAATACACTAGATACAACTAACGATACATTAGTCAATATTAGGTATAACTCATTTGCTATTTGGGCCATACATTGTCAAACGCGATTAATACGTCAACTCCATCGTCCTTATCACAGACCCCTTCCGTCTGGCAAAGTATACGTTTACCCATTGCCTATAAACTTGCTTTTATTCTTACCCTAACAATGACTGTTGGTATGGCCATCATGGGTACAGTGATTACAACAAATCAATACCGCCTAATGAGAGAGCAAGTTGACGACTTTGGTACTACTATCGTTAATCAGCTAGCAGCTGCAGCCCAAGAACCTCTGTTTACTGATGATTTAGTCGGTCTAAAAGTTTTAACCAATAATCTTTCTAATGAGTCCGATATAAAAGGTGTGGCCATTTATACCAACAATGGTGAACTCATGGTTGCCCAAGGTTATATTCCACAGACAACTGTTAACGATTTACTCACAGAAGAAAGTCGCTTGCCTAACAATACTTTTCGAATCGAGTGGAAAAAACCAGGGAGTTATTCTGAAAAAGCAGAAATGGTTGCTTTTGTGAGCGCTATTCAATTTCAGGATGTTGTCGCTGGATACGCAATGGTGAGCTTTAGCCAGCTGCGCATGTTTGAAGTAGTACGTAGCTCAGTCAAAGGAATTATTCTCACAACCGTGATTCTGTCATTACTTATGAGCTTTATAGCGATTGTGATGGGCCGTCGTTTATCAAGACCTATTCACAGTCTTATGAATGCGGCCTCTGAGGCTCTTAACCATGGCAGTGAAGAAAAAAACGTCGCGTTATCTCATGATGAACTTAGCTATCTCGCCACCAGCATGAAAACATTAGCAAAAGGCTTTGGCGAACGTTCACAGATTGAATCTATTTTTTCACGCTTTGTATCCAAAAGTGTGGCAACACAGCTTTTAGAAAAAATGGATGAAGTCACCATTGGCGGCGGCCAACAAGTCGAAGCAACCGTCGTTTTTGTGGATATTGTCGGTTTTACCAGCCTATCAGAAAACATGTCTCCTAAAGACGTCGCGGCCATGCTTAATGAATATTTCAGTTACTTTTACGAATGTAGTACAGCATTCTCAGGCATTGTGGATAAATTTATTGGTGACTGTGCAATGGTCGTATTTGGTACACCAACACCAGATGAAGACCATCGATTAAACGCGATTGCTTATGCTGTTGCTGTACAAAAACTAATTCGTGTAGTCAATAAAAAACGACAAGCAAATGGTTTATTTCCAGTCAATGTGCGAATAGGAATGAACTGTGGTTTAATGCTAGCGGGTCTATTAGGCGCTAATGAACGCCTGGAATACACCGTTATTGGTGATGCAGTGAATTTAGCATCCCGTTTAGCAGACAAAGCAGGCTCAGGACAAATTATTATTCCCTCTAGTATCTATGAGCACCCAACAGTAAAAAACAAAATTTGTGTACAACACCATGGCACTTTATCACTTAAAGGCAAAACCACAGAAATAGAAGCCTTTCGCGTAACCAATCTCACAGGTGAATATCACGAGACAATGCGAGAATTAGTCAAAAAGATTCTCCACGAGGCGCAAGACCAATGAAATACTCGTCATTTCGCTTCTCTATCTTAGTTGCATTATGCTGTATACAGCTTACAGGGTGTCGACTGCCTCAAGCTTTCCTCACCTATAGAGAAAAACCACCCTACCCAACCCAAAACATTGAATCCTTAACAGCAGAAGCAGAGGACGCCGCAGCAAACCAAAAGTGGCATACGGCACTTACACGTTATGAGCAAGCATTAATGCTCAAACCTAATGATGAAAAACTGCAAGCTGCTTTTGAACAAACACGATCACAGCGTGATATCCATATCACCAAACTACAAAATCGACTTTACTTATTACAAGCCACTGTACTCAGTGACGAAATCAGCTTACTTGAAGAAATGGCAGAAGCTGATCCGAGCAATTTACATATTCGCCAACAACTCAAGTCAGCCAAAGCAAAACAGGGGGAGCTGTATTATTTTTTACTACAGTGTGCTGATAATGCTGTAGCTTTACAGCGATCTCAACGAGGACTGGAGTGCTTGCAATTAGCAAGTAAGCTCCCATACCACACAACAGATGAAGAAAGAATAACTTCTCTTAAAAAGCAATTAGCCAAAATTGCAGCCCAAGAACAACAGGAGGCACTTGCTGCACGTGCACCAGTAAAACCATTGCATGCAGAACTTCTTGCAGAACAGGCAGAACAACGCCAGCAAGAAAATCAGCAAAGCAAAAATGCGGCTAATAATGTCAAGCAACTGAGTAAACTTCAGGAACGTTTTTCTCTCGCATTACAGCGACAGGATTTTCTGTTAGCACAAACGTTATTCAGCCAAATTGAGCAAATGGCTCCCAATGATCCTGACCTGAAAAAACAACGAAAAGCATTAAAACAACAAACCCAATACTATGTTCAGGCACAAACCCAAAAAGGTATTGAGCTTTACAGTACAGGGTATCCAGAACAGGCACTTGCCACCTGGAAGCCATTACTACAGCTAACGCCAAAAAATCAGGAACTCCATAATCACATTGATCGAGCCAAACGTTTTCTGAAAAAATTAAACCAGTTACAAAAAGATAATCACGACGATATTGCAACTCACTAGTGTCTGACAGGAAAAGAAAAAAGATTAAGACAAACACGCTCGGTTTAGATTATAAATACTTATTGCAAAAACGAAGCCCTAAAGAGACAAGTATCACACAAAAGACCAAAACAGTGTCTAAAGTGAGTGACCTGACGTTTAATCTGCCTTATGGTTTTTTATACTAAATCTAAAATAGAACAGTTGATTAACGAGGAGAGGGGTTAGAAAAAACCTCTAACATCTATTTTCACATTATGCCATTTACTTAAAACTTTACCTTAGAGTTTTGTTTACTTAAATGGTAAAAACTACACAACACGTTTGGTTTAGACTGACAAAGCGATGAACTAGTATGATGAAAAAAATGATATCTGCAGTATGCCTGGGTTTATCCATACTACTTACCATGACTGGCTGCGTCTTGTCTCCCCAGCAAATTGATGTAAACCCTACGATCACGCTACCAACACGCGTACCTGTTGTGCAACGTACGGTAACCGTTAATGTACAGGATAGCCGCCCAACAAAAGTACTGGGGACACGAGGTGGGTTATACGATAAAACAAGCACAATCACGATTCATAATGACCTTACTAGAGCAATTAAGCATGCTGTAGAACAAGGGTTACTGCAAATGGAAATGCAAGTTGACAATCAAAACCCTAGTGTGAAATTCAATGTATACATTGAAGAAATGAACTACGACACACCTGACAGCAACTACGTCACTCAAGTTAATGTCTCTGCGACAGTTAAAGCTGTTGTCGAAATTGGCTTCAAACGATACACAGGACGCTATCAATCCTCAGCTAAACACCGTGTCGTAAAAGCACCATCTGATGTGAAAAACCAAGAGATTATAAATGATCTGTTAAATGATGGTTTAAGTCGCATGTTTAACGACCAAAGCTTGATTAGATTTATGCGTTCGAACCCATAAGCCACTATTACAGACTAAAAGCCAGATACCACTATCAACACTTAACTCAATTGATAATTTGATAGTGGTATCCAATCAATTTCTTATTTTCAAAACTTATACTTTAACTCTGGATAGCTTAGCGGGTGACTTTTGCCACCATGCTGCTAACACATCAGTCCAAACTTCATGATCATTAAGGCAAGGGATCAGCGTTAAAGACTCACCTCCTGCGGCCTTAAATATTTCCTCACCTTGAATTGCAATTTCTTCCAACGTTTCTAAACAATCAGAAACAAAGGCAGGACACATCACTAACAGCTTTTTCACCCCCTGACTAGCTAACGAAACCAGCTGTTTACTTGTGTAAGGCTCCAGCCATTTGGCTTTACCTAGACGAGACTGAAAAGCAACGGAATATTTATTCTGTTCAATGCCAGCTTTTGCGACAAAAGCCTCCGTGGTTTTAAAGACTTGAGCTCGATAACAGGTCGAGTGCACAGCCGAGTTTTGATGACAGCAATCAGCTGAAGACAGGCAGTAAGTACCCGTTGGGTCATCTTTACGAATATGCCGCTCAGGCACACCATGGTAACTAAAAAGCAAGTGATCATAGGCTGTTTGAAGAAAAGGCTCTGCCACTTTATACAGCGCATCAATATACGCATCATCTTCATAAAACACTGGGTGTACATAAACAGGTAAACGTATCTCTTGATCACAAACAATACGCTCTAGCTCAACAATACATGTTTTAACAGTAGACATCGCATAGTGAGGGTAAAGCGGTATAACGAGTACTTCTGTTACATCAGCTTGATGGGCTAAACTCACTAACTCCTGCTCAATACTTGGCGATCCATAACGCATGGCATAACGCACACTTACCGCACGTGTTTTATTTGCCAACTGTTCAGTCAATCGTTCAGTAAGTACTTTTAAAGGTGAACCTTCTGGCCACCAAATACTGGCATAAGCCTCAGCCGACTGCTTAGGCCGACTAGGCAAAACAAAACCACTGACAATCAGTCGTCTCAAAAGATAAGGAAGATCAATAACATATTTGTCCATCAGAAACTGATTTAAATAGCGACGAACATCAGTGACTGATGGAGAATCAGGTGAACCAAGATTCACTAAGAGTACTGCACGCCCTTCCATTCATAGTCCTCAGTTGGCTAGTGACTTCTGATTACTGGGAGCACCTTTCAGCACAAGGTAACCAGCAATTCCAGAGAGTAACGACCCAAATAAAATGCCAATACGATCAGTCATTAGATAGTCACTACCAAGCTGTTCAAATGCCAGTGAACCTATAAATAAACTCATGGTAAAGCCAATACCACATAACAAAGCAACCCCATATAGCTGCCGCCATGTTGCATGACTAGGAAGTGAAGCTAAACCCAACTTAACCAATAACCAAGTGAAGCCAAATACACCTAACTGTTTACCGATAAACAATCCACCAATGACCCCTAATGGAATTGAGTCTGTTACTGACTTTAAGTCATCCACACTTAAACCAACCCCTGCATTGGCAAAGGCAAAAATAGGTAAAATGGCAAAGGCCACCCAGCCATGAAGCCCTGTTTCCAGTTTATGTAAAGGTGAAAGTACTGTGTGATCACCTGTCCTCAGTGGAATTGTAAATGCAATAAGCACACCCGCTAAAGTTGCATGAACACCTGACTTTAAGACACATATCCACATAATCGTTCCTACAACCATATAAGGTCCCAGGCGCAATACTTTATAACGATTAAGTAGTATTAATATCACCAGACAGATTGAGGCACCAATAATGGACTCTACTGATAAATCACTGGAATAAAACAGTGCAATAATAATAATTGCTCCCAGGTCATCAATAATAGCCAACGCCATTAAAAAGATTTTTAACGAAGGGGGTACACGTTTACCTAATAGAGAAAGTACACCTAGTGCAAACGCAATATCTGTTGCTGCAGGGATAGCCCATCCTTGTAGTGCTAAAGGATCCTGATAGTTCATTAGCGCATAGACCGCTGCAGGTACTACCATTCCTCCCACTGCAGCCACGGCAGGTAAGAGTACTTTACTTGGAGAAGACAACTCTCCAGATAAAAACTCACGTTTTACCTCAAGCCCCACGACCAGAAAAAAAATAGCCATTAAGCCATCATTAATCCACAACAAAAGAGGTTTATCGATGCCTAATTCACCAATGGTGACGGCTAATTTGACAGAAAGGAGTTGATCATAAAAATAAGACAATGGTGAATTGACGCAAATCAGCGCAAAAATAGCTGCAAGCACCATAATTACGCCACTGGCTGACTCTTTATGCAAAAAGTGCTTTATTTTCTCAATCATTGATACCCCTGAATAAACAACACCGGAAATCTATATCTAGCATCACTTAAGCTAAATTAAAAAGCCAGCGTAAACTAGCAAGACGGATAAATGCTAACCTGCTTGCAGTCATTATCACAGTACTTTTGTAATCTAAAGCCTCAGAAAACACTCAAAAAGCTTGTCGTTATATCAGGCTAACTCTAAATAGATTGCTCTATAAAATACAACTTATGATGTCTCACCTGCACACACTTTGCAGTGAGTATCTTTAGTTAACTTCAATGAACGCCACTCCATATGTTTCGCATCCAAAACCAGTAAGCGTCCCACTAGAGTAATACCAAAGCCAACTAATAACTTAATAACCTCTGTAGCCTGAACGGTGCCAATCATCCCAACAACTGAGGCTAAAACGCCTGACTCACTACATGTCATGGGTTGCTCTTCATGACCTTCTGGATATAAGCAGTGATAACATGGAGAGCTTGACTCTCTTGTATCAAACACGGTTACTTGCCCAGAAAGACCTATAGCAGCGCCTGAAACTAAAGGTTTTTTATTACGGACGCAAAAATTATTCAGCACATAGCGTGTAGTGAAATTATCTGTCGCATCCACAATAACATCAGCTTGCAGGAGTTCATCAGGTACTTGCGTATGTGAAAGTTGACTTTTTATGGTGAAAATCTGTATTGCAGGGTTAAGCTGTTTCAGTGCTTTGCTTGCTGAAAGCACTTTATCCATACCAATCGACTCAGTATTATGCACTATCTGTCGTTGCAAATTTGACATATCCACCTGGTCAAAATCAACCAAGACTAATTCGCCAACACCTGCTGCCGCAAGATACATACTCACTGGTGAACCCAACCCACCAAGCCCAACAATCGCAACGCGACTTTTTGCTAATGCCTCCTGCCCCTCAATATCTACCTCTGGTAACATAATTTGGCGGCTATACCTGAGCAACGCTTCATCACTTAGCATAGGATAATTTCCTTCGACAGATAGGCCTTTTCACCGTAGCTGGACAGACTAGTCAACGCAAAATAAAAATATTTCAGCACAACCATGGAAGACGAAATAGAACTGTTGATGACTTAGTAGCCACCATAAGAAGGGCATAAATGGAATAGATTAACAAGAGGGCCATACTCCCCAAGTAATGCGCTCATTCCCTCCAAAATCAAATGCTGACTGCACATGATTATAACCCAGCTTAGTTAACAACTGTCGTACTGCTTCAGCCTGTTGAAAACCATGCTCAAAATACAAGCAACCATTAGGCTTCAAATAGCGTGTACTTACCAGTGCGATATGATTCATCGCCGCCATACCATTTTGCTCAGCAACTAAAGCAGATTTTGGCTCAAAACGGACATCACCTTGTTGTAAGTGAGGATCACAAGCATCAATATATGGGGGATTACTGACAATAAGATCGTACTGTGCTGTCTTAGAAATAGCCGAAAACCAGTCGCTTTCAAGAAACTGAATATTGCTTACACCAATCCGCTGCTGATTTCGCTTAGCAAGTGATACCGCTTCTGGCACAACATCCACCCCCAGCACATGCCAATTAGGCCGCTCATAAGCAAGTGCCAGCGCAATAGCTCCTGTGCCGGAACCTAAGTCCAACACATGAAAACGTTGATCTTTCGCATGATGCTGTAATACCGTTTCAACCAAAAGCTCAGTGTCTGCTCGGGGAATGAGGGTGCTACTTGACACTTCAAGGTCAAATTTCCAAAACCCTCTTTCCCCCACTAAATGAGCAACAGGCTGACCTGTTTTCCGTGCATTTAAAAGCGCGATAAAAGCTGCTTGCTGTTCGTTAGACAGTATTTTTTCTGGCCAGGTAAAGCAATAACTGCGAGGCTGCTGTAAAACAAAACACAGCAAGTGTTCTACATCCACTTCCGGCTCATCACAAACCGCTGCTAAATCACGAGCCATTGCCAGCGCTTGAGCAATCGTTAACTCAGTCATCACTCATTGATGCCAGCAGTTCAGCCTGATGCTCATGCAGTAGAGGCTGGATGACGGAGCTTAAAGCCCCTTCCATTACTTCTGGTAGCTTATACAACGTTAGATTTATACGATGATCAGTAACACGCCCCTGGGGATAGTTATACGTTCTAATACGTTCTGAACGGTCGCCACTGCCAACCAGACTTTTGCGCTGATCAGCTACTTCTTTACGTGCCACTTCTTCAGCAGCAGAGTTGAGTTTTGCTGCCAGCAAAGACATCGCTTTGGCCCGGTTTTTATGTTGAGAACGCTCATCCTGACACTCAACAACAATGCCTGTTGGTAAGTGAGTTAAACGAATGGCTGAGTCTGTTTTGTTAACGTGCTGTCCACCAGCGCCAGATGCCCGGAAAGTATCAACGCGTAAGTCGGCTTTATTGATTTCTATCTGCTCTATTTCATCAGGCTCAGCCATGATCGCAACAGTGCATGCGGAAGTATGAATACGGCCTTGAGACTCCGTTTCAGGCACACGCTGTACACGGTGAGCCCCTGATTCAAACTTCAGCTTACCATAAGCACCTTCACCCACTACACGACTGATGATTTCTTTATAACCACCATGCTCACCTTCATTGGTGCTAACAACTTCTACTTTCCACTTTTGCTGTTCAGCATAGCGGCTATACATACGAAACAGGTCACCTGCAAAAATGGCCGCTTCATCACCACCCGTTCCAGCACGAATTTCCAGAAAAATATTGTGGGAATCATTTGGATCTTTAGGCAATAACAAAACCTGCAGCTCTTGCTCAAGATCTTCAATCAGCTTTGCGGTTGTCGCCAACTCTTCCTGAGCCATTTCCCGCATTTCAGCATCGCCATCTTTGGCTAAAGCTTCAGCTTCTTCGTGATCTTCTTTGGCTTGTTGATACTTTTTAAAACAACTGACAACGTCCTCTAAATCGGCATACTCTTTAGAGAATTTACGAAATCGCTCCTGGTCAGTAATGACTTCTGCATCACTCAGGAGTGCGGCCAATTCTTCATAGCGCTCGGCCAGATTTTCTAATTTAGCGTGAATAGAAGGCTTCATGATCCTCAGACTTTCAAGTATTAATGCTTTAATAAAATAACAGGTATAGATTCAGGGGCTATTGATCAGTTTCAAAAAGGTGTTGTGCCCAATTGACCAAATCCATTCTTCCTTCAGCCCCCGCTTTCTTGATTTGCACGCTAGGTGCATGGGTTAATTTATTGGTCAGTGCACGCGCAAACTGTGCTAACACAGCCTCAGGATCTGCCCCATTCTTAAGTTGACGTTGGGCTTTCTCTAACTCAGCTTCTTTAAGCATATCCGCTTTTTTTCGAATAGCTTTCAGCACATCAATCGCATCAAGCTCTTTCAGCTTGAGCATAAACTCTGCTGCACCTTCAATCACTAGCTGTTCAGCTTCAGATGCAGCTTGCTCTCGCTGTCGAACATTTTCATCTATCACTTCTCGAAGGTCATCAACGGTATATAAATACACATCTGCGAGTTCACTGACCTCCGGTTCGATATCTCTAGGAACAGCCAAATCAACCATAAACATTGGGCGATGCTTACGTATTTTTAATGCTCGCTCAGTAGCACCTTTACCTAACACGGGTAACTGACTAGCCGTTGAAGCAATCACTATATCTGCTTTAGCAAGATAATCAGGAATATCGGCCAGCGCAATTGACTGCGCATTAAACTTGTCCGCTAATTGTGCTGCCCGATCTAAAGTGCGATTGGCAAAAATAATGGTTTTAACCTTAGTATCAAACAAATGCCGAGCGACTAGCTCAATGGTTTCTCCTGCACCAATAAGTAGTACCGATGTTTCCGATAAATCAGCAAAGATTTGCCGCGCCAGCGATACAGCTGCATAAGCAACTGAAACAGGATTCTGACCAATAGTGGTTTGTGTGCGTACTTGCTTTGCAACAGCAAAACAGGTCTGAAACAAACGCCGCAATGCTGGCCCAACAGTACCGGCTTCTTGTGCTTGAGCATATGCGGTCTTAATTTGACCCAGAATTTGTGGTTCTCCCAACACCATAGAGTCTAAGCCACACGCAACACGAATAAGATGTTGAACCGCCTGCTCCTGAGTATGACAGTATGTGTAGCCGCTCATATCCTCATCATGTAAGTGATGATATTCCGAAAGCCAGTTGAGCAGTGCATTAGGTTGAACCTGATCAAGCGAGCAATAGATTTCTGTTCGGTTACAGGTCGACAGGATGGCAGTTTCTCTGACACCAGCTACTTTCTGGGCTGACAGCAACGCATCTTGCAATCGCTCAGGCGTAAACGATACACGCTCACGCATCGCAATGCTTGCCGTATTATGATTTATTCCCAGCGCCAAAAAACCCATATCACTTCACTAATTATCAGGACTAGCTCACAGCATTAATATACCCCTAGCGAAGGGTATATCATCAGCTTTAACAGCTCGACAATACCAAACTTAACTTATTCTTAGGCTCAAAGTCCGCGAATTTTCCTATGAATAACCTATAACTGCAACCAGCCTGTAAGGATTACAAAATATTGCATCCGCATTGAACAGTTTATCAATCAATCAGTCTACACTTGCAGAATACCCCTAAAACTGCCAATGTGAACATGCTAAAAAACCATGAGAATGTTTCTTTCTAAGATAAGTCTTAGTTTACTTGGCTTTACATAAAACCAATGAGACAGGCGTTTTTGTGCTTGGTAAGTGACTGGCGAACTATCGATTACGTAGGTATTAAACATTGATGACCACACTTCGCAATGGAACACTCTTAATAACAGTTACCCTTTGTGCCACACTCGCAGGTTGTACCGGACTCAAACCTTCCGAGAAAAAAGAAACATCACAACAACAAACTGAAGCACAACCCACTGCCTCATTTAGTCCAGATACCTTATATGCTTTGCTACTAGCAGAGCTTGCTAATAAGCAACAACGGTTTGATATTGGATTGGGTAACTATCTTCGTGAAGCCCAAAAAACCAAAGACCCAGGTGTTGCAGAGCGCGCTTATCAAATTGCCCAGTATATTGGAGCCAAGCAGGCAGCCCTTCAAGCAGCGTCATTGTGGAGTGAATCTGATCCCCAAAATACCCGAGCACTCCAAGCCAAAGCCATTCACTTAAGCTATAACGGCCAGTTTGAGGCTGCCTTACAAGCAATGCTTGAGTCTTTAGCATTAGACGGTGAAACCCACTTTGACTTTATTGCGCTAAACGCTGCAGAACTACCAAACTCAGAGCGAACCAAGCTCATTGCAATGTTTAATAAAGCACTAGCGCAGTATCCTGAAAATTCACAACTACGCTTTGCTAAAGCCTTACTATTAGAGCAAAACGAACAATACCAGCAAAGTCTGGAGCTGGTTGAAGAAGTCTTGGATGATGGCGAACCAACACCAAAAGCCATTAACCTCAAGGGACGTTTACTCATCCATCTGAAAAAATATGAAGAAGCAGAAAGCTACCTAGCTAAAGCACTCAAAACACATAATGACGATGTACGCCTTCATCTTCTCTATGCACGCACCTTAATCCACCAGAAAAAGCTAGATAAAGCCCAAACCCAATTCACCAGGCTACAAAAACTTTCTCCCAACGATTCAAAAATCATTTTTTCATTGGGGCTAATTACCCTAGAAAACGAAATGTATGAAAAAGCAGCAAGTTATTTCAACCAACTGCGTAATGATAAACAGCTAAGTAATGCGGCAAACTACTATCTTGGCCGTATTGCTGAAGAACAAAAACAGTTTGATGACGCTATCCAATTTTACACAAACGTCGAACCAAGCCAGGAGTTTTCCCAGGCTTACTATCAGTTAGCATTAATTTTGTTAGAAAGAAATCAAAATAAAGCTATTTCTGAGCACTTTAATCAAGCACGTAAAAAATTCCCTAAACTATCAGCACAACTTTATATGATTGAAGCTGAGGCATATAGTAATCAGCAAGCCTACCCTGAAGCCAAGCGTACACTTGACCAAGCGTTACAAACAGAGCCGAACCATATTAACCTCCGCTATGCCCGTGCAATGATTGCGGAAAAAATGGACAATCTTAAGCTTTTAGAAACAGATCTTCGTTCAATTATTAAACTGGACCCCAGTAATGCGCTTGCACTGAATGCACTAGGCTACACCCTGGCCAACAAAACCACTCGCCTGCAAGAAGCTAAAAAATTAATTGAACAAGCCTATAGTATTACTCCCAATGACCCCGCTGTTATTGATAGCCTGGGCTGGGTAGAGTTTCGCCTTGGTAACTATCAAAAAGCACTCACTTTACTTCGTAAGGCATTTGTTGCATTTCCAGACCATGAAGTTGCTGCACATTTAGGTGAAGTATTATGGGCAACAGGTAATAAACAAGAAGCTCTTGATGTGTGGCAAAAAGCCTTGCAAGAAAAGCCAGATAGTGAAATTCTGCAACGCACCATACAACGCCACAACGTACAGAAACCATAGATTTTAACCAAACTATTTTATGAAGACATTTCGCTCAATTCTCATAGTGACACTGACATTAATTGCCAGTGGCTGTTCTCTAATGCAAAACGTAAAAACAGATTATTGGCCATTTGATAAAGAAAAGCAGGCGCTTAACCTTAGTGAACGAGAAAAATTTTGGCTACAACATCAACAACAACTGTCGAAAATTGATACCTGGTCATTAGAAGGTAAACTGGGAATTCGTACTCCGAATGACAGCTCCAGCGCCTACTTAGATTGGGAGCAACAAAGCCACCTGTACACAATTCGCTTATCAGGCCCACTGGGCCAAGGCGTTGCTGAAATTATGGGTAAACCTGGCTGGGTTGTTATGAATACGGCAGATTCAAGGTTGTTTACAGCTGATAGCCCAGAGCAGTTACTTGCTCGAGAGCTTGGCTGGACATTACCCATTTCCAACATGCAATACTGGATTAAAGGTATTCCTGACCCATCCAGTGATACCCAACCCAATCTTAATGAGCAGGGCCTTCTTGCTGAAATCAAACAAAATGGCTGGGAAATTAAGTACTTTGATTATCAGCAATATAATAGTCTCTGGCTACCTAGAAAGATTCGCGTGAGTAATGATCAGTACAAATTAACGTTCATCATTAGTGAATGGCAGTTTTAATCAGGACTCATGTAATCCATACCTATGCAGCAATTAACACTACCCGCACCAGCAAAGATTAATTTATTTCTTCACATTTTAGGTCGTAGAGTTGATGGCTATCATCAACTCCAAACCTTATTCCAGTTTCTTGATTTATCTGATGAAGTCACAATGACAATACGTGACGACGGAAAACTCAGGTTACTAACCCCTTTTCCAGATCTAGCTGATAGCGATAATTTAGCGATCAAAGCTGCGAAAATACTCCAGTTGGCAACAAACACCCCTCTTGGTGCTGATATTTCGATCAAGAAATGTTTACCTATGGGGGGAGGTGTCGGAGGAGGCAGCTCAAATGCCGCGACTGTCTTACATGGTCTAAATATACTTTGGCAAACTCATCGCTCAAATACCGAACTTGCCAAACTAGGATTACAGCTTGGTGCTGATGTTCCTGTGTTTATTCATGGACACGCCGCCTGGGCAGAAGGAATCGGCGACCAACTTACCCCCATAGCACTGCCTGAAGCTTGGTTCATTTTAGTTAAACCCAACTGCCACATTAGTACAGCTAAAATTTTTCAACATCCGGATTTGACAAGAGACTCTGATCCTATTACAGTTGCCGCCTACTTGCAGCGGGGTGCCAGAAACGACTGCGAGGCAATTGTTAGAAAGCAATATCCAGAGGTTGATAAAGTTTTCAAATTGCTTAATAATCTCGCCCCGACAAGATTGACCGGAACAGGTGCTTGTTTATTTGCAACATTCGCAAATAAAGAGAGTGCTGAACAAGCTTTAAAGCAGCTGCCGGATAATTTGCAAGCCTTCCTTGCAAGAGGATGTAACCAATCAATGTTACATAAACACTTGCAAAGCCGGACGAATTCAATATAATTCGCACCCGGTAACACACAAGACACTGGGGTGTCGCCAAGCGGTAAGGCAACGGGTTTTGATCCCGTCATGCGGAGGTTCGAATCCTCCCACCCCAGCCAAATTAAGTTTCACATCACATATCCCAACCCATCAAAAAAACATGACCAAAAAGGTAATTACCGTGTCTAAAATGATGGTCTTTGCGGGCAACTCAAACCCGGATCTGGTTCAGAAGGTTGTCGATCACTTAAGTATTCCTCTTGGTCGCGCTTACGTCGGTCGCTTCAGTGATGGAGAAGTCGCTGTAGAAATTAATGAAAATGTCCGTGGAAAGGATGTTTTTATTATTCAATCTACCTGCGCACCTACCAATGACAACTTAATGGAGCTGATCGTCATGGCTGATGCCTTACGCCGCTCCTCCGCTAATCGTATAACGGCTGTTGTTCCCTATTTTGGCTATGCTCGTCAAGATAGACGCCCTCGATCTACCCGTGTCCCCATAAGCGCCAAAGTGGTTGCAGACATGATCACTACGGTAGGCATTGACCGTTTGCTAACGGTTGACTTACACGCAGATCAAATTCAGGGCTTCTTCGATATCCCAGTAGACAATATTTATGGCTCTCCCATTATGCTGGATGATATTTCCCAGCAGCGCATTGAAGACCTCATTATTGTCTCTCCCGACATCGGTGGAGTGGTACGCGCACGCGCTATCGCCAAGAAACTCAATACAGATTTAGCCATCATTGACAAACGTCGTCCTGCTGCAAATCAGGCCGAAGTCATGAACATCATTGGTGATGTTGATGGACGCACCTGTATTCTGGTTGACGATATGGTTGACACTGCTGGAACACTTTGCCAAGCAGCACGCGTACTGAAAGAGAAAGGGGCTTCCAGAATTCTGGCTTACTGCGTACATCCCGTTCTCTCTGGTCGCGCAATGGATAACATTAACTCATCTCAACTTGATGAACTGGTTGTCCATAATACCATTCCCCTGTCTTCAGCCGCCAAACAGTGCAGCAAAATCCGTCAACTGGATATGTCACACCTAATTGCTGAGTCTGTTCGCCGAATTAGCAACGAAGAATCAATCAGCGCCCTATTCCGTTGATTTAGCATTCTCCTTCGAACCGATCTAAACTTGTGGAGGTAAATCACTTACCTCCACCCTCCCCAGTTATCAGCAAAATCTTAAAAAATGCGAGCAAAAACCTTAAAAATAGGTTATTATTCGCGCGCCTTTTTTCCAGGCACTTTGTTGCTGTGCGCTTGGTCGCGAGTGTCACAGTGTATTTGACTCAGTTCAGGAGATCTTCAATGTCCAACGAATTTTCTTTAACACTGGAAAAGCGTGAAGATGTAGGGAAAGGTGCGAGCCGCCGCCTGCGTCGTGAAGCGCAACAAGTTCCAGTTATTATCTATGGTGGTGAAAAAGCCCCAGTTCAAGCTACAGTAACTCAAAGAGAAATGAAGAAAGCATTGGAAAATGAAGCTTTCTACTCTCACATCCTGACGTTAGAACTTGATGGCCAACAAGAGCAAGTGATCCTAAAAGACCTTCAGCGTCATCCTGCTAAAGGCTTCATCATGCATGCTGACTTCTTGCGTGTCAGCGCCAACCAAAAAATTACTACTCACGTACCTTTACACTTCATTAACGAAGATAAAAGTGTGGGTGTAAAAGCCGGTGGTGTTGTTGCTCACTCTGCTGTTGAAGTGGAAGTTCGCTGTCTGCCTGCAAACTTACCTGAGTTTATTGAAGTCGATATGACTGAAGTTGAAGTAGGCCAAAACATTCACTTGTCAGACCTAAAACTGCCAGAAGGTGTTGAGCTGGTTGAACTATCTCATGGTACAGACCACGACGTACCTGTTGCAGTTGTCCAAGCTACACGTGCTTCTGCAGAAGAAGGCTCTGCTGACGAAGAAACTTCTGCAGAGTAATCTGAGGTTTTGCCAACATGGCTAAAATGATCCCCGAAGCAAACATTCAGTTAGTTGTCGGCCTAGGGAATCCTGGTGCCGAGTATATTAATACTCGGCACAATGCTGGCGCCATCTTAGTTGAAGGGTTAGCACGAAATTATGGTGCAACCCTTCACCCTGAGAAAAAATTCCACGGCGAAGTGGCGCAAGTTAAGGTTAAAGGGCAAACCCTACATTTGCTTATCCCTACTACGTACATGAATCTCAGCGGTAAAGCCGTACAAACTTACGCTAATTTTTACAAAATCCCTCCTGAATCCATTCTTGTTGCCCATGATGAATTAGATTTACCTCCAGGAACTGCCCGCTTGAAACAAGGTGGTGGTCATGGTGGTCACAATGGCCTGCGAGACATCATTAACAAGCTGGGAAACTGCAAGGATTTTTTCCGCCTGCGTATTGGCATTGGTCATCCAGGAGTTAAAGAGCAAGTTGTTGGCTTTGTTTTAAATCGTGCGCCACGGCAAGAGCAGGATTTGATTGACGCAGTTACACATGAAGCAATTCAGCTTTTACCTGAAGCAATCACCGGCTCCTGGCAAATAGCAGTACAACAGTTGCACCGTTTTAAAGGCTAAACTTACTTTTCAAGCGAAAGGAACACACCATGGGTTTTAACTGCGGTATCGTTGGTTTACCTAACGTTGGTAAGTCCACACTATTTAATGCGCTAACTAAAGCAGGTATTGGTGCTGAAAACTTTCCTTTCTGCACAATTGAGCCTAACTCAGGTGTAGTGCCTATGCCTGACCCCCGATTAAATGCATTAGCAGAAATCGTCAAGCCAGAGCGAGTCATCCCTACCAGTATGGAGTTTGTTGACATTGCAGGCTTGGTTGAGGGTGCGTCAAAAGGTGAAGGATTAGGCAATCAGTTTCTTGCCAATATCCGCGAAACTGATGCAATTGCTCATGTTGTCCGCTGCTTTGAAGATAGCAATGTCATTCACGTATCCAATCAGGTCGACCCAGCCAGCGATATCGAAGTCATCAATACTGAACTTGCTCTAGCTGACCTTGAAAGCGTTGAACGCCAGTTACAACGTGTTATAAGAGTGGCTAAAAGTGGTGATAAAGATGCCGTCAAGCAAAAAGCAATGCTTGAAAAACTCATTCCTCACTTAAATGAAGGACTTCCTGTTCGTTCACTGTCTCTCACTGAAGATGAGCTGAATCAAATTAAGCAATTCCACCTGTTGACCACAAAGCCAACAATGTACATTGCCAATGTCAATGAAGATGGCTTTACTGACAACCCCTACTTAAAAATTGTCGAAGAAATTGCGGCTAAAGAAGGTGCTGTGGTTGTTCCTATCTGCAACAAACTTGAGGCAGAAATTGCAGAGCTTGAAGACGAAGAACGTGATGAATTCCTTACCGATTTAGGAATGGAAGAACCAGGACTAGACCGGGTTATCAGAGCAGGTTATCAACTACTTGGCTTACAAACTTACTTCACGGCTGGCGTCAAAGAAGTAAGAGCCTGGACAACCAAAATTGGCGCAACAGCACCAGAGTCTGCAGGCGTTATCCATACAGATTTTCAAAAAGGATTTATCCGAGCTGAGATCATTAGCTACGATGACTTTATTACCTACAGCGGTGAGCAAGGTGCTAAAGAAGCAGGCAAATGGCGTCTTGAGGGTAAAGATTACATTGTACAAGATGGTGATGTAATCCACTTCCGTTTTAATGTATAACTTATAACCCTCTGCAAAGGATATATACTCAAAGCAAGGGCATAAACATCGACACGTAAAAAAGAGCATTACAGGGGGTTGACATTAACCATAAAACCCCTAAAATACGCGCCATCCTTTGGCTACGTAGCTCAGTTGGTTAGAGCATCGCATTCATAATGCGAGGGTCAGTGGTTCAAATCCACTCGTAGCTACCATATTTTTAAAGGCCGACAATATGTCGGCCTTTTTTTTATTTTAAAAATCAGCTCATTATCTCTTAGCTTGCCATATTCCCTTTAACCTCAACAAAACTTAACTTCCATAAATCTATTTTCAGTATTTAAACCTTAAAATTGCCAGCTCTAAGTTTGACTTAAATCATTTATATTCAGGAGCGCACTAAACAACAATTTAAAAATTTAAAATTGTCACTAAAATACCCTCCCTTTCTATTAATAACTCTAGCTTTACCTAAGAGCAACAAAAAAATGAATAAACTTTCAACGCTAATAATTATATATTTAATTTCACTTATCTCTGGCTGCGCAATGTACGAAGGAGGTAACATACCCAGTACATCACTAGATAAATCAAACATTAATATCGCAAACAAAAAATCCCTTTCTTTTACGTCTCTAGCAAAAGGAGGATTTTCAAAACCATCTAAGCAGCCAGAATTCGCTCAAAATATTATTAAAGGTGAGCTTACAACTGTTCTTGAAAAATCAGGTTACTTTAGCCGTATATCAACCAATGATTCCGAAGCAGAGTTAAAGCTTGAATTAATAATCACTGAAGCCGGTAACCCTGCAGCCCTTATTCCAGCATTCATCACAGGTTTAAGCCTATATACAATTCCATCTTGGGCAACATCTAATTATGAAGTAAATGCTATCATTCAGAATAAAGAAGGTCGCCAGAAAAAATATCTTTTAAAGGACTCTGTTACCTTAGTCCAATGGCTGCCGATGATATTCGCTTATCCATCTCATGACTTTTCAGTAGTACCCAAAGTACGTAAAAATATGTACCGTTACCTTTTAAAACAAATAAAAGATGATGGTTTTCTTGACGAAGCCAATACCTCAATCAGCTTAAAGAATTAATATGACTGAGTCCTATCTTACCTAGGTTTTATCCTGGATAGGACTCACCCCAAAATAACGCTTATAATCCCGGCTAAATTGATTAACACTTTTATAGCCTACAGCAGAAGCCGTTTGAGTGACATTAAATTCATCATGGCTCAGTAATAACTGTGCTTTTATAAGTCTAAGCCTTTTTAGGTACTGTATAGGAGAAGAACGGGTAACTTGCTTAAAGTGATGATGAAATGTTGATAAGCTCATATTCGCCCGACGCGCTAACTGTTCAACCGAAATATCATCTGCCAGCTCTGAATGCATTTGAGTTAAAACTTGTACAATTCGAGAATAGTGTCCTTGGTTTTGAACTAGGGCTCGTAACGCAGGCCCCTGCTCCCCCTGAAGTGCTTCAAAAATAACCTCCCTAACTCTATTATGCCCCATCACCCTGGCAGCCTGAGGATCATATAAAGCGCGTAGAAGTCGTATGACAGCCTCTTCCATACCTTTTGTCATGGCTACTGAATCCATTGGTTTAGGAGGCTCTGCATTATTGTCATAAGATAAAGGAGCATCCAGTGCCAGTACCAGCTCTGCTAGTGTAGCAGCATCAATACTGACAGAAATACCAAATAATGGTGCTTCCTCTGAAGCAAAAGTTTCGCACTCGAAGGGTAAGGGTAATGTTTGTACTAAATAATGACCCGAGTCGTAATGAATCTCCCTATCACCTAAATAGCCAATTTTCTGCCCCTGAGCAACAATACACAGACTAGGCTGGTATATCAAAGGAACTCTAGGCTGTGGTTTATGGCTCGCAAAAAGAGACACTTCAGGCAATAGCGTTTCGGAGATTCCATCATGTTTTATCAGCTGGCTAATAAGTGCCATCATCACAGGACAATTCATACACAACCTACTATAACAGGTTATTTTCATTTTACCCTAGTATGCCGTTGGCAAAGCTCTAAGTTCAAGTAAAGAGAAACTATTTGGAGGAATTGGCAAAAATACCGTACTTTTGTTGATGGCAAAAAAGCCAAAGATAAGCACAATAAAGACAACATCATTGTCAGATCGAAAACTACGGTGAAAATTCTTTCCCCTTCTCTTTCTCATTAGGGAAATACATATATGACAACTACCAAAGCCTATGCAGCACAGTCAAACACATCAGGGTTAGCGCCTCACAATATTGAACGACGCTTACTCAGAGAAGATGATGTTGCTATTGAAGTAGACTACTGTGGCGTTTGCCATACTGACATTCACTTTGCCGAAAATGACTGGGGAATGAGCATTTATCCCGTAGTACCTGGCCATGAAATTATCGGACACGTCACAGCAGTCGGTAACAATGTAAGCCGGTTTAAGGTTGGCGATACTGTTGGCGTAGGATGTATGGTGGATTCCTGTCGTACTTGCTCAGCATGCAATGACGGGCTGGAACAGTTTTGCCAGGAGGGTATGGTCAGCACCTATAATGGGCAGGATCGCCATGACCAACATATAACCTATGGTGGTTATTCTGAAAATATTGTCGTCAGTGAACGCTTTGTTTTAAATATACCAAATCAACTTGACCCGGCCACTGCGGCTCCTATTCTTTGTGCAGGCATTACAACCTACTCTCCTCTTAAGCATTTTAATATTCAGCCAGGACATAAAGTTGGAATACTTGGTATGGGTGGCTTAGGTCATATGGGAGTTAAGTTTGCCAAAGCCATGGGTGCCGAAGTGACTATTTTTACCCGTTCAGAAAGTAAAGTAGCAGAAGCCAAAAAACAAGGCGCTGATCATGTTATTATTTCCAGAGATCCTGAGCAGATGACGGCGGCCACAGAAACTTTTGACTTTCTGTTAGACACAATTCCCGTCCAACATGATTTAAACCCGTACATTAACTGCCTTAAGTATGATGGTGTACATATTTTAGTTGGGCTATTAGAACCTATCGAGCCCGCATTACAAGCCAGTGCTTTAGTCATGAAACGTCGTATACTCGTAGGCTCTCTGATTGGGGGAATCCCTGAAACGCAAGAAGTTCTGGATTTTTGTGCAGAACATAATATTAGCTGCGACGTTGAGATGCTTAAAATTCAAGATATTAACGCAGCCTATGAAAGGATGAAAAAAGGTGATGTAAAATATAGATTTGTAATCGATATGGCAAGCCTTAAAAACTAAATATTCATTAAAAATAAAAGTAGCAATCAATCACTAAACGCCCATTTCAATGGGCGTTTTTTATTAAAATAAAAAAACCAACTACTATTTTGGATAGCCAAACGTTCATTCAAAGCAAAGTTAATCATTAGGGTACCCATTAAAGACAAGTATGCTATATGCCTTAATGCTGCTATTCTCTAAACAAATAATCTAATTTTTATTTTAATGAAAAAATTAACCTATATCTCTCTATTTTTCCTGTTATCTTTTCCTGCCAAATCCTTTACTCAGGAACAGAAACAAACGCCAATCACTATTGCATTAAACGACTGGGCCAGTCAAATTGTAATATCTTACGCTATTGGAGATATATTGGAAAAGCAAGGCTATAAAATTCATTACCGAGAAATAACAACCAATAAACAATGGGGCGCATTACGGCTTGGTGAAATTGACTTACAGCTTGAAGTCTGGGAAGGTACAATGGCTAAAGAGTTCAATCGAATGGTTGAACAAAAACTTATCATTGATGCCGGAACTCATGATGCTATAACACGTGAAGAGTGGTGGTATCCAGCTTATGTCGAAAAACTTTGTCCTGGGTTACCTAGTTGGACTGTATTGAATCAGTGCTCAAATCTATTCACTATGGACTATTCAGGATTAAAAGGTGTATATATAACAGGTCCCTGGGATAAGCAAGAAGGCAAACGTATTCGTGCTCTTAAACTAAACTATCTACTGAAAAAAATAGGCGGAGAAGCATTCAAACCAACTATATTACTCGCAATTAAAAAACAAACACCTTTACTTATTATGAACTGGACGCCTAACTGGGTTGAGCGTCGAGTAGAAGGACACTTTATTGAGTTCCCCCCCTTTGAGCCTGAATGTATATCTGTCCCTAAATGGGGACCAAATCCCTATGAAACAATGGACTGTGGCAACCCTAAAAATGGTTGGCTAAAAAAAGCGACATCTAAACACTTTCCTAAAAAATGGCCTTGTGCATTTCAATTGATAAAAAATATTAACTTTAACAATCAAATGATCTCTGAAGCATCAGCTCTTTACGAATATGATCGTTACTCTTATATGGATGCCGCAAAAAAATGGTTGCAAACATACAAAAATGATATCAATCAGTGGCTATCAGCAAAATGTTTATTGTAAGCATCTCACGCTTACAAAGAGACTAACAAGTTAATGTTTTTTCTTTAGTTCCTTCAATTTATTTTTATATTTTAACTCATAGTTTTTCTGTTCCTCGATAGATATAGCACTATCTTTACCAAAATAGTCATTTATCAGCTCCATTGACTGTTGATGGTATACTCGCTCATGCTCACGAATTACAGGATAACCAAATTGTCCATTATGAGGAACAGAGCTGCTTTCAATCATACCTCCCTGACAAAAAATACAGTCTTTTTCATCTATTTCAGTTGAATATTGTTGTTCAACATCTGATGATAAATCTTCATTTTGAAAGATATCATCAGTATCAAAATTAAGTAAGCTGGAAGCTAACACAATATTTCCACAACTCGCAAAAAAAAGACAAGCTAAAAACTTCAAGCCATTTTTTTTATCAATCATATTCAGCCCTACCCATACTATCTGAGTCAAACAAATAAGGCGTACTAATATCGTAGCTTTAAAGATTCATACAGTGAGCTTATACACTAATAAAGTGGACAGATCCCTGACAAACAATACTGTATATTAAATGTCCCAAAACTTAATGGTCAATACGGGTAATTACTAGCAGTACAACAATGAACTTAATGAATACTGCACGGTATTAAAGCAAGTGATGTATTTAAGTTACAACCTCCCCCATGACACATTTAGTAAGATGATTAATCAGCTGTAAAAGAAGTACTATCACTTCCTTTCTGGAGTAAGACACAACCAAATACATACAAACTTATCTAGAAATCCCCTTTAAGAGGACTCATCGCTTACTAAATACAACAATGTTACTTCTCACTACTTTTGTTCTATCACTACAAATAGCTTCTATTAACCACAGCTAAGAATTTTTTAGAGGAGCTAGTCTGATAGTAATAGCAACAACAGTTGTTCTAAAAGTGCCTGCTGAGCCGTCAAGAAATGAAGCCGCAAGGAAACTCTTCTACAGTAAGACTTACAGTAGCCCCCCTTAATGCATTTAAAAGTACTACTGGATAGTTATATAAATAAGGGACTGTGGTGAATCCAGTTAAAAGCTCCTCGGCAATCATTCCTGTATTGCACTAATACATGACCTTCATGCCATTATGTATAGCTGCACTCACATCGTTCATGATGCTAAAACGCAGACAACCCCTATCCTCAGCAAACGGCACAGAGCTATCTAACTTAGTAAGATTCGACCAGTTTACCCATTTGTAGGATAACTCTCTAAGCGAACCTATAGAGGGAAGAAGCTATGTATATGGCGTTTGAGAAAGGAAAGACTGAGCTTAAGCTGTGATCAACCTAGTGCTTTTTACCTTGAAACACAACACTCTGTACATTAAATGTCACCTTCTGTATATACTCTACAGTCTTGATAACCCTATTTTAACTAGGCAAAAAGACTAAAGATTATGTCTTTTTCTAGTAAGATATACGCCTACTGAGCTATGCTAATACTATTACGGCTTTCACAAAACAGCTAAGAAAACAAAAATTAACTCAAAGAATAGTTTTTCTAATTGTCATAATCCAATAGTTGTATTATTTTTTCCTTGTAACTCTTATGAAGGGGTAATGTCATGGCCGCAGCCAAAAAACCAACAGCTATCACTGAACGCTACACTAAAACGCAAATTCTTAACGAAATTGCTGAAAACACAGGCCTTACTAAAAAGGATGTTTCTAACGTACTTGATGGGCTAACAGAAGTAATTGAACGTCATATCAAAAAACGTGGTTGTGGTGAGTTCACCCTTCCAGGACTTCTCAAAATTACTACCAAGAAAAAACCTGCTGTTAAAGCTCGTAAGGGAGTCAATCCATTCACGGGTGAAGAAATGATGTTTAAGGCCAAACCAGCTTCTATGCAAGTCAAAGTAAGGCCTCTGAAAAGGCTTAAAGACTTCGCACTTTAGTGCTTTTCGCCTTTAACTTTTTTCTTCTCCATCACTCCCTGATGGAGAAGAATGTCTCTTAACTAAAACGAAAAGCTGGATATAAGTAATATTTTAACTACTCACCAAGCCAGCGCTTGAAAATCAACGATGTATTAATCCCACCGAATGCAAAGTTATTGCTCATTACATACTGACAGTGTCGTACAATGCCATCATTCATAATGTAGTTTAAAGGTGCACATTCTGGATCAGGATTAACAAGATTTACTGTTGGTGCAAACCACGCTTCTTGCATCATGTTAATAGACAACCATGCTTCTATTGCACCACATGCCCCCAAAGTATGGCCAAAATAGCTTTTTAATGAACTAATAGGTATATCATCACCAAATACATCATACGTCGCTTGGCTTTCTGCAATATCACCTCGTGTTGTTGCCGTTCCATGAGCACAGATATAGTCAATATCAGCTGGCTGGAGTCCTGCATCGTTAAGAGCAATACGCATTGCTTCTGCCATTTGAACTGCATGAGGTTGGGTTACATGAGCGCCATCAGTATTGGTTGCAAAACCAATGACTTCAGCAATAATGTTGGCGCCTCGACGCTGTGCATGCTCTAACTCCTCCAACACAAAAGTACAGGCACCTTCACCAATTACTAACCCGTCCCTATCCTTATCAAATGGCCTTGGAGATAAGTGAGGTGTGCTATTCTGCGTACTTGTTGCATACAAAGTATCAAATATTGCGGCCTCGGTTGGACATAACTCTTCTGCCCCCCCGGCAAGCATCAATGGTTGCAATCCATATTTAATGGCTTCATAAGCAAAACCTAGCCCCTGGCTGCCTGATGTACAAGCGCTGCTGGTGGGAATTAATCGACCTTTGATGCCAAAAAATAATCCCATATTAACTGCGGCTGTATGCGTCATCATCTGTATATAGCTGGTTCCTGTAATCCCTTGTGTCGTATGATCACTCAGCATACGACCAAAACCAACCATAGGTGGTGTACTGCCTACTGACGAACCGTATGCAATACCCATTGCCCCAGAACTAATCTCCTCAGACTCCAGCAAGCGAGCTTCCATTAAAGCTCGCTCAGCAGTTAATGTTGCCATTTGTGAGACCCGCCCCATACTACGTGTTTTTTTTCGTGTGTAGTGTTTTGGCAAGGCAAAATCTACGACAGGTGCAGCCAGCTTAGTCAGCAAGCCCTCATACTGCTCCCAGTCAGGCATTTGGCAAACACCTGTTCGCTTAGCTTGTAATGCAGATAGCACGCTTTCCCAGCTATCTCCCAGTGAGGTTATAGCAGACATACCTGTGACAACCACTCGTTTCATCCGCTCAATCCTCCATCAACACAAATTACTTGCCGAGTTATATAAGCGGCTGAAGGTGACAATAAAAATGCAATTGTTGCTGCAACTTCATCAGCCGAGCCTGCTCGTTTAGCAGGTATTTCTGTCAAAAGCTGTTCACTCACAGTCTCCGTCATATCCGTATCAATTAGGCCAGGTGCAACACAATTAACCGTGATTTTGCGCTTTGCAAGCTCTAACGCGAGTGCTTTTGTTGCACCAATAATCCCTGCTTTAGCCGCACTATAATTGACCTGCCCTCGATTACCTCGTACGCCAGAAACTGAAGATAACGTAACTATACGACCAGGCTGACGCTGTCTAACCATTGGCATAACCACTGGGTGTAACACATTATAAAAGCCATCAAGATTAGTGCTTAAAACACTATTCCACTGCTCAAACTCCATAGCAGGAAAAGCATTATCACTATGTATCCCAGCATTACATACAACAGCATAATAAACGCCATGTTCAGTCATATCGTTCTCTATCGCTTGTTGCACTTGAGCTCGATCACTAATATCAAATGGTAACAGTTGCCCACTCCCACCTTGAGCAAGAATATTCGCTAATACTTCTTCTGCCGCCTGTTGGCCATTGCGATAATTAATAACAACGTCATACCCTTGCTGTGCAAGCATAATTGCGGTTGCTTTACCAATACCTCGACTGGCACCAGTAATTAAAACTCGTTTTTTCATAACACTGACTGCTGTAGCATCTGAGAGGGATCATCGGGTTGAAAGACATTAACTGAGGCTCGAACCAGCCACTCATCATCTTCCACTTTTTCTGCAAAAGGATTAACACCACCTTGGGCTTGATACAATATGGCCTTAAAAACACTTAAGCCATTATCTTCATAAATTTCTGTAGCAGTAACCCAGTAAGTACTTTGTGGAAAAAAACCTTCTACCTGGGTTTCAAGACGGCGAGTGCCCAATAAAAAACCCGGCTTTATGGGTTCATGATTGAGGTAGTGATTGAGTCCTGTATAAGCGGCTATGGTTTGTGCCATATACTCCAGACCAACCCATACTGGTACATAACCTTCATCAACTAAAAAGATATTGCTGGCATCTACAGTAAATGCTGCCACTATCGTTTTATCAGCAAACGCAACCACCCTATCAATTAAGCACATTGACTGACGATGAGGAATAAGTTGGGTAATAGGAATAGCTGTTACATCTATATCCATTAGCTCACTCCAAATAACAGGCTGACATTATTACCACCAAAGGCAAACGAATTGCTCATGGTAATGTTTAATGAATTAAGCGAAGTATCAGCTTTTACCAACGCCAACGAAGGCAGTTGCGTATCAGGACAATGATCCCAAAGGTGAGGAGGTAATAAACGCTGCGGGTTGTATTTTTTTGAGAGTGTTAGCCAGCAAATAGCCGCTTCAATTGCACCAGCAGCGCCTAAAGTATGTCCTGTCATTCCTTTTGTTGAACTTGCAGGGACACCTTGAGCAAAAACAGCCTGCATAGCTAAACTTTCCATCGCATCATTTTGCTGAGTACCTGTCCCATGCAAATTAACATAGTCAACATCTGTTGCCTCAATCCCAGCATTATGTAATGCACGTTGCATTGCCTGCTTTGCACCATCACCGTCAGGATGAGGGGCAGAAATATGATGAGCATCAGATGCAGCACCTGCACCTAAAAAATTAATCTCCGCTGGCTCTCGCTCCATCACCATCAACGCAGCCCCTTCACCAAGCGTAATGCCTGAGCGATTCTGGCTGAATGGATTACAAACATCTTCAGCAACAGACTCCAAACTCATAAATCCATTGACCGTTAACTGGCATAAGCTATCTGCCCCGCCGACAATCACCGCATCGCATAAGTTACTTTTTATAAGCTGTTGAGCACTGGCAAATACATTTGCACTGGAAGAACACGCTGTCGAAACTGTATAAACGATGCCTGATAATGACAAGCTTCGTGCTACAAATGCCCCAACACTTCCCATCTCTTGCTGTGTGTAGTGGAAAGCATCAGGTAATGTATTCGTCTGTTGATAGCAAGCAACGGCTTTTTCTACTTCCCACACACCTGCTGTACTTGAACCAACAACAACACCAATGCGAGGAGCACCATATCGCTGGATCAATTCAGACACATGGTCAGCTATCTGTAAAATAGCTGCCTGTAATAGCTGACTGTTTCTGCAATGATAGTTTTTATCTGTAAGTCTAATTGTTGGTAATGACTCATGAACAGCGGCCAGTGCTATTTCTTTATCTGGCGTAAACTCACGAGATAGTTGAATACCCTGCTGCCAACCATTAAACAAACGGGCAGTAATTTGTGATAAGTCAGAACCTAAGCTACAAATCATACCTACAGCAGTTAAACCAAACAGAGATGAACTCATAGTTGCTGCCGCTCCACTGTTGTAATCTGTATTTCATAGTGCCGTTTTGGATTATTTAACTGAACATCCCACTGACCTGGCTGACGTTGACGATAACGGATAACAATTTGTTGCTGATGATGAAAATCAATCAAACGTTTTTTTAACACAGCTTGTTCACTCAACTCACTGGATGCATCAACCTGTTGAGTTGCAGTAAGCTCTTCACGAATAAAATAACCTTTTGGCTGCAAATGCTGCTGTAAACCAGAAAGAGGGGTATAAACCCACAGAAAATCTTGCATAATATAATTTAAATCTACAGGTATATCTGGTAAATGATGTCCTTGCTCAATGCTATGTCCATCATAAGAAATAGTAAACAAACGTTGTCCTAAGTGACTTAAACCAACGAGTGTAATTCGCTGAGGTCTTAACTCTGCTTGTGTTAACAAGGAAAATGTCTGATCTTTAAAACGAATTGACACATTTTGGGTTAACACAAAAGGTTTTTTAACCCAATTTATTTCAGGTAATAGTGCTGGAGTAAATGCCTCTGCATTATTATTGTCACTATTCAATGAGTTTGATTGGTTTTTTGTAAACCATATACTGCAGCCACTCAAGATATAACAGCATCCGATCACAGCTAACAACTTATAACTAAACTGTTTATTCTTTAAAGCTTGTTTTAATATAGAAAAAAATATTTTTAGTTGTGTCATTAATTTATCCAATATAGTCATCAACATCACTGACACAACTCTGATATCAGTCTTAGAAATTTTTGTGAATCCTGCACAACAAGATTACGCTTATCCCAGGCATAACCCGCTAAAACAGAACAAACCATTGCTGTTACTTCAGAGTCTTTATTGGGATAGCACAATATAGGCAATAATGATCCTTCATACCAAGCCTCAACAAATGCTCGAAAAGTATTGATTCCCCCTGACAGAGGCTCTACAAACTGTTGTTGCCAACATACAGTCTCACCAGCAAATTGTCGTTTTAAAACATCACAAGCCAGTTGTGCCGATTTAAAGGCAATAGTGACTCCAGAAGAAAACACAGGGTCTAAAAACTCACCAGCATTACCCAACAAAGCATACCGATCTCCATAATAAGATTTAACGCTGGAAGAGTAACCTGCAATTTGTCTCGCCGGATATTTGTAACGCGCCCCTTTTAATAAAACTGCTAAATGTGTATCAGCGTGACAAATACGTTCAAGCGTCTGATCTTCGCTTAAACCTTCAAACTGTTGATAAAATGCTGGTGTCGCGACAGCCCCCAATGATAGGGTGCCATCAGAAAAAGGAATTAACCACATCCACGTTTGGCTATCATGTGGATGGACTGTAATAATAATTTTATTACGATCAAATTTTGTTAAAGGTATTTGATCGATAACATGGGTAAAAAGTGACTGACGAAATGGTAAATTTGAGGGTACTTCAAGATTGAATAATTTGGGCAATACACGACCAAATCCACTCGCATCTAAAATAAACTGGGCTGTTTCAGTGTGAATATTTCCATCATTATCTTGCCACTCTAAACGAATACCGTCATCAATATATTCAACATACTTAACAGTCGCCTGATAAATGACTTCCGCCCCTTGCTTTTCAACTTGGTTGACAAGTATTGAATCGAACTTATCACGCTGAACCTGGTATGTTGTCCCCCATCCCGGTGAAAATTTTTCTCTAAAATCAAACTCAACCTGTTCATCCTGCCAACGAAATATCGCTCCATTTTTATATTGAAACCCAGCTTCAATCACAGGTTGTAATAAATTAGCCTGTTGTAAAATTTCCATTGATTGTGGCAATAAACTTTCACCAATAGAAAACCGTGGAAACTGGCTTTTTTCGAGTATTTTGACCCTTAACCCTTGTTCTAATAAATACGCTGCGGCAACGCTACCAGCAGGACCAGCACCGATAATGATTACATCAACAGGCTGCTTACCTGGTTGCAAAAGAATATTCTTCATACCGAGCACCTCTTTGCCTGTTGTTTCATGTCATTCTGTGTCACATCACTATCACTAAAACATCTTCTTATATTTTTTCTCAAACTGCATGGTGCCCATAAAAAAGCCAATAAAATACCAATCAATACAGTAAACCCAAACGTTTGAACAGCGTTAGTCGAACTTAACGATAGTAAGCCAAATGCTAAAACGGTTGTTCCTGCTGATAATAAAATGGCAACATAAGTACTTAACTGACGTTTTTTGTCTTCTTGTAAAAATAACGTATAGTCAATTCCAATACCCATAATAAGAATAAATGCTAAAATATTAAATAAATTGACAGGCTGTACAAAGGTACCAACCAAGGCAATGGCAGATAATGCTGCGGACAAAGGAGGTAGCATGATAAATAATGCTTTAAGCCATCCATAACGCCATCCCAAAAATATATAAATAAATAAGTACGCCATTAATGCTAGTTTTACTATTAGCTGACGATAGCGAGATAACACCGCTGTAATATCATCCGCTTTGCTAATAAAGAATATACCTGAATCCTTATCTGTTAAGTGACGTAACGCTGCTAGATCATGAACATCTGTTAGTTGAATAACCGCTGCATACCCTTGCGTATATTTACCAAGCCATAAATTACTCATATATTGGCTAACAGGGCTTGCAAGCCAGTGATGCATCGTCAGTAGGGAGGAAGCATCACTATCTTTCTCTGGGGAACTGATTTTAAGTTGAGATTGATAATCCACTAATGTTTTTTGCTTCGCTTCAGTGGTAAACCCTAATTTATCTAAAAGTACGCTTAATTGCTCAGGAGACATTTTCAACCGTAATAGCTTTAAATTGGTCGTTTGCTGCTGCTTTGATGGAACCCATTGAACAACACTACTTGCATGACCTAATACTTCTTTTTTAATGAGAGGAGCCAGCGCTACTAATAGTTTTTCCTGTTTCTGTAATAACTGCTCTTCTGTATTCGCAGTTACTATATAAAACTGGCTGATCGCATTTTTACCTGTTAAAGTCTTTAACTGTTGATCATGCCATTGACGCTCGGGAGAAAGCTGTTGTAACAGACGAATATCATCGTTAACCGGCAAATTAATAAATAATGCCAGCGCTCCTATTAAACACAGTATCAGAACGCCCCATAACGATTTTTTTGAAGCACAGTGTAAGTGATACTGATGGAGAACACGTAAATACTGCAGATTTAAAAATCCTGTATTATTACTAGGCTGTTGACATAAATAAGGTAAAAATAAAATTACCGTCAAAAATGCAGCAAGCAATCCACTTGCTGAAAAAAAACCAATTTGTACTATACCTGGGAAAGGGGCTGCCATCATAGGAATATAACCTATTACACTCGATAACATTCCCAAACCAATCGCAGGAGCAATTTGTTGAATAACGCGCTTCGATGAGAAATTTACGGCTTCAGCTTGACGAGCCGTGAAATAATGAAAGGTGTAATCAACTGAAATACCAATTAAGCTTGCACCAAATACGAGTGTTAACCAGTGAACTTTATCAAACAGGTAGCTAGTCAAGGTAAATGCAACTAATATTCCTATACTTATAGTTAGCAAACAAAAACCTATGGGTTGTAAAGAACGAAAAATTATACTCGTTAAAACAATAATACCAATAATTGAAATGATACTTATAAAGCTAATGTCAGACTGTGCATCTCTAGCACCAGCTTCTGCATGAAATAAAACACCTGAGTATATTGCTTCTGTTGAAACGTACTGATCTTGCAAAACCTTAACCCAACGCTCAATGCTCATAACCGCTTGATGCTGTAATTTTAAATTAAATACATCAAACGTTACCTCTGAGCTGACTAAAACATAATATACACCTTTCGCTTCAACCATTAGTAAATCATCGATGAGAGTGAGTTGCGTACTGGTTGCAGGAGATAAATGTTGAAGTTGTTTATTAAACAATAACAGAGGATCACTTTGTAACAGTCGACTACTTACCATTTGGGTAGGGTTAAGCAGTTGCTGCTGAATAGCTTGCTCCCAGCCAGCAAGGGTTCTCGATTTAAGTGCTTGTTGCTGGCTAGCTGTTAACCGCTGATAACGGTATGGATAATAAAAGTGGTAATAAGCCTGTTGCTGTGTCCGATCATGGCGTAACACAGTATTTTTCCACAACCTACTTTGCCGAAGTTTGTGACTAAATTCTTCTGCGACCTTAATAGCAATTTTCTTATCCTTATTACCAAGCAAGAAAACAGCTCTAGCATTATTCTTGTTTATAAATTCAGAAGCCAGGTTATTAATCTCTGGCTGTTGCTCAGTTTCAGGTAGCAGAGCCATGATATTCGTTTCAATAACACCGTCTTGCTGTAATTTTATAACGAATAAAATACAAATAATAAGTAAACCGAATAACCAACTCCAAAATCGCAATTTCATAGCATCATTAACCTGATTTACGACTCTGAAAAGTATCAGTCTGCACATTAAGTAATTTTATCAAAGTCTTATCACCATTAGTCTCTGTGATATGAATAACTTCAACTAACTGATTAATAACCAGCTCAACATTGTCTAGCCCTTTGCGCAACAAAGCATCTTTTGGACGTAAATCTAACACCCATTTATGTTCATTCAGTCTTTTGACAGAAATAGAAAAAAATTGCTGTAGTTGTTCTTTATCTCCAGTAAATAAAGGCCTGAATATCGCACTAAACTGTTTTAATGCTTGGTTATTGTTCACTGTATCCGTTTTGTCGACTGATTTAGATTGATCAATAACGCCATTTTGGTCAAATACAAAATGCTTTGCAATAGGAGCAGTTATTACCCAGTCAATTTTATCATTAGTGACTTTAAATGAGCCCTTCGATATAAGAGGTTTACTTAACACAGCAATGTGTTTTTCTTGTATAAAATCACCTGTTAGCTTTTTTGCAGACATTTGTTGCTGCCAATAACGCCAAAATACGTCATTAGTGGAAGCGGCTTGAGCTATAAAAGGCAGAGCAATTGCGCAAAAACAACAAAAAACAATAAGTTTACTGCGTAGCATAATATGCCCTTACCTTCTCAATTAAAATTTCTGGTGATGAAAAAAGCGTTTCACCCGTTGTTATATCAACGGCCATTTGTATGGTGGTTGCTTTAGTGAGTAGCTCCCCATCTTCTCCAATTATTTTGTATGAAAGCTTAAGGCGATGCTCATACTCTTCAAGCTCAGTGATCACCTTCAAATTCTGGTCAAATCGCACAGATTTAATATACTTAACCCGTAAATCAACAATAGGCCAAATATAATTCGAGGCTTCCATTTGCTGATAGGTGTAATCAATTTTTTTTAATAAATCACAACGTCCTAATTCAAAGTACTTTAAATAATGTCCATGCCAAGTAACACCCATCGAGTCAACATCAAAAAAAGGTACATTAATATCAGTCTCAACAGACAACTTTTTTACTTGAGTTGGTGTATACCCCTCATGCACCATATAAACTCCACTTCTGTTGCTGAATAGCTTTTGTCAGTGATCTGAGGTCTGCCTCTAACGGACGATCTTCAACAATGAAAGCAATATCATCAACCAGTCGATCATACATATCCTGTACATGAGATGTTAATGTACAGTCATCACTCTTTTGTAGCTGACGAATACCTATCGCCTGACGAACAGCCAACAAACCAGCAGCAGCCACTTGCTCAGTTAATTGCAGCACACGTAAACAATCTCGCGCAGCAATAGTCCCCATACTCACTTTGTCCTGGTTGTGACACTCTGTTGATCGGGAAAAAACACTTGCAGGCATTGTTAATTTCAACGCCTCAGCAGTCCACGCAGAAGCCCCAATTTGCACAGCTTTCAATCCATGATTAATCATGGCATGAGAAGATGTCGCTGCAGACAAATTAGCAGGAAGCCCTTGATTAAATTTAGTGTCCATTATCAGTGCTATTTGTCGATCTATTAAATCAGCAAGATTCGCAACAGCTTGCTTCATACTATCCATAGCGAAGGCTATATGCCCCCCATAGAAATGGCCACCATGATAGATTTTTTGATTAACGCCATCGATAATCGGATTATCATTTGCGCTATTTAATTCTGTTTCAATGAATTGTCTGAACCAAGGCAATCCATCTTGCAAAACCCCAATCACGTGTGGAGCACAACGTAAAGAATAACGGTCTTGCAATCTTTTCTCGGTATTATATTGATCAACTACATCAAGATCTGCTCTTAACCAAGCTGCAATCTGGTTTTGCCCCTGATGGGGTTTCACTGAAAACAAACCTTCAGCAAAATGGTAAGGATTCCCTTTTAATGCAATGGACATCATTGCAGTAATACGTGTCGTCACTTTAGCAAGGTAAGCAGCACGGCTATAAGCAAGACATGCTAAAGCAGTCATTACTGCCGTACCATTCATAATTGCCAGTCCTTCCTTCGGCTGTAAGCGAATACGCTTAATATCAAGTTGACTGAATACATCTACTGTTGGTAACCGTTGTCCTTGATACCAGACCTCTCGTTCTCCCATTAATACAGCTGCAATATAGGATAGTGGCGTCAAGTCACCACTGGCCCCGACAGAACCTTCTTGCGGAATAATGGGCAAAACTCGCTTATTGAGTAATGTAACTAATAAAGCCAATAACTCAGGCGTTACCCCTGAATAACCTTGCGTTAATGAGGCTAAACGCGCAGCTAAAATAGCTGCACTTTCTTCTTCAGAAAAAATATCACCTAAACCACAACCGTGAAATCGCATTAAATTAATAGGTAACTCATGAACACGATTAAGTGGAACACCTACTGTACATGAATCACCATAGCCGGTGGTAACCCCATAAATTTCACCTTCTTTAGCCAGTAACGCTTGTAAATAATCAACTCCAGCTTTTATTTTCTGATTAAATTCATCAGCTTTACTTAGCGCAGCTAAAGCATTTCCTTGTGCTAATAAAGTGATATCTTCAATAGCAAGAGGCGCATCTCCAAATGTGGTTACTTTTTTTCTCATAACAAATCAATTATCCTTTACTATCCCTTTTATTCACTGAATGCTCATATTTTACTTTTATTACCGAAGGCAAATTATTTGAGGACGATCTATGTTCAGTTATCGTTTTTTGCCAAAAATCAAAGAAGTTAAACCACTGTAATGGATCTTGTAACACATGATTTTCAAGTTTTTCCACATAATCCTGGCACAGTTTATCAATTAGTTCTTTACGAGCTTTTCTCGGAACTTTCACTCCCTCATAAATTTTATCAAAAATCATATGGTATTTTTTATGTTTATAATCTTTACTACAAAACAATAAAAAAATTGGGCATTCTAAAAGTAAACCAAGTAAGTATGCTCCCTGTGGAAAAGCTGCAGGTTTACCTAAAAAATCACAGGTTAACGTCCTGTCTGATCCAGTAAGAGGAACTCTGTCTCCAGCAACAATAATAACTTCACCAGCATCAACCTTTGCCTTCAAATTAACGGCTACTGTCATATCAATTGCATTCACTTCAATCAAATTGATTTGGGTATCAGGGTTTAATTTCGCTAAAAAACGATTAAATTTAACTGCATTTTCAGAGTGTACTAAAATATTAAATTTACGTGCATAACGTCCCTGAGTAATTGCACGACAAATATCATTATTACCATAATGGCTGGATACCAGGATACAGCCTTCATTATTATCAAGTGCGTTAATAAAACTGTCTGCATTATGCATAACAATATTATCTTTACTTATTTTCCCTGTCCAAATAGCAACTTTATCTATAAATTGGTCACCAAAGCGTGTAAAGTGAAGAAAACTCTTTTTTGATCCATTCGATACAGGCGAAGCAGGTTCATGAGCTAACTTATAGGAAAATGCCTGCTTTAAAAAATTTGATGATACCTTCCTTGCATCCGCAGAAAATAAATAATAATAAGTAATTACCGGATACAGTAAGCAACGTAGTCCCCACTCTCCAAGCAATCGATATACCCAAAAAGTAAGTGTTAATGCTAACCAACCGCCCTGCTCTTTAAACGAACTCCAGTGTGTAGATCGTTTGTTTTTATTTTTCCCCAAAATACGTTTAGGCAAACGAAGCAACATACCACATACTAAACGTGTATGCATAATCGTTAAGCCAGCATTATCCCAAAACACTTTAAAGTGGGATTTCCCCTGTTTAGGGTAAGTGATAGGCGTTGGAATTGAATGAACAGGAATACCTTCCCAAAAAAGTCGCACCATAATTTCTGTATCAAATGCCATTCGATAGGGTAGTCGATACTGATTGATGACATTCATTGTGCTGTTTACTGGATAAACTCTAAAGCCAATCATAGAGTCTTTAATAGTAAAAGACAGCGTCTCTAACCAAACCCAAAAGTGGGTAAGATAGCGCGCATAAAAACGTACCTTAGGTACATCCTTATCGTAAATAGGTACTCCAGTAATCAGTGCTTCAGGAAATTCAGCTGATTTCTTTAGTAACTTAGCAGCATCAGGCAAATGATGTTGTCCATCTGCATCTATTTGTAAGGCATGAGAAAAACCTTCAATATAAGCCTGCGATATTGCTCTAATGATAGCTGCGCCTTTTCCTTTATTCTCATCAAGCCTGATGACAGTTACAGATTCATTTTGAATCATTAATTTGTTTAAAACATACTGAGTTGACAAATCACTGCCATCATCTACCACAATAACACGCAAATTCAATGGTGCTAAACCATCAATCACATGTTTAACTGTTTCACCATGATTATATATTGGTATTATAATACACGGACGAAATGCACTAGAGTGACTCATCATAGATAATACGTCCGCTACCATAAATTACATCACCTGCACTATAAGTAAAACTAAGCTTTCCACACTGATTATCAATCAATTGAAGCATTAACTTAGTATTGGGTTTTATAATTCGTTGAAATTTAATGGTTTCAATACGATATACATTAAATGTTCGTAGTAAATATTTTTGGGCAAATAACATAACCCAATGAATTTGAACAACACCTGGCAGTATAGGCATATCAGGAAAGTGTCCAATAAAATAGACGCTATCGGACTTGATATTAATTTCAATATCAATACGTGTTGAATCAGTACCCTGATGGCTGATCGCCTCAATAACATCTGGTAACAGTGGCTGATCGCACATTATCATTGTATCCACTTTTTTAGTTCAGCCTGCACTAACTTGCCCTCTGAGTTAAGCGGCAACTCTTCTACATACTGCCACTTCTTAGGCAGTACAATAGCCTCAAAATAACCTTCTAAGAATTTTCTAAATACCTGATTTAACGCAAACTTTCCTTGCTCTTTTAAAAAGGCTTCCCCGAGTGCTGTCAGTACGACGATACAAACCAAATACTGACGATAGTCATCCACGGCTAAAGCAACAACATCCTCTATAAAGGAATGTTTTTCCAAACATATTTCAACGTCAACTAACGAAACTCGCTTCTCTTCAATCTTGACAATACGATCTAGACGTCCCAGTAAGTGAAATGTATTTTCTGTAACTGGATATATTTGGTCATCAGTATCAAACCAACCTTCATAACTCATATAGAGTGAATTAATACTGAGTCTACCCTCTTTGGTCATTTGCCAGTTTACTGTAGGAAAACTTTGCCATGGTGTATCTTTACAGACTTGCTGGCGATAGGCTATTCCTCCAGTTTCTGTACTCCCATAAATTTCTATAGGTAAAGAACCAAAACATTGTTGAATATGTCGTGCCGATGTTAATGACAAAACCCCACCAGAAGAAAATATAGTTTTGACTCCATGCAACTTTGAATCATAACGATCCAAGTCAAATCGCTTTAACAACGCTGGACTACTTACCCAAACTAAGGACGAAAATTTTTCTACAGCAGCCAATACATTTTCAGGGTAATTAACCGTTTCACGAATAATGGGTCGCCCACATAAAAGTGGCCAAAGCACACGAAAAAGTAGACCATAGATATGCTGAAATGATACAGAACCTATAAAATATCCATCATTTATCTGCCGTGACCAACGTTGATGTAAAGCACTCACTTCATCAATTAAATTTACCCACTCCTTTGTTATTTGTTTAGGTTGTCCTGTACTGCCTGATGTGTAAAAGTGTACGTTCAAATTACTATATTCTGCAGTAACTATTTCAGCCACTGGTGTAATAATATCAAGCGTTGCATAGGGTGTAATAGATGGAATTTTTTTAACCGGAATTATACTGGGAACTTTATCTTTATCGGTCAAAAGTATATCAATATCATGAGCAATAGATGCCAAAAATGCAGGCTGTCCATTGGGTAATAATACAGCTTCTTTTTTGGCTAACGTAACGGCTAATAAAGCAATAGTAAATAAAACAATATCTTCACAATAAATTGCATAGCGTTGAGCTGAAGATTGGTAAATTTCTTGCTGCAAGTGATTGATGGCATGTAACAAAGCTTGCCATCTAATTTCTTCACCATATAGTGAGACAAAGACTGGCTCAGATCGTTGACAAATACTACTTAAAACTTCACTTATATCCTTAGGCAATTCAACCTTCATAGGTTATCCCTTGGTTCAATAACACACTTACGAAAACACCACTCTATGGCAAACCAAATGCCCATAATGACATAACTCACTGAACCATTATAAATAGTCCAAAAGGCAAGCGACCCCTCAACAGCACTCCATGTTGCAACAGCGCCATTCATCATAAAAAATAAACACCACCACAACGTAACATGTCTTGTATAACGAACGGCATACTCGCTCAGATCTGGCTTCTTTAACCTCGCAAACATTTCAATAACGGTTGGAGGAAACCATAAACTAAGAGCAAACCAACAAAAAAAACCGCCACTTACAATCACAGGATAAAATCTAAGCAACTGTTCATTTGCAGTAAGTGCACTGCTACCAGTAATAACAATACCTATCACAGAAGCAAGCCAGAGTTGAGTCTTCATCGCTTTAGTGAGCACATTACGAATACACCAAAGACGAATGATAAAGAAAACACATAAAATAAATGCTATCCAGCGGGGATTAAGGTGATTAATTCCCCAATAAACCCACAGAGGATAAATAAATAGAATTACTCCAAATAGCAAACCCAATTTTTGTTTCATAATGCTCTTAATGACACATGTAACCTTTATTTAGTTATCTCTGACTGTGAAGTGATTAACTATTTCATCAAGATGACCAGTTGCATTCTTAAGAATTGACTAGCAATTGCTGAACAGCATCAATTAAATCTTGAATAGTTCTAACTTGCTTGAACGACTCAGGTTGTATCTTTTTCTTGGTATAATCCTGTAGCGTAATAATCAAATCAACAGCATCAATACTATCTAAGTCAAGGTCCTCATATAATGTCGCTTCCAGTAATATATCATCAACAGGAACTTCAAATTTATCGATTAATACTGCTTTTACATGCTCAAATATTGCTTGTTTAGTGTCCATATACAACCTACTTATTACTCTTTACAGCGGCTAGCTTGTCAAATTATTCGATAGCTAAATGATGAATACTATATTCATATCCAAGCGCTTTCGTTGCATACCTTAACGTCTGATCACTACTTTAAACACTACGCTGAGCCTGAATAAACTCAGCCAAAGTATTTACTGAATAGAAGAACTTTTTATTATTATCATTATTAGCTTCTAGCTTTATTTGATATTTTTTCTTCAAAGCCAGCCCCAATTCCAATGCATCAATAGAATCAAGCCCTAATCCTGTGGTAAATAAAGGATCATCACTGTTAATATCAGACGAAGTGATATCTTCTAATTCCAATGTAGAGATAATTAGCTGCTTTAACTCTTCACGCAACTGATTCATGTACTACTTCCCCTTGGCGATAACATTTTTGTAAATACTGTGTTAAACGTCTGGCACTAATACTAAGTTGGTCATTTTCCGTTATATACGGCTTAGTTGACAGACAGTCTCCTACCCGAATTGTAAAGTGCATTTTGCGCTCAGGTATTTGATACCAACGATGTGATTTCGTTAGGGCGCTAGGCTGACAACTGATATACACTAATCTCATCGGAACTTGTGCTCTAAGTGCAATATTTGCTGCTCCACGACGAAATACTTCAGGTTTTCCTGGTTCAGTACGCGTTCCCTCAGGAAATATTAATAAGTTATTCCCTCTTTTTAACGTATCAACACAATCATCTAACAGGGAGTCTGGTGTCGAATTACTAATATAACCTGCTGTTTGAACTACTTTTTTTAAGAATGGATTCTTCCATAATGCTTCTTTGACCACACAATCTACACGAGGAAGGTAGGAAATCAATAAGACAACATCTAATAACGTAGGATGATTGGCAATCACCATAACACCACTATCATTTTTCAATCTTTCTATGTTAGTTGTTGTAAGAGATAACACGCCCAAACTACGCACAACACCAATAAAAAAACGAAAGCTTTTCGAGATAAACGCCTGCGCCCTAAGTTTACGCTGATCTTTATTTTTTACATTGAGTAAAGTTAAGGGAAATATGACAAGTGCAATAAATAATCCTCCAACCCCAAACAATGCAAACCCAAAACCAGTTGCAATAACACGCCAATAATAGTTCAAAAGGTATAGCAACTTCCTCATCATGCTTTAACCCATTCCCAACGCATCATACTGTCAGCGTGACTTGTTTCCCTTTTTTCTTGATTTAGCCAAAAACTTACAAACTTCTCTGGTTGTGATAATTCATCATTTAACGAGTTATTAACTTCATGCCAATTCATTGAAACAACCTGACCTTGTCCATACTCAGGTAATGATAAAACCCAAGCTGATGCACCATGAAATGGCTTCTCATCGGTAAATCCCGTTAGCATGTCTGTTAACGGCTCATCATAATGAACAAGCAACACATGACTTTTTTCAGACTGTGATGATAACTGTAACCATGCTTCTAGAAACCCTGCAGCTAATGTCGATCGTCCTGCGGAGACTGCTGAAATGGCAGCAGTATTTTTTGTTAAAATGGATAAAATCCCCGCTGTTCCATTATAAACAGAATGGCTAAAGTGTATGGGAGAAATATATTCTTGCCCCCTAAGATCCTTTAACATTTGAAGCATTCTTTGTGTATCACCATGACGTGAGCTAAAGACACAAGGCATAGACACACATGGCACATTATCTAAACACTTTAATGCAACATATAACCCTAATTTTCCCAATGAGCTTAATCGGCGTCTATATGCAGCAGGGATAATCGAATAATCAGGTTTTTTATTAGACGTTTTAAATGGTTGTTTACTTTCTTGCCAATTAATCCTGTGACTCCCTACCTCTAGCTCAGGCGTCCACGCGTACCAATGATTTACACGAAAGCTAATTGACTGCATCCTTCCACTTCTAAAGCCAAACACGTCCAATGTGAGTTATTTCAAACGTCTGACATCCCCTTCACGAATCATTTGATATTCTGAAGTTGATACGAACCTACATGACGCAATAAAACATTTCACAGTGGACTAAATTAATAAAAAGCTAACCAATTCAAATTTGTAGTTGTTAACGCTTTTCTTTTTTATTACTTAATCAAAATGGTAAAACCCAAATTTTATGCAATGTTCTCATTTTTTTCTGGAAGCTGTACCTAAGTTCCTCACAAAAATACACTCACTTACAATTTTATTTTCATAGCATTGCCTTAACACATGGCTAACTTCCTTTTATCACCGTTAACCAAGTGAAGTCAGATTGTGCGAGGGATAGAATGAATAGAAGGACTTGGAGAATAAAGAACTGTATCTGACGGAGTCAGTAACAACCAAAAGACAGTTTGCTCATTTTAAGCTGTTCTAAAAAGGGGGAAAGAAGCACGCAAAATAACAAACAACCCCAGCAACCTACAACGACAATATCGCTATAAGTTGCTGGGGTATGGTTAATAGGTCTCTTTAACAAAGCAGTATACGAGACCACCTATTCTATTGAAGTCAGTAACTACATCGCAGCTTTAAAAATTTCAACAATCTCTTCATGAGTTGCTTGTTTTGGATTAGTTAAACCACAAGCGTCTTTTAACGCATTATCAGCCAGTGTCGCTAAGTCTTCCTCTTTTACACCTAATTCTGTCAAACCTGCAGGAATACAGACATCAGCTGCAAGGTTTTTCATTGCTGCTATCGCACATGCAGCAGCTTCATCATCAGCAAGACCTTGGACATCACAACCCATAGCTTTCGCAACATCTTTTAGTCGCTCTGGACAGATTTGACTATTGTATACCTGGACATGAGGCAGAAGAACTGCATTACAAACACCATGAGGAAGATCATAAAAACCACCCAGTTGGTGTGCCATTGCATGAACATAGCCTAAGCTTGCGTTATTAAATGCCATTCCTGCCAATAATTGTGCATAAGCCATACCTTCTCTAGCATCTTTATTCTGGCCATCAGCAACAGCATTGCGTAAGTGTTGACTAATTAACTCAATGGCTTTAAGTGCACACGCATCAGTAACAGGTGTTGCAATAGTAGACACATAAGCTTCAACTGCATGGGTTAACGCATCCATTCCTGTGGCCGCAGTCAATGCTGTCGGCATCCCCATCATCAACTCAGAATCATTGACAGAAATGATTGGGGTTGTGTGTTTATCCACAATAGCCATTTTAATATGGGTGAGCTCGTTAGTAATAATACTAAACCGAGTAATTTCACTTGCAGTCCCTGCCGTTGTATTGATAGCAACAAGAGGAAGTTGTGGTTTAGCAGACTTATTCACCCCTTCATAATCTTTAATCTCTCCACCATTGGTTGCTACCAGTGCTATACCTTTAGCACAATCATGAGGTGACCCACCACCCAGAGAGATTACAAAGTCACATTGATTGTCTTGTAATAACTGAAGCCCTTCTTTAACATTAGTAATGTTTGGGTTAGGTCGTGTTTTATCATATACAACGGTTTGCAAACCATGCTGTGAGAACAATGCAGTTACTTTATCCACAAGGCCTGCTTTTAAAAGCCCCTGATCCGTAACCAGTAATGCTTTTTTGAAATCTCGACTGGCAATATCTATTACTGCTTCTTGCAAACAGCCAAATCCCATGTAATTGACTGTAGGCATATAAAACTGAAAAGCTGCCATTATAACCCTCTCTGCTTAAACTATAGTTTTAGAATCCTTATGTAAAATACGTGTTTTGTCTTATTAATTTATTGATTAAACTCAATGCTGAAACCATTAAGCAATGTCTTTTGTGCACCAAAGACGACAAACAACAACCAGCTAAAATAGGCTGCTTAAGACGCTCACTAAAAATAATAAATTATTTACAACACACAAAGATCATGATTAGTCTTTGCACCATGCTCTGGCTATACAAAAAAAGGCAGAGGACGGCGTAATAAGTATTATTGTAGAAAGGCATAGTGCTAAGTGTTTACTTTTGACTTAGCATTAATTTCTTACCTCGATTAATATGCCAACCAATCTAAAACTCATTGAATATTTTGTTTATTGAATAAACGACCTTAACATCCAAGTCAGCTATTAATACCGGTATATTAGTGTATTGAAACTTAACAATATCAACGTAAATCGTACTAAACCTGAGACATAAAAGCTATTGATTAAACAAGTAAGCTATTGCCATAAATTTCTATTGTAAAATTAAAAAGATATCAACCATGTTAAGTCTCATAGGCTACTAACCAGTCTCAGCCATGAGAAAATCACCCCATCTACGAAGATTTTGCTTTAGCCATAATAGTGTAGGATAATGCTCACTTACTTTTAACAATTAAATTTACCATTAAGTCTTTTGAGGGTTTAGGGAGAAGAGTTCAGAAATATAGTTCTTGAGTTATTCAGAGTGAATAGCTTTCTTAAACATTAGTTCCTGAATTCTGATCTAAATACTCACTCCCTTTGCTTATATTGATCACAACAGTACTTTAAAATATAGGCACATAGAAGGTTTTAGCGGGATTTGTCTGATAAGAACAGATACCCAGTAACCATTACAATTAATAACGTTAGTAAGACCACTAAGTTATGCGTGGCAGGGATGTATAGATAATTAGTGACAAAAATAAAGAATGACGACAATACATCCTAAAAATCATTCACAAAGGATATACTGTTAGCAAATTGAATTGGCATCAATAAGTAACCAGTGTTAATATTGTTAGTATAGACTTATTCTGTCGCCACAAGCTATTGCAAAGGTTGACCAAAGCCCATGAACTCAGGTAGAGTACACACTTAATCATTCAAAGGGTTATGTTGTTGTAATAAGCAAGGTTGCTAAGCACTGACAACGACTCAGATACTCTGCTACTCTACAATCGTATTTCTGCTTGGTCATTTCATTAGCAGTAGCTTGTGTATATGACGAGTAGTTGTCATTGACAGTGTGTGTAACACAAGGTATGTTGCAGCTTGCATAACATAATAACCCAAGACACTGAGTAGTTATTGGTACTACGTATAACCAATATAACAATTTGGTTTGGTCGTATGAATATACTTTCCTCCCAGCTAAACCTATAGCTGAGGATAATAGCTTAACTTTCAGAAACTTCTGAAATCAAACGGCCTAATTTTAGTAAACCAGTGTCTTATACCCGCTACAAAGGATCTTTAGGTATTGTTGTAAGGCAACACAGTGATGAGAGCTTAAATAGACAAGTATCTCAAAAGGTATTGCTAAATGATAACTGTATCTTGAGGAGCTTTTGAAGTGGGTATACTTGTGTGTGGTAAAAGGTAAAAATAACTTGAGCATTATGCTTTATTTAGCTACTTACCGTACACAGAATAAGTAAATTTGTATTCATATTTTAGTTTTTTAATTGTTGTAAGTAACTCGGCCAGGATTAATTAGCAGTTTTCATTTAAACCACTATTAAAATAAACACCGGTGATGTGCTATTCAGTGTTAATCTATATGGTTTAATTTTCCGCTCAATGGCTGAAAAAACTAAGATCATTATTGGGTCAAATAAGTCTTTTAAGTGAGTGTTAGATGAAAAAATATTTATGTTTACGTGCTCGTAACAGTCGTGATGCAAAATTAGCCATTAATATCCATCAAGGTAAAGTTATTCGAAGCAACCCAGATGCAGACCCAGCATTTCGCAATATGTTGGAAGCATTAACGAATAAAGGCTTAAAGCCAGAGATTGATGACTGCCGGCTTTTCTGCTTTTTAGTAGAAGACCCTAAAAACACAGACTTCTATCAGTTTAATGAAGTTGAGCTAGAAATCTCAGATGATTGGTTTGAAGCAGAAAAATCAAAAGTAAGACATTTAGTAGGTGCCGCTTATTGTGAAGCTACAGCTAAGCTCGCTGATGAAATTCCTATGAAAGACCAGAAACGTAAGATAAATTACCAAGTACCAAAGGAAATGATCTAGCTTCTACTTGCTTTGCGGCGCGCGTTCATCTTATTTCTTGCGCGCCTAATTTACTGTTTAATTCAAATGTTATTCCATTTTGCCTTTCCCATCTCCCTTACTTAGCAACCATCGAAGCTAAAATGCTTTTAAACGTTTCCATTTCTAACTGGTAACCAAGCACTTTTAACAGTTGCCCTGGATATCGCTTATCAGCAATAAATGCAACTTGACTGATTGGACCAATATTAGTACTGCCAAAGTATGTTGTTATATTTTGATTCACTTGGAAATAATAAAACTGCTCACGAAGCATATCACCCTTATTGTTTAATGCTAAGCGCCAGATATACCTGTCATAAATGTTTTCTGGCTCAGGCTCTCTATCACGCTTCATAAACATGATCACCGGATAGTCTGTGACAGCATACTGGCTTTCGTCAAATGCATGATCATAGTGCTCTAAGTTAAAGTCCCCGGCATACATTATATTGAAAAGAATACCCGACTTATCGGGAAATACAATTTGTATTCTTCCCTTACGTTTCTGATAAGCTTTTCCTTGGGCAGGTACTTTAAAATGGTAAGGCCCAATACTAACCTTGCCTGACAAGCCTCTGGTTAAGCTTGTGCTGGTCAAACTCTCCCGCGTTGCTACTTCACCACACGCAACACCACGACATTGAGGACTTAAGTCATCATGGCTAGGTGTTAATGAGCACGCAGTAGCGAGAACCGAATAAGCAACAACAAATAATAGTTGATAAACTCTTCTCATTTATGAAGTATCCTGTTTACAACGAGTACTTTACACTCTGTTAAACACTATACACATACCATTTAATAATTTTTTTGGTATCAATTCCGCCAAACAGTGCTCGTCTAGCAACTTTATTATTCAATACCCGATGGATACTCTAAACACTTTGCAATATTAGAACTCACGACACGTACTGTTTAGCTGCAGAAGCCGTCATTAACCAACACCAAAGGCTAAAAACGCCTCCTAGCATCCCTATCACTGCAACCCACTGCCAAGGAGATAATACACTTCCCAGGGATACAAGATACATTGCACAGGCAGCGCCAACAAAAGTCGAAAAACTAAGGATGGCAGAGGCCGTACCCGCAAACTGTTTTACTCCCTCTAGCGCTTGGCTATTCGTTACAGGACGCATCACACCAATAGAAAATGTTATAACGAGCATACAAAGAACAAAATCCTGTAAAACAGCATCATCAGCCAATAAAAACATAGCCAAGGAGGCTAACAATATTCCTATTTTTCCAATTAACATCAAATACCTTGGTGCTAAGTAATTTCTTAGTTTAGAAAAAACGAACGCCCCTGCCATTAATCCAAATGCATTCAAAGCGAACAATAAGCTATACATCTGGGCAGAAACCTCAAATTGATCCATATAGATCGCAGGAGAGGCTCCAATAAATGCAAACATAGGCAAAATACTACACATCTGCATCCAGTTATGTTGACGAAACCAGCTATTTTTCAATAATTTAACATAGCTAATCAATACATCACGTGCTGATGTTAATAGCAGTTGATTAGCAGTCTCTTTCAGTTTAATACACCCATATAGTGCGATCCCCCCAAGTAAAGCTTGTGAGATAAAGAGCCAAGGCCAAGTCATATAATCTACCATGACTGCCCCAATCATAGGTGAAACAATTGGGGCTATCGCCATGATCATAGTGATATAAGCTAACACTTGTTCTCGTTTTTTGCCTTGATAAACATCTTTACTGATAGCTAAAGCAACAACAGAAGCACTAGCCGCACCAATAGCCTGTAAGCAACGAAAAACAATTAATTGATTAAGGGAAGTTGAAAATGCACATAAAAGTGATCCAATAATATAGATACTGATTCCATTTATTAAAATGGGTCGTCGACCAAACCGGTCTGATAACGGCCCGTAAATCAACAGAAAAAGACTAAAAAAAGTAAAAAATAATACTAGTGTCAAATTAATGCCTGTCAAAGAAGCCTGCCAGGTGTTTTGTAGTAACTCCATAGCCGGTAAATACATATCTGTTGCTATTGGAGGAAAAGCTGCAAGTAACGCTAACAGTGGAATCAAATAAGGTTGTGACGTATTTTGGCTCAACGAAAAGCTCCTACTACATGAGATATCATTTATGGTGCTCTAGGAGTAAAAAATCAGAGAAAACAATCATACAAAGTATACAACAGTTTAAATCAAGAATGCTTTCTCGATGGATATTGAATGTATACTCATCATAAAACATATATTGTGGAGAACACTTACTTACTGGTTAGCCATTAGACAGAAAACTCAATTGCAAAACTTGAGGTTCCATTTATTTCTTACTCACATTTTCATTTTCTTGAAAAAGATTGCTAAATTAACTTGCAAGCCAATATAGTATTCAAACAACAGATCAAAATACTCTTTTATTTAAGTATAAAAGGTAATCAACTATCAACACTTTAGTTTATACTGTTCAGCAGGTGACTAGCGCTTTCGTTTTTACATACAAAAAAAACCACTAAGACATTGAATATCTTAATAAAATTGGATATTCCCACATATTTTTAGAGAGTATAATGTTTACTGTGTCTCTCTACTATACACCTGATACATTCTATTAACGAGCCTAGCCTTCAGTTAGCCTGCTTTCTCACTACAAAGTGATCACCTAATGCCAAATGAAGTCAACCTAACAGAATATATTCAATGAACTGTCATAACTCGTTTTTTATACGTTATACTTATAGTTATGTAAGTTAAGATATAGGTGAGCACTATGTTTGCACTTTACGCCGAATTTCAAAACCTGCTTGGTTTATTGCTCATACCGTACGCTGTTTATTTACTTTTTCGCATTTTCTGGCAAGAACGCCATACACAGTAAACCAATACATATTCAGAGTTCTACAACAAACTCCCGCACTCCCAGCACATAGGCCCCAGACACATATTCATTGTGAATGGGGCCTATACCCAACTGGACTATTTTTAACCATATACCTATAGCCTCAGACCACAGCAACCAATGAAGGCATACACAATCAAAGATTAATATATGAACAATTGCTACAAAAGACCAAAAACTTCTTTTGAGTTTTGAGCACATATTTCAGCTAGATTTTCTTCAGAGACACCTCGAATATCAGCAATAACTGAAGCTATTTTGGGCAGGTTTAAAGGTGAATTCCTCTCTTCTCGTGCAAAATCTGGAGGCATATTGGGTGCATCAGTTTCTAATACTAAAGACTCCACGGGTAACGTTTTAACTAACGTTCTCAGCTTGGTTGCACGGTCAAATGTAACAGCCCCCCCAAAGCCTAGCTTAAATCCCATCTCAATCAGTCGGTGAGCTTGTTGGCTACTTCCCGCAAACGCATGAACAATACCTTTTTTTGATACCGGGTTGTCCCGCAGTATTTTCGTTAATTGGTCAAAGGACTTTCGTGCATGCATGACTACAGGCAAGTTGTGCTTCTCAGCTAGCTTAACCTGCTCTAGAAAATAATGAACCTGACAGTCAACATCCAGTTCTTTTAACATGTAATCAAGGCCAATTTCACCAACAGCAACAATGCCCGGGTGTTGTTGCGCCAATAAACTATCGAGTTCTAATAAGTGTTGCTCCATGTGTTGAGCCAAGAAGTATGGATGTAAACCAAGTCCACCCACACAGTCTACTCCCGTTTGCTGCCCAGGAATTAAACGTAGCAAACCCAGTAGCTTGGCCCAATTAGCTTGAGTAATGGTTGGGATAAAAATATTGGTTACCTGCTGTTCAGCACATTGCTCTAACAGCTCCGTACGATCTTGATCAAAGGCTTCGAAATCAAGGTGACAATGACTATCAAAATACACGACAAGGTGGCTCCTTTGACATGAAATACGGCGATATAGCCGACTAGTATAGCTAACTTTCAGCTATTTTGATGTGTTATATCTTTTCTAAATAATAATAGGCAAGATCATACTCAGAGGGTAGAACCTACTCTGACGGTTTACCATTCAGATCTTGTAATGCCTGTATGCCTTTCTTACGCCGTTCTTTGATAATAGCAATTTCGTCCTGAAGCTCTGCTCGACGGCTTTTACTTTTTTCATCATCTAACTCTTTTTCTAAAGATTTTTGTTTTTGTTTCAGTTTTTTTAATACTTTTTTTATAGAATTTGCCTGCTCCTTCTGCTCAGCATAAGAACTATCCAAAAAAGCCTTAACCTTATTTAAACGTCTAATTAATTTTTCTTTCATAAAGAAGCTTAAGTGAGTTAAATCATGTAAAAATAAACAATACTGCTAACGAGGCCCCTTATGCTTTTTAAGGATTGCCATGAGTTCATCCTGATCAAGCTCCATTTCTTGTTCAGCCTGAATAATATCACCTGTTGCACGGCGAAAGATACCAATAACACTATCCACAAGATTGTTACAAATGGAGTGAACATAACCGCTATCATTAATCAGAGAACTTGCAACTAAAGGATCAATTCGACGCATTCGTATCAACTGTTCCAGCGCACCATTACTACCAATATCCTGCTTGGCAATAGCTAACTTTATTAAATCTGTTTTTGTGGTCAAGTCATCGGCATCTGATAATAATCTAAGCTCATAAATTTGTTTCAAAATAATGATGACACGTAACCTCAATAAATCATATTGTTCTCTTACTACGTCATCTTCTGATTTTACATAGTTTGCTAAATTTTTGTGAAGATGTTTTATATCTTTAATAGCATCAACTATTTTTCTACAAGCAAGTTTCAGAGAAAATACTTGTGTACTTTGCTCAAGACTAAGTCCTGATTCAATTTGACTACCATAACGCAAAATATCAGCATAAACGCCTTTGATATAACGCTGATATAATTCATCAATACTCACCGTAACCAGCTCAGTTTCAAGGTTTAATAACTCTTTTAACTCTTTTGTTTTTTTAATTTCAAAGGCTCTCACAAAGACACCTAAAGACACAATCTGATAAGCATTTTGAAATAAGTGAACGGACTCTTTTACCATAGCCTGAATAGCCGTTTCAGGGTAATTAAGTGAAATTTCACTTAAATACCTTGCACGATGTATGCTTGTATCTTTCGTGTTGATTGACACCCCGCCAGCTTTATAATCAGGCAACAACCTCACCAGCATCTTTACTAAATGACCTACAAATGGCAGTAATACAAGAATTCCAACGGTATTAAAAAGTGAGTGAAAAAGCGCTAATTGCAGAGTGTAGTTGTTTGAATCAATACCAATAATACTTGAAAAATATCCTACAACCCAAACCATCTGTTCTATAAATAATAAAGCTATTGACCCTGTTAAAACATTAAATACTAAGTGTGCAGCAGCCAAACGTTTGCCCTGAATATTGGCACTCAATGCACCCAGTATAGCTGTAATCGTTGTACCTACATTAGCTCCAATAGCAACAGCGAGAGAGTTTTCATAACTGACCTGGTGAGAGGCTAATGCGGTAATAATTAAAATCAACGTGGCATGGCTTGACTGCATAACCACCGTTGCAATAATTCCAATTAATGTATAAAACAACAGGCCCGATATACCCGTCATTGCATACTGAGATAAATCTACACTGTCTCGAAAAGCTTCAAATCCCTCCTTCATATAATGAATACCTAAAAATAAAAGGCCAATTCCAATTAGAACATTACCAATACCTTGCAATGCTTTGTTTTTATCAAACTGGAATACTAACCCAAATACAAGTAAAGGCATCGCATAGCTACCAATATTGACTTTTAATCCAAATGCAGCTACCAACCAAGCCCCTGTCGTGGTACCTAAATTTGCACCAAAAATGATACCTATCCCTTGGCTCAAACCAATTAATCCGGCACTTAAAAATGATATTGCAATTACGGAAACTAAAGAGCTTGACTGAAGTAACGAAGTTGAAATGATGCCAAATGTCAAACTTTTCCACATTTTATTTGTAGAAAAATGGAGTATCTTTTCTAAAATACCTCCCGTAAAAGCCTTAAATCCTTGCTCTAAAAAAATCATCCCCAATAAGAAAACAGCGACTCCAGCAGAAACAACCTTAAAGTCAGGACTTATCCAAAAACCATAGGCAAGTAAAATAAGAATGGTGGGTAATAAAATTTTTTTTAGCATTAAATGATGGTTTCTCACCCAATAGTATTCTGAAATGCTATTTTTTTAATAGGCTCACTACTATTTCATATATGGCATAAAATTGAACATGTCCAGTCATTGATTATATATACCCATAACTTAATGATTGGTATTAACACTATCAAGAATCAATAGCTTGGGAGACAGACTGGTGGTTGACCCAAAGCACAGCAAACCAATCAAGAGTAAAAAAGCTATTTATCGTGGAATTACCGATTCCCAAGTTATGACAAAGACGGAAAAACAAAAGGTAAAACGTCGCTACGAACGGGAATTAAGGAAGCTTCAAATAGAGTTAGTCAAACTGCAGGAATGGGTAAAACAAAAGCATCTTAAAATTGTCGTTATCTTTGAAGGTCGCGATGCTGCGGGTAAAGGTGGTGTTATCAAACGTATCACTGAATTCCTAAGTCCACGAATTTGCCGAGTTGCAGCACTTCCAACCCCAACTGAACGAGAACGCACACAGTGGTATTTTCAACGTTATGTCGCACATCTACCTGCTGGTGGCGAAATCGTCCTCTTTGATCGGAGCTGGTATAATCGGTTAGGTGTTGAGAGTGTCATGGGTTTTTGTGATGAGCATGAACTCATTGAGTTTAGTCGCTCTTGTCCGGAATTTGAACGAATGCTCGTCAGATCAGGTATTATCCTCATTAAATATTGGTTTTCAGTAAGTGAGGAAGAACAACGTAAACGTTTTGAAGCAAGAATCAATGACCCTTTAAAACGCTGGAAATTGAGTAGTATGGACCTGGAGTCTAGGCGTCTTTACCATAACTACTCTGAAGCGAAAGATAAAATGTTTGCCTACACGGATATCAAACAAGCGCCTTGGTATGTTGTGGATGCTGACGATAAAAAACGTGCGCGCTTGAACTGTATTGCTCACTTATTAAGTATCATCGAATACAAAGATGTGCTTCCTAAAAAAATAAAACTGCCTGAACCAGAAGAAAGTATAAAGTACGTACGACGTCCGTATCACGAACAAACATTCATCCCAGAAGTATACTAATGTTTAGTCTTTTCAACATGTTATTCCCGCTTTCACCAACCATATGTTCATATTAACGACTTGCTTAAAGCTTTTAATACAGCCTTTAACCATATAAACATCATGGTTAAGTTAAGGCCTGTACGTAGCCTGTTAAGCCCTGTCTACCCCATATGTTTTCTATTGCTCCCAACAAAGCAAGTGTGACAATATGTCGCACCTTAACAGCTGTTTATTATTACTAATACTTCTATAATCGGCGTTGAAAATGATTATCGTATCTAAATGGCTTTCAGCAGAACGCTCAAGTACATCACTGGTCGTTTTAGGCTTAATACTGTTAGCAGTTATTGTACTACCTCGTTGGTTTTTGCAAGACAATACCCCTTTTGTCAGCACAGCGAGCCAACACTGCCAACTCACCACTGAGCCTTGCTTATTAAATCAGTCATCACCTGTATTTGAGCAGTTACAGGTTATGCCGGTATCACTGCCTTACGATAAGCCAATAACATTTAACATAACGCTTAGCCAGGCTTCAGCCCAAGATTTTGTCACGCTGCAGTTGATTGGTAAGACAATGAATATGGGGCTAATGCCAATTAAGCTAAAGCAGGTGGCACCAAAGCAGTTTAAAGGTAACGTAACGCTTAGTTATTGCACCATTGATCCCAATATGCAATGGCAGGCAGACCTAAGACTACACACAGCAAAAGGTATACACCAAATTCTTATTGATTTAATCACCCCAAATGACACCTAAAAAAATAGTCCTTACTGCACAGTGTTTTCTCGTCCTTGCCATCATTATTACGGCATATTTTCAGTTTTTTAATACTGATTCTGTACCCTCCTCACCCACTAACCTTATGTTAGGTGAACACGCTCCTGACTTTACACTGCATTCAGACCCGTCTTCCATTTCACTTTCATCTTTTAGACATAAACAAGCTGTTGCCATTTATTTCGGTTACACCTCATGTCCTGATGTTTGTCCAACGGGTATGAGTCAACTGGCTAATGCAGTAAAGCAGCTCACAACCAGTGAGCAAGCACAAATTCAAGGGTTAATGATTACTCTTGACCCCGAGCGGGATTCAACGGAGGTGGTTAACACTTATGCTCAATTTTTCTTTTCAGACTTTAAAGGGCTAAGCGATAACTCCACAGTGATTAACAATGTGGCCAACCAGTACCATGTCATTTATCAGCGTAAACCCAGTGATGGATCCGCATTGCAATATACGTTAGACCATAGCTCAAACTTTTATTTAATTGATAAGCAAGGCATCCTTCGTCATGTCATGCCTCATACAGTTCCAGCGGATGTGCTCGTTAAAGCATTACGATCACTACTCAACGACAACTAAAAAGATAGAGTAATAAGAGGGAAACATGAGCATCAACCTATCGTCAACCACTCGTAAAAACTTAATAAGTACTGGTCTTACACTCGCACTGACTTTGCTCAGTTACAGTGCCACTGCAGAACAAGCAATCACCGTAAGTGATGTATACGTACGCGCTATGCCATCAACAGCCCAAAACACTGCAGGTTATATGCAAATCCACAACCATAGCAAACAACCTGTCAGTCTTATAAAGGCTGAAAGTCCACTTGCGAAAAATGTTGAGCTGCATTTGAGTAAAATGGCTGAAGGCGTGATGAAAATGATTCAGCAAAAGGAAATCATGATTCCCGCTGAAGGCAGCACCCATCTTAAGCCTGGCGGTTTGCATATTATGTTTTTAGGGTTAAATAAACCTAGCAACGAAGGCAATAAAACAACCCTGAAATTAACCTTTAGCAATGGCGAACAACTGACAGTGGATGCCACTATCATGAAAACGCCTAACTCTAGAGGCGATATGAAACATGTCCAAAAATAGCAATTAAGACCGTATTATCCCCTATCAAAAACAGCCACTCTCCTATCGTGTGTTATTCTTTTAATTCACGATAGGAGCTTCCCTCCGCCCCAACATTCCACTACCACCTCTGTTTTTTTTAAAGACTCACTAAAACTAATTTTTCTTTGGATCTCTAACACTTTTTTTATCACCTGTTAAATGATCACTCAAAAAATTATCAGCACTTTACGAATGAGCTTGTCTGGACTAAAACTCTAAAGACCTACATTTTCTAAAAAAGGAATGAACTGTCATGCATAAATTTATAGCCTTCATAACATTAGTGGGTAATTTGGTATTAGCCAATCTAGTCATAGCTGCTGAGTCTGTCACTGTAATTGCCGATGAGGACTATCCTCCTTACTCTTATAAAAAAGATGGTAAAATGACTGGTATTTACACAGATATTCTCCGAGCTGTCTTTGATGCAATGCCAGATTATAAAGTGACCATTGAAGGTGTTCCTTGGAAGCGTGGATTAAAAATGATGGAAGATGGAGAATCATTTGCGTTATATCCACCTTATAAACACGCAGGACGGCCTTACATGGAATACTCAATGCCTATCCTTTCTGAAGAAGTAGCAGTCTATTGCATAGATAAAGTATTAAGTAAGCCTAAACCAATTTGGCCTGAAGATTACTATGGTTTAAATATTGGCCGAAATTCAGGCTTTGAAATTGGTGGGGATAAATTTAAGCAAGCTGTTTATGAAGGAAAAATCAAACTCAGTGAAACCAAAGGCAATTCAAAAAATCTACTTAAACTTATTAATAAACGTATTGATTGTTATATCAATGACGCATTATCTATTGAATGGGAGCTGGGCAATTTGAAAAAAGCCGGAAAATACTCAGGAAGTGGTGTTACACGAGGTGCTACAGTAAGTGGAAACTTTGGTTATCTTGGTTTTACTAAAAACTCTGAAAAGTATAAATTCCTAAATGACTTTAAAGGAAAATACCATACACAACTTGAGCAACTAAAAAAAGATGGAAAAATAGACGAAATAATTAAAAATTTTACGAAGTAACCTTTTACAGTCTCCAAAATATCTTCATTTACCATTTGCTAACCCCAGTCTCTCTTTTAGCAGAGACTGGGGTTAAATGATAACTATCTTAGTGTTCTCTTGTTGTTCTAAAACGCACGTCAGGCCAACGCTCTTCTGTTAAAGATAAGTTAACGCGCGTTGGCGCTAAATACGTTAAGAAACCACCGCCATCAATCGATAAGTTATCTGCTGCTTTTCGTTTAAATTCTTCCAACTTTTTCGGGTCATCACATTCTACCCAACGTGCTGTATTTACATTAACTGGCTCATAAATACATTCTACTTTGTATTCTTCCCGTAGACGATGGGCAACCACTTCAAACTGCAAAATACCTACCGCTCCAAGGATAAGATCATTATTATTCAATGGCATAAAAAGCTGTGTAGCACCTTCCTCAGAAAGCTGTTGTAAGCCTTTTTGTAACTGTTTCAACTTAAGTGGATCTTTAAGTCGAACGCGTTTAAACAGCTCAGGCGCAAAGTGTGGTATACCCGTATATTTGCAATGATCGCCGACAGTAAACGTATCACCAATCTGAATAGTTCCATGATTGTGCAATCCAATAATATCACCTGAAATTGCTTCTTCTACGTTCTCACGATCACCGGCCAAAAATGTTACTGCGTCGGAGATTTTTACGTCTTTACCAATACGCACATGGCGCATCTTCATCCCTTTGGTGTATTTACCAGAACAAACCCGCATAAAAGCAATTCTATCGCGATGCTTAGGGTCCATATTGGCCTGGATTTTAAACACAAAGCCAGAAAATGTATCAGAGTATGGATCAACCTCTTCCACATTTGTTGATCTTGGCTGTGGTGCAGGTGCCCACTCAACAAAATCATCGAGCATTTCTCTTACACCAAAATTCGCCAATGCCGTACCAAAAAACACTGGCGTCATTTTTCCTGCTAAATAAGCATCCAAATCAAACTCATGACTTGCACCCTTAACCAGCTCTATCTCATCAATCAGATCATCCAACAGGTCCCCTAGGGCAGCTTTTGCTTCATCACTTTCTAACCCTTTGATTTGAATATCATCTGGAATTCGACTTCCCTGTCCAGGCGTATATACATGGATTGTATCTGTATACAAGTTGTACACACCTTTGAAGTTTTTCCCCATACCAATAGGCCAGGTTATCGGAGCACATTGGATCTTCAGTATGCTTTCAATTTCATCCAGCACCTCAATTTGCTCACGTACTTCTCGGTCCATTTTATTGATAAAGGTAAAGATAGGGGTATCACGCAACCGACAAACATCCATCAGCTTTATGGTTCTATCCTCAACCCCTTTGGCACCATCAATAACCATCAACACGGAGTCAACTGCAGTCAACGTGCGGTAGGTATCTTCTGAGAAGTCTTCGTGTCCTGGAGTATCCAGCAGGTTAACAACTCGATCATGGTATGGGAACTGCATAACGGATGTTGTAATAGAGATTCCCCGCTGCTGCTCCATACTCATCCAGTCAGAGGTTGCCATTCGGGTACCTTTCTTACCTTTCACCGTTCCTGCCAGCTGGATAGCATTTCCAAACAGCAGTAGTTTTTCCGTAATGGTAGTTTTACCGGCATCAGGGTGAGAAATAATTGCGAAAGTTCTTCTGCGCTTTACTTCATCAACAAACTGTGTGTTCGACATAGTTAAATCTTCACGTTGGACGCTGTTTGGTACTCAGCTGCTCGTAAGTCAAAATGCAAGAGCATCATAAAGCCGACTATTATAGCGGTCTTTCATTCAAGTGCCTATGGGGAAACAGTAACCATCCTATTTATTGTTCCTATCACGTAATACCCTGAAGTACAGTTATACAAATGCCACAAAAATAAAATAGGCTATAAACATCCAACCTCAAACGAGAATCCTCTCTGTCTAGCACCTAACATCTAACTTACTCACCTGATTAATAAACGCTAAACTAAACTGCTAATATTTCATGATACTTGTCAAAAAGCTCTGTAATAAATTAAATTACCTCTACCCCGTAACCCTTTACTAAAAACAAACAATTAAAAACAAAAGTATGCCAATTAGCCAAGTTCATAATTTTATTTAGATAGTTAATAATCAAGAAATTTCTTAGAGTAAAATTCTACATAACCAACCCAATATCTCGTGTTATTATTTAGCGAGTAGTTTTGCTATTACCCGCTGTTAAAATAAGACTACATTTTCAATTATTAGCCACATACACAGTTTCAATGGAATTTATTGTTAAGGATAACAAATGAAAATTTTCTCATCCTATATATCGCAAATTGTTTTACTTACGTTTTTAATAACTCCTCTCTCATGGAGTCAAACGAATACATTATCGTTACTTGATGAACCACCACCCCCAGAAGACTTTTTGCTGGCTGATGTAAATGGCGATACCGCTAATGATTTAGTTTCAATCAAAAAAAAGGGGATATCAGTTACCTACTTAGGTACCGGTACAGGCTATTTTGCCAAAGAAGGCATCACTCATATTCCTGAAATTACTGGGTTTAACGCAGCTAATAGCCACCAATCGATTGCAGATGTAACAAGCGATGGACTTGCAGATAAGGTACTTATTTTACACTCACCAAGAGGTAATAAGTTAATTCTTGTCTATACAGGTCAAGCTAATGGTGGTTTTTCATCAGATCCACTACCTTCTGACCCATCTCCTGATCCAGTTTGTCCTACGACGCTTAATAGTGATAAACACTGGTTTACAACTGATGCCTTTAAAGATGTAGAGAGGATCTCTGTGCAAGTAATCTTTACTAATATATCAAGCAACAATCTTGTATTTTCGAATGAAATAACACCTAATATATGGTCAATTCCAGATAGAGAAAAACCACCTTTTGACTTCCAGTATGGACCCATTGATACCGAAATAGAACCAAATGCTACATTTGTTTTTGTAGCAAAAATTGATGTTTCAACGCTTAATGATATAAATGATAAATTAGCTTTTCAGATAATAACAAAAGACCAAAAACCACTAACACCTGATCATATTTCAGTGAATAGAATCAGCTTTAGATGCAATTAACATCATTCCCCCACAAAATACCTTGGGCTTTATCCGCTCAAGGTAACTAAGTAACTTCAGTGAACAGTCTCTTAATTAAGCATATCGTTATTTAAGAAAGTAATTCGACCTATAACCACATTTTTCTGCCTACTATTAGACTATTACATTTTGACATAAATCAAACTATAATAATACATATGTCGTATAGTTACGTCACGACAACAAATAATGGATTACAATTTGGGGGAATATAATGATTAAATCAATGAAACTAACGCCTATTATTCTTGCTACTCTTTTAACACCTGCTTTAAGCCAAGCTGACAGTTATCTACCTGCTTTTGCTGGCAAAAAAATGGAATATGTTGATTTATCCTATACAGGACAGCATTCTAGTGCTTCTATAGAGCGTGAAGCTGATGGCTGGTATTTATATAATGGTTTTCCAGGGTTAGGAAAAGTCTGGCTCCGTCCTGAGCAAGATGGCAAGCTTTATGTTTGGGATGAGGAAAATCAAAAAGCTAAACTCTATGTAGACTTTTCGCAAGAAGTGGGTTCAACCAACAGTTACAGTGGTGCTCTCTGTGCTGCAGGAACGGTTATAAAACAACATCATAAAAAAATGTCTACCGCAGCAGGTACATTTACTGATGTGACAGAAATCAGCTTTTTCTCTGGCCCACACCGTTGCTATGATGCAGGATTAGGTAGCATTTACTTTGCTAAAAACGCGGGCATTATTAAGTGGACAGATATGACTATCATGGGACCTCGGAGTTTTGAATTAGTGAACACGCCCATGTAATCCTTAATTGAGCGGAAACACAAAGTTAACTTGCATTAGGGAATACTAGGCGCTTGTGTTTTCCTCATTATAAGACATTAGTTGTGTACCTTCTCCAGCTGAAGGTACATACTTATAGATTTGTGCGCAACAATAAGTTTAATCTGTAGACTCATACTGCTGAATCCTGTGTTCTTCATGTTCCACGACAAATGTAAAATCCACTTCAAGCATTTCAATACTACGTTTTCGGATCCCCACCTCATGAGCAATTAGCAATTCTATTAGCCGCTCACCATCGATAAGAGTGATCGGTGAAGCACCAGGAAACAGTGCTGCTTCAGCACAGCTTTTTGCAAACCGACCAAGGGTGATTAATGTGCCTCGTATTGCCTTATGATAAGGCAGCGCCCCACGTAACTGATCTATAAATGGCCGAGTCAGTGTTGTATGTGCCATACGCTTTACTTGAACAACCTCTCGGACCGTGGTAATACCCACTTGTACATTAGCAACAACATCAACCCCTAAATCCCCAGAAGGTTTTGTTAATTCGACATCTTGATAACCCATTACCTCCAACAGTTCTGCAATTAGCCGTTCAAATTGCAGCGGGGTCATCTGGCACAATGCATGATGCAATGCTTCTTTTTGCTTTACGTTATATGCAGTTAAGGCCGCAAGCACTTCACGAGTTGGATCATCCTGTTGTGCAGGCAGACTGTTAGATAACCAATCACGCCCCAGCTTTACGATATGATAATAATTACCAGCTCGCTCAATCAGTTTTCGTTCAACTAAATTTTGCAACCGACGTCGTAGTGCATCTTTTGCTGTACTTTGAGTGTTATTTTTCGATACTTGCTGTAAATAGATATGCCAGTCTGTCAGTAATTCACTGGTTTTAGCTTTTTCTTTAACAGATAATAGTTCAAGAATATACAACAGCCCTTCAGCACCATCTAATTCCTGAAGAATATCTGACTGTTCTGCTAAAAAAGCATCTCCTTTCGCTGTTATTTGATATTTACCATCCAGATCAGGTTTGAGTAATCCATAATTATTGATAAATAGATAAGCACCATACATATGTCTTGGATTTAAGGGCGGATCACCAAAATGCCAAACCCTCAAGGCTAACCCAGCGGAATCCCCCGCCAATAGATCGACAATCCAACTATCAGGATCACCCCAGTCAACGGTACGTTGAGGGCTTCCCGTTTGTTCTTTAATAGCGTTATTAAGCTGTATGACGCGTCTTTTTTCTACACCAGTGACCGCTCCCATTAGTGAGCGCACATTGTGATAAAGTGGAAATAAAGGCGTGCGAACTTTATACGTCATTTACAGCCGTCACTATAAGTATATGCATGTTTAAAAAAACAAATGTTACAATAAAAACCACAACGAAACATCTGCTCCCTTCATATGAAGCAAGCACATACTTTTTTTAAAGAGCGAGTGACGAAGATTAAAATAAAGATAAAAAAGTAAGGAGGCAAAGAAAGCAGACAACATAATAACCTGCTATTACTACTGGCTATAGCATCATTCACAAACATGGTTGCTTATGTTGCCTGCCTATTTAGGTTAGATCATAAATGTTTGTCTGTATATTTCTTCAACAGCAGTACTGATTTTGTGGATAAGCGCTCTTCAACATACTTACTCTCGCTAGCCAAACAACCTGCTTAAAAATACTTCAGAGCAACCCACAAACCGGCCATTCTTTGGTGCGACACTGTGTCGCATACACATTGTTGCTTCAGCCATGTAACATTAGCCTCGTTCACATGTTGTTAAACCCTCACAACTCTGTGCTAGGCGATTTATATAGGGTTGTGATCAGTGAGCGGTTTTGGCGATAATCGCTCACCCCTGGTTTACATGCTCATAAGGTTCTATTGGCAGGCAAATTAAATTAGCCTGCCTTTTTTTTTTGCCTCACAATAATCAAACAAACTCAACTTACAATACTGATGAGCCTATGTTTGATAAGCCTTTCTCATTTTCACCCTCTCGACAAAACCTCCGTCGCCTTTGCTTTATCCGAGTTCTAGCACTGTGTGGCCAAAGTATTTCTTTAGCATATATGCTTTGGGCTAAAGTGATCCTCGATGGCTGGACATTAGGCTCAACCATGCTGGTTGTATCTATTGTCACATTGCTCACCTGGATTCGTACTTACCAGCAGTTACCTGTTACCGAGCGAGAATTTTTTGCCCAACTACTCTTTGACATCATCAGCTTTTCAATTTTGTTGTACTTTAGCGGTGGAGCCAGTAACCCTTTTGTTTTTTATTACTTGATACCCATTATTATTTCATCAGCCATTTTACCTTGGCTCTACACATGGACAGTTACAATCATCAGTATTGCTGCTTATAGTGGGCTCTTATTCTTTTACCAGCCATTGCCTATAGCTATTCCTGTTCCTTTTCTGGAAAAAGGTCAGATCAGTATGGTCAACCTTCACATCACCGGCATGTGGATAAATTTTATGTTCAGTGCCTTACTTGTCACATACTTCATTGTAAAAATGTCAAAAACAGTAGCACTTCAGCATGAAATGCTTAGCCAAAAGAGAGAAGAAGACCTGCATAATGAGCAGCTAATGACTGTAGCCACATTTGCAGCAGGAACAGCTCATGAGTTTGGTACACCACTTTCGACAATATCTGTACTTCTTCATGAGTTACTGAATGAACACACCCAAAACGTAGAACTTCATCACGACCTACAGTGCTTAGAACAACAAGTAAATCATTGTCGAAGCCTTCTAAAAAACCTTGTGAATGCGGCTGAAGCAAGCCAACAAAAAAACATTGTTAGTCTTTCGGAGTTTTGTCAGCATCTTATTGATCAATACCAGCTACTAAAACCTTCATTCCCAATTTCCGTACAATTCATCAACGCCATTGAAGAAAACCAAATAGAATGTGACCTAGCGCTATACCAGGCTTTTTTGAATTTGATAGATAATGCACAACAGGCAGGTGCATCTAAAGTCAACATTCAAATATGCAAAACTGACCAAATGGTTAGCATCCAGCTTTTCGATAATGGACCAGGAATATCGTTAGAAATAGCCGAACAGCTGGGCAAGCCATTTATATCAACAAAGTCAACTGGGTTGGGTTTAGGCTTATCCCTGAGTAAGGCCACAATTAGCCGCTTAGGAGGGACTGTTCATTTATTTAATGTCCCAAGTGGCGGCACACTGACTGATATACGCCTACCACTAATTTCTGATAACTAGTCAGTACCCTATAAAATAAAGAAGTGAACAATGAGCATACTCCCTTTCCCAAAAGGGAGATAAGTCAGAGTGATTTTGAGGTCAACATGTTAACAAATGAAACCCCACCAAAGATGTTATTAGTTGATGATGATTTTACGTTTTTACAAGTACTTGCTCGTGCTATGCGTAAACGAGGGTTTGATGTTATAACAGCTGACAATGTACCTAAAGCTGAATCACTATTGCTCAAACACAAACCTGATTTTGCTGTTGTTGACTTGAAAATGGAGGGACCTTCAGGACTGACCCTCATTGAATCGCTCAGAGCATGTAACCCTGAAATGAAAATCGTTATTTTAACGGGTTATGCTAGTATTGCGACGGCTGTTGAGGCCATAAAGTTGGGAGCAAGTAACTATCTTTGCAAGCCAGCAAACGCAGATGAAATCATATCTGCATTATTGTGCAAAGCAGCCAATCCAGAACAACCTGTTAAAGAGCGCCCAATGTCTGTAGACCGGCTTGAATGGGAACATATTCAACAGGTACTGACTGCCAATCAAGGTAATATTTCAGCCACCGCTCGCCAGTTAGGCATGCACCGCCGAACATTACAGCGGAAACTTCAAAAACGTCCTGTTCGTGAGTAATTTTAGAAGAAGGTATTATGGCGTTATTTATGATAATAACGCTTTTCGTTAAACGTTATTACCCATTGTGGATAATAAACAACCAATCCAGAAATTATCATCCCATTGATAAAAGCTTCAGGCAGCATAATTAATGGCGCAAAAGCCAAAAGCTCCCACCCAATACCAAAAGGAAGCTGATTACCCGCCCAAATCATCAGGAATAACGCTAAAGCTAATACAACAAGTGTTGATACTAGCGCAGGGATAAACGACACAATAAATATAAAAACAAAAACATTTCTAGGCTTACGCGCCTCTACCCATTGTAACGTTAGCTGTGTCGCCAAAATGGGAATTACAGCCATTAATATACTGTTTACACCAATACTCACGACATCCGTTATGCCAACAGTAGTAAGTAAGAGCTGTACAATCGCCGCGCCTATTAATGCTAATGGCCACCCAACCACTAGGGTATAAGCAACCATTCCCAGAAAATGAAAGCTTAATCCTGGTATTAAATCTTTATGAATCAGCCACAGCAGGAGTAAAGCAACTGAGGATGCAAAGGTGACCTGCTGCCAAGTATTATTTTGCAACCATTGTCGCCAGGGCATAGCGATAATCGCGACTATTAAAAATCCACTATAAATCGCAATGCCTAACCATAATTGATGAAATGTCAGTAGCGTTGAGTGCAGTGACATTTTTTAATCGCCTGTAGTTAATGGTAATGCCATTAACACTGCATTCTCACGCCCTTTCATTAATGGATAGTAATCTTTTCGTATTCCTACTTCATTAAACCCAACTCGTTGGTACAACGTAATTGCTACGTTATTAGACTCACGGACTTCAAGAAACATCGTTGTTGCATTTAAATGTTTTGCATGATTTATGAGAATATCGAGTAAATAACGCCCTAAACCTCGCCCCTGAAAACAAGGTGCTATTGTAATGTTTAACAAGTGCGCTTCATCAACTACCGTCATTAAAACACTATGACCAATAATTTTTTCCTGTGAATACAGCACATTACAGTGATAGCCAGATTGCAAACAATCCAGGAAAATCCCTCTGGTCCATGGGTGAGAATAAGCAGCTGTTTCGTTACCTAATACAGCATCCAAATTATCCATTGTCATTGGCTGCACAACGAGTTCAATTTCTTGCTTTGACACTGAGTATTTAACCCCAAAACTTTTATTATTCTGCTAACAACGTGACTAAGTCAGCCCATGTCTCACGTTTATATTGAGGAATTTTTAGTAGTTCATCAACACTATGAGTTACGACGATACGCTGCTTACCATTACTCGATTTTTGCAAACCTCTTAGCTGCTCAAAAGGCTTATTTTTATTTAAGGTATACTCAGCGGCATCCCGCCCTAGTAATAAAACATTTGAGCAATCACTAAACTGGTAATGGCAAACTAAATAACGAGAAAGAGCATCAAGCGCAATTTGTTGGTGCTGATCAATCATTTGTTGATGAGTAAAAGGCCAGCTAAAGATGTTTATATTCTGTAAAGATGGAGACCAATTTAATGCAGAAAGCATATTCATCAATAAATTCTGATGATTTTGAGTAAAACCTTCTCTGGATGAATAAGGTAAGTCAGTAATAATCAGTGCATCCTCACAAGTACAAATTGCCAGCCGAAAGGTAGGAACGGGTTGTTTACTGACCTTTGCAGTTGACTGCGCTGAAGACGTATCCGTAACTTTATTTTTCGACTCAACCTGCGTCGTATTTTTTACATTTAGAGAAGGGTTATCTTCTGTATTTATTGCAGACTTCAGCTGCTGACTTAAGACTGCAGTCTGTTTTTGTATGGGATGTTTTTCTTCGCGGTTATTAGGTGTATGTAATAAGCCGTGCAGGTTTGGCAAACTTGTTGTAGTGCTGGCTCCCTCATAAGATTCAATAGTCTCTGTAACAGCAGCGTCTATTTGAGCTTTACTTGATGGGGAGGCATCAGCCCATAACAAAGGGTTTGAAGGCAGCGCACGAGCCAAAGAATAACGAGAATACCATGAGGTAATTCCCATCGCTTTTAAGTACTCCTGACGCTGCTGTTCAATCACACTATATTACCTCTTAAACATCAGCTGCTTGAGGATGAGCCCGATAAACATCTGATGTAATTAAATTTAACGCATTAATGTAAGCTTTAGCTGAAGCAATAACGATATCAGTATCTGCTCCTGAGCCATTAACAATACGGCCGTCACGCTCTAAGCGAACGGTAACCTCCCCTTGAGAGTCGGTACCTCCTGTAATCGCATTTACTGAGTACAACTGTAGATTTGCATTTGAGCTGACCATTTTTTCAATTGCCTTAAATATCGCATCTACAGGACCATCTCCCTGTTCAGAAGCAGTACGCTCACCACCATCAACCTCAAGCGTGACATGAGCTACAGGTGTTTCTCCTGTTTTTGAGTATGCTTCCAAAGAAATTAATCGATACTTTTCAACCAGCTCAGAATGCTGTGTATCGCTAACTAGTGCTTGTAAGTCTTCATCATAGATTTCATGCTTCTTGTCAGCCAGCTCCTTAAACTTGCCAAAGGCAACTGCTAATTCAGCCTCAGACTCAAACTCTATTCCTAACTCAACTAACCTTGCCCGGAATGCATTACGACCAGAATGCTTACCTAAAACCATTTTATTTGCATTCCAGCCAACATCCTCGGCACGCATAATTTCATAAGTTTCACGGTGCTTCAACACACCATCCTGGTGAATACCTGCTTCATGGGCAAACGCATTAGCCCCGACAATGGCTTTATTTGGCTGTACGGTAAAGCCAGTAATGCTTGATACCAATCTAGAAGTAGGTACGATCTGTGTCGTATCAACATGAGTATCAACATTTAGTAAATCATGGCGTGTTTTTATTGCCATAACTATTTCTTCTAATGAAGCGTTACCTGCACGCTCTCCCAAACCATTAATAGTACATTCCACCTGTCTAGCACCACTGGCAATTGCTGCCAGTGAATTAGCGACAGCTAACCCTAAGTCATTATGGCAATGCACCGAAAATACTGCTTTATCAGCATTAGGAATTCGATTAAGCAGCTGTAAAATTGTCTCAGAAAACTGATGAGGAATAGCATATCCCACAGTATCAGGAATATTAATTGTCTTAGCACCAGCGCTAATTGCTGCTTCAATAATACGACAAAGAAAGTCTAATTCTGAACGCCCCGCATCTTCACAAGAAAACTCTACGTCCTCAACATAGTTTCTTGCATGTTTAACAGCATGGATAGCTTGATCGATCACTTGTTCAGGTGTCATACGTAGCTTGTACTGCATATGAATTGGCGATGTTGCAATAAACGTATGAATACGAGCGGAGTTTGCTGATTTTAGTGCCTCTGCGGCTCGATCAATATCAGCATCTAATGCTCTAGCTAAGCTGCAAATAGTACTATCTTTAATATGGCCAGCAATATTTTTCACTGACTCGAAATCACCAGGACTCGCCATAGCAAAGCCAGCTTCAATAACATCAACCCTCATTTTCTCCAAAGCTCTGGCAATACGCAGTTTTTCATCACGCGTCATTGATGCTCCAGGACTCTGCTCTCCATCCCTCAATGTTGTATCAAATATAATGACCCGGTTTTCGCTCATAGCAAAACACTCCAAACTAAAGCTCAAGCTAATAGGTATAGTTCTGAAAGGATTTTTTTATGGAATAATATATTTCTGCCCTAAGGCAGGAGGAGGAGGGTAAGAAATGCAGGATGGTAACTATTCTTTAAGTCACGAAACATCACTGTTGTTTTAGCTTTATTACACATCTTTAATCAGCGATTTTTTAGTCTTAGCAATTATTTATATTTTAGTAAGTGCTAGTAACTATATCCGCTCAACCTTGCTTACACAAGCGCCGATTAGCTTTTTTAAACGTCTTATTTAGGACACAGCCAAGATAATTGAGGCTTATTAGTACGAAGTAATGATCAAATAAATGTTATTACTAAGCAAAATCCCTAAAGTAAAAAGCCCCGGCACAACAGTACCAGGGCTTCCAATAAGCGCTTGACGATCTCCTACTCTCACATGGCGAAACGCCACACTACCATCGGCGCTGAGCAGTTTCACTTCTGAGTTCGGGATGGAATCAGGTGGTGCCCACTCGCTATCGTCGTCAAGCATAAACCTTTAGCAGAATCGT